>NZ_LT629736.1:1312500-1968750 GCF_900104945.1 Halopseudomonas xinjiangensis | reverse complement strand
TTTGGCCAGATCAGTCGGGGCCAGTTCAATCTCGAGCCCGCGTCGGCCGCCACTGACGAAAATTGTCTCGAATATCCCGGCACTTTCGTCCAGGTAGGTACGCAAGCGTTTCTTCTGGCCCAGCGGACTGATGCCACCCACCAGATAGCCCGTGCTGCGCTGTGCTGCCGCGGGATCGGCCATGGCAGCCTTCTTCACGCCGGCGGCGCTGGCCAGGTTTTTCAGGTTTAGTTTGCCATTGACCGGCACGATGGCGACCAGCAATTCGCCGGTTTCGCTCGCAGCGAGCAGCGTCTTGAAAACCTGAGCGGCGTCGAGTCCAAGCTTGTCGGCGGCCTCGGTGCCATAGGATTCGGCTTTCGGATCATGCTCGTAGCGGTGCAGGCGGTAGGAGACTTTGGCCTGGTCAAGCTGCTTGGTCGCCGGCGTCATGGAATGCTCTCTTTCGATGTACCCGCTGAATTCTCGCTGTCGATCTATGATCTAATCAAGTCAGATTGCCATGCCAGGGGGAGAGGCCACGTGCTTGAAGCGCATCCGAAGGAGGCTGGACGGGAGACCGTTGCGGAGCAGGACACTGTATACGATATTCTGGTGATCGGCGGCGGCGTGAATGGCGTCGGCATTGCCAACGACGCGGCCGGTCGCGGATTGAAGGTGTTGTTGTGCGAGCAGCATGACCTTGCCGCGCATACCTCTTCGGCCAGCAGCAAGCTGATTCACGGCGGTCTGCGTTATCTGGAGCATTACGAGTTCCGTCTGGTCCGCGAAGCGTTGGGCGAGCGCGAAGTGCTGCTGGAAAAAGCGCCGCATATCATCTGGCCGTTGCGTTTCGTGCTCCCGCACCGGCCTCACCTGCGGCCCCGGTGGATGCTTCGTGCCGGGCTGTTTCTCTATGATCACCTCGGCAAACGCACCACGCTGCCTGGCTCGCAGGCGCTGGAATTGAACGGCCAAGGCCCGCTGCAGGCCTCGATCAGGCATGCCTTCGAATACTCGGACTGCTGGGTCGACGATGCCCGGCTGGTGGTCCTCAATGCCATGCAGGCGCGTTCGTTAGGCGCCGACATACATTTGCGTACGCGCTGCACCAAAGCGCGCCGGCAGGGCGGCATATGGCATGTCGACCTTCAGGACACTACCGACACCACGACAACCGTGCGAGCCCGTGCCCTGGTGAATGCTTCCGGCCCCTGGGCAGCGAGAGTCATTGAGCGGGTAGCCGACGCTCGCTCTCCGCACGGCGTCCGACTGGTACAGGGTTCGCATATCGTCGTCCCGCGGATATGCTCGGGAGAAGGCGCGTACATTCTGCAGAACAGTGACAATCGCATCGTTTTTGTCCTGCCATACGAGCAACAGTTTTCACTGATCGGCACAACGGATCGCGAGTATCAGGGCGAGCCTTCTGAGGTTCGGCCGAGCAAGGAAGAAGAGGCGTATCTAATCGCTGTGGTGAACGAGCATTTCAAGCGTCAGTTGCGCACCGAAGACATCTGTCATCGCTATGCCGGAGTGCGCCCACTAGTGGATGACGAAGATGCCAACCCCTCCGCGGTCACCCGGGATTACACCCTCACGGTTCAGGATTCGGAAGGCCAGGCTCCGCTATTGAGTGTTTTCGGCGGGAAGCTGACCACGTATCGTCGGCTTGCCGAATCGGCGCTGGAACGGCTCAAGCCATGGTTCACAAACATGGGGCCGTCCTGGACTGGCCGACATGCGCTTCCGGGCGGTAGCTTCGAGTCACCCGGACTGCTGGTGGAGAGCCTGGCAGGGCAATATCCGTGGCTGGACAAGGAACAGCTGAGCCGCTATGTCCGCAGCTACGGCACGTTGTGCCAGGCGTTCCTGCGAGGGTGCAGCGGGCCGGATGACCTGGGCGAGGCGTTTGGTGGCGGGCTTACCGAGCGCGAGGTGAAATATCTTCGTGAACGTGAGTGGGCGGTGACCAGCGAAGATATTCTATGGCGGCGTAGCAAGCTCGGGCTGCATCTCAATGCTGCTCAGCAAACACGGCTGGCCGAATACCTCGGCGAGTGCCAGTCGGTGCGTAGCGTCGAATAAACGGGACATGGCGAAAAACCGAGCCTCGAAGATTGCCAGCGCCTGGCGTAGGCCAGGCGCTGGTGACGTCTGTCAGTCTGCGATATGCACCACCAGCTTGCCGAAGTTGCGGCCCTCGAGCAGACCCATGAAAGCCTGCGGTGCGTTCTCGAGTCCTTCGACGACATCTTCCTTGACCTTCACCTTGCCAGCGTCGACCCAGGGCGTCATGACTTCGAGAAACTCCGGATAACGCGGCCCGTAATTATCGAAGATAATGAATCCCTGCATGCGGATGCGCTGGCTCAGCAACAAGCGCATCAGCAACGGCATACGGTCCGGCCCGTTCGGCAGGGAGGTCGCGTTGTATTGCGATATGAGGCCGCATACCGGCACGCGTGCATGCGCATTGAGCAACGGCATGACGGCATCGAAGACCTTGCCGCCGACGTTTTCAAAGTAGACATCGATTCCGTCGGGGCAGGCAGCGGCGAGCCGTTCGGCAAGGTCGTCGCGCTTGTGGTCAAGACAGGCATCGAAGCCAAGCTCAGCTTCTGCGTACCCGCACTTCTCGGCCCCGCCGGCGATGCCCACCACGCGGCACCCCTGCAGCTTCGCTACCTGGCCAACCACCGCGCCCACCGGGCCCGTAGCAGCAGCCACCACTACGGTTTCGCCGGCCTTCGGCTGGCCGATATCCATCAGGCCCATATAACCCGTGAAACCGGGCATGCCCAGCACGCCCACTGCCTGGGACGGGCGCTTCATGTCGGGGTTCTGCTTGAACACCATGCTGCCGTCGGACAGGGTGTAATCCTGCCAGCCGCCGGTGTAGGCCATGACCAGATCGCCTGGCTGATAACCCTCCAGATTGGATTCCATGACCCGCGCCACCGTGCCGGCAGTCATCACACCACCGACCGGTACCGGTTCGGCATAGGACTTGGCATCGCTCATGCGGCCGCGCATGTAGGGGTCGAGGGACATCCACAGGTTGCGTAGCAACATCTGGCCGGGGCCCGGTTTGGGCACCTCGGATTCGACGATCTTGAAATTGGCTTCGGTAGGCGCTCCGACCGGGCGCGAGGCAAGCAGAATCTGTCGGTTGATGTGGGCTGATTGCGGCATTGAGGGGCTCCTGGCGTCGATGGTCCGGGAGTCAGCATGGTAGCGACCCAGTCACCGGTCAAGCTGACTGGGCACGGCTGATGGGGGGCTATTGATCAGGCGGAGATCACATCGCCCATGGGGTGGGCCTGCATCCAGGCCTTGACGAAGTCGCTGGCTCGGCCGCTGCGATGGGGGTAGGCTAGTTGCCAGATTCGCGCCAGAGTGCCGATGCTCGCACCTGTCCCAAGCCGCACCCCTTGCGTCTCGTAGACGAGCCAAGCCATCGCCGTTGCGTAGGCAAGGTTGAAGCCGAGCTCAGCGTGCGGATCGCGAAGGAAGCAGCGCTGGCTGGCGAGTCCGCGTAGCAGGCTGGCCTTGTCAGGATGGTGGGCGAGGTGCTCGTCCCATAATCGGGTATGCAGGGCTTCGCTGATGGCGTACGGACCGAGCCCCTGTCGGGGCTGGCGTGCTTGCGGTAAGCCGCCGAGGCATAGCAGCGTGCCGAGCAGCAACCTTTCGGCATCGTCGGACTCTACGCCGAGGTAAGTCAGAGTCGGCCGTATGACGCCCAGCCTGAGAGCATGGGGCTGGACCAGCCCGGCAAGCCCGGAGGGCGCCGTCGGAGGGGATCGTTCAAGGTCAGCAACATCGGAAGGTGCAAGGGTGATGGCACTCGCTGTCACGATAACATCCTGAGCTTGGAAGCGTTATGTGAAGCATAGCGCTAAAGTGGAAAACTAAAACCCTGTTTTTAAAACGTTTACCGTGCGTGTTTCGCTGGGATATTACCCGCGGATATAACAAAAAAAAGATGGTGGCACATGCAAGACCATAGCAAAGCGCCGCAGCCTGAGAGCTTCGACGAGCCCGCGCTCCTGGCGCAGCAGCGCGGGTTTGGCAGGCTGCGTTTCGAACCCTCCCTCGAACCGGGTTTCCTTCGCTACATGCATCAGCGGATGGCCGACCGGTCTCGATTGGTCGCGTTCATCGCTGCTTTCTTCATGCTGCTGTTTGCCTTGATCGACCTGCGCTACCTGCCACCGGAGCTGACCCGCTACAGCGTTCCTGCTCGGCTGGTCGCCCTGATACTCATATGTGGCACAGTCTGGTATGCGGGAAGACCACACAAAGTGCCGGCGCGGCGAGCGTTCATATCGGCGACCTTCTCGTATATCTGTTCCGGTCTCCTCGTCGGAGTAGTCATCGCCGGTACGCGCTTGACCGACATGCGTGTACCGGTGACGCATGATGGACTCTATTTGGTATTGCTGTCGGGTTTTTTTCTGGTGGGGCTGCCGACGCGACACGCGGTCGTCGGTTCCTGGTTGATCGTGGCAGGTTACCTGATAGCCGAGCAGGCGGTTGGCTCGCCGCGAATACAGATCATCGCCAGTGGCCTGTTTCTCGGTTCCTTCGCCATGATTGGCAGCTTCGGTGCGTACATTTACGAACACATGATGCGCGGTGCTTATCTCAATGAGTGTTTGCTGAAAGCGGCAAGGATCCGTGCCGAGCGTGAAAGCCAGGGCAAAACCCGCTTTCTGGCCACCGCCAGTCATGACCTGCGTCAGCCGTTGCATGCCATGTCATTGTTCATTCAGCACCTCGACGAGCGGGTGACTGACCGGGAGGCGCGGCATACGGTCCGCAGGCTGGCCGACTCGACGCACCTGCTCCAGGCGATGCTCAATTCGCTGCTGGATATCTCCCGACTGAGCGTCGGCATGGTCAGGCCGCAGCTACGCCCGATAAACCTTTTGCCATGGCTGCAAAGCATGATCGACAGCGTCGAAGCCTCCGCGCGGGAGCGAGGAATTCGCCTGCACCTCATCTGCCCGCGCTACAGCGCCGTGTACAGCGATCCGCTGCTCCTCGAACGCCTGATTCGAAACTATGTGAACAATGCATTGATGCACTCCGGAGCGAGCGAAGTTCGAATCGAAGTCACCCGTCTGGGGCAGCGTACCCGCCTGGCTGTGGTCGACAATGGCTGCGGCTTGAGCAAGGAAGAGCAGGAACGCATCTTCGAGGAGTTCACTCAGTTGCGGAACCCGGCCCGTACCCTTGACAAGGGGGTTGGCCTTGGCCTTTCCATCTGCCGTCAGTTGTTGCATTTGCTGGAATATCCCTCCGGCGTGCAGTCCTCACCGGGGCAGGGCGCGCGGTTCTGGATCGAAGTGCCTCCGGCGGATTGGACGGATGCATCCCGCGCAGCCGTGCCGCAGTCCGGCGAGTTGTTGCGTGGCAGGATCGCGATAGTGGAAAACGACCAGATCAGTCGAGAGGCGACCGAAACATTGCTTCGGCACTGGGGTTGCCAGGTGACCAGTTATTCCTCGCCGGAGGCCGCATTTGACGGGATAGAGGAGGCCGCCCCGGATCTGCTTCTGAGCGATTATCGCCTGGAGGGCTCGATGGATGGCCTGGATCTGATTCGGGCGCTACGTGAGCGTCGCTCGTTCGCTGGCCCAGTGGTACTGGTTACCGCCGACACCAGCGAAGAACTGCTCGAAGCAGCTCGCCTGGCTGACGTGGCGGTGGTTTACAAACCGGTATTGCCGGCGCGGTTGCGCCGAACGTTGCAGAAGCTGATGGCGGAGCTGGTCAGAAGCTGATCAGGCCGAGCTTGCGGGCGTTACTGACGCACTCGGTACGGTTGTGGCAGTTCACGGCGGCGAACAGGGCCTTGAGATGGGTTTTTACCGTGTCCTCCGATAAAGAAAGGCGCTGACAGATGACCTTGTTCGGCAGCCCTTCGGCAAGCAGATCGAGTATCTCCAGCTGACGTGGCGTGACGCCCATTTCCTTGGCGCTGCTCTGTCGATCAAGGGGGGATCCTTCGCTGGCGATCACTACCTGTTCACCGAACAACAGTCGGGTGGCCGCTTCCAGCAGCATCTGCCCGTCAGCGGTCTTGCTGATAAAGCCCGCCGCGCCGAGTTGTAGAGCCGCATCCATGTCGCTGGGGCTGGTGCTCCCTGTCAGGATGGCGATCGGTACCAGCGAGTCGATCGCGCGCAGTTTCTGGAGCAGCGCGAGTCCACTGCTGTCGGGCAGGTGCAGGTCCAGCAGGATGAGATCAAAGGTATGTCGCGCTACCAGCGCCTCGGCCTCAGCGGCATTGTGCGCGTGATCAAGTGTGATCTGCTTGCACAGGTTGGACAGGGTAAGGCTGAGCCCGTCCAGGTAGATCTGGTGGTCGTCGATGAGTAACAACCGGGTGTCCGGCGGTAGGGTCAGGATCGGCATGCCTGGTGACCTCGAGCAAATGCCTCCGCACAGCGAAGTGCCAGTCGCGGAGAGCTGCTTTTTTGTTATGTCGCGCGATGATATGCCAAGCGCTTAAACCTTTCTAGCAAGTCGATCACAGATGCCGGCGCATGTACCGGATAAGCCCCAGATTGATTGCCAGGATGACAACCCCGGCGGCAACGACAGCGGGCCATCGGCCTGCCTGCCAGAAGATTTCCAGGTAATAAATGCCCAGCGCGGCGCCGAAGTAATACGAAACGGAGTACAACGACGCTGCGCTGGCCTTCGCGGCCCCCGCTTTCTGATTGACCCAGGTGTTGGCAAGCGAATGAGTCAGGAAAAAACCGAATGCGTTCAACAGCAAACCGGCGATGATCAACCACAGCGAGGTGCCGAGGGTCATCAAACTGCCGATGATCAGCAGCGCCACGCCTGCCGCCATGCCGCGGATGATGTTGGGAAAGGGCACACGGCCCGACAGAGTTGCCGAAAAGGTGCCGGCGAGGTAGGTCAGGAACAGTAGGCCAAGCCAACCCGAGCCAAGCGACCAGGGCGGCCCGCTCAGTCTGAAGGTAAGGTAGGTGTACAGGTTCAGAAAAATCATGAAGTTGAGCCCGCCGAGGGCGAACGCAGGCAGCAGCGCCGGGTTGCGCATATGCATGGCGAAGCCCTGAACGCTGCCTGCCAGCGACAGCGGCCCGGGCGAGAAATCCCTTTCCTTTGGTAACAGCCGGGCAACGATTATCAGCCCCAGCAGACCGGCGCTGCCCATGCAGACAAATACCGTGCTGAGGCTGAAGTGATCGCCGATGAAGCCGCCGAGCAGGCGACCACCGGAGCCGCCCAGCGTGTTCCCGCTGATATACAGGCCGACCGCACCGACCAGCGCTGCTCGCGTCATGGTGTCGCCAAGGTATGCGATGGCTACTGCCGGTAGCACGCCGAGTGCGAAACCCAGCGCGGCGCGCAAGGCGATCAGCGTTGCGAAATCCTCGACGAAGGCCATCGCCAACGTCAGTAGGCTGGTTCCGGCAAGACCGATCAGCAGCGGCAGCTTCCGTCCGACGGCATCTGAAACGGGACCGTGAATGAGCAGCGAGAGCCCGAGGGTAAAACTCGTTACGGTGAAGGCGCTACCGGCCTGCAGTTCGCTGACGCCGAATTCGCTGGCGATCTGCGGAAGAAGCGGATGGATGGCGTAGAGATTGGCAAAGATGACCAGCGAGGCGACGACCAATGCGAGGCAGGCTCTGCGGTAATCTGCCGAGCCTGCCTCGATACGTGTGCAGCTACTCGTTTTCTTCAAAGGCGCACAGAGTGAATACCGGGATATCGGCGTCCTGCATCTTTCGTGAGCCGCCCAGATCCGGCAGATCGATGATCGCCGCGGCTTCGTACACTTCGGCACCCATCTGCTTGATCAGGCTTGCAGCAGCGAGGAAGGTGCCGCCGGTGGCGATGAGGTCGTCGAGCAGCAGTACCTGATCGCCCTCGCCAAGGGCTCCCTTGTGGACCTCCAAATGCGCTTCGCCGTACTCGGTTTCGTAGGCTTCGCAGAGGGTTTCGGCGGGCAGCTTGCCGACCTTGCGAAACAGCACCAGCGGCTTGTTCAGTTCGTATGCGAGCACCGCACCGAGCAGGAAGCCGCGGGCATCGATTGCGCCAATGTGAGTGACCGGCGATTCAACGTAGCGCTGAATCAGACTGTCGGCGACCATGCGCATCGCTCGCGGCGAGTGGTAAAGCGGTGTGATGTCGCGAAAGACGATACCCGGCTTGGGAAAATCCGGTACCGGACGGATCAGAGACTTGATGGTGTACTCATCGAAAATCATGTGCGGGCTCTTGGTCTTATTCGCCCTGGCCGCCAGCCAGTGCGCAAAGTTGTGTGTGGTCGAGCAATTCGATCTGCTTGCCTTCCGCTGCGATCAGACCCTGTTGCTGAAACCGGGTGAACACGCGCGATACCGTTTCGACAGCCAGTCCGAGGTAATTGCCGATTTCATTACGTGACATCGCCAGGCGAAATGCCTTGGCCGAGTAGCCGCGGGCGCGAAAGCGTGCCGACAGGTTGATCAGCAGGGTGGCGATGCGCTCGTCTGCGGTCTTCTTCGAAAGCAGGAGCATCATCTGCTGATCGTCGCGGATTTCCCGGCTCATCAGGCGCATCAATTGCTTACGCAGTTGCGGCGTGGTTGCGGTCAGATCATCCAGTCGTTCGAATGGAATCTCGCACACCGAGGTAGTTTCCAGCGCCACGGCCGAGACCGGGTAGGCATTGTCATCCATGCCTGACAGGCCGATCAACTCGCTGGCCAGATGAAAGCCGGTGATCTGCTCTTCGCCCGAATCCGACAGACTGAACGTCTTGACTGCGCCGGAACGCAGGGCGTAGATCGATGCAAAGGGATCCCCCTGACGAAACAGCATGTCACCCTTTTTCAAGGGGCGGCCACGCTTGACGATGTCGTCGAGCGCATCCATCTCCTCGGCTTGCAGCGCCAGGGGCAGGCACATGCTCGATAGTGAGCAATCCTTGCAATGCGCCTCGGGAAGCGCGCGAAGTTTGATGGCATCGTTCATGGGAGAAAGCGTTCCGGAGCAGGTACTCGTTGAGGCAAGGTTAACCGATGGGTGACAAGTGTTCCATCCTGTACAGGTCAGATTGTCTCGGAGGACACTCGCCGCCACGGTCAATGTTGGTGATGCGTAGCGTCTTCCGGCTGAACGACTGGTGCCGTCGAATCGACATCACCGTGCTGGTGACCGGAGTGACCCGAGCCCATTACCCACGCGTTGTGCGGTCCCGGGATGGTCCAGATGCCAAACACGATGACCAGTACCGCAGCGGTGATGCGTACAGGGCGCTTGCGCAGCAAGGCGAGCATTCTTTGCGCAGCCAGGCCGGTGGCCAGGAGCGTCGGCAGCGTGCCGAGACCAAAAGCGAGCATGAGACCGGCAGACAGCGGCGCGCTGCCTTGGCTGCTGGCCCAGATCAGAGTGCTGTAGACCAGCCCGCATGGAAGCCAACCCCAGACGGCGCCGAGCGCAATGGCTTGTGGCATGCGACTGACCGGCATCAGCCGGCGGGCGAGAGGTTGCAGGTATTTCCACAAACCGCGGCCCACCGCTTCGATACGCGTCAGACCTGACCACCAGTTGGCCAGATACAGACCCATGGAGATCATCAGCAGGCCGGCCACCACCCGCAGGGCAGGCCCGAGGCCCGCGTCCCTGGCCAGCCAGCCGAGGCTGCCCAACAGCGCGCCGGCGGCGGTATAGCTGCTGATGCGTCCAATGTTGTAACCGATCAGCACCCGCCACAACCGCCAGCCGTGGCGGTGCTCTGCCGGAATCGCCAGCGTCAGTGCGCCCATCAGTCCGCCGCACATGCCGATACAATGCCCCCCGCCGAGCAGGCCCAGCGCCAGAGCGGTCAGTAACAGCGGAACGAGCTCACTCACGAGCGCGGCGGCTCCTGCCGATCGTCGCCAGGCTCAGCTTCGGCCACAGGCCGTGCCGCCTCGTCTTTGTCTTCGCCTTTTTGCGCGGCGAGGTGAGCCGGATCTTCATCGTCGAACAGGATGCTGTGGGCAGGGCTGTCGAGGTCGTCGTACTGGCCGTTGTTGACCGCCCAGGTAAATACCCATATTGCGATGATCACCAGCAGCATAGCGACCGGAACGAGAACGTAGAGAATCGTCATGCGGGTTCCTCCACGAAGGGGGAAGGGTGGGTCGCGACTGGGCGCTTGCGGGCAACGCGAACCAGCCGCAGTGCGTTGAGCACGACCAGCAACGAACTGGCCGACATGCCTATCGCAGCCCAGGCGGGGGTGACCAGGCCGAGCGCGGCGAGCGGCAGAATAGCGGCATTGTACGCGCTGGCCCAGAACAGATTCTGCACCATCACGCGACGAGTACGGCGCGCGCCATCGAGCGCATCCAGCAGCACCTGCAGATGCCCGCTAAGCAGCACGGCGTCAGCGTTGGTCTTGGCCAGATCCGAGGCGCCGCCCATGGCGACCGAGATGTCCGCGCTGGCCAGGACCGGTACGTCATTTACCCCATCGCCAAGCATAAGCACGGTCGCGCCCTCAGCCTGGCGCTGTTGCACGATCGCAAGCTTGTCGTCGGGGCTGGCATTGCCTATTGCCTCCTCGATGCCCAATTTCGCCGCCACGCTGGCGACGACACTGCTGTGGTCGCCGGAAAGCAGCGTGACCTTGAGCCCGCGCGACTTCAGGCCATCGATGAGCTGCCGTGCATCGGCGCGCAGGCGGTCGTTCAGCACGAACCAGGCGATAGGGCCGCCAGTGCCGCCAAGCAGCAGCCATTGGCCGCTCTCTTGTGGGTAATCGACAACCGGGTGGCCCGAGAGTGCACAGACGAAATCCGGTTTGCCGATGCGCAGCGTGTTGCCGTGACACTGACCTTCCAGTCCCTGACCGGGGTAGGCCTGCACCGTGTCAGCAAGCTCGATCGAGCGGCCGAAGGCTCGGGCGACCGGGTGCTCCGAGCGAGCTTCAAGCATGCGCGCCCAGATCAGGGCCTGATCGGCGTCGTGTCCGTCGAATGGCTGTATGCGCTCAAGGGTCATGCGACCCTCGGTCAGCGTCCCCGTCTTGTCGACGATCACGCTGTCGACCTTGGTCAGGCCTTCCAGTACGTGGCCGCGAGTCACCAGCAGGCCGAGCTTGTGCAGGCTCCCGGTCGCCGTGGTCAGAGCGGTGGGTGTAGCCAGTGAAAGCGCGCAGGGGCAGGTTGCGACCAGCATCGCCAGGACGATCCAGAACGCAGTTTGACCCCCGGCGTACCACCACCAGGCGGCGCCAACAATGATTGCCGCGCTCAATACGCATACAAGGAAATACTGGGCAACCTGGTCGGCCAGCCGGCCGAGACGAGGCTTGTCCGACTGCGCGCGCTCGAGCAGACGGACGATAGCCGACAGCCGGGTAGCGTCACCTATCGCATCGACTCGGATGCGCAGCGGCCCCTCGACGTTCAACGTGCCAGCGACGACGCGATCACCGGCAACCTTGGCCAGCGGCAGATACTCACCGGATAGCGCCGATTCATCAATGCTGCTGACCCCTTCGGTAATCACCCCGTCCGCTGGAACGCTCTCACCGGGGCGAACCTCGAGCACGTCGCCGGTGCGAACTTCCTCGAGCATGATCCGCTGACGTTGGCCATCCGCATCGAGCCGTACGGCGCTTGGCGGAAGCAGATTGACCAGCCGCGCAGTACTCTCGACGGTACGCTGGCGCGCACGGCGCTCGAGATAACGGCCCGCCAGTAGAAAGAAAGCGAACATCGTGACCGAATCGAAATACACCTCACCCTGATCGGTCACTGTCGCCCAAATACCCGCCAGATACGCACCGCCGATAGCCAGCGATACGGAGACGTCCATGGTCAGGCGCCGTGTGCGCAAATCCCGCCAAGCGCCCTTGAAGAACGGCGTACAGCTGTAGAACACCACCGGGGTAGTCATGAGCAGGCTGGCCCAGCGCAGCAACGTTGCCATTTCCGGCGTCAGGTCCTGATTGAACTCCTCATACAGCCCCATGGTTGCCATCATTACCTGCATGAACATCAAGCCGGCGAGCCCGAGACGGCGCAGGTACTGGCGGTTTTCCCTGGCGATCTGCGCGCTGGCCTTGTCCGCTTCGTAAGGGTGCGCGCCGTAGCCGATGCGCTTGAGCTCGGCCATTACCGCTGACAGGCGCGTCTGGCTCGCATCCCAGGTCACGCTGAGGCGATGGTTGCCCAGGTTCAGGCTGGCGTGACTGACGCCTGACAGCTTGGTCAGACGTTGCTCTATAAGCCAGCCGCAGGCCGCGCAGGATATGCCTTCTATCAGCAGCTGTATTTCCCGCTGATCGCCGCTGGCACTCACATAACGCTGCTGCACGTCGCTGCGATCGAGCATCTCCAGCTCGTCCTGGAGGACAGCCGGCAGCGCTTCGGGATTGGCAGAGTTTTCAGTCCGGTGGCGGTAATACGATTCCAGTCCACCCGCGACGATCGACTCGGCCACGGCCTGGCAGCCGGGGCAGCACATTGGCCGGGTCTGGCCAAGAATGTCGCATGTCCACGGCGCACCGGTTGGGACCGGCTCGCCGCAGTGATAGCAACGGGTGGGTTGGAGCATGTCAGCGGTGGGTGAGCTGATACTGCTGGCCAGGCGCTATCTGCGCCTCATCGGTCAGTCGCCAGCCTTCGTCGCCAGGCTGCTGCGGATCGCTGAGATCGAGATAGTAGCGGCCGGTGATACCGGACTCGAGCTGGCCCGCGTACTGCTCACGACCAACGCGGCCCAGGGTTACCGACTGATCGCGCTCGGCATGGCTGGGCGAGATGAAGTCCAGACGCAGCTGGCCTGGGAGTACGTCAAGATCCCCATCCAGCTCCAGCCTTATCTCGCCGGTCAGGTCGTCGATTTCGAACGTGGCATTCAGACTGTACTTGCGCGCGAGCTGGTCGCGACCAAGGTGCATGTTGATGGCCCGGCCTTCCTTGTAATAGTTGTCGCGCACCATGCTGTCCTGATTGCTCATCGCGACGATCAGCAAACCGATGCCCAGCACCACCGACAGGACAAGAATGCCGATGATGAACCATGCCCATATCTGCTTGTACCAGGGACCGCCTTGGTCTTCTTCGAGCATATGTTTACCTGAGTGTGGGGCCCATGAACCGGCTTTCGGACGTAGCCGAGATGTCGGGATCATCTTCTGCGGTGACGCGGAACTCGATTGCCATGTTGGTCCCTTCGATGAACGCTGGATCCAACTGCACGGTTACCGGAAGCTGCAACATGCCATTGGGTCCGACGGCGAGTCGATTGGCTGGCATCTCCAGATTAAGCTCCGGATGACCTTCGACCGCAAGATCGAAGCTGCGCGGCTCGGACGTCTTGTTGAATATCTTGATGATATACACGTTCTCGATGTCGCCACCACGCGCCTCGCGATACAGAACGTTTCGATCGCGCTCGACCTCCACAGCCACCTCTGCCATGCCAGCGACGGTGGCGATGAACAGGCCGATCATGGTGATCAGGGCCAGGCCATAGCCGATCAACCGTGGACGCAGAAATTGTGTTTTCTCGCCTGACTGATTGTGCTCGGTGGTGTAGCTGATCAATCCGCGCGGATAGTTCATCTTGTCCATGACGGTGTCGCAGGCATCGATGCACGCGGCGCAGCTGATGCATTCCATCTGCAGCCCTTCGCGGATATCGATGCCGGTCGGGCACACCTGCACGCACATGCTGCAATCGATGCAATCGCCAAGACCAACCGATGCCGGTTCCACACCCTTCTTGCGTGGGCCGCGATCCTCGCCGCGCTTTTCATCATAGGAAATGATCAGCGTGTCCTTGTCGAACATTACACTTTGGAAGCGCGCGTAGGGGCACATATGGGTACACACCTGTTCGCGCAACCAGCCGGCGTTCATATAGGTCGCAGCGGTGAAGAAAAACACCCAGAACAGCGCCCAACCGCCCATCTCAAGCGTAAACAGGTCCGCCACCAACCCACGGATAGGCGTGAAATAGCCGACAAAGGTTAGCGCAGTCACCAGCGAGACGGCTATCCAGATGGAGTGCTTGGCTGTGCGACGGGCGAGTTTGTTGGCGCTCATTGGCGCCTTGTCCAGCTTGATACGGGCGTTGCGTTCGCCTTCGGTTACCCGTTCGGCCCACATGAAAATCCACGTCCAGACGGTCTGCGGGCAGGTGTAGCCGCACCACACGCGTCCGGCAAACACCGTGATGAAGAACAGGCCGAAGGCACAGATGATCAGCAGGAAGGACAACAGGAAGAAGTCCTGCGGCTGAAAGGTAGCGCCGAAAATATGGAACTGTCGGGCCGGCAGGTCCCAGAGCACAGCCTGGCGACCGTCCCACTGCAGCCAGGCCGTTCCGAAATACAGCAGGAACAGGAAGGCCACGCCAGCCAGACGTATGTTCTTGAAGAATCCTTTGTACGAGCGCGTCTGAATCTTCTCGCGCTTGGCGTACAGGTCGTATGTCTCGACCGTCCCCGGGGTTACATCTCTGACAGGAATCTGTTCGCTCATGGCAGCCTTGGTCATAGAAGAGGGGGGAGGGAGTCCGGCCGGAGAGCTCCGGCCGGAGTATTGCCGCATATGAAGACTATATGCGTAGACCTTGTGACACCATGCGACCTGGCGTCGCGGTGCGATTACTGCTCGCTGCGGTGGGCGCCGACGTCGACGGTTTCGCCTTCTTCCTGCGACAGGCTGTAGACGTAGGAAGCCAACATGTGGATCTTGTCCTCGCCCAGATGGGCCTGGGAGGGCATGTTGCCGTTACGGCCGTAGCGGACGGTTTGCTGGACCTGCAGCATGCTGCTGCCGTACAGCCACACTTCGTCGGTCAGGTCGGGCGCGCCCAGCATGTTGTTGCCTTTGCCTTCGGGACCGTGGCAAGCCACGCAGTTGGTCTGGAAGATGGTCTTGCCTGCTTCCAGATCCGCCTTTTCGCTGTCACGTCCGGACAGGCTGCGCACATAACCGGACACGTCGCGTACACCCTTGTCGCCAACCACCGCGAGCCACGCCGGCATGGCTGCCTGACGACCGAGGGTGATGGTTTCCTTGATGCGCTCCGGCGTACCGCCCCATAGCCAATCATCGTCCGCCAGGTTGGGGAAGCCGAATGCACCGCGGGCGTCGGAACCGTGGCAGACCGAGCAGTTGGTGGCGAATAGCCGCTGACCGATGCGGATTGCCTCGGGATCCTTGGCAACTTCCTCGACCGGCATGCTGGTGTAACGAGCGAAGATAGGCGCGAACTGCTCCTGCATGCGCTCAACTTCCAGCTCGTACTGATCAATCTGAGTCCAGCCGAGCAGCCCGCGATACTGACCCAGACCCGGGTACAGAATCAGGTAGACCGCGCCAAAAGCCAGCGTGGCGAGAAAAAGCATGAACCACCAGCGCGGCAATGGATTGTCGTATTCCTCAATGCCGTCAAACGAGTGGCCGACGGTTTCGTCGGTCTGGTCAGGCCGCTGTCCCTTGCGGGTAGCGAACAGCAACCAGACGATCAGACCCAGGCAGACCAGGGTCAGCAGGATGATGTACCCGCCCCAGAATTTAGTCATTTCTTCTTACTCCTAGCGTCTTCTTCTTTCTGCTCGCGGGCTTTTCTTTCGCTTTCGGTTTCATCGGCAAAGGGCAACTGAGAAGCCTCATCGAAGTCCTTTTTCTTGTAGGAGCTGTAGGCCCACAAGACGACACCCAGAAAGGCCAGCATCACGAAGATGGTGGCTATGCCTCGGAGAGTGTTGATATCCATGGTCTTACCTGCGGTCCGACAGGGCAGTACCCAGGTGCTGCAGGTACGCGATGACGGCGTCGATTTCGGCCACACCTTCAACAGCTTCACGGGCACCGGCGATGTCTTCGTCGGTGTAGGGGACGCCGAGTTTACGCAGCGCCTCCATCTTGCCGGCGGTGTGATCGCCTTCGAGAACCTGTTCCTGCAACCACGGGTACGACGGCATCTTCGACTCGGGGACGACGTCCCGCGGGTTGATCAGGTGTGCGCGATGCCAGTCGTCCGAATAGCGACCGCCAACACGAGCCAGATCCGGGCCAGTACGTTTGGAGCCCCACAGGAAGGGGTGATCCCATACGCTTTCGCCAGCAACCGAGTAGTGACCATAGCGCTCGGTTTCGGCGCGGAACGGACGGATCATCTGCGAGTGGCAACCAACGCAGCCTTCGCGAATGTAGATATCACGACCTTCCAGCTCCAGCGCATTGTAAGGACGCATGCCTTCTATCGGGGTCGTGGTCTCTTCCTGGAAAAACAGTGGAACGATCTGCGTCAGGCCGCCGAAGCTGATCGCCAGGACCATGAACGCGACAAGCAGGCCAAGGTTCTTTTCTACAATTTCGTGTTTCATCTAGATGTTCCTCAGGCCATCTGTGCGGCAGCGTCGGCTTCAGCAGCCTTCGACTGACGTACGGTTTGCCAGACGTTGTAAGCCATGATCAGCATGCCGGTCAGGAAGAATGCGCCACCTATCAGGCGAACCACGAAGCCTGGATGGCTGGCTTCCAGTGCCTCGACGAACGAGTAGGTCAGCGTGCCATCGACGTTCACGGCGCGCCACATCAAGCCCTGGGTGATGCCGTTTACCCACATGGAGACGATGTACAGTACGGTACCGATTGTCGCCAGCCAGAAGTGAGCATTGATCAGGCCGATGCTGTGCATCTGCTCACGACCGAACACTTTCGGAATCAGGTGATACAGGGAGCCGATAGAGATCATGGCAACCCAGCCCAGAGCGCCGGCGTGGACGTGACCGATGGTCCAGTCGGTGTAGTGTGACAGCGCGTTGACGGTCTTGATCGCCATCATCGGACCTTCGAAGGTCGACATGCCGTAGAACGCCAGCGATACCACCAGGAAGCGCAGGATCGGGTCGGTGCGCAGTTTGTGCCATGCACCCGACAGGGTCATCATGCCGTTGATCATGCCGCCCCAGCTCGGCGCCAGCAGAATCAAAGACATCACCATGCCCAGCGACTGCGCCCAGTCTGGCAGCGCGGTGTAGTGCAGGTGGTGCGGGCCGGCCCAGATGTAAATGGAGATCAGTGCCCAGAAGTGCACGATGGACAGGCGATACGAGTAGATCGGACGGTTGGCCTGCTTCGGCACGAAGTAGTACATCATGCCGAGGAAGCCAGCGGTCAGGAAGAAGCCCACCGCGTTGTGACCGTACCACCACTGAACCATTGCATCCGCTGCCCCGGCATATATCGAGTACGACTTGAACAGGGTTACCGGCATGGCCATGCTGTTAACGATGTGCAGCACGGCGACGGTCAGGATGAAGCCGCCGAAAAACCAGTTCCCGACATAGATGTGCTTCATCTTGCGCTTGGTGATGGTTCCGAAGAACACAAGGGCATAGGACACCCAGACGACAGCGATCAGGATGTCAACCGGCCACTCCAGCTCGGCGTACTCCTTGCTGCTAGTCATACCTAGCGGGAGAGTGATTACGGCACAAGCGATGACCGTTTGCCAGCCCCAGAACGTAAAGGCAGCAAGCTTGTCGGAAATCAGGCGCGCCTGAGAGGTGCGTTGTACCACGTAGTAGGAAGTGGCAAAAAGAGCACAGCCACCAAACGCGAAGATGACCAGGTTGGTGTGCAGCGGGCGCAGGCGTCCGAAGCTGGTCCAGGGCAGATCGAAGTTGAGTTGAGGCCAGACCAGCTGAGCGGCAATGAAGACGCCCATGGCCATGCCAACGATACCCCAGACCACCGTCATGATGGCGAACTGGCGTACTACCTTGTAGTTATAAGCTGTCGGAGTGGTAGCTGTGCTCATGCGAGATTCCACGGATAGCAATGGGTTTAAGGGGTTCAAAACGGCCGCAAGTATGAGGAAACACCGGTCCGTTTGCAATGACGCAAGTCAATGGAAACAGTGCATTCGGGCCTCTCTGGAGCGCGCTTTTTGACGCGTGTTTCCCAACTCTCCAATGGCAAATTGGGGCGGATTACATAGCGCATCAAACATGGTGCGAGAATGGAGCCTGCCGACAGGAAACTGCTGGCGAGCGGCCGAACCTAATAGGAGTTGTTACAGCGGTGGTCCGGCTAGCAGCAAGGGTAATCCCCTGGTCTGCTGATGTGAAGTTGTAGCGGAGCGAACGGCTGTGGCATCTTGTCGCATCTTTTCCGGCGAGGCATCAATGACCATTTCGCTGCGATTCAACGAGCCGAAGGGAGACACGGCCGGCATGACCCTGCTGCTGGCGCATGGTGCCGGAGCGCCGATGGACAGCCCTTTCATGGACAGTCTCGCCAGTGCGCTCGCCGAACGAGGCATGAGAATAGCGCGGTTCGAATTTCCTTACATGGCCGATCGTCGGCAGGATGGACGCAAGCGCCCGCCGAACCCCATGGCTCGACTGAAGGACGCGTTTCGGGAGGCAGCCGCTTCACTTGACGGTCCCGTAGTGCTGGCAGGAAAGTCGATGGGAGGCCGGGTCGCGAGCATGCTTGGCGACGAGGTCGGTGCCGCGGCAATAGTGTGCTTCGGCTACCCGTTCCATCCCCCCGGAAAACCGGAGCGCATGCGCACCGAGCATCTTCAGCATATAGCCACCCCGACCCTGATAGTGCAGGGCACCCGTGACCCGTTCGGCAAGCCCGACGAAGTCTCAGGCTATATGTTGGGCGGGAAGGTACGGGTCGAGTGGCTGGAAACTGGTGATCATGACTTCAGGCCGCTGAAGGCCAGCGGTCTGAGCCAGCAGATACTGGTCGAGCAGGCGGCTGACGCCAGCGTTCGATTTTGTACAGCTACGCTTCGCTGATTACAAGCCCATGGCTGCCGGCAGCACTGCAGCCGACATGGTGCCCCAGCGCCTTCCTTTCACCTCGATCGGCACATACAGAACGAAGACGATCACCGTCGAGCCGGGCATGACGAATGTGCCCAGGTTCAAATAGGTGCAGCTGGACATGATCCGTAGATCGGCCTGATTGCTAACGGCGAAGCGCTTGTAGTTGCTGCGTGCGGCGTCCACTTTGGGATCACCGGTAGGTGGCTGCGACGATGCGCTGCGGCTGGTCGCCAGATAGCCTTTTTCGTTGACCGCAGCCATGTAGACGATGCCATCCTTGCCGCCCTTGTCCCATTCGTCGAGCAGTGGCCGGATACGCTTGATGAACGGATCTGCCCAGCTGACGTCGTGCTTCGGCGGGTTCGTGTTGGGGATGGCCGTATAGCGCTGGTCGAAAAAGTCCACGCCGGTGTCGGCCAGTTCGTTCAGGCGGCTTTCCAGTTCGGCGCGACGCGACATCAGCAGTTGGGTAACGGCCTCCATCTGGCCTTCACCCAGACGGAATCCAGCCAGCGAACGCAGGGTGAGATTGGTGTTGTCACGCAGAGAGTCGGCCTGGGTGAAGGTCTGCTCCATGTGCTTGCTGATGGTGATGCTCAGTTCGCGAATCTCGCCGCCATGCTTGAAGGTCTCGGCATTGGTTGCGCTGAGCTCTTCCAGCGCGGCGCTGACCATCAGCAGATCATCGTTGGCGCCCTGGAAATCCTCGACCATTGCATCGAACTGGTCGGCTGCGCTGCTCACCGCAGCACCGGTCGATTCGGTTTGCTCGAGCATGCCGCGGGTCTGTTGCTCGGCACCGGCCATGGCCTGGGTCATCTGTTCCATCAGCTGGCTGATCTGATCTGCCGCGCTGCCGACCTTGAAGGAGAGGTTGCGCACTTCATCGGCTACCACAGCGAACCCGCGGCCCTGTTCCCCGGCGCGGGCCGCCTCGATGGCCGCGTTCAACGCAAGCATGTTGGTCTGCGCGGAAAAATCCTGGACGGTCGTGAGGATGTCGCGAATCTTGCCGGATGTCGAGTTCAGGGCGTTGACGTTGTTCTTGAAACCTTCCATCGACTGGCTGATCAGCTGCATTTTCTGGCGCGCATCGCCCATCTGCTCCTTGGAGCTGCGGGCGACCTCCAGATTACGCGCGTTCACTGCGGTGACGCCGCTGGCCCGAGAGGAAATATCCTGCAGTGCCGTGGTGGTCTGTTCACTGGCATGGAAGATCAGTTCGGAAAGTTGCTGCTGTTGGGTGGCGTCGCGCGCGGCCTGCTCAGCCAGGAGGCGGCTGGTTGCCGATGCGAGAGCGGTCCGCAGACTGTTGTTCTGCAGTTCAAGCATAACCGCGCGCAAGCGGTCGTTCAGTTGATCGAACAAGGCGCTGCTTTTGTCCCGGTCGGTGTCGGCCTGACAGCGTATACGCAGATCGATCTGCGGCCCGTTTGCATCAGTCAGGTGCTGTTCGAGTGAGCCGCTGCCCGCTCCCCTTGAGACTGCACGGTACGACAGAAACAGCGTCGCGGGGGCCAGTAGCGCAGCGATCCACAATAGTGGACCCTCGGACAGCCAGAGCAGGCTACCGACGAAAAACAGCTGACAGGCAACCAGCGCCATCCAGATTCCCTTGGACGAAACGGCCGCAGCTGCCGGAGCGGCTGTCGGCTTCACCGAAAATTCCGTGGTGTTCATGTCTACCCTCGATGCGCATGGGACGAAATATCTGTTTTTATAGGTTGAGTACGTTGACGGCGGAACACGAAGATTCCTTTCCTCGTCAAGGTTATCGGCTGGGGTGGGGAAAACCCTATAGGCTTCTTCGGCCATTTTGCACGGCAAAATGGCCTATACGGATAGTCGGTTAGCCGGCCAGAGAGGGTAGCCAGAGGGAGATCTGGGGAAACAGGATAAGCAGCACGGTTGCAAAGAGCAGAATCAGGATGAACGGCGGTGTCCCGCGGATGACATCGAAGTACGGACGGCGGAACACCGCCATGGCGGTAAAGATGTCGCACCCGAACGGTGGTGTGGCCGAGCCGATCGCCGCCTGCAGCGTGACGATCACCCCGACGTGCACCGGATCCAGGCCGGCCGCATTCACAGCGGGCATGAACAGCGGCGTCAGGATCAGGATGACGACGATCGGGTCAACGAACATACATCCTATAAAGAAGGAAATCGCAATCAGGCCGAGCACCATGGTCGGGCTGTCGCCGATCGAGGCGATAACCGGATCGAGGATAGCCTGCGGTATGCCGGCAAAGGAGATGACATAAGTGAAGGCGGTACCCGCGGCGACCAGGATGAACACGACGGCGGTTATCAGGCCGGTCGAGAGTGCAACGTCCCACAGCTCGCGCAGCTTCACAGCGCGCAATATCACGATCTCGAGCACCAGCGCATAGAGCACCGCGATCGCGGCTGCCTCGGTCGGGCTGAAGAAGCCGCCGTAGATCCCGCCGACCACCACCACCGGAAAGCCCAGGGGCAGGATGGCCTTCTTCGCCGCGCGGGCACGCGCGGCCCAGCCGACGCGCGGCTCCGGCTCGATGCCCATGCGGATCGAACCTATCCAGCAATAAATGGAGAACAACACCAACAGCAGGAAGCCCGGCAGGATGCCGGCAATGAACAGGTCACCGATCGAAGCGCCCGACACTACGCCATAAATGATCATGCCGATGCTTGGCGGGATTAGCAGAGCGATGTCGCTGGCATTGATGATCAAGGCCAGGCTGAACGAGTCCGAGTAGCCCTTCTCCAGCAGCTTCGGGCGCATCGGTCCGCCCATGGCAACGACGGTTGCCTGCGTGGAGCCGGAGACCGCACCGAACAAGGTGCAGCTCGCTGCGGTAGTAATGGGCAAGCCGCCACGCAGATGACCAACGAAACTCTGTACCAGGTCCAGCAGCCGGTTGGCGGTATGACCTCGCGTCATCAGGTCTGCGGCGAAGATGAATAGCGGAACGGCTGCCAATGCCCAGGAGCGAACGCCGCTGATCATCTGTCCCATGAGCAGGCCGACGTTGTTGGTATCCAGGGTGAAGAACATCAGCATCAGCGCGGCGGCGAGCAGTGGCACCATCATGGGGAAACCCAGCGCCAGCAGCACGAACATGGTAACGAAGGTAATGGTCAGCATAAGCGGGCTAGGGTCTCAGATACTGGGATTGTTGGGCACTTCGTCGTAGCGCTCTTTTTCCGAAAACGACCGGTAGGTGTCCTTCGAAATCAGGTTTCTCGCCACGGTCAGCCAGTACTGAATGCCGGCCAGCGCGAAGCCTACCGGTGCGGCCATGTAGGGGATCCACAGCGGAATCTGTAGTGCGGAGGAGCGGCGTCCCCGATCCTGGATGGCGCTGACGTAATCCCAGGCATGCCATGCCAGGTAGAACATCAGCGCACCGGTGACGATATGGATGAACATCAGCAGGAGCTTGCGTGGTTTGCCGCGAAGCTGATCGTAGAAGGCCGACATGGAGATGTGTCGAGCCTTGCGCACACCGTACCCGAGACCGGCAAAAGTCATGATCACCATGCTCATGCGCGTCAGTTCGACCTGACCGGTCACGCCGGTGCCGAAAATCTGCCGGCCCAGCACGTGAACGATAAGAAGCCCCGAAAGGAACAGCACGCTCCCGCCGAGGATGAATTCTTCGATGTGTTCTGCAGTGCGGTCGAGTACTCCCAGCACTTTAGTGAGCGACGCTTTGGACGAGTTGCTGGCCGATGTGTCGGCAGGCTCGGGCATCCGTCTGTCCCCTTGTTTTCGTGTCTGTACTCGACATGGAGTCGACAGCAGAATGGATACGTTGTCCAACGCGCCGGTCACACAAGGGCGCCAACTCGTCGTCTCGTTTCTTTTTGACCATAACCCATGGCATTAGTTTTTGCACGGCGTGGACATATCAGGGTCCTATGTTATGGTTATAAGAGTTATCCAGAACAATACATAGGGAGCGTTCCATGAACTGGCGTAATAGCTGTATTGGTGTGGCAGCACTGGCCCTGGCGGCCTGCGGATCGGAGAACAAGGAAGACACCGAAGTATCGGCCGGAGTCGAAGAGCAGACCTCGACCGGACAGGTGGAAATCTGGCGCTTCGGCCTGGAGGAAATCGAAGGTAGCGTACAGCACGAATACGGCACGCGGTTCTCGGAGCTCATCAGCCAGCGCACCGATGGTGCGGTTGAAGTGAGGTTGTTCCCCTATGGCCAGCTCGGCGGTCTGACCGACATCTATGATCAGGTCCAGTCCGGCGCAATCGAGCTGGCGTTCGGTTCGGGCTTTCTCGGCGGGACGGTTCCCGAATCGCAGCTGTTCAGCCTGAACTTCGTTCTGACCGAAGATGAGAAGCGCAACGCGGAGCTGCTCAACGATCCGGAATTCCGCAAGCATGATGCGTTGGTCGGAGCCTTCAACGAGCGCGACCTGCATCCGCTGGCGATCGTTCCGGAAGGCTGGCAGGTCTGGACCGCCAACAAGGAAATCCGCACGCCACAGGACTTCGATGGCGTGGCAATCCGTACCATGGACAACCGCCTGCTGCGCGAGACGTACAGCGCCTATGGTGCCGACCCGACCACCATGGAATACGGCGAAGTGTTCAGCGGCCTGCAATTGGGCCAGATCGACGCCAACATCCAACCCGTGTTTGCCCATGAAGAAATGGACTTCTATCAGGTCCAGGACTACATGATCTTTGCCAATCAGGCCCAGTTCATCGCCACCTTCATGGCGAACCAGGACTGGTACGAAGGTCTGTCTGACGAGCGCAAGCAACTCATCGATGATGTCGTGACCGAGATGGTCCCGCACATCCACGAGGTGCAGACGCGGTTGAACAGCGAGCGACTGAACACGATCACCGAAAACAGCGATATCCAGATCATCGAACTGACCGAAGAAGAACGCGCGGCATTCCGTGAGCGCAGTCTGCCAGTTCGCGACACTTTCGTTGAAATGGTCGGTGACCGCGGTCAGACGCTGATGCAGTATCTGCTCGACAAGGTGGGCGATCAGGGCTCGAACAGCGCAGCCGGCGAGTCAGAGGCCAGCGAAGTGCCGATGCCGGTTCAGGAGGCCCCCACCGGTGAGCAGAGTGGTGCTGTCGAGGTCGAGCAGGAGGTACGCGACGCCGCTTGATGCTGCGATTGGCGGAAGGGAATAGGAGTCGAACCTACCAGACGCGCCTGGCGCATCTCACCGGGTTTGAAGTCCGGGCGCCCCACCGGGGACGATGCCCTTCCGTCAGTCAAGGCTAACACACCCGATTGGCGCTTAAGCCAGTCCATAACGGCCGCGGATGAAACCCAATCACCGCGGCCGTTGTCTTTCCTGCAAGCAGCTTTTCCCGCATCGATTCTCTCGATAGCATAAGTCCTTCATCTATATATACCCGGACGACACATGACCCAGCCAAGCCGCACTGCCATCGAATCCGCTTTGGCGCAATATCGCGACCCGTACACCGGTACCGACCTGCTCACCAGCGGGTGCCTTCGTTCGCTGGACATCGATGGTGGTCATGTCCGCGCTAACATTGTCCTCGGCTATGCGGCAGGTGGCGTCACTGGCGGCATCGCGCAGATGCTCAAGGTGGCGGTGGAGAACGTGGAAGGGGTGGCGTCGGCTTCGGTCAGCGTACGCTGGCAGGTCGAGTCAGCACCTGCTCAGGGCTCGATTCCTGCGCTGCATAACGTGAAGAACATCATTGCGGTGGCGTCGGGCAAGGGCGGCGTCGGCAAATCCACCACGGCGGTCAATCTGGCGCTGGCGCTTGCCCGCGAGGGAGCGCGAGTGGGGGTTCTGGATGCAGATATCTACGGCCCGAGCATGGGTCTGATGCTCGGGCTGCCCGAGGGTACCCGGCCGCAAGTGAGCAACGGCAAGGCTTTCGTGGCACCTCAGGCTCACGGCGTTCAGGTGATGTCCATGGCATTTCTGGCTGACGAGAATACCCCGATGGTTTGGCGTGGGCCCATGGTGTCTGGCGCCTTGCTACAACTCCTGACGCAGACCGCATGGGACGACCTGGACTACCTGGTGGTAGATATGCCGCCCGGCACCGGTGACATCCAGCTCACCCTCGCGCAGAAAGTGCCGGTCACCGGTGCCGTCATCGTCACCACTCCACAGGACCTCGCGCTGCTCGACGCACGCCGCGGCATCGAGATGTTCCGCAAGGTAAATATCCCCGTGCTCGGCGTGGTCGAGAACATGGCGGTGCATGTCTGTTCGAACTGCGGTCATTCTGAACATCTGTTCGGTGAGGGCGGGGGTGAGCGGCTTGCCGAACAATACGGTGTCGATCTGCTGGCATCGATGCCGCTGTCGATGATGATTCGCGAGCAGGCGGATGCCGGACGACCGACGGTGGTCGCCGAACCGGAATGCCAGATCAGCATGATCTACCAGGACATGGCCCGGCACGTCGGAGCACGGATTGCTGCGCGTGCAGGGCAGGGCAGCGGGATGCCCAATATCAGCATCAGCGACGACTGACCGGCACTCGGCAGGCTTTTGTCGGTAGCCATAAACGGCTAACATGCTCGCTCTTTTTGATCAGTTCAGGAATCACCATGAGCATCAAGTCCGACCGCTGGATCCGTCGCATGTCCGAAGAACAGGGAATGATCGAACCGTTCGTCGAGCGCCAGGTGCGCGGCGCGGAAGGCAGTCGGGTGATTTCGTATGGTGTGTCGAGCTACGGCTACGACGTGCGCTGTGCCGATGAATTCAAGGTGTTCACCAATATTCATTCGGCGACAGTCGATCCGAAGTACTTCGACGAAAAAAGCTTCGTCGATATCAAAAGCGATGTGTGCATCATTCCGCCGAACTCTTTTGCATTGGCACGCACCGTCGAGTATTTCCGAATCCCGCGCAACGTATTGACCATTTGCCTGGGCAAGAGCACCTATGCGCGCTGCGGCATCATCGTCAACGTCACGCCTCTGGAGCCGGAATGGGAAGGCCACGTGACACTGGAGTTCTCCAACACCACCACGCTGCCGGCGAAGATCTACGCCAACGAAGGTGTGGCGCAGATGCTGTTCTTCGAGTCTGACGAAGAATGCGAGACCTCCTATCGCGATCGCGGCGGCAAATATCAGGGCCAGCGCGGCGTGACGTTGCCGCGAGCCTGATAACTACCACTATCGTCTAATACACCCCGGTGGGTGCCGACCTCATGCTGGCTTGATCAGTCAGTCGAGGAGGCGCTCGTGAATTTGTTGCGCACGTTGGGGTTGTGTTTCCTGTTTGTCATGGTTCCGCTGGGCGGTCTGCTTGCGGCGTACCCGGATGAAATCGCTAATGGGCTCAGCAGCCTGATGGGCGTCGAGGTCACCCGGGGCAACCTGGGTGTCGCGTTCCTCGGCCTGGCTGCAGTCTGCATGCGGGTCGATCTGTCGATCCGTCGCCGGGCGCAGGCCCGTTTGCTCGCCACCACATAAACTGACGCCGACGTCCTTCGGCGTCGGCGTCAGTTGCAGTCGATTCGACTCAAGCAGGCGCTGGGCGCCGCAGCTTAGAAAGACTTCGATACTGCCAGGGTGAAGTTCGCGTCGCAGTAGTCGTCCTTGCCGTACCAGTCACCGCACACCTCGTCCAGGTCTGTATCGCTGTACATCAGCGACACGTCGACGCCCAGGATCGGTTTGCCGATCGACACGGCCCAGTCCGAGTAGGTCTCGTCGCTGCGCACGCCGTCCAGCGGGTCCTTGGTGTCGGTAAATCCGTAATGCAGACCGAGTCCCAGGCCATATGGCAGTTCGAAGCCGTAATCGACGAAGCCGTACAAGGACGAGCTCGGGTCGTAAGCATACTTCGCGCCGACGTTGAAGCCGTAGAGGCTCAGGCTGCCGATGACTTCGTCGACGCTGTTGACGCCTTTCGGATAGGTATAGGTCGCCCACTGCAGGTCGTAACCGATCTCGGGGGTGATATCGCCGCCGAAGCCTGCATAGTAGTCATATTCCACATCAGCGCCGCCGAACGTTTCGGCATCGACGTTGGACGCCCAGGCACCGATGTACAGGCCACTTTCATGGGCGATGTCCAGGCTGCCCTGCACCGCGCCGGCACCAGCAGTCTGCGACTGGCCGCGCCAGATGTAGTCGGTGGCCAGAGTAGCGGTCATGCTTACATCAAGCTCGCCCACTGCAGTGTCGAACGCTTCGGCATGCGCAACGGTGGCGAAGCCGATGGCAGTGGCTGCAGCTACGACGGCGGCAATTTTTTTCATCATTCTGTAGTACCCCATGTCTAGGTGTGATTCAGGTCTGCGAAACAAAAATGTTGGCACGAAGCTCTTAGCATTTAGCTTGCCAGTTTTTATAAACCCATAATAATCAACGACATGGTGCTTAAACCGGGGTGGGGAGGGCTGGTCCTCTCGCGTATTGCGCCGCGCCGCTGCGCTTGAACGGTGCAGGCGGGTGTCGCGATGGTGCGACAGTGCCATCAAACGGCGTGTGCGGATTCCATGGTGGTGCACCACCTTGAATCCGGGTGGTCACGGAACCGGCGTGTGCCTAAGGTCTCTATGAAGAGAAGCAGTCAAATACTCGAAGGAGGATCTATGGACACGCAGAACAAAGACATGGCCACGCTGTTCGAGCAGCTCGGACTCGACTCGGACCCGGCGAGCATCGACAATTTCATCGCCAGTCACCGCCCGCTCGCGGACGATCTAAAGGTGACCGAAGCACCGTTCTGGAGCGAGAGCCAGAAGGCCTTTCTGCGTGAGTCCCTGATGGCTGATGCAGATTGGGAGCCCATCGTCGACGAGCTCAACGTCCGGCTACACGAGAACATCAGCTGAGCAACTGTTGCTCCAGGTTGCAGGCGGGGAACTCCCCGATAGCCTGTCCGTCCACTTCTATGTACACATCATGATAGGAAGAAGATTATGGGCAACAGCACCGAAGACAAGCTCAAAGGCAAACTCAACGAAACCGTCGGCAAGGGCAAGCAGGGCGTTGGCGAAGCTACCGATGACGACAGCATGAAAGGCGAGGGCAAGGCCCAGGAAGGTGAGGGCAAGCTGCAGGGCGCCAAAGGCGAAGTGAAAGACAAGGTGAAGAAGGGTGTCGACAAGGCCTGACGGCCAGTCACGTTTCAAATGCCGAGCCGGTGTCCGCACCGGCTTGTTGCTGTCTGGACCCGAGGAAAGCTGCATGAGCCAAACACGTTCGGGTACGCATCGACGCAGACGCCAATCTGTAGCGATGGTGCTCTCCCTGGCAGCCTGGCCGGTATTTGCACAACCGACCAGCGATAGCGAGCAACTGGCGCAGCTGGTGAATCAGTATCGCGAAAGCGGTCCGTCCTGCAACGGAGCGAATCGTGCTGATGCCGCGCCGCTGTCTCCGAATGAGAAGCTCGCCCAGGTCAATCTGGAAGCCGGGACCAGCTGGCAGAAAGCGCTCGGCGATGCCGGGTACCAGGCAGCGCAGATCCAGGCGCTCCAGGTGTCAGGCCCGACGGACCCGAAGTCGGCCATGGACGCGCTGCGCAGTGGCTATTGCGAACTCCTGCTTGATGGAAGCTATTCCGATATCGGCGTAAAGCGCGACGGTAGAACCTGGCAAGTCGTGCTGGCTCAACCGCTAGTCGCCGATGACATGGGTGACTGGCGTGCCGAGGGCAAGGCAGTGCTCGAGGCGGTCAACGAAGCGCGCAGCTCGGCGCGTCAATGCGGTGATAGATCCTTCGAGGCCGCCCCGCCCCTGGAGTGGTCGGACAAGCTCGGCGAGGCCGCGCTGGCTCACAGCAGGGACATGGCCGAGCGCGGTTATTTCTCGCATAGCTCTCCCGAGGGTGAGCAAGTCAGCGATCGCGCCGCCGAGCAAGGCTATCGCTTCCGCCAGATTGGCGAAAACATCGGCTTCGGTCAGAGCACGCCGGACCAGGTGGTGGAAGGCTGGCTGCTGAGCCCGGGGCATTGCGCCAATATCATGAAGGCGGACTACACCGAGATGGGCGCAGCGTACGCACTGAAGCGAGCGGATAATACCATCATGTGGACGCAGGTCCTTGGCCGACCCCGCTAAGCCGGGCGACCCAGCCCGGCCGGATGCTCTGGTCGTGGGCGCGGGGCTCGCCGGATTGAGCTGTGCCGCGTTCCTGGCGGATGCCGGGCTGCGGGTCCACGTGCTCGAGTCGAGCTCCGTCGCTGGCGGCCGCGCACGGAGCTGGGCGGACCCGACCACAGGACACAGTGTCGACATCGGTCCGCACGTGCTTCTGAACAAATACCCGAACATGCTCGCGCTACTGGAGCGCCTGGGTACGGCTGACCAGATATGCTGGCAGACCGATCATCTATTGACGGTGCTCGACAAGCATCGTCCGATCCGTTTCAAGCAGGCACGACTGCCGCCGCCGCTGCAGTACATCAATAATCTGGGCAGGGTGCTCCCGACAGTGCCCCTGCACCGCCTTCTGACCAACATACCCTTGACTCTGCGAACGATGCGCAGCAATCCGGCTGACATCCTGCGGCTCGATGATCGCACTGGCCTTGAGCATCTGCGCGCCAACGGGGTCAGTCAGGCGTTTATCGACTGGTTCTGGGCCTCGGTGGCGATGGCGTTCATCAACGTCCCGGTCGAGCGATGCTCGGCCGCGTCGATGATGCGCGTCTTCGCCCAGGCGCTGGGGCACAACGATGTCACCTTTGGCTTCCCCATGATCGGACTCAGCGATCTGTATGTGCCGCAGACAATCGAGCGTATAGAGCGAGCCGGCGGACGCGTCAGGTTGGACTCGCCGGTTGCCTGGTTGCTGCGCGAAGGCGAGCGAATACGTGGAGTGAAGCTAGCCGACGGCGAATCGATACTGGCTGATCAGGTGGTGCTCGCGGTACCGCCCACGGGGATGGAGCCCTTACTGACCGAATCCGACCGCTTGAGCGGCGTTGCCAGGCAGTTCGAACCAAGCCCCTACATCAGCTGCTATCTCTGGTTCGACCGTAAGCTCACTGATGCGCGCTTCTGGGCGCGCCCATGGTCGCCAAAAGAGTTCAACACGGACTTTTACGATCTGAGCAACATACGCAATGCCGACACCGGGGTGGGGTCGATGATCGCTACCAACATCATCTGGAGTCACAGGGCAAACGATATGTCGGACGAGGCGATCATCCAGGCGACGCTCGAGGAAATCTCCGATTTCGTACCGCACGTGAAGGAGGCGCATTTGCTGGCTTCGGTGGTGCATCGGATTCCGATGTCGGTGCCGTGCGCCAAGCCAGGCATCGAGACGCTGCGACCGGCTACCACAGCGATGCCGGGCGTGTACCTCGCCGGCGACTGGATCGATACAGGTTTGCCGTTCTGCATGGAAAGCGCGGTGCGTTCAGCTGCACTGGCCGCCGAGGCGGTACTGCACAGCCGCGGCCGGCCTGTCAGTCTGGCCTTGCCGGTGCCCACGCCTGGTGGCTTGTCTCGCCTGGTCAGTCGCCGAGGCAACTGACCTTGGTCACGTGCCGAAGGAGGCTTGCAGCTCCCATACGCGCGCGCTGACCAGCGGGCGACGCCCAACCAGAAAGCCAAGGGGACCAGCGGGAGCGAAGTCCCACTTGGCCGAACCGGTCATGGTCTTGCCGCGCGCCCGGCTGCGGGTTCGCACAGGTCCGTGATCGCCTGGCTGTACAACGAATCCACCTATCCCGGGTCGCCCCGGCAGCTCCAACTTCGGCTCGAACGTCATGCTTGCGACCTGTTGGCCGTCGAGCAGCATCTCACCGGCGAATGTCCCCCGATGCGCTGTGCCCACCGTTTCGAATTCCGCCATTTGCTTGGGGATGTTCCACAGCTGGCGGCCGCCAGCACAAGCGATTGGGTCGTCCACCCAGATAGCGGCTACGGTCCCGGTCATCGCCAGCATGCCCTGGCCGCGTACCGGTACGACTACGGCCAGTTCGTCGTAAATGGCAGTGCCGCCGGTATAGGCCGCCCAGACGGTCAAGACCAGCGAGTTTCCAGCCACGCTTGCATACTGCATCCCTTGCGGGGCGGCGGGTATCTGCGAAGTGGGCATTCGCCACAACGAGGCGCAGGCCGATCCGCTCAGGTGCCAGGGCGCGGGCGGAATGTCCGCAGCGGCAACCGCGGCAGGGTCTTGATAGGACATGACATTCTCCTTTTGCAACGAATCTTCTGAGTATGGCTGGCGATTGGCGCACCGACAGTCTTCCCGCAGTCCGTCCGTCAGAAGACGTCGATCAAGCGTGGCAGATGCTGAAAAGTGGTTGTTCGGCGGGACGCGCCTGGCGACGGCGCGGAGCCGTAGTTCGAGCAGGTTAGGCTGTTGGCTAAAGGCGGCACGGAGGGCAGGGCGTTAAAAGGCACACCGCCCTCCGATGTGATCAGTGACGGTCGTCGACGCCGTCGTCACCCTCACCGGCTTCGTCGTAATCAGGGTCTTCACCGGGTCCGCCTTCGCCTGCGTCGGCTATGGTGATATCCGGCTCTTCAGGTTGCGGCTTCTTCTGACCCTGCTCAGTCGGGTTGTCGCGATTGTTCATGCTGGTCTCCCCTTGGTGATCTCATCCGTTGGAGAAAGGCCCCAGACGGAAGTTCACCAGGCGCAGCGGCGTTTTCGACAGTTTGCGGCGCCAGCCTATTCAGCGCGGGCGCTTCATGCGAAACAGCGAATCGGCCCCCAACAGGAAGTAGTCGGCGGTGCCGCCGCCGCGCAGAACCGGATTGGCTGCTGCCGTATCGTAAATACCGTCTTTCAATAGCGTTCGATCAATATGCACCGCGACGACCTCGCCAAACACCATCCAGGTCGGCACAGGCTGCCGGTCGGCACGCTGCAGCTGAACGATCTGCGTTGCCTTGCATTCGAAAGACACCCGCGCCTCTTTTACCCGTGGGGGTTTGATCACGCTGGAGGGCGCCGGTGTCAGGCCTCCGAGTTCGAACTCGTTTACCTCTGGACCAACGCTCGCGCAGGTCTCGTTCATCGCCTCGGCGAGCTCCCGTGTCACCAGATTCCAGGCGAACTCGCCGGTCTCCTCGATGTTGACCAGGCTGTCCTTGCGGCCCAGCGTCGAGAATCCTATGATCGGCGGCACGTAATTGAATGCATTGAAGAAGCTGTACGGAGCAAGGTTGAGTTGCCCTGATGCGTTTTGTGAGGAGATCCAGCCGATTGGCCGCGGGCCGACGATCGCATTGAAAGGGTCGTGCGGTAAGCCATGACCACCGGCTGGTTCGTAGTAGTACATTTCTTCGGACATGGTGCTCTCCACGCTTACGAACGTCGCCAGACGCTGGCCAGCCAGGGTTGCTGGTCGCGGGGCAGTCCTTCTGGACGGTAATAATGCTCAAGCTCGACGAAGCCCGCTTGCGTCAGCAAGCCTCGCCAGGTTTCCCAACTGTAATACACCCCGTAACGATCGCCGTTCCAGCCTTCCTCGTCGTTGCCGCGCGGGTTGGATGAGAACAGTACGCCGCCGGGCTTGAGGGCGCTGCTCAACTGTCGCAGAACGCCGAGTATCTGCTGGCTGGGAATATGAAAGAGTACCGCGTTGGCAAAGACTCCATCGAAATGCTCTGCAGGGAGCTTCAGATCGAGGAAGTTCTGTTGCCACACCTCACAGCCACTCGCCTGCCGTGCCATCTCCACGAATTGCGCGCATCCGTCCAGGCCGGTCGGCGTGTGGCCCAGCTTGCTGAAGGTTCGCAGGTCGCGTCCCGGTCCGCAGCCGAAGTCCAGTACCTGGTACGGAGCGGGACCCTCAATGTGCCGGAGAAGCGCGTCGATATTCTGGCTGACGTCATGATTCCAGGTACCGTCCCGGAAGGCTTCTGCACGCTCGGCATAGTGGGACAGGGTCGTGGCGCTGGCTTGTCGTAAAAGCTCGTCAGGCAAGGGTCCGGAGGGGAGGGGCATGGCAGCAGGTCGACTCAGGGAATGGAATGCACATTGAAACCGACCGCGCGGATCGGAACAAGCGAATGCCCGACGGATGCCGGGCTATTCATGCATCACGAGCCGTTCTGCCGTCTGAACGGAAGCACGTCGGCAGCCTGAGCGGGTTCATCGCGAATGGGCTGTCGAACCGGTTGTGCGCCGAGCATGTTGACCGCATCGCGCAACTCGACCACCGAATCCATCATCATCTGCGAAATGCGAATGCAAGCTTGCATCGGATTCTTGGAACGACGACGTTCGGCATTGATTTTAAAGACAATCCCTTCCAGCCTACGGCGCCGGTCTTCCGGTGCGTCACGCAATATCTCGTCGGTCATCCGTTCCCTGAGGCTCTCCAGCTCTTCCGGTCGCTCGGCAGCCATTGTCTTCAGCTCATCGAAACTCGGTAATGCATTGAGTGGTCTGGCCATGAATACGTACCTCGAGAAAAACCTGTCGGTTTGCCCGGCTGCGATTGATCAAGACCCCTACGTGCGCGCTCCCTTGCCCAAGACTTCCCCGCAGGTATGTCAGCCGCCACTTCCTAACGGACCCTTAGCACGCCCGGGTCGGCATTTGCAGTGCCGTCCGGCCGTACAGTAATGACACGCTAATGGCGCAGTAATTCCGAACAAGCGAAGCGGTGTTTGTACCAGGCTCTGGTATGCCAGCTGCCGAGACCGATTCAGGGTGGGCGGCGGAGCGCTTCGGACGGGAATTCGCCAACCAGTTGTCGGGCGCAAGGTGCCGGCGCGCGCGTTGCTGATCGCGGCGCGTTCGGTTTTCTGATCTCCGTGAGCGATTTCGGGTATGGCCGTGGCGGACGCTGTTTTGTACGCCCTGATGGTGCTCCTACGGGTCGGGTGCGGATGTTGGAGCGCACCCGGGCGAGCACGCGGAGTCGCTACACGCAGAAGACCGTGCATGCTTCTTCGCGGCCAGGTCCGCTCCTACGGGTCGAGGTGTGGACCGGGCGCTAACGGGGGGGCGATCAAAAGTTGATCATGTGCCTTCCTTGCTGTAGTCTTTTCGTTAATTGAACGTTCAATCAAAAAAATTGCGACCGCGAATCATGCCTATAGTTGGAGTGAAAGACACCCGTCGGCAGCAGCTTATTCAGGCTGCTCTCGAATCGATTGCCGAGCTGGGGCTGCAGAACACGACGATCATCACCATCAGCCGCCGGGCGGGGATGTCGTCGGGGATCATCAGCCATTATTTCGGTGGCAAGCAGGGCCTGATCGAAGCGGCGCTGCGGTATCTCCTCGATCAGCTGGGCAAGGATTTTCGGGAACGCATCCGGGCCACGGACGGTTCACCCGAGCAACGCCTGCTGTGCATCGTCGAAGCCAACTTCACGGAGTTTCAGCGTTCCGAACTGGCCAGCCGGACCTGGTTGAGCTTCTGGGCCAGGGCGTTACATGAGCCTGGCTTCAAGCGGTTGCAACAGATCAACAACGCCCGGTTGTACAGCAACCTGCGTTATTCATTCGCACAAAAACTGCCGGCTCAGGAAGCGACCGACGCGGCGCTAAAAGCGGCGGCGATGATCGACGGGTTCTGGCTGCGCAGCGCGCTTAGCCCGGAACCCGAAAACAGTTTTGCCATGGGTGAAGCACTGTGCAAGCGCTACGTAATCGGCGCGCTGCAGCAGAGCCCCCGATAACCGGAGAGCATTTATGTCACTGCCCCGTTACCAGAATTTCGTGAACGGCCAATACCTGGCCAACCAGAGCGGCGAGACGTTCGAAGTAGTCAATCCGGCGACCGGCCAGGCGATCTACGAGATGGAAGTTGCCGATGAATCCGTGCAGCAGGCTGCGATCGACAGCGCTCGAGAGGGCTTTGCCACATGGTCCGCCATGAGCGGTGTGCAGCGCGGGCGCATCCTGCTACGCGCCGTCGCGCTGTTGCGGGCACGCAATGATGAGCTGGCCACGGTAGAAATACGCGACACTGGCAAGGCCTGGCAGGAAGCGGTCGCCGTTGACGTGGTTACCGGCGCGGACAGCATCGAGTTCTTCGCTGGCCTGGCTGCGTCGATCGAAGGCAACCAGCAGGACCTGGGGGGTGATTTCTATTACACCCGCCGCGAGCCGCTGGGTATCTGCGCCGGCATTGGCGCGTGGAACTATCCGCTGCAGATCGCCTGCTGGAAGTCCGCGCCTGCGCTGGCCACCGGCAATAGCATGATTTTCAAGCCATCCGAGGAGACGCCGCTGGGCGCGCTGAAGCTCGCGGAAATCTACGCCGAGGCAGGCGTTCCAGGCGGCGTGTTCAACGTGGTGCAGGGCGACGGGCGCATCGGCGCCTGGCTGACGCATCACCCGGACATCGCCAAGGTCTCGTTCACCGGCGAAGTGGGCACCGGCAGGAAAGTCATGGCCGCAGCCGCCAGCACGCTGAAGGAAGTGACCATGGAGCTCGGCGGCAAGTCGCCGTTGATCGTGTTCGATGATGCGGATATCGACAACGCCGTGTCGGCAGCCATGCTCGGCAACTTCTATACCCAGGGCGAAATCTGCACCAACGGCACGCGCGTGTTCATTCATGAAGCGGTGTACGACACCTTCATGCAACGCCTGCTCGAGCGTACGCGGAACAACATCCGCATGGGTGATCCTCTGGATGAGGACACCAACTTCGGCGCGCTGATTTCCGCCAGGCATCGCGACCTGGTGCTCGGCTATATCGAGAAGGGCATCGCCGAAGGCGCGACCCTGGCCTGTGGTGGCAAGGCTGCTCAGCCGGCCGGCGCCGAAGGCGGCTTTTTCGTCGAGCCGACGATCTTTACCGATTGCACCGACGAGATGAGCATCGTTCGCGAGGAAATCTTCGGGCCAGTGATGTCGGTTCTGACCTTCCGTGACGAGGACGAAGTGGTTCGTCGCGCCAACGATACCGAAACCGGGCTGGCAGCCGGGGTGTTCACCAATGACATCCGCCGCGCCCACCGCGTGATCCACCGGATGCAGGCCGGTATCTGCTGGATCAACGCCTACGGAGCATCGCCTGCGGAAATGCCGGTCGGCGGCTACAAGCTGTCGGGCATCGGCCGCGAGAATGGACGCGTCACCCTGGACCAGTACACCCAGCTCAAGTCGGTCTACGTCGGTATGGCCGATCTGGAGAGCCCATTCTGAGGGGACATTTCATGACCCAGACATACGATTACATCGTCGTTGGTGCCGGTTCGGCCGGCTGCGTACTCGCCAATCGCCTGAGCGAAGACGGCAAGTGCAGCGTACTGCTGCTGGAAAACGGCGGCAGCGATCGCAGCATCTTCATCCAGATGCCGACCGCGCTGTCGATTCCCATGAACACCAGTAAATACAACTGGCAGTTCGAGAGCGAGCCGGAGCCGTACCTGAACAACCGCCGGATGCATTGCCCGCGGGGCAAGGTGCTGGGTGGTTCGTCCTCGATCAACGGTATGGTCTACGTACGTGGCCATGCAAAAGACTTTGACGAGTGGCAGGAAGAGGGCGCCGAAGGCTGGGACTACCGGCACTGTCTGCCGTATTTCAAGAAGGCGGAGACCTGGACCTTCGGCTCCGACAGCTACCGTGGCGATCGTGGACCGCTTGGCGTCAACACCGGCAATCAGATGAAGAACCCGCTGTATCGCGCATTCATCGACGCCGGCGTGCAGGCCGGTTACCCGGCCACGGCAGACTACAACGGCGCGCAGCAGGAAGGCTTCGGTCCGATGCAGATGACCATCAAGAACGGCGTCCGGTGGTCCACCTCGAATGCATACCTGCGCCCGGTGCGCAGTCGCTCCAACCTGACCGTGGTGACCCATGCGCTGGTCCATCGCGTGGTGCTGGAAGGCAAGCGCGCCGTGGGCGTGCAGTACGAACGCAAGGGCGAAGTCTTGACCGTGCGCGCCGACCGCGAAGTGGTGCTGTCAGCCGGTTCGATCGGCTCGCCGCATCTGCTGCAGCTGTCCGGCATCGGTCGTCGCGATGTACTGGAAAAGGCCGGCATCGAGGTGCTGCACGAGCTGCCGGGGGTAGGCGAAAACCTGCAAGACCACCTGGAGTTCTACTTCCAGTTTCGCTGCCTGAAACCGGTCTCGCTGAACCGCAAGCTGGGCTGGGCGAGCCGGCTCCAGATCGGCGCGCAGTGGTTCTTCCTGAAGAAGGGCCTGGGCGCGACCAACCATTTCGAGTCGTGCGGCTTTATCCGCTCGAAGGCAGGTGTGGAATGGCCGGATATCCAGTACCACTTCCTGCCCGCGGCCATGCGTTATGACGGCAAGGAAGCCTTCGCTGGCGACGGCTTTCAGCTGCACGTCGGCCATAACAAGCCGAAGAGTCGTGGCCACGTGCACGTACGGTCGGGCGACCCGCGTCAGCACCCGGAGATCCTCTTCAACTATTTGAAGGAAGAGGCGGACCGGGAAGCTTTCCGCGACTGCGTACGGCTTTCCCGCGAGATCATTCATCAGCAGGCTATGGATGAGTATCGTGGCGCGGAGATCCAGCCAGGCGTGGAAGTGGATACAGACGAAGAGATCGATGCCTTCGTACGCGGCGCGGTGGAGAGCGCCTACCACCCGTCTTGCTCCTGCAAGATGGGCACCGATGAGATGGCCGTGGTCGATCCGCAGACGCGGGTCCATGGTATCCAGAGTTTGCGTGTAGTGGATTCGTCGATCTTCCCGACCATACCCAACGGCAACCTGAACGCGCCGACCATCATGGTGGCCGAGCGCGCTGCAGACATCATTCGGGGCTTCGAGCCCCTGGCTCCATCGAACGCGCCGGTGTCGATGGATGAACAGTGGCAAGCACGCCAGCGCCCGCGGGAAGCGGCGCGGGCTCTTGCCTGAACCCCGCGCGGGCGCAAGCCCGCGCTTTATGCAAACCGTCAGGATTTCCCTATTGCCGCCAGGGTGCGCAGCACCGTCGATCAGCGACATATAGGCAAGCCCTGTCCGCGCAACGCGGAGGTTTGTGTCCTTTACGAACGAAAGGAAACAACCATGCTCATCACTACACTCGTCAATCGCTGCAGCCGGAGGTTCGTATGACACTCTGGCTTTCGATAGGGATGCTATTCGTCTTCGGCGTGATCGCGTTGATTCTGGCCAAGTGGTGGAACCTGCGCTGTATCGGCGTGACGCCGGTGCATACGCTGACGTTCGTCGCGATTCTTTTCACATCAGGTCTGGATGTGGGGCTGATCATGTTCCCGCTGACCGAATTTGCCGGCTACGCCAATACGGCCGAGAGCCCCGAGTACGGTTTCGCCAACCCCTTGGCCATCGAGTTCGGTTTCTGGGGCTTTCTCATATGGGGGTTCTACTTCCTGACCTGCTTCTACTTCTGCGTCATCGAGCCGCAGGTGAAGTTCTTTGAAATCAAGCTGGTGAAGTTCGTCAATAACGCAGTGATCATCGGCACCTGCGCATTCACGGCCTACCTCCTCCTGGTGAATCTGCCCTGGTACCTGCCGCAGCTCGGCGATGGCGAAACGGTGCTGCCGGTGTTCTACCTGATCGTCATGGCGGCTATCGCAGCGGCGGTCTACTCAAGTAGCGACATCAGGTACGTACGCATCCTCAGCCTGAGCTCGTCGGGCTTCTTTCTGCTGTTGATTGCGATTATGTGGGCGCGAGCGTTCCTGACCGATCGCGGCGACATCAGCGACTTCACCAGTGGCACCGGCTTGATTGGTGAATACTTCACTAACCTGCACCACTTCATGTTGCCGATCAACGAGTACCACGAGTTCTATATGTTCTGGTGGTTTGCCTGGAGCATCATGATCGGTCAGTTCACCGCGCGCTTCGTCGGGGGGCTGCGTACCTGGCAGTTGCTGCTGGCGATGCTGTTCTTCCCCTCCGTAGCGATCGGCGTGTGGTTCGTGATTCTGTACCACTACCACCAGGAAGGACTGATGATCGCCAGTTGGGTGAGTTTGGCCATGATCAGCGTCGGTGTGCTGATGGTGATCAATTCGCTGGATTCACTGATTCGCCTGTATTCGGAAAATCTGAATCTGACCGCGCGCCGTGTGGGGCGGGCACGCTACTACCTGGGCAACTTCGTGCTCATGTGCGCGTTGACCATTCTGTTCCAGCTCGACTTTCTCGAGATCGAATGGGTGGGCGCCCTGGTCATCGCGATTTACTTCGCGTGCTTCGGCTACATTCTGCTGAAGAAGCGTAAAGAGGTCATGGCGATCAAGGCCTCGCCCAAGGAAAACGAGCTCGACTTTCACAAGATCGAGATGGCGCACTAGTTTGAAAGCGGGGGCTCGCAACGAGCCCCGTCCTTGTTTCAATGCACGGCGGTCTTTGAAAACACATTCATCACTACGACACCGCCGACAATCATCGCCATCCCGACGATCGCCGGTGCGTCCAGCTTTTGCCCGTAAACCAGCCAGGCGGCGAGCGTGATCAACACCACGCCAAGCCCTGACCAGATGGCATACGCAACCCCAACCGGTATGGTGCGCAGCGTCAGCGCCAGGAAATAGAAGGCGATGGCGTAGCCGATCGCGACGATCACCAGGGGGCCCGTGCGGGTAAAACCGTCGCTGGCTTTCAGCGCCGAGGTAGCGATGACCTCCGCGATGATGGCCGCGAGGAGGAATAACCAGGTTTTCATTCAGGCACGCTCCGATGCGAAGGCCGTATTATCACCGCCCCGAGGGCGCAACGGCTAATCGCAGACGTACCAGCCCCGGTAGCCCACGCTCAACCCCTCGTCGAGCTCGAAGCGCATGTTGGCGGGCCAGCGGCGCCGGTCATCCTCGGTGGTATCTTGTTCTTCGGTTTCTGGCATGATCCTGGCCACGATTCCTTCAGCCTCGAACGTCCCGCCTGCGATAATCTGGTCGAAGCGGGTCGCCGATGCGGGAGTCAATCGGACCAGGCGACCATGCAGTTTCATCAGCGCCAACAACTCGCCGGTCTCCGCCGTTTGTCCGAGCACGATGACCGGTGGGCTGGCCTGGGTATAGTGAAAACTGCAGCGCGGGTCCGCCTGCAAAACTCGATAGACCTCGGAAGGTTCGAGGGGGCCGGGGTCCGCCTCGCTCAGGTCGGGATTCCATACGGCCTCGGTCGGCGGCACCACTTTAGGCTCGGGTTCCGCTTCGCCGGCTGCGACAGCCGGGCCCATGCAGGCGATCGACAGCGTGAGCACGGCCAGGTGAGGCGACAAGCCTCGCAGGCTTCCGTTGGCTTTACTCATTTCGCTTCCTCCAGCGCTTCGATCAGATATTTCATTTCGGCTATCTCTCGCCGCTGCGCCTCGATGATCTCATCAGCCAGCTTGCGTACCCGGGGATCTTCAATATTCGCGCGTTCGCTGGTCATGATGGCGATCGAGTGGTGCGGGATCATCGCCTTCATGTACTCGACTTCTCCCACGGTCGTCTGGCTGCGTACCAGCCACAGCGACACGGCAAAGACGAGGACCGCCCCAGCGTAGATGGCGATATTGACTGCCTTGTTGGCATACATATTCAGCATGAAGCTGAGCATGATGACAGCCATCACAGCGCCCATGAGCAGCGCCATCCAACCCCGCGTCTCGCTCCACATTACATGTTCGAGCGCATAGGTGTTCAGATACATCAGGCCGAACATGACGATGGTCGAGGTGGCGATCATTGCGCCGAACCGCCAATACGACATATGCATGCGTACTCCTTGTCACTTGGTTAGCGAAACGAAAACGTGTCCCTGCATGCGACCCTGACGCAGCAACGAAATTCCTTGTCGGCGGGGAGGGCGCATCTGACAACGCGCCTGCCGGGCAAGACTCCGATGAACTTCGCCGTTCGATGCAACCCCTTGGCGAGTATGCTATCCAAGTCCCTACAATCATCTGACGATGGAGAAACCGATGAGCCAGCTTCGCAGCCCCCGGTTCGACAATAGTTACGTGCTTCTGCCAGACAAGTTCTACACGCGACAGGCTCCCGAGCCGGTAAAGTCGCCTGGGTTGATTCGCGTGAACCGCTCCCTGGCCGAGCAGTTGAACATCGATGCGCAATGGCTGGAATCGGAGGAGGGCGTGGAGGTGCTGGCTGGTAATCGGCTTGCGCCCGGTTCCGAGCCGATCGCCACCGTCTATGCCGCCCACCAGTTCGGTGGCTGGAACCCGCAACTCGGCGATGGCCGTGCTGTGCTACTCGGCGAGGTGGTCGACCAGCAGGGCGAGCGCTACGATATGCAGCTCAAGGGCTCGGGCCGCACGCCCTATTCCCGGGGCGGCGACGGGCGCGCTCCGTTGGGGCCGGTGCTGCGCGAATACGTGGTCAGCGAAGCCATGGCCGTGCTCGGCGTGCCGACTTCCCGCGCATTGGCAGCGGTGACAACGGGGGAGAAGGTCCTTCGCGACCGCGCTTTGCCGGGCGGCGTGCTCACCCGTGTATCGCGCAGCCACATCCGCATCGGTACCTTCCAGTACTTCGCTGCGCGCGATGACGGCGATGCCGTTCGGCTGTTGGCCGACCATGTCATGCAGCGGCATTACCCCCAGGCGGCGACTGCCGAGCGACCCTATCTCACCCTGCTGCAGGCCGTCATTGGTCGCCAGGCCGGGTTGATCGCCCAGTGGCAGCAGCTCGGTTTCATCCATGGTGTGATGAACACCGACAACATGCTCGTATCCGGCGAGACCGTCGATTACGGCCCCTGTGCTTTCATGGACAGGTTCGACCCGAAAACCGTGTTCAGCTCGATCGACACTGGCGGCCGCTACGCCTATGCCAATCAGCCGGGCATCGGCCAATGGAATCTCGCCTGGCTGGCACGTGCATTGTTGCCGTTGATTGATGCCGACGAGAATGTCGCGGTGGAACTGGCGCAAAAGGCAATCGATGACTTCGTACCCCGTTACCAACAGGCGTACGCGGAGCTGATGTGCGCCAAGCTGGGCATCGCTCAACCTGATGACGAGGCGCGAGCACTCGTTGACGATCTGCTCGAACGCATGACCCAGGCTGGCGCGGACTATACGTTGACCTTCCGGCGTTTGGCCGAGCTCGCCGCGCCCAATGCCGGCTTCGAGAGCGTGGCGCACATTTTCAACTTGCCCGAGGAGTTGGAGCCCTGGCTGGAGAGATGGCAAGCGCGTCTCGCCCAGGAAGATACCTCAGCTGCCCAGCGGCAACAGCAGATGTTCGAGCGCAATCCGGCTTTTATCCCGCGCAACCATCTGATCGAGGAAGTGATCGCGGCTGCGGTCGAACGCAACGACTTCTCGCCATTTCACCAGCTCGTCGAGCGATTGGCACTACCGCAGACCTACGCTGAAGCTGACGCGCGTTACGCCATGCCGCCGCGGCCGGAAGAGATGGTGTTGCAGACGTTCTGTGGCACCTGATGCAATGAATAGGACGATACATGCTTGAGCCAGGAGGAGTTGGGCTGCGAACGCGGCTGTTTCAGATAATCTTCGAGTCCGATACTAAGGCAGGAAAGGCGTTCGACATCGCGCTGGCTGCGCTGATCGTGCTCAGCGTCGCCGTGGTCATGCTCGACAGCGTCGCGGCGTACCATGAGCGTTATGGCTTGCTCTTCTATGGCATCGAGTGGCTGGTTACCGTGCTGTTCACGATCGAGCTTGGCGTCCGGATCTACTGTCTTCAGACACCCGGTCGGTATCTGAAAAGCTTTTACGGCGTGATCGACGTGCTGTCGATTCTGCCGACCTGGCTGGCTCTGTTTTTCCCGGGCGCGCACATGCTGGTGGTGGTCAGGCTGTTGCGTACGCTCCGCCTGATACGCGTGCTCGAGATGATGTCACTGGCCGGGCAGGGGCGGTTGCTGCTGGAAGCATTGCGCCGTAGTCGAGGTCAGATCACGCTGTTCCTGTTCGTTGTGTTCATGGTGGTGATCATCTTCTCGACGCTGTTGTACATGATCGAGCCCCCGGAGGCCGGTTTCACCAGCATCCCGAAGTCCGTGTACTGGGGCATCGTTACCCTGACCACGGTCGGGTACGGCGACATCACACCGATTACCCCTATGGGTCAATTCCTGTCGGTTCTGATCATGCTTACCGGCTATTCGATCATAGCCCTGCCGGTGGGCGTATTCTCTGCCGAAGTCATCAACACGCTGCGTGCCGAGCGTTATTCTGATGAGTCGTGTCCCGGCTGTGGTCACGCGCGGCACGAGCCGGACGCCCGATACTGCAAGTTGTGCGGCACCTGGCTCAACGAGGAGCGCCGCGATCCGCGACAGACCAGCTGAGCAACGGCAACTCAGCCTTCCAGCTTGGGAGCGCAGCTCCGTGCGGTTTCGATCAAACGCTGCTCCATCTCCCGGTTCATGCCGCGGCTCATCTGCTCGAGTTCCGCTTCGCTGAATTCGTTGCTGGCTTCGTCAGCAGCACACTCGCAAAACGCTTTTGCGCGTTCCGCTTGATGGGATGCCTGGGAATTTTCCATGCATTCGGCGACGAAACCGGTACGGGCGCCGGTGGGCCAGTCGGCTGAAGCGGGCAGGGCGAAGGCGAACGGGGTAGCGAGGATCAGTAGGTGGCGATAGCGCATGGGTAGCTCCTGGTCAGAATGGACAAGCGGCTAGTCAGCCGACTTTTCTTCTTCTTCTGAAACACGCTTGCGATGGTAGTTCCTCGCCTGTCCGGAGAGATTTCCGGGCTGTGTGGACGGACTCGGCGAACGAGAAATCAGCGGAGCAGGGGAGCAAAAAGAGAAGCAGCAAGCGAAGAAGGATAGCGGGGTGTAGCTTGGTGCCGCCTGGGTGGCAGCGATGGCTGTTGCAGCGGAATGCCCAGATTGGCACTCCGCTAATCGTCTTGCTTTAGAAGCACATGCCGTGCTGAACGAATCCGCGGTCGATTTCGTCCGGGTTGAACGGACGTGGCTCGGCTCGTTCGGTAACGCGCTCCTGGTGGTAGGTGGAAATCACCCGTTCAGAGCGCTGCTGGCTGTTTTGACTGGCCTGATAAGCGACTGGAAAATCGCTCGCGACGTAAGTGGCATCTCCCAACATATCTTTTCCCTCGATAAAGATTCCGGCTGGCTTGATGTTCAAGTGCCTTGTGTCCATGAGAGTCATGGCGGGAGAAAGAGTTCCGGTCTGCGGAGCGCCTTTGGTCGGCGAACCGATACGGTTCGTCGGCGCGTCTGGCAACAGCGGGGCGACCGGCTTAGGTGCGGTGATGTGTTCGTCCATGAATAGTCTCGTAGGGTAATCGAGTCACCGCCGGCTTGCGTCCAGCTAGCCCATCGGACGTGACTCTGGCGGCCTGGCCGGGCTGTCCTGAGGACAGGCACCGATAGGCCAAGCGTGGAATGATGCCTAATCGGCATGATGCTGCCAAGCGCTATTTTCGGACTTCACTCACGTGGCTTGTAAAACAGGAAGTCCCCGGCGCGATGGGTGCGTTTGAAGGTCTTGGCCCAGGATGGGGAGACGTTGCGGTCATGGAAAAACAGCGCCCCGTCGGTATGGTCCTTCAATTGACCATTCAGTGCTCGGCGAGCGACCTCCTTGGCCTGGGTATAAGGCACTTCTTCCTGGACGGAATCGGGCCTGCCGTCGCACCACCATGAAAACTGGCAGCTGCCGGTTTCCGAACCCTGCTTTACCACCTCGCACACGCTGCGTGGGAAATCGTCGGTCTGCAGGCGGTTCATCACCACGTTTGCGACTGCCTCCATCTGATCTACTGCCTGGCCCTTGGCTTCCCAGTAGATGGTACGCGCCAGGCAGGTTATGGCGTCGTCGAGAGGTGCTTCGCCGGCAGGGTCGACTGCCTGCACCTCGGTCTTGGTGATCGTCTCGGAGCGCGAAGCATTGGGCGGGCTGCCTTGCTCGACCGCCTTCTGTTCGAGCGTTTCGGCCTTTTCAATCGCCTTGTCGGCTTGCCGTTGCTGCTCGGCTGCGAACGTCGGATTGGTCAGTGTCAGCGCCAACAAGCTGGTAGCGATCCATCTCAAACGCATTGTCGTCTCCTTTGGTGACTGGCACGCACTCATGTAAGGTCCCCAGTCGGGGAATTCGTTTATCGTGCTCTGACAATTGGATGATTTATCGCTTCGTTGGTTCGCCTTTAATCGCGAGCGATTGCCGTGCGGGCGCGGAACTCGTATGGTTGAGCACTGTCCTTCTTTTTGGCAAACCACAGGGAGGACTACAGGCCATGAGCCTCCAGGAGAATCGAATGTCCCAACGGCAGTCTTCCCGCCGCGACCCATTTCCTTTCTTCGTAGCCTCGTCGGTTGACGGAGAATCCTAGAACTGCGCCCGCCGACCTTCTGTCTGGCCGGGCCTCACCCGTTTTTTGCGAAGATCACCATGCCCAAATCCCATACGTATTCCACCGTCGTCCTGCCCTCGTTTTCGCCTCGCACAGCGTTCACCAAAGCAATTCGTGCCAGCGTATTGGGCGCGCTGTTCGCCGTGTCCGTTCCGGCTTTCGCCCAGGAAGAACAAAGCGATGTGCGCTGGGTGAGCGACGATCTCACCACCTACGTCAGAAGCGGCCCGACCGATGGTTATCGAATCGTTGGTTCGCTGACCTCAGGCGACAAGGTCGAATTGATCAAGACCCAGGGCGACTACAGTCAGGTCCGTAGTGAGTCGGGCAACACCGTCTGGATCCGCTCCGATGATCTTCAGGACTCTCCCGGCCCGGCTGAAGCCCTCCCACAGCTCAAGGAGCAGGTCGCGGCATTGACTCACGAGTTGGCCACCATCGAGGAAACCTGGCAGACCCGTGTGCAGGGGATGGAGGAAACGCTCGAGGCGCGCAGGGTGCTCGCGGAGGAGCTCGAACAGACCCGCCAGGCCCTGCACGATGAACTCGTTGCCACCCAATCGGAGTTGCGTACGGCACAGGCGCAGCTGGGTGACGAGAACAAGGAAGTCTTGATGCGCTACATGGTCTATGGAGGCGGCATTGCCGGAGCAGGACTGCTCGCCGGTTTGATCCTGCCCTCGCTGACCCGCAGCCGCAAGCGTAACGACGGCTGGGTCTGACCTCAGCCGCGCTGTGTATGCCAGTCCGGCGCGGCTGGCATGCCATGAATCAACGATCCATTGACCGGAACCAAGAATGCGCCCCTACAAAGTAGTTAACGTATCGGTAAATCCCAAGGGCAGCCTCGAGACGCTGTCCCAGCGCGAAGTACAACAGCTCAGCGAGGCCGGCAGCGGCGATACCTACAAGCTGTTTCGCCAGTGCGCACTGGCAATTCTCAATACCGGCGCGCAGATCGACAACGCCAAGACCATTCTGGAAGCCTACTCGGACTTCGAAGTGCGCATTCATCAGCAGGATCGCGGCGTGCGACTGGAGCTTATCAACGCACCCGCAGATGCGTTCGTCGATGGCGAGATGATCGCCAGCACACGTGAAATGCTGTTCAGCGCGTTGCGTGACATCGTCTATACCGAAAGCGAATTGGGCAGCCCTCGGATCGATCTGCAGACCTCTGCAGGCATCACCGATTACGTTTTCCACCTGCTGCGCAATGCCCGTACGTTGCGGCCGGCCGTGGAACCGAACATGGTGGTGTGCTGGGGTGGGCACTCGATCAGCACCGAGGAGTACAAATACTCAAAGCGGGTCGGTCACGAGCTGGGGCTGCGCAATCTGAACGTCTGTACCGGCTGCGGACCAGGGGTAATGAAAGGGCCGATGAAAGGCGCGACCATCGCCCATGCCAAACAACGAATCAACGGTGGTCGTTACCTGGGGCTGACCGAGCCGGGCATCATCGCTGCGGAAGCGCCCAACCCGATCGTCAATGAGCTGGTCATTCTGCCCGACATCGAAAAGCGTCTCGAAGCCTTCGTGCGGGTAGGACACGGCATCATCGTGTTCCCGGGCGGGGTAGGTACGGCCGAAGAGTTTCTCTATCTGCTGGGCATACTGCTGCATCCCGACAACCGGGACGTACCCTTTCCGCTGATTCTGACCGGACCGCGCAGTGCGGCGCCGTATCTTGAACAGTTGCATGCATTTGTCGCCGCAACGCTGGGCGAGGCGGCGCAGGGGCTCTATCAGCTGATCATCGACGATCCGGCCGAAGTGGCCCGCCAGATGACTGACGGCCTCCGGTCGGTCTGCCAGTTCCGTCGTGAGCGTAACGATGCATTCCACTTCAACTGGTTGCTGAAAATAGAAGAGACGTTCCAGCACCCGTTCGACCCGACGCACGAAAACATGGCCGGGCTCGAACTGAACCGCCAAATGCCCAAGCACGAACTGGCAGCCAACCTGCGCCGGGCGTTCTCCGGTATCGTCGCGGGTAACGTGAAGAATCACGGCATTCGGCGCATCGAGCAGTACGGGCCATATGAAATCCGCGGCGAGTCGGCGATCATGCGACCACTGGATGCGCTGCTCCGTGCCTTTGTCGAGCAGCACCGTATGAAGCTTCCGGGCGGGGCGCCTTATGAGCCCTGTTACCGAGTGGTCGACTGACGTTTCACGTAGGTACGCAGGGATGGTGCTGAAGGTTCTAACGCTGTCTGCGCTGATTGGTCTCGCCGGCTCTCAGCATGCTCTGGCTGGTGCGCCGGCGGCTGCGGCTGAACGGTCCCTGGACGCTCACGTCGCGCAAGTCATGCAAACGCACTCCATCCCAGGACTGGCTATCGCCGTTATCGTCGATGGCCAGCTGCGTTACCACAATTACGGTGTGGCCTCGACAGACACAGGCGCTCCCGTAACCGAAGCGACGTTGTTCGAGATTGGCTCGTTGAGCAAACTCTTTGCGGCCGCTCTGGCCAGCTATGCGCAGGTCCAGGGAAAGCTGGCGCTTTCGGAGCATCCGAGCCATCACCTCCCTTGGCTTGCGGATACCCCAGTGGACGAGGCGACTCTGCTTAATCTGGCTACACACACCGCTAGCGGTCTGCCGCTGCAAGTGCCAGAAGCGATACAGACTGCGCCGCAACTTGAACGCTATTTTCAAACCTGGCAGCCGGAGTATCTGCCCGGCTCGCACAGGACCTACTCCAATCCGGGTATCGGCCTGCTGGGCATGGCAGCCGCGAGCAGCTTTGGCCTTACCTATTGGGCAGGCGATGCGGAAGATCCTGCTGCCGAAACTGGGGCTGCACGATACCTATCTCGCCGTGCCCGATCGGCACGCGTCGCGCTATGCCCAAGGTTACGACAAGTCAGGCCAGCCGATCCGGCTCAGTCCGGGTGCGTTGGCCGATGAAGCCTACGGTATCAAGTCGACCAGCGCCGATCTGATTCGCTTCGTCGGCATCAACCTCGGCGAGGTGGCGGTAGAGCCTGCCCTAGCACAGGCGCTGACGCAGACCCGGATCGGCCAATACCGGGTTGGTCCGATGACCCAGGCGATGGTCTGGGAGCGCTACGCCTATCCTGTGGCCCTCGCTGATCTTCTGGCTGGAAACAGCGCAGACATGGCATTGGGCACGCATGAAGCCGACCCCCTTGAATCGCCCAAGGAAGCCCCTGAAGTCTGGGTCAACAAGACCGGTTCAACCAACGGCTTCGGTGCGTATGTGGCGATGATCCCTTCGAGGCAAAGCGGGGTGGTAGTTCTGGCCAACAGGAATTACCCGGCGGAGGCGCGCATCCGCCTGGCCCTTGGTGCGCTCGGCGAATCACCGCTCGCTGTGTCTCCCGGCACGGCGCCGCACTAGTGCCAAAAAAGCTAGGGCATAACGGACATAACCCGGTCTCGTACGGGACCCTCTAAGTGCCATGGAAGACGTCTTTCGGGGCCTGGGAAATGGCTCGCGACTCGCCGGAAGCCCGCGTCATAGCTGACTCCACCGATACGCCGCGTGCAGCGGGCTCCGGCTCCCCTGGCTCTATCCGTTCCCAGGCCAGTCACGCACATAGTCGTCTGGACGACAATTCCCCTCGAACCGACCTGCTAGCGTTTCTTCTGGCACCTGACTGTCTGACGCACGAGACAAGCGGGGTGCCCCGATACAAAAACAACAACACGAGAAGGAAGCAGTCATGCAGATCGAGCCTTACGGCCTTCGGGGTCGAGCCTTTGCGATCCTGACAGTCACCGCCAGTCTGGCACTGAGCGGATGCCTGAGCGGGGACAGCGATAATGACGACGCCCCCGCGCCGACCCCACCGACCCAGAACACCTACTCTGCCGAAATTCAGCGAACCCAGTTTGGCATCCCCCACATCACCGCCCAGGATTACAAAGGGCTTGGCTATGGCGTCGGCTACGCGTTTGCCGAAGACAACATCTGCTCGTTCGCTGAAGAGATTGTCTTCGCCAATGGCGAGAGCGCGCGGTACCTGCCGAACGGCAGCGTTGCCAGCGACATCTTCTATACCTGGTACAACTCCGACACTCAGCGCCAGACGTTCTGGGATGCCCAGAACCAGCAGGTGCGCGATGCCGTGTCCGGCTATGCGGCGGGCTACAACCGCTATCTGCGTGACACCGGGGTCGGCAGCATTGACCCGGCATGTGCCGGACAGCCGTGGGTCAGAGAAATAACCGAGCAGGACCTGCTGGCGGTTTATGGCAAGGGCGGTCTGCGCGGCGGGTTGTCCAATTTCGTCGGTCCGATCGTGGCTGCTCAGCCGCCGGGCGCCCCCGCCAGTGCCAATAGCGACACCGGCTTCGATATGACCAATATCAATGTCACCAATGGCGGCAGCAACGCGTATGCGTTGGGTTCGGAGCTGACGGCAAACGGCAATGGCATGCTTTACGGCAACCCCCATGAACCTTGGGACGGTGTGCAGCGTTTCTACGAGTTCCATCTGACACTGCCGGGCGAGCTGGATGTGATGGGCGTCGGCCAGCAGGGTCAGCCGTTCCCCAACATTGGCTTCAACAAGGACGTCGCCTGGAGTCACACAGTCTCCACCGCCAAGCGTTTCACCTTGTATCAGCTGGCGCTGGTCGATGGCAATCCGATGAAATACCTGTACCAGAACGCGGACGGCCAGCTCGAGCAGCGGGACATCGAGCGCGTCGATGTGAGCGTCCAGCTGGCGGACGGCAATACCCACCAGGGCAGTGTGTATCTTTCACACTTCGGTCCGATGCTGGCGGTCAATCTGGTCAACGAAGCGCTGCCGCCATGGGGCGGGAACAACATCGCTTTCGCTATCCGTGACGCCGCTTCGGAGAACCCGCGTGCCATCAACCAATGGCTGGCAATGGACAAGGCGACCAGCGTGGACGATCTGGTCGACAAGCTGCAGTCGATCGTCGGCCTGCCGTTCGTCAACACCATCGCAACTGATCGCTACGGCAAGGCGATGTATGCCGATATCTCCACCGTCCCCCATGTCACGGCGGAGAAATTCCAGGCTTGTGTTCAGGGGCCTGCCCTGGAAGCGCTGGCTGCTGCGGGTATCCCGGGGCTCGCCGGTCATACTGCGGCGTGCGAATGGGGTGAAGACGCCGACTCTCCGCAGAAAGGGATTTTCGGACCAGGCAACCTGCCGGTACTGGTGCGCAACGATTACGTCGCCAACTCCAACGACAGCTACTGGCTGAGCAATCCCGATGAACCACTGACCGGCTATTCGCCGCTGCTGCGTCGGCGTCTGCTGTCATACCCTGGCGCCTCGACTCCGGAAGCGGTGCCATTGCTGGTGCGCTCGCGCATGGGGCTGGTACAGATCGAAGATCGGCTCGATGGCACTGATGGTCTGGGCGGCATGGGTTTCACCCTGGACCAGCTGCAACAGGTGGTCTATGGCAACCGTAGCTACGTCGCCGAGCTGGTTCTGGATGACGTGCTGGACGATTGCTTCGCCAACCCGGCCATGCCGACCAGCGAAGGTGGGACAGTGGACGCTACCACCGCCTGCCAGGTGCTGAATGATTGGGATCGACGCAACAATCTGGATAGCCGCGGTGCCCATGTGTTCCGGGAATTCTGGAAAGGCGTGCCCTTCCAGGAAACCACGGCGAACGTATTCAGTGTTCCGTTCGACGAAAATGACCCGATCAATACACCGCGTGAGCTGACGATCACTGCTGAAACCCGCACCGCCCTGGGTGATGCCATTGCATTCTTCCAAAGCAAGAACATCGCATTGGACGCCGCGCTGGGTGAAATCCAGTTCGTAGTCGACCCAGGCAACAATGGTGAGCGGATCCCCATGCATGGCGGTATCGGCCGCGAAGGTGTATTCAACGTCGCCGAGGGTCCGGGGCCGGACGAGAACGGCCTTTACACACCGATCAACAAGGGTCCGACCTACATGCAAACGGTCACCTTCGACGAAGACGGCCCGGTGGTGGAAGCGCTGCTGGCCTATTCGCAATCGTCCGATGAAACCAGCCCCAACCATCGCGACCAGACTCGTCGTTATTCGGCCAAGGACTGGATCCCGCTGCCTTTCAGCCCTGCCGAAATCGCCGAGCAGGCTGTCGGTCGGAAGCTGGTATTGAGTGAGTAAAGCAAGCGTTTACCATAGCCAGACGGTAAGGGGGAGGCCGGCTTTTCGAAGCCGGCCGAACCCGTTTCAGATGAAGTTGCCACGGTCTTCCAGATCTACGTCCAATTTCTGTACAAAATTCAATCGTTCGGAACAACGCCTGCTTTCCTTGCACTAAACCGGTGAAGGGCCGATATCGGCCCGACATTTACCTGTACGGGAGTTATACGATGAGACCCAGCAAGAAAAGCATTCTAGCCGCTACGCTTGGCACTCTCGCCGTTGTGGCGGGCCTATCCTCTGCAGTTGCCGCAGAGCAGAATAGCGCGATGCAGCGTGCCGACGACGACATGAAGCGCGTGCTGCAAAAGCTTGAAGAACTCGGTGCCAAGCCGCTCGGTACTCAGTCCGTAGACGCTACGCGCAAACAGCCGACGCCTGCCGATGCGGTCAAGGCGGTGCTCGAGGATCAGGGCAAGGATCCGAAACAGGTGATGGACGAGATGGGCGTGATCACCCGTGACATGAGCTACGAGACCAGCGGCGGCACGCAACCGGTGCGTATCTTCATGCCGGAAGGCGAGGCGCCGCAGGGCGGTTGGCCAGTGATCGTCTATTACCATGGTGGTGGCTGGGTCATCGCCGACATCGACACCTACGCCGCTTCTGCCATGGGCCTGGCCGCGGAAGCCGAGGCAGTCGTCGCCAGCGTCGAGTACCGCCACGCTCCCGAGCACAAATTCCCGGCGGCCCACGAGGATGCCTTCGCTGCTTATCAATGGGCGCTCAATAACGCCGACAGCTTCGCAGGCGACGCCAAACGGGTCGCCGTGGCAGGCGAGTCGGCAGGCGGCAATCTGGCAATCAATACGGCGATCATGGCTCGCGACAATAACGTGCAGATGCCGGAGCACATGCTGTTGATCTATCCCGTCGCCGGAACCGATACCAACACCGAGTCGTACAAGGAAAATGCCGACGCCGTACCGCTGAGCCGTGATGCGATGCAATGGTTCGTCAAGCACACCATCAGTGAGCCTGCCGACAAACAGGATCCGCGGCTGGATGTGGTAGGCCAGGCAGATCTGAAGGGGCTGCCGGACGCAACCGTGATCACGGCGGAAATCGATCCGCTGCGCTCGGAGGGCAAGGCTCTGGCAGACAAGCTGCGTGAGGCCGGGTCCAACGTGTCCTACAAGAATTACGATGGTGTGACGCACGAGTTCTTTGGCATGGCTGCCGTGGTGGAGGATGCCGAGAAAGCACTCGAGTTCGCTGCCGACGAGCTGGAAAGCGATCTTGAGTCAGCTGGGAAGAACTGACTCGATCCAGTGCTTCGAGCCGGGCTAAGCTCGACTCGAAGCCTGTCAATTCCGTGCCAGTCTCCTGAGCGCAGGCTGGCCGGTATTCAGAACACGTAAGTCAGACCTACCCGGGCGACCGGATAATATTTGAACCCATCCAATTCCTCCTCGAGGTCACGCTCTTCCTGAGCGGCTGCCTGCTCGAGCCGTGCCTGCGTAACCGGGTCGACGCCAGAGCCGGGGCGCACGCGGATCGTCGCATCCGGGCTGCCCTGATAGGTCACCCCGAGGTCGGCGCTGAGAGAGAAGCGCTGCCAGAATGGTTTGCCGTAGCCGATCCCCAGGTAGGGAGCGATTCGATTGAAGTCGACATCGGCGTCAACCGAGCCGATCTCCTGCGCATTGAAAATGCGGTCGCCTATCTCCACGGTCCCGGTGGAAGTCGGGCGCGCATCGCCGGTCAGATCGGTGCCGTTGTGTACCACGCCGCCAGTAACGCGAAACCCGCTATTGAAAGGGTGCCAGTCCAGCAGCAGTTCGGTTGTCGAGAGCTCCAGATCCAGATCGTACTCCAGCTCATCGATCTGCTCCTCGTGGTTGTACTCAAACCAGTTGTAAGAGCCACGAACATTGAGCTGCTCAGACAGGTTGTAAACCAGGCCTGCACCAAGCCCGGTAGTACCAGCATTGAGCGAGAGCGCAATGTCTTCTGCCCAGGCGGCGGTCGGGGAGGAGGCTACGACTGCACCAAGCGCGGCAAGCGATAAAATTCTTCTCATTGGGATGTCCTGTTTCGCTAACGGGTACTCACGGGTGTAAAGCATGACTTACTTCAGGCTACGGAGCATCCGTGCGCGGCGGAACCCGACGAAAGGAATGCGCACGGAAGGGGAGCCTCCCGGCGAACGAGTCCACGCCTGGCGATGAAGGAGGTATCGCCGCTTGCCGGTCACCTCAGGAATCGGCTAAAGTCCTGAAACGTCATTGGAGACAGACATGCTTTCCACCTCGGCTCACCTGCTCGCTCGTTCCGCCACGGCTCCGGCTGTTTTGGCGCGCGCACTGCCGTGTGTCGTCGGTGAGTATGCTTACTTCGGGTATTGGTTTAGCCGCACACGCGCCTGATACCCCACAGGCGCCCGCATCAAGGGTCGCCACCAAACGCTTCGCAAAACCCCGGTCGGCTACCCGACCGGGGTTTTTTTATTGGGTTTTGCACTGACACAAGAGGACTGACCATGTACCGCACCTATCGACTGTTTTCCTACCGCAACTGGCGATTTGGCGACGCTTCTGGCGCAGCACATCCACTTCAAGGTCGAACACTACGATAGTGCCGTGGCGGAGTCCGCCACGGCCGAGGAAAACAGAACATGAACGCTCCCGTACCAGCCGCAACCATCAAGGATCTGCCCGTAACGCCTGCGGCTCCGGCGAATACTCGCCGCTCAGCGCATCCGCTCCCCACCCCCGCGCAACTGCGCGAACGGTTTCCTGTCAGCCGGGCCCTCGCCGAGCGCATTGACCAGCAACGCCAGTCCATTCGCGCTGTGCTCAACGGTGAAGACGACCGCCTGCTCGTCGTCACCGGGCCCTGTTCGCTACACGATACCGATTCCGCGATCGAGTACGCAGAGCGTCTGGCACAGCTGTCGGCTCAGGTCAGCGACCGCATGCTGCTGGTGATGCGCGCCTACGTCGAGAAACCGCGCACCACGATCGGCTGGAAAGGGATGCTCTACGACCCGCACCTTGACGGCAGTGGCGACATGGCCGAAGGGCTGGCGCTATCCCGACGGTTGATGCTGGCACTCGTCGAACTCGGTCTGCCGGTTGCGACCGAGTTGCTGCAACCGCTGGCAGCGGGGTACCTCGACGACCTCATCGGCTGGGCGGCCATCGGTGCGCGGACCAGCGAGTCTCAGGTGCACCGGGAGATGGTCAGCGGCCTCGACGTGCCGGTGGGCTTCAAGAATGGCACCGATGGCAGTCTGACGATCGCCTGCGACGCCATGGGTTCGGCGGCTCACCCACATCAGCATTTCGGCGTCGACGAGCTTGGACGGCCGGCTTTGGTCCAGACTCTGGGCAATCCGGACGTACATCTGGTGCTGCGCGGTGGCCACGCCGGCCCGAACTACGCGGCTGAAGAGGTCGCAGCGGCGCGTGCCGCATTGGAGAAGCGAGGCATAGCGGCGAAACTGATCGTCGACTGCAGTCACGCCAACAGCGGGAAAGACCCGCTGCGTCAGCCTGCAGTACTGGAATCGGTCATTGACCAGCGTCTGGCTGGTGACAGCAGCCTGCGCGGGGTGATGATCGAGAGCCACCTGTTCGATGGAAGCCAGCCGCTGTCAGGCAATCTCGCCTACGGGGTTTCGGTCACCGACGGTTGTCTCGGGTGGGCCGGCACGGAACAAACATTGCTCCGGGCGGCTGATCGACTGGCTGGCAAAGGTGCTGCGCTGGGGTAGACTCGCCTGACCACCGGATCAGGATGACTGATGTTCAAGCCCTCGCACCGCCGGCTCCATGCCATGCTCGCTTGCCTGGCCATGCTCATGCATGTGCTGGGCATGGCGGCGCTGGCCAGCGCCAGTGCCGAAACCCGGCTTGCCTATGGCATCGCCGGACATTGCCTGGCGGCCTCTGCTGCGGTAGTCGCCCAAGACCACGACGGCTCGCATCACTCGCATCACCTCGATCAGCTGGTGGCACATGCTGCGTCGACCATCGACGATCTGCCGCCATCCTCGGCCGCGCCCGGCATGTCCTGTTGCTGCGCCTCGGCCCAGTTCATCCTGGCGGTCGAGGCCACTTCGGCGCCACCTCCGCTTCTGCCGCCCACGATAGAACGTCCTGCGATAGCCGGCTCGCCCCATTTCTCGCTGCGCCAGCTCTGGCCAGCCATCAACCCTCGTGCCTCGCCTGTGCTGGTTCGCATCGCCTGACTTCACCGATCTCCTCGTACGTCCCGTCCTCGTCTGGGGCCGATCGGCTCAGCATCGACCAATATAAGGCGCATCGTTCATGTCCAGCGTTCTTCGGGATCCGGTTGACCAAGCCGGAGCCGCACTGCAGGCCGAATCAGGCAAGCTCTTGCTCGCCCTGGTTACTCGGCTGCATTTTCTTGCAGGACTCTTCGTGGGTCCGTTCGTGTTCATCGCAGCGCTAAGCGGGTTGCTCTACGCGCTGACGCCGCAAATCGAAAACCGGCTTTATCAACATCTGCTCTTCACCGACAGCCGAGGGGCAACCCAGCCGCTTTCGCAGCAGGTCGAAGCAGCTCGTCGACACCTGAGCAGACCGGGGTCGCTGGCTGCGGTGCGCCCGGCGCCTGGCCCAGGCCTGACCACCCGAGTGATGTTCGCAACACAGGCCTTGGACGCGTCGGAGCATTGGGCAGTGTTTGTCGACCCCGTTACCGCCAAGCCTCTGGGCGAGCTGGTCGTGTATGGCACCACCGGCGTGCTGCCCCTGCGAAACTGGCTTGGCGACTTGCATCGACGACTATTTCTCGGAGAGTGGGGGCGCCTGTACAGCGAACTCGCCGCGTCCTGGCTGTGGCTGGTCGCCCTTGGCGGAGTGTGTGCCTGGCGGGCCAGGGCGCGCCAGCGGCGGGGCGTCTCGAGCCAACGGCAAAGGCCGCGACTGCAACGCTGGCACAGCTCGCTCGGCTTGTGCCTGTTGCTCGGCATGCTGTTTTTTTCCGCCACAGGGCTGACCTGGTCGAAGTGGGCAGGCGACCACATCGGCGTGGTCAGGGCGCATTTCGGTATGGGCACGCCGGGTTTGAATACGCAACTCGGAGCGGGTTTAGCGGCTGATGGCGCACATGCCGAACATCATGCGGCGCCGGTCGGCCCGGAGTCGGCGATACCCGTCGATACACAGCGTATCGACCGGGTACTGCTCACGGCCCGCCGGGCCGGCATCGAGGCAGGGCGCATCGAAATCCGCCCTGCCCAAGGGGAAGACCGGGCCTGGACGGTGACCGAGATCGATCGAAGCTGGCCGACACAGGTGGACGCCGTGGCGGTCGATGCGCAGACCTTGCGGATAGTCGACACCCTGGAGTTCGATCGATTTCCGCTCGCTGCCAAGCTTACCCGTTGGGGCATCGATGCACATATGGGAAGCCTGTTTGGCTGGTTCAATCAGCTCATCCTGGCGCTCACTGCTGCAGGCGTCATGGCGTTAGTGGGGTTGGGTTATGCGCTGTGGTGGCGACGCAGGCCGGGACGGACCGGGACCGCTTACCTCGGGCTGAGAGTGGTATGGAAAGGGTTGCCCTGGTGGACGAAAGTCACCGTCATCGGCTTTACCTTGCTGCTCGGCGTGGCGATGCCAGTGCTTGGCGCGAGCCTGCTGATTATGGTCCTGTTCGACTGGGGGTCGACTTTCATCCGTGCGGGGCAGGGCATAAGCAAAGGGCCGTGAAGCTAGGCGAGGCGACTCGGGCACGGACGAGAGGACGGGACGCCAGGGCGCCCCGTCCTGTTTCGCTTACTGCTTGCCGGAGCTGCCAGACTTGCCAGAGGTGCTGGAGCTTCCTGATGTGCCCGATGTGCCTGCGCTCCCAGAACTGCCGGTACCGGTAGGTGGGGTGGTATTGCCAAGCGTGCTGGAGCTGCCTACGCCGGCTGCGCTGCTCGATGTGCTCGAGCTACCGGGCGTGGTGGAGCTGCCGGCGCTTCCCGGGGTGCTTGAAGTGCTGGTGGCACCCGGAGTGGTCGAGCCGCCAGAGCTGCTCGAGGTCGTTGCACCGCGAGCTGCCGAGGCTTCGTTGCCCATTTTGGTGGAGTCGGGCATGGAGGTGCTGGACGATTTGAAGTCCGTGCTATGCACTTCCGAATCCATCGGCATATGGCTGTAACGCTCTTTGTCGGAGCCCTGCGATCCGCTGTGCTGGGATTCTTCCAGCTTGCGCTTGAGTTCGCAGCGACCGTTGACTGCACGCATGATCGCCATGCCGCCGGTGGCCAGCAGCATGAGGCTGGTCAGGCCGCGACCGCGCAGGCCCTTCTTCACCAGCATCAGGCCCGTGACCGCAGAGGCGGCGCGTTCCCAGCCTTTCACGTTCTCCGGTGCGTTCTTGTTGGATATCTGATTAAGCATCTGTTGTAGTTGCATGTCGATCATCCTGGTTATGGAAGGTAATCAGATGACTGCCCTGCGCAGGCGTTGTTCCAGAGAGTCTGCGGCAGGCGACGAGCTACCGCTGCGTTGCGTTACGCTTAGAAATCGAGGCTGGTCTGAACGCCGAAGCTGCGTTGTTTCTCGTTCAGCGGTTCCCCCTCGTTCTGCCGGTAGCTGAGCTTCCCTTGCCACAGGCGAGCGGGGGCAGTGTAAGGATGTTCGCTGACCTGTTTGGCATCCTGAATGTGTAGTACTTCTATTCCACGCAGCTTTAGCACGTCGGATACCAGCGAGCGATGGCAGCGCCACCAGAGAACCTCGGCACACATCATCGCCGTTCGGTATTGGCTGGCCAGCTCGATCAGAATCGCCAGTCCTTCATCGAATTCGTCGCTTTCGACATGATCGGCATAACCGCGGAACGATGCGTTGCGCCAGCCGGTGTTGGGCGTGTCCGGTATCGCCTTGCGCCGACCGCCGAGCTGCGGGATGAAGCGATACTCGATGCCGTGCTCGGACAGACTTGCACGCAGCGCATCCTCCCCGAAATGCGGCAGGCGGCGGGAGCCGGGGAAGCGTCGAACATCGGCAATGGCTTGGATTCGATGATGTTGCAGGAGCGCTATGAAGGCTTCGATCGGGTGGGTCGAATGTCCTATCGTCCAGATCGTTTCGGGTTCGCTCATGACGAATCGGCTCCTCATGTCGGGCACGGCTGCGGGCGGATACGGCTAGAAGAGATAGGCCACCGCCAGCGAGCCGAAGCGGGTTTCGGTGGTCTGGCCCTCGAACTGATCGGTGCCGACCTGATATGACAGAGACGCGCCCCAGGGACCGCGGTTCAATGCAGGGTCCCGTACCAAGCATGTCCAAGGGTAGGGTGGATTACCGCGAAGCGTTATCTACCGCACGGCTGCGGCTCACGTCGAAGCTTGGTGGGCAAGCGCGCGGTGCCCCCTGCATGGCCCAGCTGTTGCAGGGTGATGAAGCGGAAAATGCGGAATATCGCCGCGATCTTGCGTCGATATCATGGTGATGTGACGGCTTTCTACCGTTCATCGACCTCGACGAAATGCACGAAACTTTCCTCCGAACGCCCCCTCAATTTAGCAGAGGCGCTTGATACTCAAGTAGCCCTGTTAGACGTGGAGGAAATCATGACCAACGATTCCAAAGGCAATCCAGGCAACTTCGCAAACGATCGCGAGAAAGCTTCCGAAGCCGGTCAGAAGGGCGGTCAGAACAGCGGAGGCAACTTCGCCAACGATCCGCAGCGCGCATCTGAAGCTGGCCAAAAAGGCGGCCAGAACAGCGGGGGCAACTTTGCCAACGATCCCCAGCGTGCTTCCGAAGCAGGTAGCAAGGGTGGCCAGAATAGCGGTGGCAACTTCGCCAATGACCGCGAAAAGGCCTCAGAAGCCGGTAAGAAAGGTGGCCAGAACAGCCACAGCGGCGGTGGAAATAGCTAAACCGTCGAGACGGGGGCGCGAGCCCCCGTTTTTTTTGGCCCGGCTTGCTTGCCCGGGTAACATCCTTCCTGCAGGGCTACCTGCAAGCTACCCCTTCAGCGTTTACCCATCGACCGACGGGTGCCTTTCGGAGCCATGCCGATCCGCTTCTCATGATGGGCGGTACTATTGCGGTTGTGCCACTGTGATGCAGCCTTCTTCCGCTCCAGCGCCTCGCTGGTAAACAGCGTCTTCATATCCATCCGAACTGCGGGTTCTTGTGCCGCGGCCGGAGCAGCGTGGTCCTGGTCAGCAAGTGCCGGAATCGAGTCGGTATGCATTGTGATCGTCGATGTTATGTGAGGGCGGCGAGTATAGCGGTTTCATGTGGAAATCGACGGATGGCGTGAGATTATTTCTTCAGCTCCCAGCCGCTTTGCCGATACTAAACAGGCTCCATACAGAGCAGAGACTGGCCAATGTCGCATGGGACCTGCATCGGTTGGCCCAACGTTCGATCCAATCCGTCCAGACAGCAGACCTGTTCTGATTGGTTAGTAAAGGAAAGGCATGAACTCCGGAAAGTTGACCCACCTTGTATACACCAGTCTGGCGACGCCGCAATTTGACACGACGCAGCTCGAGTCACTGCTGCAGCAGGCCAGAAGCAACAATCAACAGATCGCCGTGACCGGCATGCTGCTCTACAGCGACGGCAACTTTTTTCAGGTTCTGGAAGGCGAAGAACCGTTGCTGCTGAAGCTGTTTGACATCATCTCGACCGATGGCCGTCACGAGAAAGTGGTGAAGATCATCCACGAACCGATCGCCAGGCGCGCCTTTTCGGACTGGAGCATGGGTTTCGCCGAGATCGATCCTTTCGAGTTCGAAGAAGTGGATGGTCTGAACGACTTCTTTCAGCGCGGCCAGTCGTTCGTCGCGTTGCAGCAGGGCCGAGCGAAACGCCTGCTATCGGCCTTCGTTGCCGGTCGGTGGCGTGCCCGGTTAGGCAGCGCCACCTCATGAATGCGCTGGAAGGGCTGACAGAGACTCGCGCATTCACCTTTGCCTTTCAGCCGATCATCGATGCGGGCGCGGGCAAGGTCTATTCGCACGAGGCGCTGGTGCGCGGCCCAGAAAATCAGTCTGCGTACAGCGTGATCAGTCGTTACGACAGTAACCAGATGCCGTTCTTCGACGCGCTATGTCGTGCCAGAGCTATTGAAGTGGCCGCCAGGATAGGGCTGCAGTCCGATCTGAATCTGAATTTTCTGCCGCGCGCCGCCGCAGATCCGTTCGCGGGTCTCGATTCGACCTTGGCTGCGGCCGAGCAGCACGACTTTCCCGTGGATCGAATCATCATCGAGGCCACCGAAGGGGAGGCCTTTGGCGACCCGGCGAGATTCGCCGACGTGGTGAACGAGTATCGTCGGGTGGGCATGCGTCTGGCGATCGATGACTTCGGTGCGGGCTACGCTGGCCTGAACCTGCTGGCGGAATTTCAGCCGGACATCGTCAAGCTGGACATGGGGCTGGTGCGCGGAGTCGACTCGCACGGGCCGCGGCAGGCGATTCTGCGCGGTATCGTGCAGGTGTGCTGTGATCTCGGGATAGAGCTGATTGCCGAAGGCGTGGAAACGGTCGAGGAGTTCTCCTGGTTCAGCGACCACGGTGTTACGCTTTTCCAGGGCTACCTGTTCGCCAAACCCGCGTTCGAGGCTGCGCCCGACTTCAGCATCCCGGCGCGACAGGTCTAGCTGCACCGGGATGGGGTACTAGCTAACCCTCGCGCCGGTCTGTGGCAGGAATGCGGCGATACGATCGAGAGCATGATCGGCTGATTTGAGTACGCCAGTATTCGCCTGAAAGACATGCCAGAGGGCGGGGTAGTACTCCAGCTGAACCGAAACGCCTGCGCTGCGTGCCTTTTCCGCAAGACGAAAGCTGTCGTTGAGCAGGATTTCGTCTTCCGCCACCTGTATCAACAGCGGGGGTAAGCCGGCCAGGTCACCGTAGATTGGTGATAGTCCCGGATCCTTTCTGGACATGCCGGAGGGGCAGTAGGCGTCGGTCGCCTGCTCGATCCAGCTCCTGTTCAACAGTGGATCGCCGACCGCTGGCTCGTGTAAGTGCTCGGCAGTGAAATCGACCACTGGAGACAGGCAGACCAGGGCACCGGGCAACGGCAGCTCGAGCTCTCTGAGCCTGAGCGCGGTAACCAGCGCGAGGTTTCCGCCTGCCGAATCGCCGGCGAGGGTGATGTCGGACGGGCGATAACCCCGTGCCAGGAGCGCCTGGTACGCGGCGACGGCATCGTCGCGAGCCGCCGGGTAGGGATATTCCGGTGCCAGACGGTAATCCAGCACGCAAACGCTTACGGAGCTGCGGCTGGCTATGCCCGCGCAGATTCCGCGATGCGTGGCCGGCGAGCCGATCAGGTACGCACCGCCATGCAGGTACAGCATGACTCGCTCGTCAGCGCGTTCGGGCCGATGCCACTCGCAGGCGCTTCCGGCAATCACCTCCTGCGTCCGGCTGACGCCCTTGGCGAGCGGCATGCCACTGGTCATCAGTCGCAGGATGGCGCGCTGGGTGGCTATCGGAACCGGCGGGCGAATCAAGCCGCGGAACATCGATTTCATCGAACCACGCAGCAGGTTCCGCACGAACGGCTGGTCACTCACCGGCGCGGTGTAATCAACGTGCACATTCATAGTCGGACATCTCCGGTTTGCGGGTCAGCCGGCGATAGCTGAACGTGTAGCCCGGCCAATTGTTGGTTTGCTTGCCCTCGGCAGTCTGGTACCAACTGGTGCAGCCACGGCTCCATACGGTCTCGCTCGCGGCTTGCTGGATGTCCACATTGAACGCGCCCTGTACTTCCGGGCGTACGTCCATGTAACGCAAACCACGGCGGTGCAGCGTTTGCAAACAGCCGATGACGTAGTTGAACTGGCTCTCGAGCATATAAATGATCGAGCTGTGCCCCAAGTTGGTATTAGGACCGTAGAGGACGAACAGATTGGGAAAGCCGCTGACGCTGATCCCCTTGTAGGCTTCAGCGCCGGCGCGCCAGGCATGATTCAGTTCCTGCCCGTCGCGTCCGGTAATGGCCATTGGCGCGAGGAATTCGGTCGCGGCAAAGCCGGTTCCATATATCAGTACGTCGGTCTCGTGCAACTCGCCGTCACTGGTGCGCACGCCGGCAGGTTCTACCCGCTCGATCCGGTTGGTGACGATCTCGACATTGGCCCGGTCGAGTGCCGGGTAGAAGTCGTTACTGATAAGGATGCGCTTGCAGCCAATCGGATAGTCCGGGATCAGCTTTGCCCGTTTGGCTGGATCGGTTACGCCCTGTTGCAGGTGTTTGTAGAAGGCATTTTCGGTGGACTTCATCATCTGCGGATAACTGATGAACGCCAGCGCCCGTGATTCATGGGCCAGATACTGCAGCCCCCGCGCAAGCTTCTGCAGTGCTGGCCAGGCGTGCAATCGCTGGTGGTCGCGCTGGCTGTATTCGCGGTCCGCCTTGGGAATCACGTATGGCGCGCTGCGCTGGTAGACGGTCAGGTGACTGACCTTCGGCGCGATCTGCGGAACGAACTGAATGGCCGAAGCGCCGGTGCCGATCACCGCCACCCGTTTCCCCTCGAGCTCCACGTCGTGCTTCCATTTGGCCGAATGGAAGGCGTCCCCAGCGAAGCTCTCCAACCCGGGGATGGATGGATACAGAGGTCTGTTCAGCTGGCCGCAGGCGCTCACCAGCGCTCGTGCTGTGAGTTCCTCGCCCTGGGCAGTGGTCACGTGCCACAGGCCGCTTGCCTCGTCGAATCGTGCTGCAGTTACCTCGCAGTCGAGGCGTAAGCGGGGGGCAAGGTGGTATTTGCGCACACAATGCCGGATGTATTGGTGAATCTCTTCCTGCCTGGCGTAACGCGTTGACCAGTCCGGCTTGGGCTCGAATGAATATGAATACAGATGCGACGGCACATCACACGCTGCGCCCGGGTAGCTGTTGTCGCGCCAGGTTCCGCCGACATCACCGCCTTTTTCCAGTATCAGCCAATCGCTGATGCCTGCCTGGTCGAGCCGGATGGCCAGACCGATCCCGCCGAAACCTGCACCAATTATCACCACGCTCAGGGGCGCTGTTGCCTGTTCGTCAATGCTCATGGATCGAACTCGCTGAAGTGAGTACAAGGTGACCACGGCCACTCCTGATACCGATACTAGGTGACAGCAGCAAGGGTTTCGCCCCCTCCGATGGGGGAGAAGCAGGGTAACCAGGCGGCCGGCTCAGCGCCCACGACAACTCCGGGCTGGCTTCCCTCCGATTGGAGCCCCAGCGAAGGACGGCTAGAATGAATCTCTCCCGCCAGCCCTCACAGCGATGCAAACCATGACTCCGATTCGCTACGCCGAGACCGACACGCTGAGCCTGCGTCAGCTCGATGAGCTCAATAGGGTTGAAAAGGGCACCAGCTTCCGCGCATTCAAGGCTTGCCGTGACGCTCTGATCGAAGGAGTCGATTACTTCCATCTGCCAGCTCAGGAGCACGAGTCGTTGATCAACGAGCTCAAATCAGCCGGACTCGTCTACGCGACCACTGTCAATCTGGTTCTGTTCACCCACTCAGGCTACGAGCGTATCCGGCGAAGCGCCGCTTCCCGTCCCGCTCCTTCGAATGATGGCTCTTTGACATAAGTTGTTGAAATACTGATAAATATTCCTATCCATCACTAAAGCTCGTTTCGTCTCGGTCGATACTTGAAGCAATCCAGGACCGCTATCCGGTCCGCTGACACTTGCCGAGATCCTTCATGCTGAAAAAATCGATACGTGCACGAACGCTGGCTCTTCTGGCCGGCAGCCTGGCTCTGCTCCTGGTAATCGCCCTGGTCAGTTTCAGCGTACTGTCTTCCAAGGTCGACGCATACATGCATCTGGTGCATGGCCCCTTGCGTGCAAGCGAGCTCATCGATCGTGCCAGCAGCCAATTCAAGACCCAGGTCCAGGAATGGAAGAACGTGTTGCTGAGAGGCGAGGACCAGGCAGCGCTGGACAAGTACTGGGGCGCTTTCCAGGCGCAGGAGCAGAGCGTCCAGGCGACGCTGAGCGAACTCGGCGCGCTCGAAGGCATCCCCCCTGAGGTTGGCAGCGCAGTTCAGCAACTGCGTGCGGAGCACTTACGTCTGGGCGTTGCGTATCGTTCAGGGCTGGATGCCTTCATGGCCGCAGGCCGCGATCACCAGGCCGGTGACAAGGCCGTGAAAGGCGTGGACAGGGCGACCTCGGAGCAAATGGAAGCGCTGGTGCGCTCGCTGCGCCAAAGTGCCGAAGATCAGGCAATTCAGATCGACGAGAGTTCTGACAGGGCGGTGTGGCTGGGCATCATCGTGCTGATCGTTTCCGGGCTCGGCTTGATCGTGATCAGCGCCTGGCGGATCGACCACATACTGGTGACCCCGATCCGGACACTCACTGAGCGCATCGATTCGTTAAGTCGGGGCCGACTGGGTCAGCGCATTGCAACGGACCGTGTCGATGAGCTTGGCCAGTTGACCAACGCCGCCAACACGCTGACCGACTTTCTTCGCGAAACGTTTCGGCAGTTGCAGACCAGCGGAGCCGAGCTCGACGAAGCCAGCGGCGCGCTGAACTCGGTCGCCACCACCATAGCCGCCGGAACCCGTGACCAGTTCAGTCGTACCGATCAGGTTGCCACGGCGATGGAAGAAATGTCGGCAACCGCACAGGACGTTGCACGACACGCGTCGGCTGCGGCAGCATCAGCCGATGCTGCCGAACAGGCAGCGCAGCGCGGTGATCTGGTTATGCAAGGGACGGTGGCTTCGATCAAGAGCGTCCGCAAGGAGATCGCTGCAACGGCTGCGGTAATCCAGCAACTGGAGAGCGACAGCGGCCGCATCGGGCAGGTGCTTGACGTCATCCGCGGTGTCGCCGAGCAAACCAACCTATTGGCGCTCAACGCTGCTATCGAAGCTGCGCGGGCAGGAGAGGCCGGCCGTGGGTTCGCCGTCGTCGCCGACGAAGTGCGGACACTGGCGCAGCGCACTGCCGCATCGACAGCCGAGATCAATCAGATTATTGCCGCGGTGCAGCGCGGTGCGCTGGATGCGGTGGGTGCCATCGAAGCCGGTCAACAGCAAAGCGAAAAAGGGCTTGAGGAAGTGATCCAGGCAGGTGATGCGCTTCGGCAGATCACCGCGGCGGTCGAGGCGATCCGGGATATGAATCATCAGATCGCGACGGCTGCGGAAGAGCAAAATGCCGTCGTTGACGACATCACCTGCAACCTTTCCCAGATACGGGAAATCGGTAGCGCCAACCAGCAGAATGTCGAACGCACCGCGACCGCCAGCGAGCGACTGCATGCCATTTCGGCCGACATGCGCAAATTGACTGCGCGTATCGTTCAGTAGCTGGAAGAAAGTGTGCCGCCGCGAGCTGTTCGGTCTAGTCAGCCGCGTGCGGGCTCGCGATATCGCTCCAGGCATCCGTCGCGTCCGAGCCGATAGCGGGCGAAGTCCTCGGCCAGGAACAGCCGTCCGCTATAGACGCCCGATGCTTCGGTGTGAATATCTGCGATGGAAGGGCTGCGCTCCGGGTTGGCCTGATATCGCGCGCTGAAGTGGGTCAGGACCAGGTTCGGTACGCTGATCGATTCGGCGAAACTCGCCACGGCGCAGGCGGTGCTGTGACCGAAATCCGCTTTGCCGCGCTCGGCTATTTCCTGCGTATAGGTCGCTTCGTGAACCAAGACCTGTGCCGAACGGGCGACCTCGTTGAGTAGCTCCGGTGTGTCATTGTCCCCGCCGACGACTATGCGCCGCGGCTTACGGTTGAAAATCAAGAAGTCGTCGCTGCGCAGGGCTCGACCTTCAAACTCCACGTCATGCCCTCGCGCGAGTCGCCCCCACAAGTGGCCGCGTGGCACGCCCTCTCGGTCGAGCTTCTCCACATCGAGACGTGGGTCGGGCCTGGCTTCGGTAAAACAATAACCATAGGAAGGCACGCGATGGGAGAGCTCAATGGCCTGCGCGCGCAGGTTGCTGTTGCGCCATTCTCCGAGCTGTTCCGTTGCATGGAAGACCAGATCGAACGGCAAATGCGTGCGGGACATGGTCAGCGTGGCATCGACCCATTGCTTGATGCCTTGTGGCGCCATGATTTCCAGCGGCTCGCGTCGGCCGGACATGCCGGCGCTGGCAAGCAGGCCCGGCAAGCCGTAGCAGTGATCGCCGTGCACGTGGGTTATGAATATCGCGCTGAGATCATGCAGCGAGAGTGGCGTGCGCAGCAGCTGGTGCTGAGTCGCCTCGCCACAATCGACAAGATACCAGCGCTTGCCGGTTTCCTCGGTCAGCGCCAGCCCGCTCACGTTACGTGAGCGAGTGGGCGTACCAGACGACGTACCCAGAAACAACAGATCCACCAGACTCCTCGCTATATCTGAACTAAGTCTCGCCCAACGCTTCGGATGTAATCCGAACTGGACGGTGGCAGCTGGGTAATTCACCCACCTGTTTCAGTCTAACCCTGTTTCGCGGTGCGACCAGTCCGAGGCGTTGCCAAGATCGTTCGAAACCATCGAGGAGTTGTTTCATGCCGCAGAATCCTGTGCTCAAACCGGCCAAGCTTGGTCCTCTGGACTTGCCAAACCGCATCGTCATGGCGCCCTTGACCCGCCAGCGTGCGTTGCAGCCGGGCAACGTGCCAGGCCCGCTGAACGCTGAATACTATGCTCAGCGTGCCAACGCCGGGCTGATCATCAGCGAAGCGACGCAGGTATGTCCCGAAGGGCAAGGCTATGCCTGGACGCCGGGCATCCACAGCCGGGAGCAAGTCGAGGGCTGGACGCAGGTCACCGACCGCGTACACCGTGCCGGTGGCCGGATCTTCATGCAGCTGTGGCACGTCGGGCGCATCTCGCATCCGTTGTTGCAGCCAGGCGGTGCGGACCCGGTCGCACCTTCCGCCATCCAGGCGCAGGCAGACTGCTTCGTCGTAGAGCCGGACGGCTCCGCGCACAAGGCGCGAACCGCCATGCCACGTGCGCTGGAGACCACGGAGATCGCTGGAGTCATCGAGGCGTATCGTTCAGGCGCGGCCAATGCCATGGCCGCGGGCTTCGACGGCCTCGAGGTTCATGCGGCCAATGGATATCTGCTTGATCAGTTCCTGTGCTCGAACAGCAACCAACGCACTGATCAGTACGGCGGTAGCCTGGAAAACCGTGCGCGCCTGGTGCTGGACGTGTTGGACGCGGTGATAGAAGAAGTCGGGGACAGCGGACGGGTGGGCCTGAGACTATCGCCCATGGGTACGTTCAACGACGTCAACGATGCCAACCCTGAGGAAACCTTCACGTATCTGCTTGAACAGCTCAACGGCAAAGGCCTGGCGTATCTTCACGTGAACAAGCCCGACTGGGCTGGCGGCACGTATGAGGGCTTCGATGAGCTGTATGCCACGCTGCGCCGCACCTACAGCGGCACGATGATTCACTGTGGCGGGCACACAGCCGAATCGGCAGCCGAGACGGTCGCCAGCGGGCAGGCGGATCTGGTGGCCTTCGGTCGCGGCTATATCGCGAACCCGGATCTGGTAGCGCGAATCGAGACGGGAGCCGGTTGGAATAACCTGGATGCGAGTACGTTGTACGGCGGTGGTGCGAAGGGCTACACGGACTATCCGATGATGCGCTAGAGAAAGGAAGGCCATTAAAAAAGCGGGCAACCGTTCAGGTTGCCCGCCAAGTTCAGGTTCCGCGCTTTGGGTTATGCACTCGGGCCGTAGTCGGAGCAGTTGCCCTTGCCCAGATACTTCTCCAGCAGTTTCCACTGCCCCTTGTCAGTGCCGTCCTTGTAAGGCTCGACCGACAGCGTGTAGTTGCCCCAGGCCCGACCACCGGCCCAGTAAGTCACTGGTATGCAGTTTTGCTGCAGATATCCCAGCAGGTTATCCATGGCCTCGAGGTAGCGCGGGTCGTCCGGAATACCTGACTCGCCGATCTGCCCGCGCTTGCCGTTCTTCTTCAACCAGTTGACGAAAGGGGTTGCGCGCTTCACACCGACCATTGGATCGACTGTCAGATCCGTACTGTACTTCTGACCACTCGCATCGGAGTCCAGATAGAGGTGGGCGGAGAAGACCAGGTTATCCATCGGGTCGTTCAGCTTCAGCAGTTCGTTGCTATGAGTTGCCCAGCGCGCTGCGCTAGCCCAAGACATGCCTTCGATGTAAATAGGCCGCTGGCGGTCGTACTTGCGCACCCCGTCGATGCCCTTCTGCGCAGCGACCAACCAGGTCTTGTCAGCGTCGCCGTATGGCTCGTTCATGATGTCGTAAGCGTACAGCGAGCTGCGGCCCTGCCACCTTTTGGCGATTCGCTCCATCAGATTCTGGTAAGCGGAGTAAGGGACTTCGGCACTGCCGATAATGTTTTTGCGATACCGGCCATAGTTATGGATGTCGAGAATGATTGCCATGTTGGCTCTGGACGCCTGGGTGAACATGGTATCGATAAGGCCGGCATAAATTGGATCAAACTCACCGTTTAACGCAGGCTGAAGGCGCTCCCACTTAATAGGGAATCGAACACTTTTGATGCCTTTCATGCTCCACTTGTCAAAATCGCCTTCTCTTGGGAAGAAGTAGTGCGTATTGTGCTTGCCAGGTAACTCGCTGCTGGTAAATTCGGCACCGGCTATATTTATGCCGATAAGCTCGAGCATGCCGGTTCCAAGGTTAGGGTCGTTACTAACCAAGTTTTCGGTGGAGCCGGAACTGGTATTGCTGCCGCTTCCGCTAGTTCCGCTGGTGGAACCTGGGGAAGGCAGGGGACTGGTCAGGGTCGGCTGCGTCGGAGACTCGGTAATCAGCTGCAGGGGCTGCTCCTGCACAACGGTCTGGGTAGGCTGAGGCTCGCTGGTGCTGCTGCTTCCGCCGCCACCGCCGCCACCGCTGATGCAGCCTTGCACGTTGCCGATTACCAGGGCGAAGGCAACGATAGATAGCCAGCGCTTGGTAGAATTCCGAGTTTCCGCGGTCATGATTTGATCCTTTTTTGTAGTTGCGCGCAGCGGGGCAGGTACTAACGAACTCCTGCCAAAACGCTCCTGTTGTTTGTGATGTGAAGTGTGTCAGGCGGGATCTTAATTAAAAAAAATTTAAAAAAAAGGAACTAGATCCTGTTTTTGTTGTCGCTTCGGCTAGTTGGCGACGAGCGGTATTGTTTTATATATTGTTTGATATTTAAACAATATCGAAGTGCCATTATTAACTTAGGCAAACTAGTGCGGTCAATAAGTTGTCACTTTTGAGTTTCTGTTTGATATTCGCCATTTAAATGGCACATAGCCTCTTTTGGAACTTACGGTAGTTTAAAGTTTGCACGAAGTTGATTTGTACGCGTCCCGTCGCACCCACAACATTTCAGGGCGACCTCGCCACGACCGAGCTGCAGTGCGTCAGGCATCGTCGCGAGGCAGCTCGCAGCGCATCGGCAGTGGCTCGTCCGTCGGGATTGTTCGTGTCAGCGTCCCTGGCGCTGGCATAGTGGTGCGATGACTACTGCAACCTTTCGCTTTTATGCCGGCTTGAATGCGTTCCTGCCCCCCGAGCGCCGCGGGCAGACGTTCTGTAGCCGCGGCGCCGAGCACGCCAGCGTCAAGCACATGATCGAAGCGTTGGGCGTACCGCATACGGAAGTCGCGCTGGTCTTGAGAAACGGGGAGGCGGCAGGGCTGGCGGAATCTGTTGGCGACGGCGATCGGCTTGCGGTTTATCCCAAGTTCGAGACGCTCGAGATTGGGGCACTCTCTCGAGTAGCTGTGCTACAGGAAGGCGCGCCGCGTTTCGTCGCCGACTCGCATCTCGGTGCTCTGGCTCGTCTGCTGCGTATGGCGGGGTTCAATACGCTGTACGACAACTGTTACGAAGATGCGGCGCTCGCCGAGCTGGCGAACCGGGAAGGCCGGGTGTTGCTGACCCGTGATCGGGAGTTGCTCAAGCATCGAGTGATAAAGCTCGGCTGTTTCGTGCATGCGGTCAAACCACAGGAGCAGCTACGGGAGCTATATGATCGCCTGGACCTGCAACGGAACATGCGCCCGTTCAGTCTGTGCCTGAGCTGCAACGAGCCGCTGAGAGATATAGAGAAGGGAAAAGTGCTGCATCAGCTCCCCGAAGGCGTCAGGGAAAGGCATGAGCGGTTCCTGACCTGCGATGGATGCCATCGCGTGTTCTGGGAGGGCACACACTGGGAGCGCATGCGCCGCATGCTGGAGGGGCTGGCGGTTCGGTCACGTATCGACGGCTGACCGATGCCGTTCATTGTGAATCGTCAGGCTTGCGCAAAAGCGCGCCGAGGCCTTCAAAAGCCTTGTGCGTCGCCGATTTGGCCTTGGGCGTGGCCGTCGAGGATTCGGTGAAGTACTGCTGGTCGGTGTAGCGGGAATGTTCGTTATCGTGACAGTACAGGCAGAGTAACTCCCAGTTGGAGCCGTCTTCCGGATTGTTATCGTGGTTGTGGTCGCGATGATGCACCGTCAGTTCGCTCACTCGTTTGCCGCTGAATTCGCGTGCACAACGACCGCAGACCCAGGGATACATCTTCAGGGCTTTTTCCCGATAGCCAGCTTCCCGGCCCCGGCCGTCGTGATTCGAAGACATGGTTCCACCTCATTCGCAATGATCTGCCCTGAGTGTAGCGTTCAACCGCGTTTGGCTGCAGCCTTTCTGGTGCCGATCCAGATCGTGTGCTTCGCGCCGCGGTTGCCATGGGCGTACACCTGGACCTGCTCTGTGCTGAAGCCGGCCTGCGCCATGCGAGCGGGAAACTTCTGGTCCATGCTTGCGGACCACACCGCCAGCACACCACCTGGTCGCAACGCTGTGGCACAGGCGCCAAGACCGCTCAGTGAATACAGCCAGGTGTTGTTCTGATGGGTGAGCCCTTCGGGGCCGTTATCGATATCGAGCATGATTGCATCGAAGACTGAGGTTTCACTCTTGAGTACCGCTGCTACGTCATCATTGATGATGTGAGCGCGGCTATCCTGCAGCGGGTGCCCGGCCCTGGCCCCCAGTGCACCACGGTTCCATTCGATCACCCCAGGTACCAGCTCGGCCACGCTGACGCTGGCGTCCGGCTGCAGATGCTCCAGTGCCGAGGCAAGCGTGAAGCCCATTCCCAGCCCACCGATCAATACACGTGTCTTTGGCCGGGAAGCGATGCGCTTGCAAGGAATCGATGCCAGGGCGTCTTCGGAGCCGTGCATGCGGGTGTTCATCAGCTGTCCACCCTTGCCACTCTGGAGCTTGATGACGAAGTCTTCACCATATTCGAACAGGCAGAGCGCTCCGCCGTCGTTGGGGATGGGGGCGGTGTCGAGCAGGACGAAGCGTTTCATGGCTAGCCGAATCAAAGCAGGGCATCAGAGTATGCCGAGAAACGAGCGCCGAAACCATGCGTGTCGGTTAGCTCCGCCGAGGTGCTTCCTGGTTCATTTCGAGCTTGCTGGTCGGGTCCGAGCGCTTGCAGATCGCTCCCCGGCGTAGCCAGCGGCAGCGAATACGTTGTCTTGATGCGTGTTCGGTAGTCGGTGTGTCGATCATCGGGTGTCTCCAAAGGATGCGGACTGTGCCCGCTTGCCCCCACTATGCTCGTACGCCCGTTAACGAGTGGTTAACGTTCAGCGGAGCGTCTTCGGCTGGCACGTCTGCCGAGCCGAGCGTGACCTCGACGCGTCTGCCTGAACTCAATGCCTCGTTTACATAGCGCCAGCCGAGGCGTTCGGTGAAGCGCTCGGTCAGTTTCAGGCCCAGACCGAAGCCGGTGTCCCCGGCAGGCTCCGCCGCGTCGCGTGATGCGTTGACGATGCGCACGAAGCTGTCGCGCTGAAAAATCTCGACCGTGCCGTCGCGAGTATGCTGAAAGGCATTGCGGATCAGATTGCCGAGCACGATGCGGGTCGGCGATTCGGGCAGGTATTGCTCTGCAGGCGACAGATCCAGGGTGAGCTGCACCTCGTCCGCAAGCAGATAGCGAAGGCCGTCGACGAGATCGATGATCAGCTGGTCGAGGCGCAAGTCACTGCAAGGATGCGTGGCCCGATCATCGCGCCCCAGCCAGAGCAATGTCTCGGTGACGTTCTTCATGGTCAGGCTAGCCCGGTCGATGCGGTTGAGTATCTCGCCTTCACGCGGGTCCGGTTCCCGCGAGGACGTGGTCTGAACCTTGCGCAGCAGTTCCAGATTGTTGCGTACGACACTGATGGGTGTGCGCAGCTCATGGCTGGTATGGCTGAGGAACGCCTGTTCCCGCTGAAGCCCCTGTTGCGCGGTATTCAGGCTGTTGCGCATCAGTTCGGCGAAGCGATTGAGTTCTGGATAGACGAAGTCCGGGACGGGCTGGTTGAGATTGTTTTCGTTGAGACTGGCCGCCCAGGCGCCTAGCGCAGTGATAGGCGTGGAAATGCGACGCCAGAGGAGAATCACCACCAGGCCAACGACCAGCGCGCTGCCGAGACCTATCAGGATAAGGTTGACCAGCCGGCCCTGAGCCGGCGATATCGCGCCCGCCATGCTCGGCGGGGACAGCAGCTGCTGAGTGACGAACCGCTCCCCGGCGGGCGTCATCTGCCTGACTGCAAAATAGAGCCGACCGAACGGACCATCCCCGCCGACGTGCGCCTTGTACAGCGTGCCCGGGTCAGACGGGGCCTCGTCGAACGCGGCGCGGATCGTCTCCGGTTGTTGTGCCCACGTCCGCGTGACCATGTATTCTTCGCGCGGGCCCGGCACGCCCAGTTCATAGGCCACGCTCTGCATCGCCGCTCGGCCCAGCTGCCCGGCCATGATGTTATCCATGCCGCTGACGTACGATCGCGCCGAAACGAAGGTGTAGCCGCCGACCAGCGCAATGCCCAGCGTCAGCAACGTGATCAGGACCAGCCCTTTCAGGCCGAGCAGGCGCATCATGGCGCTGGCTCGCGAACGACGAAGCCGTAGCCGGCCACGGTATGCAGCAGCGGCTGGTCCGAACCACCGTCCAGCGCCTTGCGCAAATGATGCATATGGACCTTCAGTGCGTTGCTGTCCGGAACGTCTTCACCCCATACAGCCTGCTCCAGCTTCTGCCGGGGCAGGGCTGAAGGGGAGGCGCGCAGCAGCGTTTCCAACAACTTCCAGCCTATCGGCGACACCTTTACCGTAGCGCCGGCGCGGGTGATCTCATGCGCGGTCAGGTCCATACGCAAGTCGGCGCACTGAAGCACCTTGACTTGCCCACTGCGGCGGCGGGTCAGCGCGAGCAGGCGTACGACCAGTTCCTGCAGCTCGAACGGCTTGACCAGAAAATCGTCGGTGCCGGCCTGAAAGCCCTCGAGCTTGTCTTTCAACTGGTCCCGGGCCGTCAGCATCAGGATCGGCACATCGTTGCCTTCAGCGCGGAGTCTATGGCAGACGCTGAGTCCATCCAGGCGCGGCAGGTTGAGGTCCAGCAGCATCGCATCGTAGGCGTTCTCCTGGCTCAGCTTCACCGCGGTCAATCCGTTATCCGCATGGTCGCAGCGAAAGCCTTCAAGCTCGAGATATTCGATTACGGTTGCAGCGAGATCTCGGTCGTCTTCTACCAGCAGGATATCCAGCATAAACAGTCTCTTGATTGATCGAACGGGCAATGGAGCGGACGGCCGCCAGCAAGGCAATGTGTCTACAAGCGGGTTAACGTCGGGTTAACGAAAAGACATCTGCATCGGTAGCCGTCAGGGCTGGTCGTTAACCGCGCATTAACGCGGCGCCGTGCACTCTGCTGCGCATCAGGGCCGGTGCGGCCCGATTGCAGGAGATTGAAGATGTTTACGAGCGCATACGCAGTCCAACAGACCCCCTGGTTCCCTCACATTCCTGTTGTTCAGTGCCCACCGATTCCAGCCTGGCGCTGCGACCATGAGTCGTTTTACCACCCCGGGGCGCCAAGCGGAATGCGTGATGCCTCCGGCGTCGTTCTTTCATGGTCCGAGCCACTTCGGCCACGCATCGACAAATGCGATGTTGCGGCGTTTTACCGTTTCGCGCTGCCCCTGCAAGCCGCCGGCTGCGCTCCTGACGCAGCAGAGCATAGCGTTTGGCATTCTCATCTTTATGGTCCGGTCACCGGCCTGTACAACGGTGCGTCGGTGCAGTCCGGGAACGGGCCAGCGGCAGGGGCCAGCGCCGAGGGCAGTTCGGTGGCTGCTGCAACCGTAGATAGAAAGTTGGTGGCATGCGAACGCAAGCCGGCCAGCCGGGCGCGCAGGCGGAAACTGATGGCGGGTTATCTTGGGGCTGTGGTGTTGATGGCGGGTGCGCGTTTCAGCGCTCAGGTCCGGCAGAACCCGCGAGCGCGGTGGTGGGAAGCGAGATAAGAATCACCACGAACGCGGGTAGGCCTTGCGAATCAGGCGAGAACATCAGGGAATCCGTTCTCGCGCTTCGATCACTGTTGCTGCTGGGGTGGCTCTTCCTGATCGTCGGGCATGGTTACGTCGACGTCAGGCACGGTGACGGTTTTTTCGCGGGTACCCACGTCTACATCCGCAGCGTCGACGTCATATTCAGGCATGTTGCCGCCTTCGGCTGAAACGTCTACGTCGGGCATGCTGCCTTCTTCGGTCTGCTCTACATCGCATGCGGCAAGGCCCAGCGCAGCCGTCAATATGGCGGCGGGGGCAATCCATTTACGGTAGAAGATCATGCGTCTCTCCTTAGTGGCTATTCATCTAGCGAGACCCGAAGGAGGTCTCCGCAACACGCAGCAACTTTCGGCTGCGCTTATTACAAAGACTCGTTTCGTCTGGGAGAGTTCGCGCAGCGGCGCGTCCCGCTGGGGCGCCGACGCTGATGTGAGTCGAGTTGAACCCGAGAGTCGCGCGCCGCTCTACTGATTGCACCCATCAGAAACAGGAGAGACTTCATGCAAACGAAACTCATCACAGCACTGGTTGGTTCAGCCTGTCTGTTGATCGGCAGCCAGACCATGGCTGCCACAGCAGGCGAAGCCGGAATGTCGATCGAAGACGCCATCAAGAAAGCCCGTAGCCTGGGCTACACCGAGATCGAAGAAATCGAGGCCGATGGCGACGAGTGGGAAGGTCAAGGTAAGAAAGAAGGCGATGAGGAATACGAATTCCGCATTGATCGCAAGTCTGGTGAAGTGCTGAAAGACGAAGAAGACTGATTGTCGACTCAGCTTCTCGTCCGAGCTGCCGGGGCGGTGGATAGCATCGTCCCGGCGCACCATGAATCCGTCCTATCCCGCTGCCATCCACGTCACCTTCACCCCCGGATTCCGCGTTGCCGTTTGATGGGCCCCGTCAGCGCTTTGCGCTGCTGGAGCCAGGCGGTGGATAACCGATACTGCCCTTGAGTTTGTCGACGCGCTCGGGCTCGAACTTCGGCAAGGGCATGTCGCCGGCCTCCCGCCACTGGTTGACCTTTTCTTCTGCTTCCCGGGATTTGCTATCAGAGCGTCCCGAATCCGAGGCCAGATAGACCGTCTGCGACGGGAAGGCGAAACCGGTTCCACTTTCACGAACGATGTCGGCGATCCGCAGATACAGGTCTTCCTGAATTTCCAGGAAATCGTCGTAGTCCTTGGCCAGGACGTAGGCAAACACTTCCAGGTTCACCGATACCGCACCGAATCCGGTGAAGCGCACCCGGGCCGGATCTGGATCGACGCGAGGGTGGGCATACAGCATCGAACGGATCTCCACCAGAAGGTAGCGAATCTGATCCGGCGTCGTTTCGTACCGCAAGCCCAGCGCAGGGTGAAACCAGAAACGATCGCGATGTGCGTAGTTCTCGATCACGCGCGAGGACAGGTCACCATTGGGTATCACCACCATGGTACGGTCCAGCGTGCGAATGCGGGTCGAGCGCATGCCGATCTGCTCGACCGTCCCGACGATGTCACCGATCTTGCAGAAATCGCCCACCCGTACCGGTTGATCGAAAATCAGGCTCAATCCGCCGACCAGGTTCTCCACCGTCTTTTGCGCCCCCAAGGCAATGGCGATACCGCCAATACCCAGTGCCGCAAGGCCCGTGGTCACGTCGAAGCCGATCATGTCCAGAACGCTGATCACACCCAGCGCCACCAGCAGTACCTTGATGCTGCGGCGGAAGAACAGGATGGCGGACAGCGCGCCCATGTTGGCGCGGCGCGTCGTTCTGGTCAGCAACGCGCTGGCGATGACGTCGATCAGCCGCCAGGCCAACAGCAGAATGGCAAACCAGGCCACCAGGACGGTCACTTGACTGAAGTACTGTCGAACGATGATCGAGATTCCCGCGCGCTGGGCGGCAGCAACGAAGAGCATGACGGCCAGATACACCCGGATCGGCTGGCCGAAAGCCTGAACCAGGCCGGTGGGGTAGTTGGGAAACCGTCGCCTGAGTAGGCGCCGCGCACCACCAATCACTGCAGCCACTACCAGCCGGCTGATCACATACGCAAGTATCGCCAGCAGCACCATGGCCAGCCAATGACCGATAGGCACGCCCTGCCATTTGCGTTGGATCAGCACGCTCGGGAGCAGCTGGTCCACGGTGGTATGAAGATTTTCATCGAGCGTTTCTGGTAGGTACTTCAGGGTCTCTGACGATACCCGCCACAGCGGCTCGTCGGTTTCCTCGGTGCGCTCCAGGTACAGCGGCACCACCTCGCCCTGCAGCGTGACCGAGCCGATCCTTTCCATGCGCGGGGCCAGCCCGTCATTGAGCTTGCCTTCCGGCTGATCGCTCAACGCCACGGATGGCTGAACGTCGCCGCCCTGATCCAGTGCAATGCGCAGGCGTCGGGCAATCTCCGCTCCACCCTGACGGGCAATGCGCCGGGGCAGCCCCGACAGGTCGAGGTATTCGGCCGCCTCGTCGTAGCTTTCTTCGGCCATTGCATGGATGTATCCGCTGAAGGCGCCCCGCGGCGTCGTCCGGCCCAGCGGATCTTCGGGCACGGAAGCGGGTGGGGCGGCTTCTTCGCCTGCTTCCGGCGCGGTGGTCTGCGCTACCACCGGGCTCGCCGTCACCCAGGTGGCGCCGATCAACAGCAGGGCAAAAAGGTACGTGCAAGTTCTGAGCATAGACATGGCGTCCTGATCCGGCGGAGCTTGGCGAAGCGGCTGCGAGGCATGTCAACAGAGACAGCCGCGAATTGGGTTTAGCTCCCAATCGGCCGCACAGCCTGTGCGGCGGCGCTGCACGATCGGCCTAGGCAGGGGGTTGAATCAGCTAGCGATCCGCTTGCTGCGCCTGCGGTGCAGGTTGCTGCCAGCCGCCGCCCAGCGCGAGATACAGTGCGACCTGGGCGCCTGCCAGCGCAGCGCGTGCTTCGATTACCTGGCCGCGTGTTTCGAGCACGCTGCGCTGGGCATCGAGTACCTCGGCCAGGTTCGCTTCGCCGAGTTCATAGCTGCGTCGGGCCATGGAGTGGGCCCGTTCACGGTGGGCCAGGGTGCGCCCGAGGGCGATCTGGCGGCGCCGTTGTCCATCGACATTAACCAGGGCGCGCTCCACATCTTCGAGCGCTTCGGCCAGCGTTTGCTGAAAGGAAACGAAAGCCTGCTCACCGGACACGTCGGCCAGCTCAATTGCCGCCTGGCGGCGCGGATAATCCAACAGGGGCAGGGCGAATGTCGCGCCGAGGCGAGCAAAATTCGAGGCTGATGAAATGGCATCGCCCAACGCAAAACCGGAGCGTCCGGCGGCTGCCTGTACGGCGATCTTTGGAAACAGGTCCCTGCGTGCGGCGAGGCTTTGCAGCTCGGCTCCCTGCAGATCGGCTGCGGCGGCAATCAGATCGGGTCTGCGACGCAGCAGATCGATGGGCTGGCCGGGCGCGATGGCTGCTCGGGCGACCGGTACAGAAGAGGGCGGGGCAGTGCGCATCTGCTCAGCGGTGGTGCCGGGCGGCCTTGCCAGTAGCGTATCGAGGGCCAGCCGTGCTTCGGCCAGCGCGATCTGAACCTGCTCATGCTGCGCCGCAAGCGCCTCGTGCTCGGCTGCGCTGGCTTCGACATCCAGACGGGTGACCTCGCCGGCCTCGAACATGAAGCTGGAAATGCGCGCGAACTCGCCGGCAATTTTCTGGCCCTCTTCGAGCAACGCCAGCTGCGCTTCGAGAGTGCGCGCACGAATGTAGCCCTGGGCCGCGCCGGCGGCGACGCTCAAGCGTGCTCCGATAGCCTGCGCCTGAGCGGAGCGCACCTGTTGCCGGGCGCCCTGGGTACGAGCCCGGTTGGCGCCGAATATGTCTGGTTCCCAGCTGGCTTGCAGCGCCAGTTCCCACATGTCGATCGAGATACCGTCGTCCAGATCGAGGCCGAGCTGTTCGAGTTGCGGGCGGGCGCTGGCCGGCGGATCGACGTCGATCCACTGGCGGCTCGCCGACCCCGGGAGATCCAGTATCGGGAACAGGCTGGCGCGAGCCTGGCGCAACTGCGCGCGAGCGGCCTGAACGCGCAGCATGGCCAGGCGCGCGTCGTAGTTGGCCTGCATGGCGCGCGTTACCGTCGCCGTCAACATGGGGTCGTCGAACTGGTCCCACCAATGGGCCAGCGCAGAGGGCTCAAGCGACGCTTGTTCGTTGCCATGAAACCAGTCGGGCGGCAGCTGAGGAGTGTCGTGACTGGGCGCGCTGGAACAACCTGCCAGCACCAGTCCCAGCGCGTATAACAGCGGCTTGAGGCGCGCCCGGGTGAACATTAGGTTTCCTCCACGTTCACGCGCATGAAGAGGGCGTACAGGCAGGGCACGGCAAGCAGGGTGAGCACCGTGGCAAACCCGAGCCCACCCATGATGGTGACGGCCATATTGGCAAAGAACGGATCGAACAACAGCGGCACCATACCCAACACCGTAGTGCCGGCGGCCATGACCACCGGGCGCAGGCGGGACGCGGACGCTTCGACGATCGCGGTCATGCGCGGCACCTGCTCGTCGATCTGCCGGTCGGTCTCATCCACAAGCACCACCGCATTCTTGACCAGCATGCCGGTCAGGCTGAGCAGCCCGAGCAGGGCCATGAAGCCGAAAGACTGACCAGCCAGATGCAGACCGAGGCTGACACCGATGATCGACATCGGCACCACCAGCCAGATCATCAGCGGCTGACGCACTCGGGCGAACAGCAGCACGGTGACCAGCATCATGCCGAGATAAGGCAGGGCAATGGAGCCGGTCAACGCCCCCTGCGCTTCGCTGGACTGCTCGTAATCGCCACCCCATTCGAGCGCGTAGCCGGGCGGCAGATCAATCGACTCGATGAGCGGGCGAATCCGCTCGAACGCGACATTGGTGTTCTCCCCATCGCGCGGCTCGGCGCGGATGGCTATGGTGCGCTCGCGATCGAAGCGCCTGATCAGCGTGTCCTGAGGAACCACCTCGACCCCGTCGGCCACTTGGGCAAGCGGAAGATAGTTGTTTCCGGCCGTGCTCCAGATCAGTCGCTGCAACAGCTCGTCAGGCTGTAGACGATCCTGGTTGGTGGCTCGCAGCAGGATCGGGATCAGCTCGTCGTCCTCGCGAAACAGGCTTACCTGCGAGCCCTCGCTGGCCATCGCCAGGCCGCGGGCGATGGCCTGACGAGTAAGCCCTGCTTCGGCCAGGCGGTCCAGATCGAGTAGCGGCCGCAAGGTCGGCACGCGCTCGCGCCAGTCGTGGCGCACGTTGATCACTTGTCCCTCGGTCTCGAGCAGCCGGATACCTGTCTCTGCCAATTCGCGCAGAGTGTCGATCGACGGGCCGCTGATGCGGGCCTCGAGCTTGGCCTCGGGATTCGGGCCGAACAGGAACTGCGTTGCGGCGATGTCCATTGACGGATAGCGAGTCGGTAGCTCCTGGTTCAGCTGCCGAACCAGTTCGCTGATCATCGGCGCTTCCTGCACACGCACGAGGAGATGAATGAGCGCGGAATTGGGCTGCTCGGGTGTGTAGGTCAGCATGAAGCGCGAGGCGCCAGCGCCGACGAAGGTCGAGACGTCGGTGACCCCATCGAGACCTTGCACGTAGCTGCGCAGCTCTTCGGCGGTACCGCTGGTCTCGCGGATATGCGTGCCCTGCGGAAGGAAGCCGGTCACGTAAAACAGTGGCGTGCTCGACGGCGGAAAGAAGCTCTGCGGCAGCTTGGTAAAGGCCAAGCCGCTGGCAAGCGTGAGCACGACCAGCACAGCCACCGTCACCCAGCGAAAGCGCAGCACGAAACGTGCGATCGAGCGGAAGCGGTCGTAGAGCGGACCGGAGTAGGCGCCGTCGCCGTCCGGCTGCGTGTCGTCTTTGAGCAACAGCTGACAGAGCAGTGGAACCACCAGCAGCGCGAGAATCCAGCTTAGTAGCAGCGACACGGCAATGACGTAAAACAGCGAGAACAGGAATTCGCCCGTCGTGTCCTGAGAGAGCCCGATGCCGGCAAACGCCAGGATGCCGATGATGGTCGAGCCGAGCAGGGAAATCTGGGTCTGTTGCAGTGTCTTCTGCGACGCCTGCAATAGGCTCAGGCCTCGCTGGCGTTGTACCAGCACCCCATCACAGACCACCACGGCATTGTCCACGAGCATGCCCATGGCAATGATCAGTGCGCCCAGCGAAATCCGCTCCAGCTCGATGCCACCCATCCACATGACCAGCAAGGTGCCGAGAACCGTGAGAAAGAGTACCGCGCCTATCACCAGCCCCGCGCGCAGGCCCATGGCCAGGCACAGCACACCGACGACGATCGCTACCGATAGGAACACATTGAGTGCAAAACTGTTGACCGATTCGTCGACCACCTGGTGCTGCTGGTAGATCGGATGCAGGGCAGCGCCGAGAGGCATGTTCGGCTCCTCGGTCTCGAGTGTCGCCTCGACCCGCCGGCCGACCTCGACGATATTGCTTCCGGAAATGCCGCTGACGCCCAGGGTGATGGCCGGCTCGCCGTTGAAGCGAATGATCTGCCTCGGCCGCTCCGCGTAACCGCGTTCGATGGTGGCGATCGAACCCAGGTTGACGCTGGCCTGGCCGCGCCCGACCGGTAAAGCGCGGAGGGTGTCGAGCGTATCGAAATCTCCGCTGGGACGCACGCGCACGAATAGCTCCCCGGAACGTACCCCGCCTGCGTCGATCACCGCATCGGCATCCGCCAGTGCTGCGACGATTTCTTCGGGGGACAGGCGCAGCGCTGCCAGCCGCGCTTCATCGACCAGCACGCGGACGCGCTCTTCCTGCACGCCGGCGAGCTCCACCTGACCGACACCTTCGGTCGTAAGCAAGGCAAGCCGTAGGGACTTGGCTGTTTCGTGCAACTCCCTGAGGGTAAGCCCTTCTCCGGTAAGCGCGTAATAAGCACCGAACACATCGCCAAAATCGTCGTTGACTACCGGCGGCCGCGCATCGGGGGGCAGGTCGCCCCGCGCGCCTTCGAGCTTGTTGCGTAGCTCGTCCCAAATCTGCGGGAGTCTGTCGCCTGAGTACTGGTCCTGTATCTCGACCTGGATTTCCGACAGACCCGGCATCGAACGCGAGCGGATCTCCTTTATCTGGGTCATTTGCTGGATGGCGCTTTCCAGCGGCTCGGTGACCTGCTGCTCGACCTCCAGCGCCGTCGCGCCCGGATATTGAACGTTGACAATTGCTTGCTTGATGGTGAATTCCGGGTCTTCGAGGCGGCCCATTTCGAAGAAGGCGAACACGCCGCCGACCAGACACAGCAGCACCAGCAACCAGACATTGACCGGTTTGCAAATGGCGTAGCGCGCGAAATCCATCGATCAGCGCCGCTCTTTCGCGCGAATCTGCAGCCCTTGCGAAAGCTGGCTGCCACCGGCCACGATCACCGGCGCGCCAGCCTCCAGGGCCGTACCGGTGATAACAGCGTGTTCGCGTTCCAGACGCGTTACCTCGACATCCTGGCGCTGTGCCTGGCCGTCGACCGCAAGCCAGATGAAGTGCTCTCCAGCAGGTGAGCTCATCAGCGCGGAGACGGGCACCCGATACCTTTGTGGACCGCTGTCTTTCATCGAAGCGGGGCGGCTCAGGCGCACCCGTACAGCCATTCCGGGCAGCAGGTTGTAGCCATCGGGTGGCTCGCCCTGCAGCACCAGTTGATAGGTGCGGCCGCCGGGGCTGGGCTGTGTGCCGTGCTCCTTGTAACCCAACGAGAGCGCCTCGCCGGCGGTGACCAGCTCGCCTTCAGCCTGCAGGGAGGCGTCGAGGGGCAGCGAGAGAGCGGCGGTCTCGGGAAGATCCACGCGCACTTCCACCGGGCCCTCGCTCTGGATCGCCAGCACGGGCGTGCCGGCTGCCACCACTGTCTGGGGTTCCACCAGTCTGGCGGCCACGACACCATCAAACGGCGCCTCCAGCGTCGCATGGCCGAGGTTGCGCCGCGCCGTGTCGCGTGCGACCTGGGCGGAGACCACCTGGGCCTCGAGCCGCTCGATGGCAGCAGGGGCGAGAATGCCTTCGGCTTCGAGCAGCCGTTTCCGCGCGAGATCGGCCTCCAGTTGCGCCATCCTTGCACTGGCTTCGCGTAGCTGCGATTCGTAGTCGGAGGTGTCCAGCTCTGCCAGCGGCTGGCCACGTTCGACGCGCACCCCTTCATCTACGAGGATGCGTTCGACCCGGCCGGGGACCTCGAAGGCCAGCTGCGAGGAGTCGGCGCTGCGTACCACGCCGGAAAAGCGTAGCGGTCCGCTGGACGAATTCGCCGCTTCGAGCGATTGAACCAGGGCGACGCGTGGGGGAAGCTCGGCAGGGCTTTCTTCGGACGAACAACCGGTCAGCGCGGCGGAACAGAGGAGCAGCAGAAGTAGCAGCCGGATAGCAGGGGCATTGGCGAGTGACATCCATGATCCTTATCGACGGCGTTGGCAAGAAGAGTACAAGCCAAGTAGAGCCGGTCTGTCGAAAAAAAGTTCAGAGATGGGACACTTTTCGAATACTTCGCGGGCTGGGGCCAGCCGACGTCCGAGTTCAACGTCGGCTGGCCCCGGCTAGGCTAGCTAAGCTCGTTGGCAAAGCGCTGGACGGCACTGACGACCTGCTTGGCTCCTTCCTGGATCTCCAGAATGACGGTCCCCGCCTGGTTGGCCAGGGCCAGGCCCTGGGCGGCCTGTTCGCGACTGGTGGACATGTCCTTGACCGCTTCATCGGCCAACGCCTGGTTCTTCTCCACGACGCTGACGATTTCTTCGGTGGCGGCGCTGGTACGGCCCGCCAGTTGGCGCACTTCATCAGCGACGACAGCGAAGCCGCGACCCTGTTCACCCGCGCGCGCTGCTTCGATAGCGGCGTTCAGAGCCAGCAGGTTCGTCTGCGCCGCGATACCGCTGATGGTCTGCACGATGGAGCTGATCAGCAATGACTGCTTGCCCAGCGCCTCGATGCTTTGGGTGGCCGAATCGACCTCCGCTGCCACGCGCTGCATGGTGGTCACGGTGTCCTTGACCACCGTCGCGCCGCGTTCGGCGCTGGTGTCGGTCTGCCGGGAAATATCGTAGGCAATCCGTGCGGCCTCTCTGACTTCTTCTTCGCGCGCTACTTGTTCGCTTACAACACTGGCGAACTTGACCACTTTGTAGAGGTTGCCTTCAGCGTCGTATACCGGGTTGTAGCTGGCTTCCAGCCATACATCGCGCCCGCGGCTATCGATCCGCTGGAAGCGGCCGGAAACGTATTCCCCACGGTTCAGCGTCTGCCAGAACGACTTGTATTCCTGTGAAGACGCCAGCTCTGGCAGGCAGAACATACTGTGGTGCTTGCCGAGAAGCTGCGGCAACTTGTAGCCCATGCCCTGCAGGAACTGCTCGTTCGCGGCGATGATCGTCCCGTCCAGCTTGAACTGAATGACCGCCGTCGAGCGGATCAGTGCCTTGATGAATTGCTCGTTTTCCTTCCCGGTCTGGATCTCGTTGGTGACTTCGCGGGCATAGCCTTTGATCTTCAGGAGCTTGCCGCTCTCGTCGCGCAGGGGAAACCAGTCCAGGTGCAGCCAGGCGAGGCTGCCATCGCTACGAAGGTAACGGTAGTCGTCACCAATAGGCTCGACTTTGCTCATCGCTGCGTGAAAGTTATGAAAACACGGCAAATTCTTGACGTAGGCAGGCACCAGGTCGGACAACGGCCGGTTGCTCAGCTGATCGGCCCGGTAACCAAGTGCCTTGGCGAAACTGTCATTGACCGTCATGACGTTGAACTGCGGGTCCAGTTCGATGATCAGCGCATGGGCATCCATTTGCTCGGCCAGTTGACGTGCCATGAACAGCTCGGCTGCCTGGTCCTGCAGTTGCTTTTTCAGGTTATGGTTGAACATGGCGATCTCTGGAAGGTGGCGTACGGTGTGTATCGGCAGCTTCAGGTGTTTCTTTACGGCAATCGCCAGGTGGTCCGTGACAGACCCACCGGCGTTGCGCCGGTGGGCAGTATCAGCCTCAGTGAAGCGGCAGTTGCACTGTACCAGTGAGCTTCACTGCGCTGGGCAGGTGCGAGAAACCCAGGGTGTACTGCGGGTGGAAGCCGTACAGCATCAGGCCCACCTCGTCACCATAGCGCAGCTCGGTGCTGACCCCGACCAGCTCGGTCTGCCGCTCGCCTGTGCCGCGTAGCGGCAGTATCTGATCACCCAGCAGCTCCGGGCTGAGGCGGAAGCGTCGCTTGACCCCGACACCGACGAATACTCGCGGATCAAGGGCGGCTTCGCCGTCGATGCGCAGATCGGCGAGCGGCAAGCCCGCCAGAGTCTGGTCGCTGCTGACGCGGTACAGCGGCACGAAGCGGGGCGCGGTGCCTAGCTCGGCCAGTAGGGCCGGCGGCAGGGTTTCGACCAATTCCGTGAGGACGGCGGTAACACGTTCCGGCTCGACGGTGATCAACCCGGTCAGTGCGCTGGTAAGCAGGCTGGCGGTGTCGGCCGACAGTACGCTGAGCACATCGGCCAGCGTTCCCGGATCGAGCTTGCGCAGCAGGTTCAGCACCACATCGATCGAAGGCGGGCCGACCAGCATGTTGCCACTGTCGACGTGCAGTTCCATCCCGCCGGTAGGCATCTCCTCGGTCACTACGCTTCCGCCGCCGCTTTGGGTCAAGCATACGCGCGGAATCGCCACGTCACGTTGCAGTTTGCGCAATTTTGCATCGAGGAAGCTGTAGGACAAGTCAGCGATGCTGTACCGGGTGTCGCCGCACTGCACGTCGTTATACAGGCCGCCAAGGTTGGTGAGTCCACCGTCGGAGCCATCCTGCAAAGCCGGCAGCACGTGGCCGCCCTTGGTAATCAGCAGGTAGGCATCATTCCCAGCCTGGCGAAGGCAGTTGTAGTTCCAGGTCGCTTCGTTGGCATTGAACAGGGTGTCGTTGACGCCCTGGATGAACAAGGCGTCGACGTCGGGGACGCCGGCACCGTCTGTACGCGGCTGGCAATAGGCGCCCAACCCGTGACTGGCAAGGCGTGCGGAGGACGCCTCGCTCGCGGTGCCGGATAGCGATTCCACATACGACTGGGTGACCCAGGGCGCCTGATCCATCGCGGCGACGCCGGACAGGAAGGACAGCCAGGCGGTCTTGGGCACGCCATCGGGCGTCAGGCTGTAAGACAGATCATGCCAGGTGATGATGGGTACCAGGGCGTCGAAGCGTGCGTCCACACTCGAACCGACCAGCTGGAAACCGCCGCCATAACTGACGCCCAGTCCGCCAACCAGTGGGTCACCGCGCAGGTAAGCGAGGTGAGGCGCCAGGTTGGCCTCGGCCCAGTCGAGCAGTGCTTGTATGTCCCGGCCTTCGATCTCCGGGTCCTGTACGTTGGCCTGACCACCGCTGTCACCGAAACCGCGCTGATCGAAGGTCAGCACGAAGTAACCCGATTCCCAGGCCTTGCGAGCGGCTTCGGTCAGCGAGTCGGTTTCGCTGAGATCGGTAGAGCGGCTGCCGCTCCAGCCATGGCTGTACATCAGCAGCGGCGCGGGCTGGCCCTGCTCGAGGCGTGGCTGGTAGATGGTCACGGCGATTTCGGTGCCGTCGAACGAGGTGATGGAGACGTCGTATTTCTGCTGGGTCGTGGCAGTCCCGCCGCCGCTTATCGCGCCGGCGATGGGCTTGCTGGAGTTGCCCGCGGCTTCTGCGGACAGCGTAGTCATACCAGCCAATGCAGCACTGGCGATGGCAAGGCTCAATGCTGCGCCACGGGCGAGGCCGAGATAGGGTTTGCGAGTCATGTTCGCACCTCTTTGTTGTTCTTCTTTCGGAGTGATACGCGAGTGATTCACGTGCCAAGGGCTCGTTACGAGCCTGCATTTGAGAACGAAGTGATGCGTGGGAAGTTCCGGCTCGCCGGCAGCCCTGCGCGGGCAGAAGAGGCGGTGACCGGCGGGTCAGGCCCGTGCTAGACGAGCCGCGGTGGATCGAAAAATTTAGAGCAAATGCTCGGGTGTGCCACCCTTAGCTGTCGATCTGGCTCAAGGCTCGGCTAATACTCTGCGCATCGGCTGGTCGAACCAGGCGCTCGACTTCCTGGCCGTCACGCATGAACACCAGCGTGGGCCAGAGTTTAACGCGGAAGGAGCGGCCCAGGCGGCGGCCGGGGCCGTCCTCGATTTTCAGGTGCCGCACGGTCGAGTGGTCTTCGAAGGCAGCAGCTATATCGTCCTGCGCACCCCGGCAGTAGCCGCACCAGGCGGTGCCGAACTCGATCACTGTCGGTCCGTCCAGCGAGTCGACCTCATCACGAGTCGGTTCCTTATCGGTATAGGTATGATTCATGCCCATGGCTTTCCTCCTCTGTTATAGCGTACGACCGGACCCTGCAATACAGGGTTCACTCGGGTTCAGGTGCTAGAGGTCTGGCTGAGGCGTTCGCGTCTGGTCAGTTTCCAGTACTTCTCCCAGCGTTTGCGCAGCGCTGTCGACGATTCGGCGTACAGCCGACGACCGAGCCGCAACGCACGGTTCTGGAGGAATTCCCGGCGCTTTTCAATGGCGATGCTGATGCTCTCGCGCAGCGCCTCGTCACCAAACAGGTCTGGCTGGTCCTGCATCAGCAGGCAAAGCATGGACAGGTCATGTTCATCGCCCAACAGCTCGGACAGCTCCTTGAGCAGCGCGCAGCGCAGCTTCAATTGTTCCGGCCAGCCGAGCAGTAACAGGCGGGTGTGGTACCAGTGATCCTTCACCCGTTTGCGCCATTCGTGAAGGTTGTGAGCGCTGGGGTCTTTCTCTGCAATGGCGAGCGCCTTGCGCCCGTCGCGGTAGGTCTTTTCAAGACCGTGGGCATACAGATCGAAACCTGAGGTGGCCAGCTTCCATTGCTGCATGTCCTGCTCGAGCGACTCGACTGCCGCCAGTGCCTCGACGATGGCCTCGTCTTCAGAGCGAGTAGCCTGGTCGGGTTTGCGGGCCGCCAGCTTCTTGCGGACGTCGCGCAGGGGTTTGCGCTGGAATAATGCGGTATCGGTAGCGGCCAGGGCGTCCCAACTTTCAACGATCGCGGTGACGTCGCGGGACGATGAGAGCAACCTCGCAGCGTCACGGATGCGCTGGTTTTCCGCGGCGAACGCCTTTTTGCCCAGCGGTTTGCGGACCAGCCGCAGCACGGCGCGTATTTCCTTGAAGCGTTTACGCGCCTGGTGAATGCCTTTCGCGCGTTCTCCATCGGTCACGGTGAGCGATGAACGCGCCTTGCCAAGCCGTTTGCGGGTGACACGCAGAATCTCTTTCGGGGCCTTGCGATCGGGACGAAGATGATACGACATCACAGCTCCTGACTCGGTTGAGGGTTCAATACTCAGCTTTCGGCAGCCCTGCTTCGGGAAAGTTGCTTAGCCGCGGGCGACTAAAAACGTGCCAGCAAAGAGGCAATGGCGCCACACGCCAGGACGACCAGCCAGGCCGGCAACTTCCACAATAGCAGCGCAACCAGGGCAACCACAGCCAGAGCAAAGTCCGCCGGCTCCCGAATGGCGCTGGTAAACACCGGGTCGTACAGTGCGGCAAGCAGGAGCCCGACGACCGCCGCGTTGATGCCGGTCAGTGCCGCACGGGCGCGTGGGCTTTGGCGCAGCTGCTGCCAGTAGGGGAGTGCGCCGACCACCAGCAGGAATGACGGCGCGAAGATGGCCAGCAGACCCAGCAAGCCACCAGACCAGCCATTGATCGACGCGCCCAGAAAGGCTGCAAAGGTGAACAGTGGTCCGGGGACCGCCTGAGCTCCGCCGTAGCCCGCGAGAAACGCGTCATCACTGACCCACCCGGTAGGAACGACTTCCGCTTGCAGAAGCGGCAGCACCACGTGACCGCCGCCGAATACCAGGGCGCCGGCACGGTAAAACGCATCGACCATGTCCAGAGACTGGCTGGCGACGAGCGAAGAAAGCAGAGGCAGGATAATCAACAGCGCGAAAAAGGCGACCAGGCATGCCAGCGCGACAGGCCGGCCGATACTAAAAGGTATGTCGTCGTGGTCATTAGCGGCGTCTGGCTTGAACAGCAGCAGACCGATCACGCCTGCAACAGCGATCACAACGAGCTGACTCCAGGCGTATGGAATCAGCAACACGGTGCAGGTCGCCGCTACCATCAGCATGGCCCGCAGACCATCCGGGCAAAGCTTGCGGGCCATGTCCCACACAGCCTGCGCGACGACCGCTACCGCAGCGATCTTCAGTCCCTGGAGTGTCCCTGCGGGTAACACCTCACCATGCCGGGCGATTCCAAGCGCGAACAGAATCAAGGCCAGAGCCGAGGGCAGCGTGAAGCCGAGCCAGGCTGCTAGCGCACCGGCATAGCCGCATCGGGACAAACCGACCGCCATCCCCACCTGGCTGCTCGCCGGGCCCGGCAGAAACTGGCAAAGCGCGACAAGGTCGGCGTAGCCCTGCGCGCTTAGCCAGCGGCGCCGGGTCACGAACTCCTCGTGGAAATAGCCAAGATGCGCGACCGGTCCGCCGAACGAGGTCAGCCCCAGGCGCAGGAAGACGCGAAAGACTGACCAGGGGCTGCTGTCGGGCTCGGTTGAATCGATCATTGCATCAGGCGTCCGTCCGGTAACAAGGGCGCCTCGCAGCCTACGCCTCTTATGTTAACGGATAGTGATGATGCCTTGCCTGCGGCTGGATGCCTCCCAGGTCACTCGGCAACCTGTTCGATCTTCTCCTCGACCAGCGCGCGCAGCGGTGCCGGCCCGAGCCGACGCAGTTCAGTACCGTTGACGAAGAATGTCGGCGTACCGCGAATGCCGACGGCCTTGGCGTCGTTCATGTCGGTTTCCAGCACAGCGTCAATCGAGGAATCCATCATCTCGGCACGTGCCCGTTCGACATCGAGACCAGCGGCCGCGGCCGCCTCCCAGGCAGCGATGACCTGGGGATCGTCGTGCCATGCCGGCTGCGCAAGGAGCACTGCTTCGAGCACCGGTTCGTACAGATCCTGCCTGCGTGCTGTTTCGAGTATCCGCGTAACCTCTTCCGAGCCGCGATGGAACAGCACATAGCGCAGTACCAGGCGCACGCTTTCCGGGTAATCCGCCATGATCCGCTTTACCTCCGGATAGAAGGCCCGGCAGGCTTCGCAGGACGGGTCGAAGAATTCGACGATGGTCACCGGCGCAGTGCGCGGGCCAATCGAGGGCGAATGGAAGCGCGTCAGTTGTCCCTGGCCGGTCGTGTCATTGTTGCGCTGTGTGGTGGTTTCCGCTGGCGTGGGGTGCGCCGCGCGTTGCGGTACGTCCGGTGTCGCGCGCACGAAGTAGAACACGGCCAGCGCAACAATGATGAGCACCAGCGCCGTCAGGCCCAGCACGAGTGGTTTACGATTCATTCAGTCGATCCTTCTTGGTGTGACGCCCGGCATCTGTAACAGATTGCCGGGCTCGGGCTGTTACTGCTTGGTAATCGATACGATCGAATTGTTCATGCCCTTGGAGGTGAATTCGAAGCGAATCTTGTCGCCTTCCTGCACCTGCTTGATCTGTTCTTCAGTCGCCTTGAAGCCCATGGTCATGGCCGGCCATTCAAGCTCTGGCACCGGGTCATGGGCAATGGTAAGCATGTTCTTGTCCTGGTGGATCTTCTTCACCGTACCGGTCGTGCTGATGGTCTTCGCAGCGGCGCTGTCCTGGCCCATATGCTGATCATGCATCTGCTGCATGGTCTCTGCATCGCCCATGGGCATGTTCTTCATATGCTCGGAGCCGTGCTGCATGTTGCCGTGCTGCTGGGCTATAGCGGTGGAAGCCATGGTCAGGGTCAGGCAGAACGCTAGTTTGGTTTTCATGGTGTCTCTCCAACTGTTGGATGGGTGGGTGGGGTGGATTGAGCGGGTTGAGTTGAGCGGCGTCGCATCAACAGATAAGCCGCAGGGAGAACGAACAGCGAGAGCAAGGGCGCTGTGATCATGCCGCCAACCATGGGCGCAGCAATGCGGCTCATGATTTCGCTGCCGGTGCCGCTGCCCCAGAGAATCGGCAACAGGCCGGCGATGATCACCGCCACCGTCATGGCCTTGGGGCGCACGCGCTGAACTGCACCTTCGCGGATCGCTTCGAGCAGCGCACCCTGGTCCGACTGGCCGTTGCGCAGGCGTTCGGCCCAGGCGTTGGTCAGATACAGGAGCATGATCACGCCGAATTCTGCCGAGACGCCGGCCAGCGCGATGAAGCCTACACCGGTGGCGACCGACATGTTGAAGTCAAGCAGGTAGAGGAACCACACGCCACCGGTCAGGGCGAATGGCAGGGTCGACATGATCAGCAGCGCCTCGCTGAAACGAGCAAAGATGAAGTAGAGCAGCACGAAGATGATCAGCAGCGTGGCCGGTACTACCAGCATCAGCCGCTGGTTGGCACGCTCCAGATATTCGAACTGGCCCGAGTAACTGATGCTCATCCCCGGCGCAAGCGGCACCTGCGCATTGATGGCCTCACGCAGGTCGCCCACGACACCGGCCATGTCGCGGCCGCGCACGTCGATGTACACCCAGCCTGTCAGTCGTGCATTCTCGCTCTTGAGCATCGGCGGACCATCGGTGATCTTCACATCGGCCACGGTACCAAGGGTGATCTGACTGCCCTGTGGCGTATAGATCGGCAGGTTCTGCAGCTCGGTCAACGAGTCGCGCCATTCGCGAGGGTATCGCAGACTGATCGGGTAGCGTGCCAGGCCTTCTACCGTCTCGCCGATGGTTTCCCCACCGACTGCGCCGGCGACGATCGATTGCACATCGGCGATGTTCAGGCCATAGCGGGCGGCAGCGGCGCGGTTGATATTGACATCGATATAACGCCCGCCGGTCATACGCTCAGCCAATGCCGAGCTGACCCCGGGGACAGTCTTGGCGATACGCTCGACGGCCTGGGTGGCGCTGTCGATCTGGGCCAGGTCGGTGCCGTATACCTTCACGCCGATGGGGCTCTTGATGCCGGTAGCGAGCATATCGATACGGTTGCGGATCGGCGGAATCCACAGGTTCGCCAGTCCCGGAACCTGGACTGCGCGGTCGAGCTCTTCGACCAGCTTGTCCGGCGTCATGCCTTCGCGCCACTCATCGCGCGGCTTGAACTGGATAGTCGTCTCGAACATTTCCAGCGGCGCCGGATCGGTTGCCGTGTCTGCACGCCCGGCCTTGCCGAATACATGCGCGACCTCCGGGACTGTCTTGATCAGCCGGTCAGTCTGTTGCAGCAGTTCGGAAGCCTTTTGCGCGGACAGACCGGGCAGGGCGGTAGGCATGTACAGCAGATCACCTTCGTCGAGTGGCGGCAGGAATTCTCCACCTAACCGGCTGGCTGGCCAGAGCCCCGTGAGGAACACCAGCACAGCCACCACCAGCGTTACCTTGGGCCAGCGCAGCACGGCGTCCAGCAGCGGCTGGTACACCTTGATCAGCACCCGGTTGAGCGGGTTGCGATGCTCATCGGGGATCTTGCCGCGAATCCAGTAGCCCATCAGCACCGGCACCAGCGTGACCGAGAGTCCCGCGGCTGCGGCCATGGCATAGGTCTTGGTAAAGGCCAACGGGCCGAACAGACGCCCTTCCTGGGCTTCCAGCGTGAACACCGGAATGAACGACAGGGTGATGATCAGCAGACAGAAGAACAAGGCGGGCCCGACTTCGACCGCAGAGTCGATGATCACCTTCCAGTGTGCTTCACCCTTCAAGGGCGTGTCGGGATGCTTTCGATGCCAGGCTTCGATGTGCTTGTGGGCATTTTCGATCATCACGATGGCCGCATCGACCATCGCCCCGATCGCGATTGCGATGCCGCCCAGCGACATGATGTTGGCGTTGACGCCCTGGCGCTGCATGATGATGAAAGCGATGAGAATGCCGACCGGGAGCGAGACGATCGCCACCAGCGACGAGCGCAGGTGCCAGAGAAACAGCGCGCACACCAGCGCCACGACGACGAATTCTTCGATCAGCTTGTGGCTTAGATTGGTCACCGCGCTGTCGATCAGCTTGCTGCGGTCGTAGGTGGTGACGATCTCAACGCCTGCGGGCAGGCTCTTCTTCAGCTCGTCGAGCTTGTTCTGCACGGCCGTGATGGTTTCGCGCGCATTCTTCCCGCTACGCAGAATCACCACGCCACCCACCACTTCTCCTTCGCCATCCAGCTCGGCAATACCCCTGCGCATCTCCGGGCCCAACTGAACATGCGCGACGTCACCCAGGGTGACCGGTACGCCGCCCTGATCCAGCCGCAGCGGAATCGCGCGGAAGTCAGCCAGCGACTGAAGGTATCCCGAGGCACGCACCATGTATTCGGTTTCGGCCAGTTCCAACACGCTGCCGCCGGTTTCCCGATTGGCTGCGTCGATTGCCTCGGCGACCTGCTGCTGGGTAATGCCGCGGCTGGCCATGCGGGTCGGATCCAGCACCACCTGATATTGCTTGACCATGCCGCCGATCGGCGCCACCTCGGCGACGTTGGGCAGGGTCTTCAGCTCGTAGCGCAGGAACCAGTCCTGCAATGATCGCAGCTGCGACAGGTCGTGCGAACCGGTGCGGTCGACCAGCGCGTACTGGTAGATCCAGCCGACGCCGGTGGCGTCCGGGCCCAGGGCCGGCTTGGCCGCGGCGGGCAAACGGCCCTGCACCTGGCTCAGGTACTCCAGCACCCGTGACCGGGCCCAGTACAGATCGGTGCCGTCCTCGAACAGCACGTACACGTAGCTGTCACCAAAGAACGAATAGCCCCGCACGGTCCTCGCGCCGGGCACCGACAGCATGGTGGTCGTCAGCGGATAGGTAACCTGGTTCTCGACGATCTGTGGCGCCTGGCCGGGGTAGGGCGTGCGGATGATCACCTGCACATCGGACAGGTCCGGCAGGGCGTCGATCGGTGTGTTCTGCACCGACCAGATGCCCCAGGCGACCGAGAACAGCGTGGCCAGCAGGACCAGAAAACGGTTGGCCACCGACCAACGAATGATCGCCGCGATCATGGCTGGTGCCCTCCGTGTCCGTCATGGTTGCCGCTGTCTGACGAGGTCAGCTTTTCGATGCGTTCGATGGTCAAACCTTCGTCGGACTCGCGAACGCCCACGCGTACCCGATCGCCCACCTCGATGCCCTCGAGCAACTGCATATTCGCGACGGGGAAGGGCATGGTCATGCCGGGCATGCCGAGCGTCTTGAAAGGACCATGGGTAAGGCCGAGCATATCGTCCTCGATGCCGATGACCGTCCCTTCAGCTTCGTGCAACGCCGGCGTGGCAGCGGCCTCGTCTGCCATGGCTGGTGCACCCAGGCCCCTCAGGCTGGCTTCGGAGTCGAGCAGAAACTGTCCGGAGGCGACCACTTGCTCGCCAGGTTCGAGTCCTTCGAGAATCTGCGTCTTCTCGCCGGTTTCACGGCCGATGCGAACCTCTACCGGTCGAAAACGACCTTCGCCTTCGGCGACCATGACCACGTTGCGCCGGCCGGTACGGATGACCGCCTCGGTGGGCACCATCAGGGCAGTTTGTTCATCGCCGGCCAGGCTGACCTCGGCGGTCATGCCGGGGCGCAGGCGTTGGTCCGGGTTGGGTAGCTCGACCCGAATCCGCACGGTACGGCTGTCGATGTTGGCGGTCGGCAGAATCGCCGCAATGCTCCCTTGCAGAGGCTTGCCGGGGTAGGCCGGCAAAGCCGCAGAGACCCGCTGGCCGACCTGCAGGTCCGCAACCTGCGCCTCAGGTACGGCCACCTCCAGCCAGACCGTATCCAGGCCGTTGATGCGTGCCAGCGTCGCGCCGGCCTGCACGGTCATGCCTTCGCGCACCTCCAGCTCCTGCAGTGCCCCAGCGATCGGGCTGGTAATGGTCCAGACGGTGCTGGCGCGCCCGCTTTGTTCCAGCTGCCGAATCAGCTCGGCCGGCATCCCGGCCAGACGCAACCGCTGCCGTGCAGCGGCGAGCAGCTGCGGCTCGTCGATGTCTCGCAATGCCAGATATTCTTCCTGGGCCGTCGCCCATTCGGGCATGAAAAGGTCCACCAGTGGCGCGCCTCTGGCGATCACGTCCTCCGGGGCGAGATCGTAAACGCGCTCCACGAAGCCGCTGCTGCGTGCCTGCACCTGCGCCACGGTCCGCTGGTTGTACTCCAACGTACCGACCGCATTGACGGTGTGGCGGATGGTTTCCTGCTGTGCTGTTGCCAGACGCATGCCGAGGTTCTGGGTGACGCTGGGGTCGATGCTGATCGAGGCGCCGTCGCTGCCCGGGTCGGCATAGCGGGGTACCAGATCCATGTCCATGAAGGGTGACGGGCCGGGCTCATCGAATTTCTGCTGCGGATACATCGGATCGTACCAGTACAGCACTTCACGATCCGGATCGGCGTCCGACTGTGCCGTTGCCTGGGTCGAGAGAAGAAACATGGGCATGGCCGCCAGCAATGCCAGCCGCTTGAATGAAAAAGTCATGGGGCGTCTCCAAAGGCGAAGTGCAGGCGGGCATTGCTCAGGGCTCGGTCTCGGGCGAGGTCGACTGCGCGCAGGCGAGTCTCGACCAGTTGCTGGCGCGCCTGAATCACGACGCTCAGCTGACCTCTACCGCCGCGATAGTCGGCCATTGCCAGGCGAACCTTTTCCTCGGCGAGCGGAAGCAACGTCTGCTCGATCCGTTCCAGGGCCTTGTCGACACGTTGATACTCGGCGAGATCCTCGGCCAGTTCGCGGTCATGCATGCGCAGCACCTCCTCGCGCTGCGCCTGGACTTCGGCAAGCCGGGCGCGCTCTGCAGCGATCTTTGGGTCCTGCCGCGAGCCGGCAAACACCGGCAGGTCCATGCTCACGCTGAGGCTGACCATGTCGCCGAAGCCGCGTCCCCGCCGCTGATAATCCACGCCCCAGGCCCAGTCGGGCGTCTTGTCCGCCACGGCTTCGGCGATGTCGGCTTCGGCCTGGCGAGTCAAGGGATCGAACACTTGCAGTTCGGGGTGCCGCTCGAGGTTGTGCTGATAATGGCTCAGGTCATCGGTCCACTGCGGCCAGTCGCCGGTCAGTGCTTGGCCGGCAGCATCGCCAATCCAGCGCCGCAGTTCGGCGCGCGCAATCGCTTCGTCGCGGCGAAGAAGATCCTCCTGATTCGCCAGCTCCAGCGCCTCCTGGCGTGGAGCGATGCTGTCCGAAGATAGCCCGGCACCGCCAGCCAGGCTGGCGCCGACAGCCTTTTCCAGGAGCTCATTCTCCCTGTACAGCTGAGTGAACAGCTCGAGCTTGCGCTCAATGGCGAGCGTCGCAATCCAGGCTTGCGCCGCCTGCTGACGTACCTGCAGCCGGGTGAGCCGCTGCTGTATTGCCGCGACCGCGATCGAGGCTTCGGCCGCGTCGACACGTGCCTCGCGCTTGGCGCGGTTGGGCACCTGCTGCATCACACCGACCATCTGCATGGTCATGGCTTCTTCGCCCAGCTGCCAGCGGGCGTCGCCTTCGATGGGCAGGTTCTGCACGCCAAGGCGCAGTTGTGGGTCGGGCAGTTCGCCCGCAGGAATGGCAGCGCTGCGCGCCGCCTCGAAGTTGGCGCGCTGCGCCGCAAGCGCCGGCGCTTCGCTTTCGGCGAGCTGCAAGGCCTGCTCCAGAGTCAGGGCAATGCTCGCTCCCGGCAGAAGCAGCAGGCTCGACAGCAAAGCCGCCGCGCAGCGGGGTGCCGTAAAGATTCGGGGTGTCATGGTTCGATTCCGTCGTGTCCATGCGCGCCGGTCAATACCAAGCGGCACGCGCTCGTCCAGCCGGCGCGTCAGCGCGCCAGGTGGCGTTCAGGCAAAAACGGAATCAGCTACGGGGAGGGTGCCAGAGCGGCTCTGGCAGAGGGAGCGGTACGAAACTGGCAGAAAGCATCAACGGCGGCTGTCCTGGCGGCAGGGCATGCGACTTGGCTACGTGCAGCTGCAGCAGGCCGCTGGTCTTGCACTCCTGACCGGAGTCGCACACGACGCCATTGCTTTCGTGATCATCGCAAGCCGCCATGGCGCCATGCATCTCGTCTGCCGACATCATTGAATGCATGTCGTGCTTGAGCGCTGGCGCTTCGCTGGGTATGGATGAACCGGTCTGCATAAGACTCTGCGCCATCCCGTTGATGGGAAGCACAAGGGTGAAAAACAGGGCGAGGAGCAACCGTGTGCAGCGATTCATTCGGCGACTCTACGACAGTCCGCCTCGTCTCGCAAGGCAGTGGGCCGCCGCGGGAGGTAGTCGGAAATGATTTGTAAAATCTACCCGCTTGCGAGACTTGCGCGCGGTGATACTTTAGCGCCGTGAAGCCGGGCCCCTCTGGCGGTGTATACCGCGATGTCGGAATCACAGTCTGTTCAACTTGACTGTAAGGAGGGGCTCAATGACCGCCCTGGAACCGTTTCTGTTTGCCGAGTTTCTCGGCACGGCCACCTGGTTGTGGCTGGTATTTCTCGCTGTCGTTTTCTCTCTGCTTGCCTTCGATCTGGGTGTTCTACACCGCGACAATCGCGAGATTGGCGTGCGGGAAAGCCTGTTGTTGTCTGCCGGTTACATCAGTGCCGGTCTGTTGTTCGGCCTCTGGATATTCTTCCAGAAGGGCAGTGACTCGAGCATGGATTACCTCACCGGTTTCCTGATCGAAAAATCCCTGTCGATGGACAACGTCTTCGTTATGGCGCTGATCTTCAGTTTCCTGGCGATCCCGCGTCAGTACCAGCACAAGGTGTTGTTCTGGGGAATCATGGGCGTGATCGTGCTGCGAGCGCTGATGATCGGCCTGGGTGCTGCGCTCATCCACGAGTTCAGCTGGATTCTCTACGTGTTTGGCGCCTTCCTCGCTGCTACCGGCGTGAAAATGCTGTTTGCCAAGGTCGATGATCATCCAAATCTCGAGAACAACGGCTTCGTGAAGTTTCTTCGCAAACGCCTGCGGGTTACCCATCGTTTGTACGAGCAGCGCTTCTTCGTGCGCCAGCCGGACGCCAGCGGCAGGACGGTGCTCTGGGTCACGCCGCTGTTTCTCGCACTGATCCTGATCGAATGCGCTGATCTGGTGTTCGCGGTAGACAGCGTCCCGGCCATCTTCGCTATTACCCAGGATCCGTTCATCGTCTACACGTCGAACATCTTCGCCATCCTCGGGCTCCGTGCGCTGTACTTTGCCCTGGCAGCGATGATTCATCGCTTCGCCTACCTGAAATATGCACTGGCTCTGGTGCTGGTGTTCATCGGATCGAAAATCTTTCTGGTCGGCATCATCGGCAAGATCCCGTCGAGTATCTCATTGGGGGTAACGCTGGGCCTGCTGATCGGCGGCGTGCTGGTGTCGCTGTACAAGACCCGCGGTCAGCCACTGCAGCGTGTCGACTCGACCCGGAGCATCTGAATCATTAACCGGGAGGCCGTAGGCCTCCCGCACCATTCAACGACAAGGAGAATGAACAATATGAAGAACATGCCGCGTTATTCATCGCTGCTGGGCCTCGCTCTCGCTGCGCTGGTTCTTACCGGGTGCGAGGCCGCGGAGGAATCCGCTCAGAACCTGTTGGACAAGACCATGGAAAGAACCACCGAGGCTGCCCGCAAGATAGCGGACGAGGCGGTGGGCGACGCGGTCGACCAGTTCAACGAAGAGCTCGACGGTATGCAGGAGCACGTCAAGGAAACGCTGGGCAAGCCCGCCGAACACGACGAAGCAACCGAGCAGGCGAAAGACGAGTCGGCGACCGAGGAGAAAAATCGAGGGTAGTCCTTTCGTCGAATTCGTCTCATGACAGGCAGCCCGCGGCCGATATTTTCAGACACACGCAGACTGGGGAAGACCGTATAACACCGGGTCGCGTGCTGGCCCACCACCTTGCGGAAGCCCTATGCCATTATTGCGCCGTTTTACCATCTCCCAGCGCCTGACCGTCGTCACGGTCCTGGCTTTGCTCATCGTCGCCGGCCTGGTCGGCACCTTCGCTATGGATTATCGAGCCGCACTGCTCGATGCCCGGGCGATGAAAACCCAGCATCTTGTCGAATCGAGTCATGGCGTGCTGACGCACTACCACCAGCTTCAGCTGCGTGGGGAACTCACCCTCGAACAGGCGCAGTCCGCCGCCGCCAGGACCATCGAAGGGTTGCGCTATGGCAATGACGACTATTACTGGATACATACGCTGGACCTGAAAATGGTCATGCACCCGTTCAGCACGAAGCTGGTTGGCAACAGCATCGCGGAGGTGGCCGACCCCAACGGTACATACGTGTTCCGCGAGATGAACAAGGTAGTGACCGCCAGCAAGGCCGGTTTCGTCGACTACCACTGGCCCAAGCCCGGGGTCACCGATCCGGTCGCAAAGATTTCCTACGTGGCGCTGTTCGAGCCCTGGGGCTGGGTGCTGGGCTCGGGTATCTATCTTGACGACATTTCGCAGGCCTTCTGGGCCGAGGTGACATCGATCCTGCTGCTCGCGATTGCCGGAGTGGTGCTATTGTTGTCGATCAATCTGTTGATCGGGTCGAGCATCACCGGCCCGCTGCGGCAGGCCATGCAGGCGATGAGCGATATCGCGACCGGTGAAGGCGATCTCACCCGCAGGCTCGACAGCCAAGGCAACGACGAGGTGGCCGGGCTGGCCCGGGGGTTCAATGCGTTTACCGACAAGCTCGGGTCGGTGGTCGATGATCTGCGCAGCGCCGTATCGCTCAATCGGAACATCGCCAACGAAGTCGGCAATGCGATGAGCCTGGCGGAAAAATCCTACGACCAGCAAAAGAACGAACTCGACGCAATCGCCTCGGCCGTCGAAGAAATGAGCGCGACCGCGCAAGAGGTCGCCGCGCGCATGACCGATTCGTCCGAAGCTGCACGAGAAGCGGGGGCCCAGAGCGAACGCGGGCATCAGACAGCCGAGGCGACCTCAGCGATGATGGGCCGCCTTGCCGGCGACATCTCGCAAGCCAGTTCCTCCATTGCCGATCTGGACACCAGCTCCAGGTCGATCGGCTCGGTGCTTGGCGTCATACGAGGTATCGCCGACCAGACCAACCTGCTCGCACTCAACGCGGCGATCGAAGCGGCGAGAGCAGGAGAGCAGGGGCGAGGATTCGCTGTCGTGGCAGACGAGGTTCGTACCCTCGCCAGCCGAACACAGGCCTCGACCATGGAAATCGAGAAAATGATCGACTCGCTGCAGAGCGGTACGGCCGGAGCCGTGCAGAAGATGGCTGGCAGCTTCCGCCAGTCGCAGGAGATGCAGGATCAGGTGGAACACTCACGCAGCGCTCTGGCAGCGATCGCCAGCTCGGTCAACACCATAACGGACATGACCCAGCAGGTCGCGGCAGCTGCGGAAGAGCAGTCCCATACCTCCAACGAGATCGCTCGCAGTCTGACGCAGATGACGACCCTCGGCGATCGCGTAATGAGCGAATTGAAAAACACCCTCAGCAACACTGAACAGCTCAAACGCACCGCTACCGAACTGGATCGCCTGGCAGGCCAGTTCAAGACCGCCAGACACGGCTAGGCACGGGTTGCTGGGCTCCGCGTCAGACTTCTTCTTCGAGCCTGACGCGGAGCGCGCCGGCAATGGCGTCGGCCAGCGATTCCAGACTGAAAGGCTTGGTGATCATGGTCATGCCGGGACCGAGAAACTTCGAACGAACCGCTGCGTTCTCGGCGTAACCGGTCATGAACAGCACAGGCAGTCCGGGCCGCTTCTGCTGGAAAATCTCGGCGAGCTGGCGGCCGTTCAGGCCCGGCAAGCCCACGTCCGAAATCAGTAAATCGAGATAATCCAGCTGGTCGAGCAGCTGCAGAGCCCGCTGGCCATCTTCGGCCAGATGTACACTGTATCCAAGATCCTGAAGTGTCGTCTGAAGCAGCAGCCGCACCGAATCATCGTCTTCGACCACCAGAATGCTTTGTCCGGCACCTGCGCTTCGCGGTGAAGGGGCGGCAGGCGTTTCGTTTTCCGCTATTTCGATATCTGCCAGGGGCAGGTGCAGGGTAATGGTAGTGCCCTGGCCTTCGTGGCTATCGACAGTGACGAATCCGTTACTTTGCTGCACGAACCCGTAGACCATCGACAAGCCCAGTCCGGTGCCCTGACCGAGCGGTTTGGTGGTGAAGAACGGCTCGAAGACCTTTTCCAGCAGCGACTGAGGAATGCCGACGCCAGTATCGGTGACGCATATGGAGACGTAGGTTCCCGCTTTGCCGCCGAAGCGTCCGGCATCCGCAGCATTGCGCTCGACGCGCTGGGTCCCTATGACCAAGGTGCCGCCTTCCGGCATGGCATCGCGCGCGTTGATGCTCAGGTTCAACAGGGCGTTTTCCAGCTGGTTGGCATCGACCATGGCAAATCCGGCATCCTCGGCCAGATCCATCTCGAGCACTACGGACTCGGTAAGAGTCCGTTGCAGCAGGTCGGACAACGACTCGACAAGCGGGTTGATTGCCACTGCCCGGTTTTCAAGTGACTGACGACGGGAAAACGCCAGCAAGCGCTGCGTCAACGCCGCGGCACGTCCGGCCGAGGAATGCGCCGCGTCCATGTAACGACCCAGATCGTCATACTGCTGCTTACGCAAGCGCACACGCATCAATTCCAGTGCCCCGATGATGCCGGTCAACATGTTGTTGAAGTCGTGGGCGATGCCGCCGGTAAGCTGGCCGACCGCATCCATTTTCAGCGAATGTCGCAGTTGCTCCTCGGCGCGGGCGCGCTCCTGGCTCTCGACCGTGAGCAAAGCCAGGGCGTCCTCCAGCGCCTGAGTACGAACCTTGACCTCGATCTCCAGCTCATCATTGAATCGGCGGAGCATGCTTTCGTTCTGCTTCTCGGCGTCGATATCGATGATTACCATGGCTGCGCCAATCACCGCATGCTGGCTGTCGTACAACGGCACTGCGCTGATCCGTGTCCAGCGCTCACCGCCATCCGGCGGCAGATAACGGCAATCCAGCGCCGGCACATGCTCGCCGCGCAGAGCTCTGGCCCCTGCGAACTGATCCGATGGGAGCGGGCGACCTTCGCTATCGAGCGCGAGCCACCGCATAGCGGCATCGGGCTGAGCGGATGGAATGAGCCGGTTGGGTACGTATTCGTCGTACTTCGGATTGCTCAGAACGGTGTTTCCGTCCAGATCGATAAAGCAGACCCCGACAGGAAGGTTCTCTACCAGGCTGTTCAGTCTGGCTCGCTCATCGGCAAGCTCCTGCAAGCGATCGCGGATCTCGAATTGGCGCTGCCGCGATCGGCAGGCGACGTCGAGCGTACTGAGCAGCGACGCCGGGCCGAAGGGTTGTTCGAGAACGATGAGCTTCTTCAGCGCAGCGGGCAAGCGCGTGCGCAGCGTGTCGAGATCCTGGCGGGTCTGGCTACGATGGGCGGTGATCAGAACGAAGGGAATATTCGACCATTCCGGTTGGCTACTCAGCGCGGCGGTCAAGGCTGTCAGATCGCCCGCCATGATCTCGTCGGTGATGATCACGGCACCGGTGCGCGTATCAAGCTGGCGAGCGACTTCGCCAGGGTCGGAAGCGAGGCGCACGGCGTAGCCGTCGGAAGCGAGCAGGTCGGCCAGATTGCTGCGGTCTGTGCCAGACGGCGCGCCAACAAGCACCTGTCGCCCATCGGGGGAAGAATCAACAGCCATGTGGTCGCTCTGTCGGGCCGGAAAGGGAAAAGGCACGCTTCGTCGAGATGCCAGGCGATCGATGGTACAGGCGATCTGCTATCTATAGAAGAGATGGCGAGCGCAACGGCGCACTTACGCCATCTCCGGTGAGACGGGGAGCTCGCAGCTGACTTCGATGATTTCCGGCTCGAGCGGCCAGAGCTCCAGTCCCTCGGTTACCAGGATTCCGCCGCACAGCGTGTGGATCTTGGCGCGATACATGATCTTCAGCGGGTTACGGCCGAGGATGACCGCGCCCGAGGCGATCATGCCATCGACGTGGGCACGCATGTTGGGAAATTGACGGCGTTCGGTACGGGCTGTGTTCATGGCGACGGTCCTGCTGACGGTGATAGTCGAATCGTTGACGCATAATTGCGTGATATCACATAGCCAGCATTATTCGTGCCATCCTCGTCCCGCGGCAAAATTAGCGCTGTGGTTCGGGAAACCGCGGCGGCCGCTTTTCCTTGAACGCCGCAATGCCTTCCGCCGCTTCCGGCCCCCCAAGGGCGATCGCCATCAGCTGCTTCTCGCGGTCCAGTTGGCGCTCGAACGCCTCACGTCCCGGCCCGTCGAGCAATTGCAGAATCGCGCTCTGCGACTCGCGCGCGCCTTCGGCCAGTTGTTGTCCCAGCTCCAAAGCTGCCTGCAAAGCCGAACCGGGCTCCACGACGCGGTTGATGACGCCCGCTTCGGCAAACCGTTCGACCGGAAGGCGTCCGCCGAAGAGCGCGATTTCCGCCGCCAACTGATGGGGGAGGGACTGCGCCAGGAACGCCGAGCCGCCACCATCCGGTACTAGTCCGGCCTTGGTATAGGCCATGGATATGTAGGCGCCTTGAGCCGCGACGATCAGGTCTGCGGCAAATGCCAGCGAAGCCCCGGCCCCTGCCGCGCCACCTTCGATCGCGGCGATCACCGGCCTGGGGCAGTATTTGAGCTTGAGCACCAGATCGTGCAAGCGCTGGATCAGCGCGGCGCGCTCTTCGACCGGGACGGCCGCACGGGTTTCCAGCGAGCGCAGATCGCCGCCCGAGCAGAAGAAGTCACCGGCGCCACGCAATACGAAGTTGGCTACGGTCGGGTCGCTCAGCGCCTCGTCAATGCAGCGCTCCATTTCGATGTACATTGCCGTTTCCAGTGCATTGCGCTTGTCCGGTCTGTTCAATGTGAGCACGAGGGTCGGGCCGTGCCGTTCGGCCAGGACGATGTCATTAGCGGGCGAAGTCATAGCGCCTCCGTAATCGGGTTGAAGTGCTGGGACTATACCCGCTGACGTGGGCGCGGGGAGGCGAATAAGCGACTTGAATGTTGTTCACTCGGTACGCAGCAACTGCCGAATGCGTGCTGCAAGCGAAGAGACGGCAAACGGCTTGGTAAGCACCGCCATGCCCGTTTCGGCATTGGCGATGTTGAACAGCGCCTGCTCTGCGTAGCCGGTAATGAACAGCACCGGCAGGTGGGGTCGCTTCACCCGGCCGGCATCGGCCAATTGTCGTCCGTTCATGCCACCCGGCAATCCCACATCGGTGATCATCAGATCGATACGTACATCGGAGTGCAGCACCTCCAGACCAGCCAGGCCGTTAGCGACCTGGATCACGCGGTAGCCGAGATCTTCCAGTACATCTATCACCAACATGCGCACGGTCGGATCATCGTCCACCACCAGTACAGTCTCGTCGGCATTGGCGATAGGCAGGAGCGAGCGCGACGATTCCGTCCTTTTGCTCTTTGCAACCCCCTGGTGGCGGGGCAGGTAGATCGAGACCTGCGTACCCTGGTCGACGGCCGACGTGAGCCGCACCTGTCCACCTGATTGCTTGGCGAAACCGTAGATCATCGACAGGCCCAGCCCAGTGCCCATGCCAATGGGTTTGGTAGTGAAGAACGGATCGAACGCTCTAGCGATGACATCCGGCGGCATGCCCGTACCCGTATCACTCACGCGTAGCCGCAGGTATTCGCCGACAGGTAAATCATGCGGCCTGGACTCTTCCGGGGTGACGTAGCGGTTGTGAATTTCGATATGGATGTCGCCACCGTTGGGCATGGCGTCGCGAGAGTTGATGCACAGGTTGAGCAGCGCGTTTTCCAGCTGCGATGCATCGACCAAGGCGATCCAGGGCTCTGCGTCGCCTGAGCATTCCACGGAGATTTCCGGCCCGACGGTCCGCCGGATCATGTCCAGCATGCCTTCGATCAGCTCGTTGGCGTCAACCGGTCTGGGGGCGAGCGTCTGTCGACGGGAAAAGGCAAGCAGCCGATGGGTGAGGGAAGCGGCTCGTTTGCTCGCGCCCTGTGCTGCGTCAATGTATTTTCCCGTGTCCCGCGGTCGACCCTGATCAATGCGCAGGCGGATCAGATCCAGGCTGGCAGAGATAGCCATCAGCAGATTATTGAAGTCATGCGCAAGCCCGCCGGTAAGCTGACCGACCGCTTCCATCTTCTGCGACTGGCGCAGTTGCGCCTGAGCTTTCGCCAGCTCGGCCTCGCGCTCCTTTTCACAGGTGATGTCGCGGCCTGTCGCGTAGGTGAGATTGCCTGCTGGCGCGGCTGTCCACGACAGCCATCGCACCGAGCCATCCTTGTGACGGTACCGGTTGGTGACCTGCAGTTGTTCACCCCGCGCCGCTTGCTCGTACGCGTTGACGGTCGCTGAGTGATCGTCGGAAACGACGAACTCGTTGACGTGATGCCCGACCAGCTCCTCTTCGGAATACCCCAGCAGCTTCCCCCATGCTGGGTTGACACGCTTGAGGATGCCGTCGAAGTCAATGATTCCCATCAGGTCCGGGGCGGTGTCCCACATCAGGTCGCGCTCTTCGGTACGGACGGTGACTTCCGTCGCGAGTCGTTCGTTGAGTTGCTGAAGCTGTTGCTGCGCTGACGCGCGCTCCCGCTCGGCAACGATCTGCGACGTGATTTCGAAGCCCTGGTTGAACAGGCCGACTACGCTACCGTCCTCGCCGCGAATCGGACTGGCGGTGATATTCCAATAAGTCATCTCGAGCTGGCCGCGCCTGACCATCGGCAGTTCGATGCGCTCCTCAGCGAATCCCTCTCCGGTGGCCATGGCGTGATGAAACATCGGCGCGACGGCGTCCCACGTCTCCTTCCATACTTCCGCTACCGGACGCCCCAGTGCGTCCGGATGACGCTCTGCCATGGACGGAATGTAGGTATCGTTATAGAGCATGCACAGGTCGGGTCCCCACAGAACTGTACCGAGCACAGGCGAGTTCAGACAGATGGAGACTGCCGAGCGCAGCGACTGCGGCCAGGTGTCGGGCGAGCCGAGAGGCGTGGTGGACCAGTCACGCTCGCGCATGCGCCCGCCCATTTCTCCGCCGCCGGCAAGAAAAAGATGCTCACTATTCATAACCGGACGCTCGCTTGAGTCACGTAACCCCTTTTTCCTCGCCTACTCTTGTGATTGTTCAGAACAGACTGCGCCTTGCTAGTTCGATAGGGCGGGAGTGATTTCGTCTATCTGTGCCACGAATCGTGTCGATGTGGCCCGGGTCCGCCTGAACGCAATTGCCATCAAGGCTAAGGAATCGGCGAGGTACGACTACCCTGTCTGTTGATGCGAAGAGGTGTTCATGAACCTGCAAGAGCTGATCACGCTGGCGACCGACGGTCAGATACGTGAACTGGAGCTACTGTCCCTGGAAGGAGGTTTCTACATAGTGCGCGCGCAGCTACACGACAAGGCCCGCACTTTGCTCGACAGCCGGGGCAAGGCGATGCACCTGCACTCCGCCACTCAACTGCGTGATCTGTTGCGTGACCTGCCATCCTCGGCACCGACGATGCCCTGTGTGCTGGTGCAGCATGTGGTTCACGATGAACTGTGTGGAGTGCGCCAGGGTCCGATCGAGCCGCTGCGCCTGCCGATTTCGTTGAGTTTGGCGTGGTGACCCGGTTGCATCGGCCAGGAGCAGGATGTCGATGGTTACCGCGGCCAAGCGGCATGAGGCAGATCGTGACCGCACTGCGGAGGGTGAAGAAAGGCCCACGCGCCCCTGTTCGGTCAGACCGGCGTGACTGGGCAGGGCGGGGCAGGTGGAGCGGAACGAACGCGAATGCCCAACGGGCCGGGTTCCGGCACGTCGACGCTTATGCAGTTGCGGCCGGCGTTCTTTGCCTCGTAAAGGGCCCGGTCTGCTCGACTCAATGCTGATTCGATAGACTCATGGCCAGCATCGATTTGCGCGCAACCAATGCTCGCGGTAATACGTATCAGCTCATCGGTACCTATCCGGACGTCGAGCGCGGCACAGGCAGCGCGAATGCGCTCTGCACATATGCTCGCCTCCACCAGATCCGCACCGGGGAGTAGCAGCACGAACTCCTCTCCTCCAAAGCGGGCAACCAGATCGTCGGCACGGCTGTGCTGCTTCAACGACTGGGCCAGCGCGACCAGAACCTTGTCGCCGCAGGCGTGACCGTGCCGGTCGTTGACGCTCTTGAAGTGATCGACGTCGAGCACGAGTAATGACACGGGCGTGTCCATGTCTTTCGCCAGCTCCAGCAGATAATCGGCTTCGGCAAAGAAGAACCGCCGGTTGTAGAGCCTGGTCAGCGGGTCGGTGGAGGCCTGACGCTTCAGTTCTTCCTGCGACGAGCGGATGTCTTCGAGAATCTTGATCCGATGGGAAATGATGAATGCGAGCGTCAGCGCTTCGAGGACGATGCCAATACCGACGCCGTGACTGTTCAGGTAGTTCGGCGCAATCAGTCCTTTGTAGAACAGTACCGCGATGCCATTGAACACGACGAAAAAGGTGTGCCCAACGAGGAAATACTTCACTAGTGGATTGCCCTTGCGGTACAGCGAGATGCTCACCGAGAACGTCACCACCATCACCAGCGCCGCCAGGCTGCTGGATGGTTTGAGCGCCGCAGAAATATCGAAGAGGCCCCAGATGAGCGTGCCGGTCAGCAACACGATCAGCCCCTGAAGAAAGCGGTGCTCGGTGCGATACGCCGTACGCGTATCGAAGATCGCCATCATGAAAAGCACCAGGAAGACCGGCATGGTGATCAGTGAGATGTTCAGCTTGAAGGCCTGAATCCCGTACACGTCGAACATGCTGGCTATTAGCCCGTAGGACAGCGCGATCCAGACCAGCCCCGAAATCAGGTACAGCGAATAGAACATGTTTTCTTTCTTGCTGGTGGCGAAGTAAAGCAGACCGTTGTAGAACACCAGCGCAAGCAGCATGCCGACCATCAGCGCGATGTCCGCATTTACGCTGATCAGAGCGCGACGGGAAGTCTGTTCGTCGAGAATTTCCGCCGCGAACCATTGATGGGAGAACGAATGGCTGCGCAGGTACAGCACAGTCGGCTGGTCGGGCAACAGCGTCAGAGGATAGACGGCGGTCCCGCGATACAGCAGATCGCTCGCGCCTGCGTCGTTCAGATCCAGTCGCTCCTGGCGCAGCAGGGTCCCGTTGCGCTCCTCGAAGAAGTCGACCGACCGGACGTGATACGCATGGGGAAGATGAACGAACACCCTTCGCTCAGCGTCGGTGACGTTGTTGATGATCAGCCGGAACCAGGTGACCTTGGCAGCGGTGCCCAGCGTAGTCCTGCTGCCGGTGTCCAGAAAGGGGAGGGTTCTGACCTGTTCGTATGTCCGCGCTTCGGACGCGTCCACATGATAAGCCATGGGGAAATCGGTCAGCTTGATGGAGCCGGTTCCGATCGAGACGTTCGGTTCTGCCCAGGCGCCAACCGACGTCAACAGGACGAGCAGCAAGAGCGACAGCTGTTTATGTAGGTCCATCTACGCGTGCCGTTTTTGTATTGAGCCTTATGGTAGCGAAGAAGGGCGGGGCTACCAAGCGCCAAAGCGACGGAACGGCCGCGTTTCGCCATGTTTTGGCAGGCGCGCCGATAACCGGTATGGCAGGTCGGCAGGACAGGCATCGGAAGCGCGACGTGTGCATCACCTGTCGGTACGTTTCGCCAGAAGCGACCGAGATGTATCGAGGGAAGCACAGAAACCGAAAGGCTGCGGTTAAGCGGCCTCCCAGGTCAAACGAACTCGAGCGGCTATCAGCGTTTGAGGCGGTCGTTCGGAGTCTTCGTGGTGTCCAGGGTTGCGTCACGGCGAGTGGCGTCGTTCTGAACATCGACATCAGTGTGGCGCACGGTGTCGTGGATGGTTTTTTCGCAGTCCGAAGACTCCTTGCCGACCGTGACTTCTTCAACGACCCGGGCGCGCTTCTCGAGGAAGGGCGACGAATCACCATAGAAGCACAGCGGTTCCGCTCCAGATGGGTGGTGCCACTCACCTGGAGCTCTCGGGCGCGCCGGCCAACGATCGATACACGTTGACCATTGCCAGCACCTTGTCGGTCTTGCTCTGCACCAGGGTATTACGGATGCTCGTCAGCTCCTGTTGCGCCTCAAGCAGTTCGAAGTAGTCGATCAAGCCTTGTTCATACCTGTCGCGTGCCTGCTCTACCGCACGGTTTGCGGCATTCGTAGCGCTCTGCAGGAATGCCTCGCGCTTCTGGGAATGCTGGTAGCGCAACAGCCAGGTTTCGGTTTCTTCCAGCGCAAGCAGTACAGCCTGGCGGTATTCGGCCAAGAGCCTCGCCGATTGGGCATCGGCTGCGTCAATGCGCGCCTGTACCTCGGCGCGGTCGAGGAAGGTCCAGTCAATCCCCAGGGCTACCCGGGCGGTGCGGGCCTCGCCGGTGAACAGGTCCGAGCCGCTGCCGGCCAGCGAGCCGAGCAAGCCGTCCAAGGTAAAGCGCGGGAACAGGTCGGCAGTAACTACGCCGATGCGCGCACTAGCGGCCGCCAGGCGCCGCTCTGCCGCCTGAACATCCGGCCGTCGCCGCAACACGTCCCCAGGGCTGCCAGCGGTGATCCTCGGGTTCTTACCAGGCACGTCGGCAGGCACCGTGAGCAGGGGAGCGAGCGCTGTAGGCGGCTGGCCGGTCAAAACGCCGATACGGTGTATGGCGGCACCGATTGCTGCCTGCAGTGGGGGTATGGTCGCGCGGGTTGAGTCCAATCGGGCTTGAGCTCGAAGTTGATCGAACAAGGTGCTTCGGCCAGCGTCCAGACGAGCATCGACGATATCCAGCGAGGCCAGTTGCAGCGCGACATTCTCGTGCGCCACGCGTAGCTGCTGCTGCAGGCCGCGCAGTTGAAAGTAGCTGCTCGCCAACTGACCGGCGAGTGCGACCTGCAGGGTCTGCCGATCCGCCCCAGCAGCCTGCAGCTCGGCTTCGCTGGCCTCCGTTGCGCGCCGCAATCGCCCGAACAGGTCCAGCTCCCAGCTCAGCGCCACGCCGGCCTGATAGCTTTCGATTCGCTCCTGCTCAGGCTGAGTACGCTCGACTTCGGCCAGCCGCTGCCCCGACACGCCCGCGCCAGCTGTCACGCTTGGCAACTGATTGCGACGAGCGCCGCGCAGCAGGGCTTCAGCTTGCTGATAGCGCGCCAGGGCCGCCCGCAGGTTCTGGTTGTCGTCCAAGGTTTGCTCGATCAACTGCGCCAGTAGCGGATCGTCAAAGCCCTGCCAGAAGCGCTGTTCATTGTCTGCGGCCAGCTGGGCGGACCGCGGACCAGCCTGATCGTGTTCAAAGCGTGTCAACGGCAGAGGCTCGGGGGCTTGATAATTCGGACCCACTGCACACGCGCTCAGCAGCGCGGTCAATGAAACGATGCTCGCTAACTTATGCATGATGCTCTCCCAAACCCGGCTGCCCAGCGGTCTGCTTCAGCGGTTTGTGTTCGCCCCGCTTGGCCAGCGTTCTCAGCGCAACGTAGAAAACAGGCGTCAGCAGCAGCCCGAACAGGGTCACGCCGATCATGCCGGTAAACACCGTGATGCCCATGGCGTTGCGTACTTCTGCTCCGGCACCCGATGCCACAACCAGCGGTACGACGCCAGCAATGAAGGCCACCGAGGTCATAATGATCGGGCGCAAGCGCAAGCGACTGGCTTCCAGCGCGGCGATCACGGTGTCGCGGCCCTGGCTCTCCAGCTCACGGGCGAACTCGACGATAAGAATCGCGTTCTTGCACGCCAGACCCATCAACACCACCAGCCCAACCTGAACAAAAATGTTGTTGTCGCCTCCGCTCAGCCACACCCCGAACAGCGCCGCGAGCAGACACATCGGCACGATCAGAATCACCGCCAGCGGCATTACCCAGCTTTCGTACAGCGCTGCGAGTACCAGAAACACCAACAGCAGCGCCAACGGAAACACCACCATCGCCGCGTTGCCCTGGGTTACCTGCTGGAAGCTGAGGTCTGTCCATTCCAGCGTCATGCCGGCAGGCAACACGTCATTGGCGACGCCGGACACCGCTGCAAGCGTCTCGGCGGACGACAGCATCGCCGGGTCGGACTGACCGATCAGATCGGCGGCTGGATAGCCGTTGTAGCGGATGACCGGGTCCGGGCCGAAACTTTCGCGCAGGGTCACCATGGTATTAAGCGGCACCATGTCGCCGTTGGCATTGCGCGTGTACAAGTGATCGATGTCGCTCGGGTTGTCTCGGAACTGCGAATCAGCCTGAGCCATGACCCGATAGGTCCGGCCGAACAGGTTGAAGTCGTTGATGTACTGCGAACCGAAGTAGAGCTGCAGACTGCCGAACAGATCATCGAGCTGCACACCCTGGGCCTTGGCCTGCCGGCGATCGACATCCGCGTCCAGCTGCGGCACGTTGGCCTGGTAGGAGCTGAACGGGTAGAACATGCCAGGCGTCTGGCTCAGCGCGCCAGCCAACTCATTGGTCGCGGTTTGCAGCTCGCCGTACCCGGCGCCCCGCCGGTCCTGGATGTACAGCGAGTAGCCCGAGCCAGCGCCGAGGCCGAACACCGGCGGCGGCATGAAGGTAATCGCAAAGCCTTCGTTGATGGCACCGAGCTGGGCGTTGATATCGTCGGAAATCGCCTGTGCGGTGCGATCGCGATCCTCGAAATCGTCGAACACCATGAAAACGGTTCCAACGTTCGGCGTGTTGGTGCCCTGCAGCGCGTTGAAGCCTACGAATGCCAGCGCGTCGGAGACGCCTTCGGTATTCAACGCCAGCTCACTGACCCGGCGCGCAACCTCTTCGGTTCGGTCCAGGGAAGCGCCTTCGGGTAACCGAATACTGCCGATCAGATAGGTCTTGTCCTGAGTCGGAATAAAGCCGCCGGGCACCTGGCCGAACATGAATGCGGTACCGCCCAGCAACACTACGTAAAGACCGAACACCAACCCCCGGCGGCTCAGGCTACGCCCCACCAGCCGTTCATACCGCTGCGCATTACGCAGAAAGAACCGGTTGAACGGGTGGAATATCCAGCCGAACAGGCGATTGATGATGCGCGCAGGCAGATCCGGCGCAGCACCGTGCGGCTTGAGCAACGCAGCAGCCAGCGCGGGCGAAAGCGTCAGCGAATTGATTGCGGAAATCACCGTGGCAATGGCGATGGTCATGGCGAACTGGCGGTAGAACTGCCCGGTGATGCCATCCAGAAACGCCATGGGCACGAACACCGCGCAGAGCACCAGGCTGATCGCGACGATCGGCCCGCTCACCTCGCGCATTGCCTGATGCGCCGCGGCCAGTGGTGCCAGCCCAGCCTCGATATTGCGCTCGACGTTTTCCACCACGACGATCGCGTCATCCACCACGATGCCGATCGCCAGCACCATCGCAAACAGCGTCAGCGTGTTGATGGAAAAACCCATCATCAGCAGCACGGCAAAGGTGCCGACAATGGATACTGGCACTGCCAGCAGCGGAATCAGCGACGCGCGCCAGGTCTGCAGGAACAGGATCACCACCAGTACCACCAGAGCGACCGCTTCGAGCAAGGTGACGATGACCGCCTTGATCGAGGTGCTGACGAAGACCGTGGGGTCGTAGGCCACTTCCCAGCTCAGGCCTTCGGGGAAGTCGGCTTCGAGCTCGCTCATTTTCTCGCGCACCGCCGCAGAGACGTCCAGCGAGTTCGAGCCCGGCGCCTGGAAGATCGGCAGCGCCACGGCCTGGCGGTTGTTCAGCAATGCGCGTAAGGAGTCCTGCGAGGCGGCCAGCTCAACTCGGGCGACATCCTTGAGCAGCGTGACTTCGCCCTGTGCGCCGGTCTTGAGCACGATGTTCTCGAACTCCTCGACGCTCTCTAGCCGACCCTGGGCGTTGATGGAAATCAGCATGTCCGAGCCACTCGGCATCGGCGGCGCGCCGATCTGCCCGGCAGAAACCTGAATGTTCTGCTCACGCACCGCTGAGCTGATGTCGCCAGCCGTGATGCCCAGCGAGGCAGCGCGCTGCGGATCGATCCACAGCCGCATGGCGTAGTCGCCGGAACCGAACAGGCCAGCCTGGCCGACACCCGGTATGCGCGCCAGCTCATCGCGGATATGCAGCACGGCATAGTTGCGTATGTAGGTAGCGTCCAGGCTGTCGTCCGGCGAGGTCAGATGCACCGCCATCATCAGATTCGGTGACTGCTTTTGGGTGGTCACGCCGAGCTGGCGTACGTCCTCGGGCAGGCGCGGCAACGCCTGTGATACGCGATTCTGCACCTGCACCTGGGCCTGGTCGGCATCGGTACCGAGCGCGAAGGTCACGGTCAGCGCCAAGCTGCCGTCACTGCCGGCCACCGACTTCATGTAGATCATGTCCTCGACGCCGTTGATGGCTTCTTCCAGGGGCGTGGCGACGGTCTCGGAAATCGTCTTGGGGTTGGCGCCCGGGTAGCTTGCGCTGACCAGCACGCTGGGCGGCACCACCTCGGGGTACTCACTGACCGGCAGCAGCGGGATGCTGATCAGCCCGACCACGAAGATGATGATCGACAGCACCGAGGCGAAAATCGGCCTGTCTACGAAGAAGCGCGAAAAGTTCACGGCAACAGCCTCCCGGAACGCGCCCCAAAAAGCGCGCCCGTATCAGTTGGGAAAGACGAAAGGTTGGGGGAGTTGGAGCTATCGAGCTGTGGCGACAACCACCGGCGGCGGCGCACGGCGCATGTCGACGAGCTCCGGCGCCACTTCGATGCCGGGGAAGGCGATCTTCTGTAGCCCGTTGACCACCACACGCTCACCCGCAGCGAGTCCATCGGTGATGACCAGCAAGCCGTTGACCTGGCGCCCGGTTTCGACAACGCGACGCTCCGCCTTGTTATCGTCTGTCAGCACGTACAAATAACGACGATCCTGATCGGTCAGCACCGCTTTCTGGTCTACCAGCAGTGCTGCTTGCGCTGAGGCGACCGGCATTTCCACGCGGGCGAACTGACCCGGGCGCAGGTCGCCATTGGGGTTGGCTACCTTCGCCCGGTACTGCAGTGTGCCCGTCCGCGGGTTGTACTGGTTATCGATGAAATCGAGCTGGCCCTGGTACGGGAAGTTTTCGCCGCCTGCCAGGCCGATGCGTACCGGCACACTTTCGCCATGCGGGTTGTTCTGCACGGTTTGCTGATCGCTTTCGAAATACACGTATAACGGGTCGACGGAGACCAGCGTCGAGAGCAGCGTGGCGTCGGCCGTAGCTAGATTGCCTCTGGTCACCTGAGCGCGGCCAATGCGGCCACTGACCGGCGCCTTGATCCGGGTGTATTCCAGATCCAGCTGGGCGCTTTGCAGGGTTGCCGCGGCTGCGTTCACCGCTGCCTGCGCCATGCTCTTCGCTGCGTTGCGCTGTTCGAACTCCTCGCGCGCGATGGCCCTGCGCTCCCACAACTGCGCGGAGCGCGCCGCCTCGCTGCTGGCCAGCGTCAACTGGCTGCGCATACGCGCCAGCTCGGCTTCTGCCATCTGCACCTGCGCTTCATAAGGACGTGGATCAATAACGAAGAGCACGTCGCCTTCCTTGACCAGCGCACCTTCTTCAAAGCGCACCTGATCGACATACCCGCTCACCCGGGGCCGAACCTCGACTGTCTGCGGCGCTTCGACCCTTCCGCTGAAGGCGCCCCATAGCGTCACCGCCTCAGGCTTGACGATGGCCACCTCGACATCTGGCGGCGGCGGAGGGGTTGCGCTGGCTTGGCCCCGGGCATCGCAGCCGGCCATGAGCGCCAGAAGCAAGGCTCCGAGCAGCGCGGCTTTGGCTTCCTTCAATGTGATGGTTTGCATGTGCTTCTCACTTCCCGTCGGGGTGACTGATCTTGATCGCTCACTGGAAGACGCAGCGCGTCTCGGTAGTGCTGGAACGATACGACCGACGCCGTTCCCCCGGGTAGCGCGTTACTGCAGCATGATTGCCTAATCCTGTTCGGGCCCGGGCAGGCGGCACGTACATCCGCTCCACAACAGGTCATTCAGCCACATGAGCACACCGCCAGAGAGCGCTTACAACGGCGGATTGCGCGATCCTGCCAGTTTATTGCCTATTTCTGCAGCGGACATGCGAGCGTCATGTTCCTTACCTAATCCTGTATATACTGCTTGCATGCCCACTGGAGGTCAGTCATGAACACCGTCGCCCACCCCGCCATAGCCTTCGATACCGTCAGCAGCCCGACGGCACTGCCTGCGGCGCCCAAGTGTCGTGATCTGGCGGATCTGGTTTCGGCGCGAGTCACCCAGGAAGGGGTGTACGAAACTGACATCCCCGGGCTCGATCTGTTTCGCGTCGACGCCCCTACGCCCTGCATGTCCACGGTGTACGAACCGTCGCTGTGCGTGATTGCGCAGGGCAGCAAAACCGTGCAGCTAGGTGACCGCGAGATCGTCTATGGTGCTCTGAGCTACATGGTGTCCAGCGTCGATCTGCCGGTAAACGGTCGCGTGGTGGATGCCTCACCGGAAAACCCGTTCCTGGCGGTCAAGATCAACATCGACCCGGCGGAGGTGGCGGAGCTGGTGCTGCAGCTGGGTGACACTGCCGAGTCCGGGGAGCCTGCGGATTGTCCGTACTCAGCCTGCGGGCTCTGCGTCGCCCAGGTCGATATGGGCATACTTGATGCGATGACCCGCCTGTTGAGGTTGCTTGACTCTCCAACGGATGCCCGCGTGCTTGCCCCCTTGATTCAGCGCGAAATCATCTATCGCGCGCTGGTCGGAGAGATGGGCGCCCGGATGCGCGAATTCGTATCCGCGGACAGTCAGTCCAATCGCGTTTCCCGAGTGATTTCGGTACTCAAGGATCGATTTGCCGAGCCGCTGCGAATGCGTGATTTGGCCGAAGACGTGAACATGAGCGAATCGACGCTGTATCACAGCTTTAAGCAAGTCACGCGCATGTCGCCGTTGCAGTTTCAAAAGAAGCTTCGGTTGCACGAGGCACGCAGGCTGATGCTCAGCGAAGGGTTGGAGGCCGCCACGGCCAGCTATCGAGTCGGTTACGAAAGTCCCTCACATTTCAGCCGCGAATACAGCCGCATGTTCGGCGCGCCGCCGCGAGCGGATGTGGTAAAGCTGCGCGGTGAGACACGGATAGGCGTGCCAGCGTAGCCGACTCCGCTTTACGAAGGCTTGACCCTGTAGGTGCTACAAGCTTTATCCTGACCGTATTCGAATCTACCGAGGATTGGTCATGGACAGCTGCTGTGAAAACAAGGCAGGCGAACTGGCACAGTTGAGAAGCCAGCAGAGCCGGGTGCTTTATATCGTTCTCGCGATCAACGCGGGAATGTTTCTGCTCGAGTTCGTAGCCGGCTGGATTATCGGATCGACCGCGGTGCTGGCTGACTCGCTGGATATGTTCGGCGATGCCTCGGTGTATGCCCTGACGCTCTACGTGCTGCACCGCAGCGCGCGGACCCGGGCCGGCGCGGCGCTGTTCAAGGGCAGCCTGATGTTGTTGTTCGGTTTGCTGGTCATTGCCGATGCCGTGCGCAAGCTGCTGATCGGCGGCGTGCCGGAGCCGCAATGGATGGGGTTGATCGGTTTCGCGGCGCTGATCGCCAACACCCTGTGTTTCATGCTGCTGTATCGCCATCGCAGCGATGACCTGAACATGAAATCCACTTTCCTGTGCTCACGCAACGACCTGATCGCCAACAGCAGCGTGATCGTTGCGGCCGTTCTGGTGGGTGTTACTGGGACTCTTTGGCCGGACGTGATAGTGGGCCTGGCCATCGCAGCATTGTTTCTGCATTCCGCGCGACAGGTTCTTACCGAATCCTGGGCGGAGTGGCGGGGCGCGGCTGTTGTGCCAGCCGCTACGGCCTCTGCAGATGACTCCAGTGACTGCTGCGGTGCGCAGCCGGCCAACCCGGCGCAGAGCAGTTGCTCGACGAAGGCGGCACCGCAAACCAGGGCGGCCAGTAGCTGTTGCCAGCCCCAGGCCGTTGAAGCACAGCCAGCCTGCTGCGGCCCGGCATCAACAGATAGTTGTTGCGAGCAGCCCCCTGCGAAGGGAAAAGGGCAATGCTGTTGAACTGGGCGCTGCGCGAATGGCTTCGGCGTGGACCGCGAATCTGAGCGCCAAACCACGACAGGGCGGCTTGAACGCCATGACGGCTTAAAGGGATGTCCATGCATGTACTGGAAAACAGACTACCGCCGCCGCTTGTGGCCGCACTGTTCGGATTGCTGATGTGGCTGGTCTCTCGCTACGTGCCGGGCCCGGATATGGCGCACTCGGTGCGGTTGGCGCTGGTGCTGGTCGTGTTGGCTGTTGGCGTGGGTTTCAGCCTGGCTGGCGTCGTGTCGTTCCGACAGGCGCGAACCACCGTCAATCCGCTGAAGCCGGAGACGGCCTCGGCACTGGTGCGTACAGGTGTTTATCGATATTCGCGCAACCCGATGTACGTGGGCTTCGCCATGGCGCTGTTGGCCTGGGCCCTGTACCTGTTCTCTCCGGTGTCGTTGCTCGGCGTGCTCGGGTTCGTCTTGTATATGAATCGCTTCCAGATTCGGCCGGAAGAGCGCGCCCTGGGCAACGTATTCGGTGGCGAATTCGAGACCTACAAGGCGCAGGTGCGCCGTTGGCTGTAGCACTCGGTTGCGCTCGGTCGCGGTCGATGTTCTGCGAAGCTGCTCAGATGCCAACGGGTTCACAAACCACCATCGCATAGAGGCCAAGCGCCACTTGGTAACTCTTTTGTAATTTGAATGACATCTTCCTGTCGCACGCTAGCGGGCCCGAAACCTGACTGTCCGATTCAGTGAGACGACCGATGCATCCAGTCTGCCGCCGGCTACGCCGCCACCTGTTGTTCACCCTGTTTTTTCTACCCAGCCTGGTCTCCGCCCATGATCTGGAGATTCATGGCTCGAACACCATTGGCGCCGCGCTGGCGCCCATGTTGATGACCGGCTTCCTCGAGCAGCTTACCGGCGAGCCCGTCACCGTTAGTGCTACGGGCAACGCCAACGAGGCCGTGCTCGGCACCACGCGGGCTGGCGAGCCACTGACGGTGCTGGTTGCCGCGCATGGCACCAGCACCGGGTTCACCTCGATGGCTGCCAGCCAGGCCGACATCTGGGCTGCCTCACGACGCGTCAAGACTAACGAAATCGAGGCCATGAAAAGCCGGGCCGACATGACCGAACCCAGTAGCGAGCACGTCATAGCCATCGATGGTCTGGCGATTCTGGTTCATCCGTCCAATCCGGTCGCTCAGCTCAGCATTGAAACGCTGGCCAGAATCTTTGCTGGGGAGATCACCAACTGGTCAGCTGTCAGCGGCCCTGATCGGCTAATTCAGGTCTATGCCCGGGACGACCAATCAGGGACCTGGGATACCTTCAAGGAGCTGGTTCTGGCAGGCAGGTACACGCTGACCGGCGAAGCCCTGCGCTACGAGTCCAATGATGAATTGTCCAAGGACGTCAGCCGGGATCCGGCGGGCATCGGCTTTGCCGGTTTCGCCTCGGCGGGCAACAGCAAGCTACTGGCGATCGCCGACGGCGATGCTCCGGCGCTGAAACCCAGCAAGCTGTCGGTGGCGACCGAGGACTATCCGTTGTCGCGCCGGCTGTATCTATACACGCCGGGGGCGACCGGCCAACCCCTGGCCCAGGCGTTCATTGAGTACGCTCAGAGCCAGGCAGGGCAGGACATCGTGGCGAAATCCGGCTTCTTCTCGCAAAACCCCTTCGCGGTTGACCCGATGTACGACGCTGGCGTCCCGGATACCTTCAAGCGCCTGACCGAGCGCTACCAGCGCTTGTCGGTGAACATCCGTTTTGCCGAAGGCCATACCAAACTCGACAACAAGGCAAACCGGGACTTGCTGCGTGTTCAGGCGTACCTCGAGCAAACCGGCAAGACCGGCCGCGATCTCATGTTGATTGGCTTTGCGGACAAGCGAAGCGATGAGCTGCGCGCCCAGATGGTCTCCGAGCTGCGGGCACGTTCTGCCAGCAAGGCGCTGCGCGAGCTTGGGACCATTGTGGCGGGGCATACCGGCTACGGCCATTACATGCCCGTCGGTTCGGCGGGCGGAGATGCCGGCGCCCAGCGCAATGGTCGAGTGGAGATCTGGGTCCGCCGCTGACCGCATCAGGTCGGCTTGACGTCGTGGTGGTGGGGCCTGGTCTGCCTGGAAAGGTGGGCCGAACGAAATGTTGACGGCCCCAGCAGCACCGCTACGCTTTGAAGTGATGGCAAATCAACCAAGGCAGACACACGATGCTTGAATCACTGCACAACAAATACCTTATGGCCCTCGGGCGTACGCTCCTTGTTCTGATCTATTTCATCGGCGGCTTTGCTCTCCTCACCGGAGACGTGCCGGTCGATTACGCCGCCTCGAAGGGCCTGCCGGCGTTCGCGGTATGGATCGGATTCGCCATCAAGCTGTTCGCCGGGCTGGCCGTCATCATCGGCTTCCAGACGCGGATCGCGGCGCTGTTGCTGGTGCTGTTCACCTTGGGTACGGCGTTCATCTTCCACCCGTTCTGGGTGGAAGGGGAATGGAACAGCTTCTGGAAAGAGATTTCGATGATCGGCGGGTTGTTGTTCCTGGCCGCAGTAGGGCCGGGCGCATTGAGTGTGGATGAGCGGAAAAAGTAAGCGGAGTTTTCCAACGTAGGAGCGCACCTGGGCGCGAATAGCGGAGTGTGAGCCGGTACGAAGTCCGTGCATTCTGCTTCGCGGTCATGCCCGCTCCTACAGACAAGAACGGGGCCTATGGGCCCCGTTTCGTTTTTAGCGCTGCGCGGTATCGCGTGGTTCGATTAGCGGGAAGTCCGGCTTGAATTGATCCAGCAGACCGAGCAGCTCGAACAGCTTGGCCTGATCACCATCCACGGTGATCTCCCCGCCTTTGACCGCTTCGGGGAAGGTGATCTTGCGGAGCAGTATGTCGTTCAACGTGCTGCGGGTAAGGAAGACGGTGGCTGCTGCATCGGCCGACTGGCGGTCCGGCAGCCAGGTTAGGGTGGCGTTCTCCAGGTTGGTGCGGATGCGCTCGTTGGTGTCGGTAAACGCCCAGTTCAGGACGATGTGCTTGCCCTCGGCCTTCGGCCCGTTGAGGCGCACGCCGAACAGGTCGAATACCATTCCAGTAGTCAGGCCTTGCAGCATGTCTTCATTACCCGTGCTGGTGCCGGTCGCTGGTTTGGCGCTACCGCGCAGATCCTGAGCAGCAGACAGATACACGTCACGCCAAGGGCCGGATTCGGCCTGATAGCCGAGTTGCTCCATGGCGTCGGCAGCCAGATTGCGCGCTTCCTGATTCTTCGGCTCGGCGAACACCGCCTTGCTCATGACCGTCGCCACCCAGCGGTAGTTACCCTCGGCATAATCCTGGCGGGCCCGTTCGATGACCTGATTGATGCCTCCCATGTACTCGATCGACTTGCGTGCTTCGTCCACTGCCGTCGGCGGGTTCAGGTTGGCCGGGTTGGCGTCGTACCAGCCCAGGTACTTCTGGTATACGGCGCGTGAGTTGTGGCGCAGGGTGCCGTAATAGTCGCGGGCAGACCACTCCTTCGCCAGGCTGGCTGGCAGCGTGATGTTCTCGGCAATTTCGCCGGGGCGGTAACCGTGGTTCATCAAACGTACGCTCTGGTCGTGAATATGCTTGTACAGATCACGCTGAACGCCGAGGAAATGTTTGCTCTCTTCGGTGCCCCAGACGGGCCAGTGGTGCTGGGCGATGAGCACGTCGGTGCGGTCACCGTAGTCTTCCAGTACCTCATCGATGTAGCGCGACCACAGGCTGGCATCGCGAATCTCGGTGCCGCGCAGCGTGTACACGTTGTGCATGTGCTGAGAGGTGACTTCGGCCGTGTTGAACACACGTTGCTCAGGGAAGTACATCATCATTTCGGCGGGCGCTTCACTGCCCGGAGCGAGATGGAACTCGATCGGCACCCCGGCGATCTCGCGCGTGCCGTTCTCGGTGATGACATCGGTAGGTGCGATCAGGGTCCGAGCACCCTGCGACAGTCCTTTGCCCAAGCCGGTGTCGACGTAGCCGCGAGGGTCGATGGGCAACGCGACGCCGTACATATAGGCGGCGCGGCGGGTCATGGCGTTGCCAGCGATCACGTTCTCGCTGACGGCGTTTTCCAGAAAGCCGTCTGGCGCATAGACCTTCACGCGGCCCTGATCGACGTCATCCTGACTGATCACGCCTTTCACGCCGGCGAAATGGTCGGCATGGGAGTGGGTGTAGATCACCGCAACCACCGGCTTGTCGGAGCGATGCTTGCGGTACAGCGCAAGGCCCGCCTTGGCAGTGCCGGGCGTCAGCAGCGGGTCAATGATGATCAAACCATCGTCGCCTTCGACGATGGTCATGTTCGACAGATCCATGCCGCGGACCTGGTAGATGCCGTCTGCCGCTTCGAACAGGCCGTGAATCGAGTTCAGTCTGGCCTGGCGCCACAGGCTCGGGTTGACCGTCGCTGGCGCTTCTTCGTCTTTGAGGAAAGCGTAGGGGCGGGCAGACCAGGCCGGCTTGCCGTCCTCGTTCAGTACCTCGGCGTTAGGCAATTCCGCGATGAACCCCCGGCGTGCGTCGTCGAAGGATTGCTTGTCGCTGAAATCGAGGCTGTCCAGTACGGCATCGTTCGCCTTGGTCGTGGCCTCGGTGGCAGGATTCGGTGCGGCCATCAGCGACAGCGGCAGCGTCAGGCTGAGCAGGGCGAGGCCTTGAGTGAGACCCTGGGCGAAGCTTGGGGAGGATGACTTGGGCATGGATTGCTTCCCTTGTTATTGGTCGACCCACTCTGCCAAGGGTATATTCATAAATCCAATGCAATCCCGGGCAACAAACGATGCGGTGTGCGCATGTATGATCTTCGTCAATTCAGGCACTTTGTAGCGCTGGTCGAGCACGGCAACTTTGCCCGTGCTGCGAGTGCGGCGCATCTCAGCCAGCCAGCCCTCAGTCGCAGCATTCAGGCGCTGGAAGCCAACCTCGGATGCGTGCTGGTCAACCGTCATACACGCAGCGTGAGCCTGACTGCTCAGGGTCGCACCTTGCATTCGCACGCGCTGCGGGTGCTGGCGGCGAGCAAGTCGCTGGAGCAGGCGGTCAGGCAGGTCGACAATCTTGAGGCGGGAGAGATCCGGATCGGCGCAGGACCCTTTCCAGCCGCGGCGCTGGTCCCGCGCGCGCTGGCCCGGTTGCTCGGCGATTACCCGAAGCTGCAGGTCGAGGTGGTGGTGGAAAGTTGGGAAGCGCTGCACCAGCGCCTGCTGGATGAAGACATCGAGCTTTTCGTTGCGGATATTCGCGAGCTTCGCGACGATCCGCAGCTGAGCGTGGAGCCGCTACCGGTGCATACGGTCATCGCAGTCTGTCGACCGGGTCATCCACTATGCCGGCGTGATGAGGTGACTTTCGAAAGCATCAGCGGATTTCCTCTGGCCGGCACGCACCTCCCCGACGCGGTCGCTCGGGGTATTCGGCAGGACATCGGCCGCGACCACGCGCTGAGCGTGTCGTGCGACAACTTCACTCTGCTCGCGATGCTGGTCGAGCATAGCGACGCCGTCTGCATGGCCCCCCGGGACGTGGTAAGTGATGCACTTGAGGCTGGACGGCTGGTGGAACTTAAGAGCCTGTCGGCGAAAGTGCGACACCATTCTGCATACGGTCTCGTCAGCCGCCAGGGGCGTCAGCTATCACCCGCTGCGCAGGCGCTGTGCGAGAAGATCCGGGAAGCCTGACCGGGCGTAAACGTATTGGCCAGCTGGTCAGATATCGCTGCGCATATCGAAGTAGGATTGGTCGTTGAGCGCGCGGTAAACCCCTTCGATGTTAAGCGGCAGCCACTCCTCATACATCGCAAGGTCCTTGTATTCGTCCCGCGCCCACCGTAGGTGTGATCGACGTGATTGTGACTGTAGGCGACATAGCGGATCGGTACGCGGTCGAAACGTTTGTCCAGTTCCTTGCGTAGCCAGGTCGCGGCGTCAGCGTCGATGGGATCGGTCGCGAAAAGGCCCGCATCGGTCACCATGAACACCGAGCGATACTGGCCGGCGGTAAAACGGTACACGTTGTCCTTCATTTGCTCGATGTCGTATTGCGTATCGGCAAATGCGTAGGGCAGGGCAGCCGTAAGAAGCAGAAAGGGAAGCAGATTACGTTTCAGGACACGGCGCATTGGATGGGCTCTCGTGGCTGAATGCAGAACGAAGAGTGAGCCGGCTGGGTGCTGTATACCGCCGTCAGGAAGCCAGGCGGGTCGGTGCCGTGTCGCGGCGCTCCATCAGCCGTTGGCTCACCGCCGCGCCACTGAGCTCACGAAGTTCTTTCTGATCGACCAGAACCAGCGCGCGGTGCTCGCGAGCCAGATGCTCGAGCGCCGTTCCTGAATGTTTGCCAACCCACAGCCCAGGCAGGACCTCTCGAGCGGGTTCGAGCACAACATTCTGATCTAAAAGATAAAAGTAGGTTTGCATGACGGGTCTGACCGAGGCTCGACAAGGCAGTTCACCTGTTTCCCGACCGTTCGTCGTGGCGCACGGCGTTTTCGTGGACTTCTCCGCCGAACGGTCTAGCAACTCGTTTCTTTGCCATCGGAAAACTGTGCGCTGGCGCACAGTTCGCCTCGACAGGGCTCGTTGAATGATGTCAATCCGGAACTAAGGGTCAGGAGATTTCGTCGATATTACAACGGGGTACGCCCCGATTGGTTCGGTCTTTCGAATTGACCAGGGAGTTGCAGTGAGAGCGTTCAACGTAGAGTTCTATAAAGAATCGCAGCAGCGTTTGGTGGAAGAAATCGAAGCGGCTTTCGGAGCACGATTCAGCTATGTTTTGCCCGCGAATCTGAGCCAGCTGGTATGCCTGAACCAGCACGCTGAATTGCAGCAGGCTTATGCGAAAGCAAGCCACTGCGTTTGTGAAAGCGCCGCGCTGGCTCCTGTCTTCAAACTCTGCAAGCGCGAGCTACCCGAGGTCATACCGATGCGGGACCTGGCCGAAACCTTTCTCGAAAAAGCTGCGCAGCATGATTGGCCGGTGACCATTATCGGCTGCGAGCCGCGCATCGTCCGAATGTTGCGCCGGCGCTATCCGACGGTGACGCTGAATCATCACTATCCACCGATCCCCCACATGCACAATCGGGACGTACTGGAGGCCTGCCTGAAGTTCATCTCCGAGCATCCGGCTCCCATTGCCCTGTTCAGCCTGCCGTATCCTGCCCAGGAACTGCTCGCAATGCAGACGCGGGATCGCGGAAGCATTGAAGGCGTGGGGCTTTGTGTAGGCAATGCACTGGAGCGACTGGTCGAAGAAGAAGAGCCGGCGCCTGCCTGGGTGCAAACGCTGAAGCTCGATCGCCTGCATTCGTCTGCCCGCTCACTGGATTGCTCGGTTACCGAGCTGCTGCGTTTCGCGCCGATCGCTGCGCGCCAATACTGGGCGAGCAGAGCCGAGGCGACCGCGTCTGAGCCGACGACCGCACCGCACGATTGACTCTCGGGGCTCTGGACGGCTCCAGCGCACCTGATGCGAAGGAGCCGGCTATGCCACCCGTTTCAATCGCGGATGCGCCGATAGCCAACACATGACTTCCAGCGCAAAAGCCGGATAATGGCGGGCCTTTCTTCTCGCTCGTCATTCTGGTGCCCCCATGGAAATCAAGGTCAACTTTCTCGACAACCTTCGGCTCGAAGCCAAGTTTGATGATTTCACGGTGGTCGCTGACCAGCCCATCCGCTACAAGGGCGACGGCTCGGCACCGGGTCCGTTCGACTACTTTCTGGCGTCATCCGCGCTGTGCGCGGCGTACTTCGTAAAGCTGTACTGCAACACGCGCAATATCCCGACCGACAACATTCGCCTGTCGCAGAACAACATCGTCGACCCGGAAAACCGCTACAAGCAGACGTTCAAGATTCAGGTCGAGTTGCCAGCTGATATCTCCGCCAAGGACCGCCAGGGCATTTTGCGCTCCATCGAGCGCTGCACGGTCAAAAAGGCGGTGCAGACCGGGCCTGATTTCGTGATCGAGGAAGTCGAGAATCTGGCTGCCGACGCGCAGGCGTTGCTGATGCCCATCGCTGAGGCAGGAGAGCAGACCCGGGTACTCGGCAAGGACCTGCCCCTTGAGCAGACCATTGCCAACATGTCGGGCATTCTCGCGAACCTGGGCATGAAAATCGAGATCGCCTCCTGGCGCAATATCGTGCCGAACGTCTGGTCGCTGCATATTCGCGATGCGCAGTCGCCGATGTGCTTTACCAACGGCAAGGGCGCGACCAAGGAAGCTGCGTTGGCCTCGGCGCTGGGCGAGTTCATCGAGCGGATCAGCTGCAACTTCTTCTACAACGACCAGTTTTGGGGCGAGGACATCGCCAACGCGCCTTTTGTGCATTATCCGAACGAGCGCTGGTTCAAACCCGGCCGTCGGGATGCGCTGCCGAAGGAGATTCTCGATGACTATTGTCTCGCGATCTACAACCCCGACGGTGAGCTGCGTGGCTCGCACCTGATCGACACCAATTCCGGCAATGAGCAGCGCGGCATCTGCTCGCTGCCCTTCGTGCGCCAGTCAGACGGCGAGGTGGTGTACTTCCCATCGAACCTGATCGAAAACCTATTCCTCAGTAACGGCATGAGCGCCGGCAACACACTCGCCGAAGCGCAGGTGCAGTGCCTGTCGGAAATCTTCGAGCGTGCGGTGAAACGCGAGATCCTCGAAGGCGAAATTGCATTGCCTGATGTGCCGCAGGAGGTGTTGGCTAAATACCCGGGCATCTTGGCCGGCATTCAGGGTCTGGAAGAGCAGGGATTTCCGGTGCTGGTGAAGGATGCATCACTGGGTGGCGAATACCCGGTCATGTGCGTCACCCTGATGAATCCGCGTACCGGCGGGGTGTTTGCTTCCTTCGGCGCGCACCCGAACTTCGAGGTTGCACTGGAACGCAGCCTGACCGAACTGCTACAGGGCCGCAGCTTCGAGGGCCTCAACGACCTGCCGCAGCCGACCTTCGAAAGCCAGGCCGTGATGGAGCCGAACAACTTCGTCGAGCATTTCATCGATTCCAGCGGCGTGGTGTCGTGGCGCTTTTTCAGCGCCAAGGCAGACTACGGATTCGTCGAGTGGGACTTTTCCAGTCAGGGCGAGAGCTCCAACGCCGAGGAAGCAGCGACGCTGTTTGACATCCTCGAAGGCATGGGCAAGCAAGCTTACATGGCCGTGTACGGCGACCTGGGCGCAACCGCCTGCCGCATCCTGGTGCCGGGGTATTCGGAGGTGTATCCGGTGGAAGATCTGATCTGGGACAACACCAACAAGGCGCTGTATTTCCGCGAGGACGTCCTCAATCTGCACAGCCTCGACGATGACAGCCTGCAAGCGTTGGTCGAGCGCCTGGAAGAGAGCGAACTGGACGATTACACCGACATCCCGACCCTGATCGGTATCGAGTTCGACGAGAACACGGTTTGGGGCAAGCTGACCATTCTTGAGCTCAAGCTGCTGGTGTACCTCGCGCTGAAGCAGTATGACGAGGCCAAAGAGCTGGTCGAAACCTTCCTGCAATTCAACGACAACACCGTCGAGCGCGGTTTGTTCTATCAGGCGTTGAATGTGGTGTTGGAGGTGCAGATGGATGACGAACTCGAGCGGACTGACTTTGAAGTCAACTTCCGCCGCATGTTCGGCAACGAGCGCATGGACGCTGCGATCGGCTCAGTAAATGGCAAAGTGCGCTTCCACGGCCTGACGCCCACCAGCATGCAACTGGAAGGGCTCGACCGGCATCAGCGTCTGATCGACAGCTACAAAAAGCTCCACGCAGCCCGCGCCAAATCCGCGTGAGCCCGAGCGCATACGCGCGGTGGGGATTCCGCTCGGTGGACAAGCTTCGCGTTGTCCACCCTACACGCGCAACGTGGGGTTATGCCTTTTCCTTATGCTTTTGATCTTCCGTTACCTCGGTACCACGGCTCCCTGCATCGTCCACCTCAGGCCACGGCTCGCGCGGTGGTTCGGCTCGATCGCCTTGGCGGGCTGCGTAGTTTTCGTTGCGCAATGCACGAGTCAGGCCGACGGCCATCGCCAGGATGATTACCGAGAACGGCAAGGCAGCCATGATGACCGCAGACTGTAATGCTTCGAGCCCGCCAGCCATCAACAGCACGACGGTCATCAGCGTCAGGATGATTCCCCAGAGAATGCGGTGCAGTGTAGGTGGGTCGTCGTAACCACCCGACAGGATAGTGTTGATCACCAGCGTGCCAGCGTTGGCAGAGGTAATCAGATAGGTCGCGATCAGAACGATCAGCGCCGCGGAGATCACCAGTCCGACCGGATCGGGCGCCAGCGTCTTCATCGTTACAAACAGGGCGCGCGCTTCGTCCGCGTTCACCGCAGCAATGATGCCACCGTTACCGAACAGCTCCTGATAAAGCGCAGTGCCACCGAACAGTCCAATCCAGACGATGGTAATGGCGGTGGGCACCAGCAACACGCCCATGACGAACTCGCGGAAGGTACGACCTCTGGATATGCGCGCAATGAACATCCCCACGAAAGGTGACCAGGCTAGCCACCAGCCCCAGAAAAAGACTGTCCATTCCGACTGCCAGTCGCTGTCATACGAGGCGTGCGTATACAAAGTCAACTGCAACAGGTTCTGCACGTAATGCCCGGTGGACTCGAGGGTAATGGCGAACAGATATTGGGTGGGGCCAAAAAACAGCACCGCCAGAGCAATCGCAATGCTCAGCCAGAAATTGAGCCGGGAGAGCGCCCGCACGCCGCGTTGCAACCCGGACACCACGGAGACGGTAGCGATACCCATGATGACCACCGCGACAGCGGATTGGATGGCGACGGTCTGCTCGAAGCCGAACACTTCACTCAGCCCCGCATTCATCTGCTGCACGCCAAGCCCCAGCGTCGTGGCGATACCGAACACGGTCGCGAAGGTCGCCAGCACGTCCACGGCGTCACCCATCCAGCCTCGGGTGCGGCAGCCGAGCAGCGGGATCAGGCCGGATCGTATGGTAAGCGGCTGACTCCGGCGGTACGCGAAAAAGGCCAGCGTCAGCGCAACGAAGGCGAAGATCGCCCAACCATTCAAACCCCAGTGAAAGTACGTGAGGCTCATTGCAACCCGTGCAGCTTCCGGGGACAGGTCGTCGCTGACGAAGGGATTGTTTTCAAACTGCAAAATCGGCTGTGCCACCGCCCAAAACAGAATGCCGACGCCAGTACCGGCGGCAAACAGCATGGCAATCCAAGAGAAAAACGTGAATTCCGGCTGCTCATCATTCCGACCCAGGCGCACGTTCTTATAGCGACCAATGCCCAGCCAGATCATGTAAAACAGCAAAAAAGCAAAGACGAATACGTAGTACCACTCCAGAAACGGGTCGAGCACACCACGTGCTTCGTCAAGTGTCTGGGCCAACTGTGCGGTAAACAGGCTGCCAACCGCCAGAAAGGACACGATCAGGCCGGTCGCCCATATCGTGACGCGGGAATTCATCCCTTTGAAAATGCCGGAACCAGACTGCTTGAATGCCATGCACACCCCTTTTTTTCTGGACCGTTTAGCCTAGCAAAGTGAGGGCGGCAGTCCAAAAACCCGAGCTTCCATCCTACGTAGGGTGGATAACGGCAAAGCCTTATCCCCCGCATGAGCGTGGCAGGCGAATACGACCGGTGGACAAGCTTCGCGTCGTCCACCCTACGTAAATCCCGCGCTCGCTACCGTAGGGTGGAAAACCGCGTAGCGTTTTCCACCAACTCCCCGTATTCCCCATCCACCTCCGAATCGGGACACTTCCCACCCGGATACACACCCATCGCCACCGCCCCATGAAAGCTCGACCAGGGCCAGTCTGCCAGCAGCTGAACGTGCCCGTGTTTCAGCGGGTTGTAATGGATGTAATCGAAGTGACGCTGGTAGTCCCGCTCATCCCGAATCAGATGTTCCCAATAGCGCCGCTGCCAGATTCCACGTTCACCGCGCCGCTGCTGCGTCGGGGTAAGCCGTTCGGTGGTTGGGAGGCGACGGGAAAAGGCAAACTTGATGATCTTCCAGCGCAGCGCGAAGTCGGCGTCGCCCACGGGCATCGTCCACATGCAGTGCATATGCTCGGGAAGCACAACTCAGGCGTCGATATGAAACGGATGGCGAGCTCGCGTGGCGCGGACACACTCCCGGAGCAGGGCGACCTCGCGCACCAGCAGATCGCTCGTGCGGTTGCGCAGATTGACGGTGAAGAAATAGGTCGCGCCCGGGACACGGGCGCGGCGGTAGTTCGGCATGCTGACTCATCCTTGAGTGGTTGATTCTTTCGGTGGACAAGCTTTGCGTTGTCCACCCTACGTAAACCCGCGCTCGCTTCCGCTTGGGTGTGGTTTACGGTGCCGCTTGGTGCACAAGCTTCGCGTTGTCCACCCTACATGAACCCCGGGCTGGCCTACCGTAGGGTGGGAACCCGCGAAGCGTTACCCACCGATCCGAGCCAAGTCACTCACGGAGCCGCCGGCAACTGCCGCTTGTGCTCCGTCGCATCGTATTGCTTGACGATCTTGCGCGCGGCGTCTTCATCAACGGGCTCACCCAGCAAAAACGCGTCGATCTGCTCATAGGCCACGCCGTGGGCGTCCTCATCCGGCCGGCCGGGTTCCAGCTCTTCGAGATCAGCGGTAGGTACCTTCTTGACCAGGTCCGCTGGAGCATTCAACTCTGCAGCGATACTCCGCACCTGATCCTTCACCAATCCGGTGAGCGGGGCGAGGTCACAGGCGCCGTCGCCGAACTTGGTGAAAAAGCCCATCACCGCTTCGGCAGCATGATCGGTACCGACAACCAGACCGTTGACGAAGTTGGCCAACGTATATTGCGCGACCATCCGCGTGCGTGCCTTGACGTTGCCTTTGACGAAATCGCGCTTGGCGGCGTCCGCTTGTTCGCTGGCAAAATCCTGCATCAGCGCATCGACTGCGCCCTTGATGTCGACGGTGCGGACCTGATCCGGCTTGATGAAGTCCAGTGCCGCTTGCGCATCGTGCTCATCCATCTGCACGCCATATGGAAGGCGCATCGCATAGAAGGAGGCATCGTAACCCTCCTGACGTAGGGACTCGACAGCCATCTGACACAGCTTGCCCCCAGTCGTTGAATCAACCCCGCCGCTGATCCCCAGCACCAGCGCGCGGGTGCGGGAGCTGCGAAGGGTGTTCTTGATGAACTCGATACGCCGCTCGATCTCCTGCTTGATTTCAGCAGACCCCTTGAGGTCGGGGTTCACTTGCAGTGCGCTGCGGATTTCAGAGCTACGGCTCGATGCGGTGTTCATGCGGGTCTCCTTAATGCTGTGCTCAGTAATTAACGTCTTCGACACCATAGGCGAGGTTAGTGCGGTCGCCAATAGCCAACCGGCATCCTTGCCAGCACCAATCCGGCCGGCGAGCGGCTCTGGTGAACGCGCTATGACTCACTCGCAATCCAGACAGTATGCCAGCACCGAAAACGTGATGAGTCCAAATGTGTTAAGGTGCCGCTCCTGCATGTGAGTTACCAGGTAATTTTCTTCTGCCTGGACAGTTCGAGCGCTTCCCTCCGGCGTATCTTCGATTACTAGCATGTCAGCTCGGCGGCCTGTCCGCCCCTGGCCGTCTGTTTCACCCGACAGACGCTGCCTTCATCAATTTGCGCCATCGGTTTATCCGACATCAATGCGCCTCACTGCGGAGCCTCATGGCTGGACCGTTGCCGGTTCAAGCTGAGCGCTCATCCGCTTTTAATCGCCGCGTGGGCCGCTCTCGCCCGGCGCGCGATGTATCGCCTGTAAACAGGAGTCATTATGAGCTTTAGAGTTGCCATTCTAGGCGCCGGCCCGAGCGGCCTGGCCCAACTACGTGCTTTCGAAGCAGCCCGCCGAAACGGTGCCGACATTCCCGAAATCGTCTGCTATGAAAAGCAGAGCGACTGGGGCGGTCTGTGGAACTACACCTGGCGCACCGGGCTCGATGCCTACGGCGAGCCGGTCCACGGCAGCATGTATCGCTATCTCTGGTCGAACGGCCCGAAGGAATGCCTCGAGTTCGCCGACTATAGCTTCGAAGAACACTTCGGCCGGCCGATCCCGTCCTACCCGCCGCGCGCCGTGCTGCGTGACTACATCATGGGGCGTGTCGCCAAGAGCAACGTGCGTCAGTACATCCGCTTCAACACGGCGGTGCACTGGGTAGCCCATGACGAGGCGACCGGCAAATTCGCAGTCACCGTGCGCGATCTGAAACAGGACGAGCTCAGCACCGAAGAGTTCGATCATGTAATCGTCGCCACCGGCCATTTCTCTACGCCCAACGCGCCGTATTTCGAAGGCCTTGAGCGTTTTCCCGGCCGCGTGCTGCATGCCCACGACTTCCGCGATGCGCGTGAGTTCGAGGGCAAGGATCTGCTGCTGATCGGCAGTAGTTACTCCGCCGAAGACATCGGTACCCAGTGCCACAAGTACGGCGCCCGGTCGGTAACCTTCAGCTACCGTTCCAAGCCCATGGGCTTCGACTGGCCGGAGTCCTTCGCCGAAGTGCCGTTGCTCACCGAAGTGGTCGGCAAGACCGCGCATTTCAAGGATGGCACCAGCAAGGAGATCGACGCGATCATCCTGTGCACGGGGTATCAGCATCACTTCCCGTTCCTGCCGGACGAGCTGACGCTGACCACGCACAACCGCCTATACCCGGAAGGCTTGTACAAGGGCATCGTGTCCCTGGCCAATCCCAAGCTGATGTTCCTCGGCATGCAGGATCAGTACTACACCTTCAACATGTTCGATGCCCAGGCCTGGTATGCCCGGGACCTGATGCTAGGACGCATCGAGCTGCCGTCGGCTGAGGCCATGGAGGCCGATACCCGCGAATGGGTAGCCCGCGAGGAGCAAGTGGCCGATCCGTTCGAGGCGATCGATTTCCAGGCAGCGTACATACTCGATCTGCTTGAGCCAACCGACTACCCGGAGTTCGACGTGACCGCCGTTGCCGAGATCTTCAAGCAGTGGGAGCACCACAAGGAAGCGGACATCCTCGGTTATCGCAACAAGAGCTACCGCTCGACGCTGACCGGCACGCTGGCGCCGGTGCACCATACGCCCTGGATGGATGCGATGGACGATTCGCTGGAAGCTTTCCTTGCCGAAGGCAAATCCCAGCCAGCCAAGGAACGCGCATGAGTCAGCCGAGCCTGAGTCAGGCGCGTGCGCGTTTCACCTCCAGCAGCATCCGCTGGGGGTTCATGTGGGCCCTGTGGTGCGCCGTGCTGTGGGGCGCCTGGTATGTGCCAGGCTCGGCAGTCTGGTTCGAGGCGCCCTACGTCGATCTGAGCTACGACACCAACGCCGAGTTTCTGCTGGCCGCGGCCGTACTGACGACGTTCAATGCCATCGCCGTGCTGTTCTTCCTGTTCGTCTGGAACGGGGTGCTCGGCAAGTGGGGCGAGTACGTTCGCACCATCAAGCAGATGCGCCACATCTCCAAGTGGTTCTTCATCGGTGCGATCTTCGGTGGCCCGATGGCGATCTTTGGCTCGTATCTGGCGATGGGCTACATCGGTGGGGCCTTTGCGGCCATATCGGCGCTGATGTATCCAATCATCGGTGCCACGCTCGCCAGGCTCTGGTATCAGGAAAAGATCACCCGGCGCGCCGCGCTGGGTATCTTCATCATCCTGGCTGGCGGTGTGACCGTGTATGCGCCCGGCATCATCGGCGAGCTGACCGGTACCGGCGACGCTGGCTGGCTGGGTTATCTCGGTGGCGCCATGGCAGCGTTGGGCTGGGGTGTGGAAGGTGCTATCGCTGGCCGTGGGCTGGATGTGGCTGACCCGGATGTTGGCATCACCGTGCGTTTTACCGCCGAAGTGCTGTATTGGGTAGCGCTGATCCTGCCGGCGATCTTTCTGTTCACCGATCAACCGGTGGTGGAACTGGTCGCGGCAACGTTCAACTGGGCAGCCATGGGCTGGCTGACGCTGGCTGGGGTGACCTTCGCCTTCTGTTACGTCTCCTGGTACAAGTCCTTCCCGCTAATCGGGGTAGGGCGCGGACAAGCCATCGCCGCCTTGTACGGGCTGTTCGCGGTGATCTTCCTCACCGCGTTCACCCTCGATTTTCCTGAGTGGAACTTCCTGGCGGGTCTTGCCCTGTTCGTGACCGGCGGATTCGTCATGTACACGGAGAACGACGAGGTGCTGGAAGTCGTGCGCGCCGTGAAGACCGATAGCAAGCCGACTGGCGCCACCGCCAATGCGGCCAACTCGTGACCACTGGAGCAACTCATGAATAGATTGCATATGAAGGGCCGCATCCTCCAGCTCATCAATGCCACGCAGGATAGCGGCATCTGGGACTGGCAGGTCACTGACGCGCTGATGAAGGAGTTCGCCCTCAGCGGCCCCTACTGGCGCGGCAATACCCGCGTCACGCTGACGGACCTTTTCTCCAGCGGCATCATCGAGAGCGTCGAAGAGAAGCTCGACGATGAGGCGTATTTCGGCAAGGGCCGGGTGTTGTTCAAGTTCCGCCTCAACGACTTCGGTCGTCAGCGCATGCGCGATACTGCGCTCGCCTGACCGCGAGCGCTACCACTCACCAACAAGGAGACATCCATGTCTGATTTCTGGGGTTTTCCCGGGGCTGATATCGTCGCCGTCGCGGTCATCATCGTGCTCAGCGGCTCTGCGCTGTATCAGGCGCGAACCTTCGTGACCAAGCTTTAAACCGCAAAAGAACGCCACCGTCAGGTGGCGTTTGGGCTATCGGGATAGGCGGGGCAGGGGCAGTTAGTTCAAGCTCCGGAAAGCCTCGCTTCTCGTAGCTCGGTCCTGATCGCAGCGCTTATACCGCTTCAGCCTGGTCGATGCTCCAATCAGGTCACTCACGGCGTCTCCGGCACATCCACACTCGTTTCAGCCCACGCTGTGCTTGCGACAATCAACCACTCCTCTGAACATACGCCACGCCCGTCGAATCGATTCTGGTCAAAGGTGACCCCAGCCTGCCGGTCGTAGCCTGAGGTTGAGCGCTGTCTCGTGCCGAGAAAGGGCTGGTGGGCATCCTCCACGTCAACGGCGAAGCCGACAGCAAGATCTTCCAAACCGAGGAGGCGGTAGACCACGCCAGCGGTCACTAATAACGGAGGGGAACGGCGCCCCGAAGGCAGCGATGCCCCGGGGCGTTTTCTATTGTCTGGAGTGGGCTGGCGTTGAGCGCGGCAGCGAGACCGGGGCGGCTCAGCGGCGATGAACGACATTTTCGCAAACAGGCCGATAGCCGGACTTTACCGCTACAGCTGGAGCGGGTTAATGTCCGTGCATGGCAGTGAAGCCGGTGACGCAAGGAGCCTATGGATGGCCCGTAGTAGACGCACGACTCCCTTTGAAGACTTCGTAACGACCCTCGCCCGTTTGCCCTGGTGGGCAAGCCTGTCGATAGGCCTTATCGCCTGGCTGATCCTCAACCCGATCGCCAACAGCCCCGTGCCAGTTCCTCGTGCGGTGACGCCTAACGACATGGGCGGCATCGTCGCCGGCCAGCTGCTGCGAACCTTCGCTTTCGGCGGCCAATACCTGATTCCCCTCGCTTGTGTGTTCGGTGCCATCGGCTCCGTGTTCGCACGCGCGCGCCGCAACGGTGAATGAGAGCAAGTCCGATTGCTTTCTCTTCAAGGATGGCAGCATCGAATGTCGACGCTATAAAAAGACAGTCAAGAACGGGCGCAACCACAGCTGCTACAGAAGCGAACACAAGTACACCGAGGCGTGTCGGAGAGCCGAACTTTACAATCCGGTGAATTGATCGGCTGCTATCGGGCCAGAAGCGGACGTTCGACACCGGCTGCTTCCGGCCATGAAGCGGACATCCATACCTTGACCGTCACGCTACCTAGCGTTCCGCTCTATTATCGGAAGAGCTGCTGGCTAATGAAACCTTGCGGCGTTGGGATTCGGCGAAGCCATGCCCTTGTTGCCCTTACCTGGGTTAGGCTTGTCGCCAGTCGCCTCAATGAAACGTTTTCCCCCTGGTGCGACTTCGGTTCGTAAACGGCAACTGCTAGGTGGGTCGCAGCGGCGCTAGAAGCCATGAGAAGCATGTCGGATGCTCGGAGATAGGCGCAGTTGAGCAGAGCCCGAAAGCTTAATTTGAACGAAAGGTGGAACGGAATGAGCAGATTGTCGCTGCGTGGAAGAATGGCGCTTCTATTCGTGATAGTCGTGACGGCAGTCCTGAGCTTGGCCGCCGTCAGCTTCGATTATTTCTGCCGTTTGCACTTCCAACAACAGGACGCAGCAGTGCTTGAGGGCAAGGTTTCAGCTCTGGAATCACTCCTCTCGCGGGGGAGCAGCCTCGAACCTGAAATGGTTTCGGATATCCACCAGTTAGTCGATACTTCATTCGGCTTCGCCGCAGCGATCTTGGCCGGGGACAGAGTCATCTATTCACATCACAACTTGTCTGAAGAGCTAGCGGCTTCACTCGGCCCCAGGCAAGGCGAGCGATGGCTGATACAGGTTGGCTCCAACCGCTACAGTGGTATGACTGAACGGATCGAGGGATGGGCTGACGGAGAAGGCGGCACCATTCACCTGGCTATGGATGTCACGCACCGCACCCATTTCTTTGAGATGATTCGGCGGTGGTTTTTCTATACGTTGATTATCAGCGCAGCACTTAGTGGCGCGCTTGGCTTTGTCTTCATTCGTCGAGGCCTCGAACCGATTTCAAGCCTGTCCCGAACATCCTCAACCATCACCGCAAACTGTCTGGATACACGTATTTCAACGGAGTCGGTGCCATCTGAACTTCACGAACTGGTGGATAACTTCAACGCCATGTTGGAGCGCCTCGATCAGTCCTTTCTGAGGCTGTCGAGCTTCTCAGCTGATATTGCCCACGAGCTACGCACTCCGCTCAACAGCATGCTAACCCAGACAGAAGTTGCTCTTTTGAAGGAAAGAGACAGTGCTGACTACAAAGATGTCTTGTTTTCGACCCTTGAGGAGCTTCGTCGCATGTCGCGAATGGTCGACGACATGCTTTTTCTAGCCAAGGCCGACAACGGCATGATCACTCCTGATTTTGAGGATCACGACCTGAGCGCGATTGCTGCAGGAGTGCTGGAATATTACGAGTACGCCGCAGATGAGAAAGAGATAAAACTGGCGCTGCACAGCACTGGTACCTCAAAGGTGAAGGGAGACAACTTGATGCTCCGCAGAGCGATCTCGAACGTGATGTCCAATGCTGTCCGCTACGGCGAGCCCGGCTCGACCGTCGACATCAAAGTTTCTAACGCTCGCGAGTGGGCGCGCCTTGAAGTGAGCAATCAAGGACCAACGATCGCGCCAGACCACGTCGATAAGCTGTTTGATCGTTTTTACCGTATCGATACGGCCAGGCGAGAGGGCAACACGCTGAACGCCGGGCTCGGCATGGCCATTACGCGCTCAATTGTCGAGGCGCACGAAGGCTCGATTGACTGCCACTCGGCTAATGGAGTCACGACTTTCCAGATGAGGTTGCCGATAGCTGTTGGCTGACGTTGGGTAGGTCCGGTCTTTGTTCCATGCGGCTCGGCACCCGCGCTGCTTTTCACCTGGCAGCGGCGCAATCCGGAGAGTTCGTCGGGCTTGCAACTATGCGCACGACATTAAGGATATGCATATGACGAAAACCGATGATTCCTCATTCCAGACCAAGTCGAAGAAGCTCAACCAGCACTGCGTCTGCGCCACCCTTGATAGGCCTAAGGTGATGCTGAATCTCGCTGGCCTGTTGGGCGATGCGCAAGAGCAGTTGGTTTCAAGCCCGACCTGGCACCAGTTCTTTTCAGACGTAGCGGTGTTCGTGCCTCAACGAGACCTGGATTGCATGATGGAGATTGTCCTGGCTTTGGAGACAGCTGCCGCTCTGCCGGGGTTTCGTCAGAGGGTCCTCGGCCGAGCGCCGCAGACTGCGCAGATCAATCCCGGCCCTGTGGGTGCTTTCATGGGCTATGACTTTCATCTAAGCGAAGACGGGCCCCGTCTTATTGAAGTCAACACTAATGCTGGAGGTGCTTTCCTCAATGCCACGCTGGCCCGAGCGCAACTGCAGTGTTGTAGCAGCGCTGCACGGATTGCTTGGGCCGATGATTTTCACCGGCAGGTAATAAGCCAATTCGAAAGTGAGTGGCTTCTACAGCGCGGCAATGGAAGGCCGCGCCGCATAGCGATCGTAGATGACCAGCCTACCGAGCAATACCTGTATCCTGAGTTTCGCTTGGCCCAGCAGCTGTTCCGAAACGCCGGAATCGATGCGCTCATCGTGTCGCCGTCAGAACTGAGATCGAGCGCCGGCGCGTTGTATCACGACGATAACAAGATCGACCTGGTCTACAACCGTCTGGTGGACTTCTCTCTGCAGGCTCCGGAGCACGCTGTCTTGCGCTCAGCCTGGCTGGATGGGAGCGCTGTTGTAACGCCAAACCCGTTTACACATGCCTTGTTCGCTGATAAACGCAACCTGATCGAGTGGTCCGACTTCGATAGCTTGCAAGAGTGGGGCTTGAGCGGTGAGAAGATTGAGCTACTTCGCCGCGGTGTTCCGCGCACTGTCTCGGTGAATGCGGGCAACGAGGCGGAGCTTTGGCAACAGCGCAAGAACTGGTTCTTCAAGCCAGTGGCAGGTTATGGCAGCAAGGGTGCCTACCGTGGCAGCAAGCTCACCAAAAACACCTATGCCCAGATCCTTGATAGCGACTATATCGCTCAGACCTTCGTTCCGCCGTCGGAGCGGGTTGTCATGGTCGACGGTGAACGGCAAATGCTTAAGGTGGATGTGCGGCTGTATACCTATCGCGGGAATCTGATACTCGCCGCGGCGCGACTGTATCAAGGCCAGACGACCAACTTTCGCACGCCCGGTGGCGGCTTCGCGCCGGTCTTGATCAGCGCGAGCTAACCAAAACGGTTCAATTAGACGCGGAGACCAAGCGTAAGACCGGGACCTAAGCAGTGCCCGTTCCGTCGATAAAATAGCCCATGCCTCGCACGGTATGGATCAACTTGACCGGAAACTCATCGTCAATTTTCGCCCGTAGCCGGCGAATGGCCACCTCGATGATATTGGTGTCGCTATCGAAATTAATGTCCCACACTTTCGAGGCGATGAGCGATTTGGACAATACTTCGCCGCGTCGGCGAAGCAGCAATTCGAGCAGCTTGAATTCCTTGGCAGTCAGATCGATCCGCCGCCCTCCGCGCTCCACTCTTCGCTTGAGGAGATCCAACCGCAAATCCTCAATGGTAAGCATCGTCTGAGCGGTGCTGCTGCTTCCTCGGCGTAGCAGCGATCGGACCCGAGCAAGAAGTTCGGAAAACGCAAACGGTTTAATGAGGTAATCGTCGGCGCCCAGCTCAAGGCCTTTGACCCTGTCCTCGACCCGATCTCTGGCAGTGAGAAACAACGCAGGGGTTTCCCTTCCTGCAGTACGCACTTTTTCGAGTACTTGCCAGCCGTCTAGTCCTGGCATCATCACATCGAGCACTAGTAGATCATACCGTTCACCGAGCGCCTGATGGGCCGCGTCAGTCCCGTTGGTTACCAGATCCACGTTGAACCCTGCTTCCGTCAAGCCCTGTTTAAGGTAGACGCCAGTTTTCGGCTCGTCTTCGGCAACTAGGATTTTCACAATTGAGCTCCGGGGCAGTTAGCTCATTGTGCCGTTGTCGGAGGGGACATTCCATTGCCTTACAGGAATGTAATTCGGCTCAAAGCATAACGGGGTGGGCTGACGGGGCGCGTCCGGGTAATGACCCGAACGCACCAGGCAATTAGCCAGCCATCCGTTCGCATTCTTCGGCGCAGGCCATGCAGGCTTCAGCGCAGCGTTGGCAATGGTCAGCCTCATGTTTTTTGCACTCTTCGCCACAGGCGCGGCATATCTGAGCGCAGAGGCGGCAGATGTCTGCGGCGTACTCGCTGTCTCGAGCCATAAAATTGGCAGCGAGCTGGCAAATATCGGCGCAATCCATGTCGAGCTTGATGCATCGAGCCATCATTTTCACGTCGTCTTCGCCGAGGCAGGCAGCAGCGCACGTCTGGCAAACGATCGCACAGTTGCTACAGGCCTGGATGCAGGATTGCAATTTGGCATTCATCATTGGTGTTCTCCACAGTGAAGGTAGGTTCGTGCGGCCTGGGCCAGCCAGGCCACACGTTTGTCGACCGCTGTGGCTGCGGAGAAGTTTGCGCCGTGCGTCTACCTGACAGAAATGTAATTTTGCAAACAGCGTAGTGACAGGTTCGGTTTGATATTGTCTCGTGAGACTGCTGTTCTGCCGGGTCGACGGTCCGGTTTGTATCTCTGCTACGTTGTACTCCTTCTTAGAGATCCGCGCCCGCTGGGCGCTTTTTTTTGCGGCTCCCTCACCCTCGGCACGAAGCTGACATAAATGTAATCACACGCCCGTTAGCGATATGGCACATTCAGCTCATCGCTTCGCTAAGCTGCAAGTGACCTGATTCTCGAGCACGGGGCACCAAGCCATGCAATACAAGACGTCGAGACGAACCTTTGTAAAAGGATTAGTCGCAACAGGACTGTTCGGGGGGCTCGGGCTGTGGAGATCTCCAGTCTGGGCAGTGACCAGTCCCGGGCAGCCAACCGTCCTTACCGGAACCGAATTTGACCTGGTCATTGGCGAGAGGCCTGTGAACATCACGGGCAAACCGCGGACTGCGCTCACCATCAATGGCACGATTCCTGGCCCTTTGCTGCGTTGGCGGGAGGGCGATACGGTCACCTTGCGGGTGGCCAATCGCCTTGAAGAAGACACCTCCATTCATTGGCATGGGATTATTCTCCCAGCGAATATGGATGGCGTCCCGGGGCTAAGTTTCCATGGCATCGCTCCGGACGGAATGTATGAGTACAAATTCCAGGTGAACCAGCACGGCACTTACTGGTACCACAGCCACTCAGGGTTCCAGGAACAGGCCGGAGTTTATGGTCCGTTGGTCATCGACGCGAAGGATCCAGAGCCATTCGAGTACGATCGCGATTATGTCGTCATGCTGACTGACTGGACTGACGAGAGCTCGGAAGAAATCATGGCCAAGCTGAAGAAACAGTCCGACTACTACAACTTCAATCAGCGTACCGTCGGTGACTTCATTCGCGATGCCAAGCAGGATGGGCTGGGCGCGACGCTGGCCGATCGCAAGATGTGGGCGCAAATGAAGATGAGCCCGACAGACCTGGCCGACGTAAGTGGCTACACCTACACCTATCTGATGAACGGCCTAGCGCCTAACGGCAACTGGACGGGACTGTTCAAGCCTGGCGAGAAGCTCCGGCTGCGCTTCATCAACGGTTCGGCTATGAGCTACTTCGACGTTCGTATCCCCGGGTTGAAAATGACCGTCGTGGCGGCGGACGGGCTTCATGTCGAGCCGGTTAGTGTCGACGAATTTCGGATCGCGGTGGCCGAGACGTATGACGTAATAGTAGAGCCTGAGCAGGAACAGGCGTACACCATCTTCGCTCAGTCGATGGATCGCACTGGCTTCGCTCGTGGCACCCTAGCCATTCGTGAGGGCTTGGGCGCGCCAGTTCCCGAGACAGATCCCAGGCCCGAACTCAGCATGCAGGACATGGGGATGGATCACGGAAGCATGGCCGGGATGAGTCATGATTCCGCTCAGCCGATGTCGGACATGGACCACGCTCAGATGGGGCACGGTTCGATGGACCACAGTCAAATGGGAGCCATGGACCACGGGACCATGGGCGCGATGGGTGCAATGCAGCAGCATCCTGCCACCGAAGAGGGAAACCCTCTGGTCGATATGCAGACCATGACGCCGACGCCAAAGTTGGATGACCCGGGGCTTGGGTTACGCGACAACGGCCGCCGTACGTTGACTTATGGCGACCTGAGAAGCACCTTCCCCGATCCGGATGGGCGCGAGCCGAGCAGAACCATCGAACTGCATCTTACCGGTCATATGGAACGGTTTTCGTGGTCGTTCGATGGCGTAGAATTTTCCGACGCCGAGCCGCTGCGTCTCACTTACGGTGAGCGGGTTCGCATCACACTGGTCAACGACACGATGATGACCCACCCGATTCACTTGCATGGAATGTGGAGCGATCTGGAGGACGAAAACGGCAATTTCCTGGTACGCAAACACACGATCGATATGCCTCCGGGCTCCAGGCGCAGTTATCGCGTCACGGCCGATGCGTTGGGCCGCTGGGCCTATCACTGCCATTTGCTGTTCCATATGGAAATGGGCATGTTCCGTGAAGTCCGTGTCGATGAACGAGCCTAAGGAGTCGCAGCGATGACGGTTTGCAGATACCAAAAACTTACCGGCCGCGCATTCATGGTGACTTTGCTGAGCGTGGCCTCCCCAGTCAGCGTGCTCGCAGCCGAAGGACACACGGGACATCAGGGTGCCTCTCCTCCTATTGAGCGAAGCGAACAGTCCCCGAGCATGAGCCACAGCCAGCACGGCTCGAGCAAAGCGGGCCATGGTTCGATGCAGCACGGCGATATGGATCATAGCCAGATGGACCATGGTGGGATGCAGCACGGCGATATGGACCAAAGCTCCGGCCGGCCAATGCAAAGCAACACGCACGGGGCTCGCGATGTAAATGGGGTAGCCCAGCCCTCGTTTATCCCAGCTTTGACCGATGCTGACCGGGCGGCTGCGTTTCCAGCCATTCAGGGACACACGGTCCATGACAAGAAGCCTTACGCTTTTCTGCTCTTCGATCAGCTTGAGTATCAGAACGCCGATGAAGGCAGCGCACTGGCATGGGAGCTTGGCGGATGGTGGGGAGGAGATATTGACCGGGTCTGGTTGCGTTCTGAGGGTGAGCGTACCAATGGCATTACAGAAGAAGCTGAGGTGCACGTGTTATGGGGACACGCTGTCGGCCCCTGGTGGGAGCTAGTCGGGGGTGTCAGACAGGACTTCAAACCAGGCTCACCACAGACCTGGGCTGCAGTCGGCCTGCAAGGGATGGCGTTGTATGGACTGGAAGTAGAGGCCACAGCGTACCTCGGCGAAGGTGGGCAGACCGCTGCACGGCTGGAAGCAGAATATGACGTTCTGCTAACCAACCGTCTTGTGCTGCAGCCGGTGGCGGAGCTGAATTTCCATGGCAAGGATGACTCCAGTAGAGGAATTGGCTCTGGCTTGAGCGAGGCCGAAGCCGGCTTGCGCCTTCGCTATGAAATAGCCCGTGAGTTCGCCCCCTATGTCGGCGTTAGCTGGGGTAGAAGCTATGGGCAAACAGCTGACTTTACCCGAGAGGAAGGTGAAGAAAATGAGTCGGCGCGCTTCGTCGCTGGCGTGAGGATGTGGTTTTAGGATCGAATAATGAAAAAAATAGTGGGCACGTTGGTGGTAGCGTTCGCAGTGTTTGCGACCGCTGTCGCCGGAGTTGTGTATTTTGGCGTGATCAGTGTGGCAGCGGACGAGCCACACTCAGCAGTCGTCCACGATTTTCTTGAGGTGGCTCGAAACCGGTCAATAGCGGTTCGCTCGGAGTCGATCGACGTTCCCGATCTCAAGGGCGCTGACAACATTCAGGCTGGCTCGGGTAATTACGATGCGATGTGTGCCAGTTGCCATCTCACGCCAGGGCAGAGCGCGTCGGAGCTTAGCAAGGGGCTATATCCGTCTCCTCCCGACCTGACTCAGACCGGGCTCAGTGGAGACCCCGCGAGAACATTCTGGATCATCAAACATGGCATCAAGGCTTCCGGCATGCCCGCTTGGGGCCAAAGCATGGCTGATCAGTACATCTGGGAGATGGTGGCATTTCTGGACGAGTTACCGTCGCTGAACGCTGAGGAGTATCGAACGCTGGTTGCCTCCAGTGGAGGCCATCAGCATGGCGGAGGCGAAACGGCCCCACACGGTGATCATCACAGCGGCACAGAAGCAGCGGGTGGCCACGCAGAGAACCATCACGGCGCGGCTGAAGCAAGCCAGCCTTCCCCGGCGCAGCCGAGTACGCACATCCATGCCGACGGCAAGGAACATCTACATGAGCATTAAGTCCAGACAAACCTGATTGGCGATCCCCACCTTGGACAAAATATCAACCCTTCTGGTCGCGACCGAATCCCCTAGCTCACCAATCGCTGAAGAAAATCTGCGAGAGCCTGCTTGGGGGTCATCCTCCTCCGAGACGATCGTCTCGATTCCCCGTTGAGCCGATACTTCCTATGGCGAGAGTGGGCATACGAGCGGCAGCGAAAGCAGCCATCCACTGACACCCAATTTTCACAGCACCACCTTCTCGCTGCTTCATCTTCATCCAGACGATAGTGCTAGAAACGAAGAATCAACCTGCCTACAGCTCCCCTGGTTCTTGCACAGGCCATAGCCGTACACTCGCGAACGGCGACCAGCCGGTGGCGCGGGAGCGCAAAATTGGGTCAGTTCATCGACCCCAACTACTCTTTTAAGCGCAAAAAAAGAGGGCGCGATGCGCCCTCTGGGTAGCCACTTATGGCGTAACCGGTTTTGTATCCTGTCTGTCTACCATATCCTTGCCTAGCCGGCGCCAGGTCAACAGGAAGCACAGAGCGCTGGCAAGGTACAGGCAGGCCATGATGACCATGGCGGTTTGAAGGCTTTGCGCGTAGACCTGTCCACAGACTTCCTGCAGCTCGGGGTTCAGCTGACCGACAACGGAAGGGTGACACTGATTTCGCGCCAGGTCGCCAGCCGCAACCCCGAGCTCGGCGATGCCGGACTTGAAGAAGATGTCGGAGACTGCGCCAATGAACAGCGGGCCGAAGCCGTAGCCAACCAGGTTGACGAGAAGCAGCATCACTGCCGTGGCCATTGCGCGCACCCGCATGCTTACCACACCCTGGCCAATCGTGTACTGGGCGGCTAGATAGCCGTACTTCACGAAGCCGCCGATGACCAGGCCGATCGCAGCGTAGAGCAGATTGTCGGTCGTGAAGGCGAAAATGTAACAGGGAACCGACAGTGTCAGGCCCACCGCCGGTACCCAGGCGATGGCGCCCGGGTGCTTCTTGTAAATTCTGGTCGCTAGCCAACCGGTGGCGAAGGTGCCAATGGCCGCGGACAGAGCTACCGGCGTGTTGATCCAGATTGCCGCCTGACCGGCGGTGATTTCGTAGGTGCGGACCAGAAAGAGCGACTGGAATGAGGAGATACCGTAACCGCAGAACGCGGCAATGGTGGCGCCGGCAGTCATCAGCCAGAAAGCCGGCTTGCCCATCAGCTCGTGGATAGCCTCGCTCAGGCTGGCTCGCTCTTTTTTCTCGGCTTGCGCCGGGTCGGTGTAGCCGCGCGGCGGCTCCTTGACCGTCAATTTGAAAACAAGGGCGACCAGCAAGCCCGGCAAACCGACGACGAAAAAGGCGGTGCGCCAGTCGAAGGTGTCGGTAACCCAGCCGCCGATCAGGTTGGCGAACATGGTGCCTAGGGTTACGCCCATGGCGTAGAAACCCAGCGCCTGGGACCTTTCACGCGGAATGAAATAATCCGCGATCAGGGAGTTGGCCGGCGGTGTACAGCCTGCCTCGCCGATACCCACACCGACGCGACACATCAGCAGAATCCAGAACGCGCCGATGGTAATCGAGCCGATCGTGACTTCCGTTGCAAGGCCGCAGAGCGCCGTCATCACCGACCACAGGGCTACGCAGATGGTCATGATCCATACGCGATGGGCGACATCAGCAAAGCGCGCTAGCGGAATGCCCACGGCGGTATAGAGCAGGGCGAAACCGAAGCCAGTGAGAAGCCCAAACTGAGTGTCGGTAATTCCGAGGTCCGGCACCAGATCGGGGCCGACAACCGCTAGCAGGGCGCGGTCGACGAAATTCAAGATGTAAATAAGTGTCAGCGCGAAGAGCACATAGTTGCGGTACGCCTTGGAGCCGTAGCCGACCAAGTGGCCTTGCGTTCCCCCTTCTCTGGCGGTGGTGCCTCTCATGGACAATCCTTTCTAGGTACGTTGTTATAAGTAGACGCGGGCGGTAATCGCACGCTGATATTGCGCTTCTGGCGGTGCCTGGCTGGCCTTGAAAACAATCGAAGTCTTTTCCGACTAGACAAACCCTGCCAATAGACACAGTGGATACGATACGGTGCCGCGCAGAATCGTTGGATCTGTCTCGCGGGTCATATTCAGGCGCGAGCGAATGCCAAAACTCAAGGGCCCATCAGAATCACCGCGATTCGTGACATAACAGCGTAGCAGGGGAACGGCCTCGCGCGGTCGAGCCAAGCAGCCATCCTGGGTACGTGATGCCAATCCATAAGCAAATGGCATAATTAGACCGGCACGTAGCTGAAACTCGGCCAAGGACCGTACGCCGACGAATTCGGACGTCCGCTTATGGGCCGAAGCACCTGAGATCGTGACGGTACGCTATGACGAACCACCTCGTTCACTGAGCTGTTCAGTACGAAGCCGTGGCCGTACTGGCTTTTGCTGGCAGGCCGGGCCTGGAAATTGCGGATGATGAATGCTTTGCCCGTGGTGTCTACTTCGGACGATGTCGAATCCTCACCGAGACGCCGTGGATCGGGCTGCTTCTCAACACCCGGTGAGCAGCCCCCCGTTACTCTTTCAGGGCTTGGGCAAGGAGCCTGGCAACGTCTCTAACCGCTTCATCCAGCCCGCTACGTGTTGATAGGGGCTGATGTCGACATCGCCTTCGGGTGCGAGCGCAACATAGGGATACACCGCACACTCGGCAATGGTGGGCCGCGCCATCGCCAGCCAGTCGTTGTTTCTCAGATGCTCGTCGAGCAGCAGCAGAACAGCCGGTGACTTGGCCAGCGCCGCTGCCTTGTCCAGCGGCGCGGCAAACTTCTGGACCAACCGGGCGGCACATAGGCTGTGCTGGATCTCATTGGCCGTGAAGCTCAGCCATTGCGTGATTTCTGCCTGCCCCTGAGCATGCGACGGCCACCAAGCCAGTCCGCCATATGTGCCAGCCAGGTAAACCAGGATAGCCTGCGAGTCTCTGAGGACAGAGGATCCATCTACCAGAACGGGCACCTGGGCCAAAGGATTCATGTCCGCCATCGGCGGTTTTCTGTGCTCGTTATTCGCCAAGTCGACCGGCTCCAGTTGAAGCTCGATGTTGGCAAGCGAAGCAAGAAGCCTCACCTTGTAGCAGTTGCCGGATGCTTCTACGTCATACAGTTTCACTACGCTTCTCCTTCAACGAGTTGACTGAACTCCAGGACGTTGCCATCCGGGTCGCGAATAAACAGGGCAATTCGCCGGGGGCCGATGTGGTGCGGCCCCTCCGTGATGGGAATGTTCTGTACGCCCAGCCATGACTCAAGCGCGCCGAGGTCGTCAACGACGAAGGCCGGATGCGTCATGCCGGGTAGTTTTATCGGTGCGTCGAGCAGTACGTTGTGGGCGCTGCGTGGACGGGCGCCATTGAAGATCAGATTGATACGGACGCCGTTTGAGCTAAGCATTTCGTTGGCCTCGTGAAGTGGAAAGCTGGCGGTTTCGACGAAGCCAAGCGCCTGGTAAAAGGACATCGAGCGCGGTTTGTCGCTTACCCGGATTCCGACGTGGTCATACGCCAGAATCCGCGAAAGGTTGTTAGCGTTGTGCATGGTATGGAGCTCCAGATGAAATCGGATTCTCAGTGTCTGCTGGAGCAGGCCTGCTATCTAGGGCTCAAAGCTGACAATATTTATGCGCTCAGCGCACAAATCGGAAGGTGGTAATGGATAGGCTCAAGGCAATGGCCAACTTTGTTCGGATCGTCGATTGCGGCAGCTTGAGCGCGGCAGCGAACGCCACTGGCCAATCGGTAGCTTCGCTTGTGCGTTCGCTCGCTGCGCTGGAGCGCCATCTGAATGTGCGACTGCTCAACCGCAGCACTAGACGTATGGCTTTGACCGTCGAGGGAGAGGAGTACCTGGGCTGGTGTAGGCAGGTGCTAGCTGATTTCGATGAAATGGAAAAGCGTCTGGAGGCCCGGGATGGTGTGATTCGTGGGTTGCTGCGCATCACTGCACCAATAGAGTTTGGTCACCGCTACGTGGCTCCGCTCGTGAACGAGTTTCTGAACGACAATCCGCAAGTCAGGGCCGAGCTTAGCCTCAGTGACACCATCGCTCCTCTGTTGGACGAGCGGCTCGACCTGGCGATACGGATAGGCCATCTGCCGGATTCCTCGTTGGTTGCTCGGCATGTCGGCTGCACTCGACTCATCACCTGCGCCAGTCCCGAGTATCTGCAAGCAGCTTCTGCTCTCGCCGCACCGGCATCGCTGCACGAACATGCGTGCATCACACTCGCTTCGCAGGGCCGGCGTTGGCGTTTTCGTCACGGGGATCAGGAGTGGGCTGAGACGATTGATCCCAGGCTAACCTGTACGCAAGTCAGAGCTGCCAGCCTGGCATGTACGCAGAACATCGGGGTCGCCCGGTTTTTCCATTATCAGGTTGCGGATGAGTTGGCTGATGGTCGCTTGATCCGAGTGCTCTCGAACTTCGAACCAGCGGATATACCTATTCAGCTGGTTTACCCGCACTCGCTGGAGCTGTCGCCCCGGGTAAAAGCTTTTGTCGACTGGGCTTGTCTGCAGCTTCGGCAGGTGACGCCGAGTCCTACAGAGTAGCTGGCTCATACGGTCTCTCTACGAACAATTTACGCTAACCCAGCTCATCTCGTTTCCAGTTCTTGTGGTCCAGCCAGGCAGGATCAAGTCGGTACTGGTCCACATCCAGGCTCTCTTCGAGCATCGCCTCCCTGTGCCTTTCCATCGCCTCGTTCATATCGTCCAATGCTTGGGTATTGCCGTCGAGCCTATGCATTTCAATCTGGCCGAGATGATAGAACCGCAGCAACTTCATTGCCTCAGGCGAACGACATTTCACGCCGGTTTCAACGTGGTGCATGATGTTGGTGATGCTCATCAGGCTGCGCTTGAGCCGCCAGCCATAGGCGGCGGAATCCATCCACGGCTGGGCCCAGAGGACATTGCGCACCAGCATGACAGCGACAACCAGTCCGAGGACCACACCGGCCAGATTCCAGCGGAAGTTGTCGCCCTCCGGGCTGCCGAACAACGCTACAGCGAGAGCGGAAAAAGACATCGCCAGCACGGCAAAGCTCACCGCCACAATCAACGTGCTCTTGCGCGTCTCCTGGCGGTACCGCTCAGGATCCATGTGGCGAATCGCAAACGCTTTCGTACTGTCCAAAAAATCTCACTCCTGTGTTTGGTGGCTGTGCAAAAAAGGCGGCAGATTTATTTATTCCGGATTCGCGGACGAAGCGGACATTCCCCCATTCTCTCAGTCCCACGCTGAGATGAAGCCCTCGGCCCGGAATTCCTGACCATTTGCGGCATCAAACTTCCCAGCAAAGGGTGCTCCATGAAAGCGCCCAAGCGCTGTGAGAGCATCGAAGGGGAAATCCGCTCCGAATGGCTTGGCAGATCTGGTCATCGTGATTCAGGGATTATTGCGTCCTGCGGACCTCTGGCACCAGCCTCGGCAGACGCCGAAGGAGCGAGATAGTCACGGAGGCCCTTGTTCGTGGCGAGGTCAAGGAAGAGGGGGCGCCGAACGAGAATGCCGCGGTTAAGGACGCTTACAGCGGCATACTTCCGCCGGAAGATCGCTTACGGCTTTCAATACAATGCAGCTCGGCAGGGTAACCTATGGCAGAAGTAACACACGCTCTCAGCGACGTTCTCGATCAACTCGAGAGCTCCATCCACGGCGAGAGCATAGCGGTAACAGAGGTGATCGAGAAGCTTGGAACGCACTCCTTTGCCTCGCTGATGCTCGTGTTCTCGCTCATCTCTACCTCTCCCGCGAGCGCCATACCCGGCATCACGACGGTCGTCGCGGTGGTCGTCTTCATTATGGTCGTGCAGATGATCGCAGGGCGCAACTGCCTCTGGTTGCCGGGCTTCATCACTCGCAGACGGATGTCCAGTGAGAAGCTCTGCAAGGGGATCGGCTGGCTGCGCAAGCCGGTGCATTTCGTCGAGCGATTTCTGAAGCCGCGTTTGACCTTTCTGTTCCATCGCCCATGGCTCTGGTTGCCGCTGATTCTGATCCTGTGTCTGACGCTGTTCATGCCGTTCATGGAGATCATCCCCACCTCGGGCTCCATTGCCTCGGCGGTGATCGCTCTGTTTGCCGCCGGTCTGCTGACGCGGGACGGTGCGCTGGTCATAGCCTCACTCGTGCTGTTGTCGGGTGTCCCGGTGGCCGTCTGGTATTTCGGTTTCGGCGGCTGACTCGTTGACTGATGCACGAAGACTGCGACTGCGGTCGCACTATCCGGAACGCTGAACCGCGAAGGAAAAGGGGAGAGATTTATTTTTTCGCGAGCGGCTGCGTTCGAGCACTGCCTCCACGAATTGACCCCTTGGGGAGCGGCAGCAATGTCATCGAACGGCTGCTTTTCTCGACAGCAGCCAGTTTCATCGCGGCGGCTCTCGACCCGAAGCGGACCTGGGGCATCGCCGCTAACGATACCCAAGGTAGCGCTGGTAGCCCCCTAATCGAGCGGTCGTGTCGGCAGAAGAGGGTTTCGCATGAGGTAGTAGTGCTACGCCGGGTCTGGCGAGGTCAACGGTTTGTCAGGCAATTCCCGTTCTGGCCATCCAGCTATGAGGGCCGCGACTGTGATCAACATGGCGCCAACCCATTCGGCGCTACTGATCGCACGATCACCTAGCCACGCCGAAGACAGCACCGCCGCTACCAACTCGCAAACGATCAATACCGCAGCGCGTCCGGCCTCGACATGAGTAAGTCCATATTGAACCAGCCCCAGCGCGAGGAGCCAGCCGAGCGACAACAGCGCAATTTGCCAGCTTATTTGTAGATCAATCGGCGGGATGGGCTGGGCGAACAGTATGCAGACAAATCCCGCCAGCATGGCGCTGCCGATATAGCATGCGAGCGTCTTGCTCGCCAGAGGGATTTGGTCGCCGGCACGGGTCGCCAGGTTGTTCAGAGCGAAACTCAGCCCAGCGCTGAGTCCTAACCAATCGGCCGCTTCCAGCGATGAAAAGGTATCAGCGTCAAGATCAAGCGTCAGGACTACCCCGAGCATTGCGAGCAGCAGTGCCATCAGGCGCAACGGGTTGAGACGTTCGCCCAGGATCAGCCAAGCCCCAAGCATTCCCCAGACAGGGGCGAGGTAGAACAGCAGCATCACACGCACCACGTCGCCTATCGCCAATGCCGTCACCAGAGCGGCCGCAGCCCATCCCCCACAGAAAGTGATGACCAGCAGGCTACCGCGCTGCGCACGCCACGCTCTGCGCTCCCACCAGAGCACGGGAATCGCCACCACAGCAAGCAACCCGTAAGTCACCACCACAAGCGGCATGCCTACCCAGCCTTGATCGGCGAAGTAATGCAGCGGTATCCAGCCCAGCCCCCATAGAGAGGCCCCTAGAACAAGCAGCAGCTGCGGCACGATGGTGCTCATATGACGGTGCCCCCGCCCGACCCTTCAACATCTTTGAGCTGGATAGCTAACGGGGCGGGAATTACATGATCAGTGGCGTTGGCGATGGGGCCGCCAGATGCAAACAGCTCGGTGCTCTGTGCCGATACAAACATTTGTAATCTCCAATCGATAGGCGTGACGACGGCGAGCTGCGTGCGGGGACGCAATTCTCCCGGGCTTTTATCCCGCCGTGTAACCTCGTCGGAGGTCGCCAACTCTCGGACCAGCCACTCGCCTACCTTGCGAGCCGGAACCCTAGTCAGCTATTTGCAGCAATGTATTTCTTCCTTGAACGCAGCTTCTCCACCAAAGCGCCTGCAATAACGGTGCCATGCCTTCCCGGCCCAGAGGCCGGTGAACTGGGCACACGAAGACGCCTCCGCCGGGGCGGGACCGTGCATGCGTAGGAGCGCACCTGGGCGCGAAGGGGGTTGTGGATCCTGCTTCGCGGCCGGGTCCGCTTCTACATCCTGGATGGCGCCGACGCTCGTTTTTGGTGCTCGATCAGGCACAAGTTTGGTGCGAAAACGTATTCCAACGGGAAACGCAGTATGTAAATCGCCACCAGATAGAACAGCGCAAGCAGTGCGACCGGCCATATACGGGCCTGAAAGCTCGTTGTTGATGTCTTGGTATGTGTATTGCTTTGTATATCTGTGCGCCAAGCCAACGCAAGATGCGTGGGCTGTTCCGGGACGACCCGGAAGACCGAAGTCATCCGACAGAGAGTCAGGCGCGCGTAGCATCTGGACGACCAGATGACATCCTGATCATTCAATCTGGAGGTTATTATGGCGTCGAGGCAACCCGGCACTTCAGCGCATACTGCGTTTACCCACCTACCGGTAGTCGATGTCTCCGGCCTGTTCTCACCTGAGCGGGAAACGCGCGAAGCAACCGCCAGGCAACTGGGCAAAGGAGCCGAGGAAGCAGGCTTTCTCTATATAACCGGTCACGGCGTCCCTCTTGCGCGGATCGAAAGGCTGCTGAACCGGACGCGCGAGTATTTCGCCCAGCCGCTGGACGAGAAGATGCGCCACTACATCGGGCGCTCGACAAATCACAGTGGATACGTGCCGGAAGGTGAGGAACAGTTCGATTCTGGGACCATCGACCATAAAGAGGCCTATGACATCGGCTTCGACTTTCTCTCGGAGGAAGGCAGGCGGCCAATGCTTGGGCCGAATCAGTGGGCGGATCTCCCAGGCTTCAGGGAAGATATCAAAGCCTATTACGATGCGGTGCTTGCCCTGAGCCAACAGCTGTTTCGCGGATTTGCGCTGGCGTTGGGTCTGCCTGAAGATGCGTTCACCAAGCACGTGACCACGCCGCCCAGCCAGCTGCGCCTTATTCACTATCCGTTCAATCCTGATGCTGCGGACCGGCCGGGTATCGGTGCGCATACCGACTACGAATGCTTCACCATCCTGCTGCCTACCGCGCCAGGCCTGGAAGTGCTCAACGGAGCCGGCGAATGGATCGACGTGCCGCTGATGAAAGACGCATTCGTCATCAACATTGGTGACATGCTCGAAGTGCTCAGCAACGGCCTATTCGTCGCCACCTCGCATCGTGTGCGCAAGGTGGCGGAAGAACGCTACTCCTTCCCGCTGTTCTGCGCCTGTGACTATGACACCGTTATCGCACCGGTCCCGGTTTTGCTGAGCGAGACCAACCCGGCTCGTTACGAACCTATCGTCTGCGGTGAGCATCTTTATGCCCAGACCGTTCAGACCTTCGGGTATCTCAAACGGAGGCTCGAAGCAGGCGAGCTGGCCTTGCCCGACGGCGCGAAAGCTCTTTCTTCTTTTGGACACCAGGCCGCAGGCAAGGCGGTGACGGCATGACGTTACAAGACTTGCTTGCCCACGCACAGCGCACGGAGACAGGCGTGCCGGACTGGATGCTTGGCTTCTTCAAGCGCAGGTCGATCAGCTTTGCCAATGGCGAAACCGACAGTTCCACTCACGTGTGCTGGTTCCAAAGCCGCAACTTCACTATCGATCTTCGTCTGCCCCTTGCCCAAAGCCAGCCGCCGCCCCGTACGTGGGGCGACTATTCGGCGGACGAGCTAGCCGTACTGGCGAACCATGAGGGGTGGGAGGCGCTGTCGGAGTGGGACGGCGAGAAACTGCGCTGGCACAGCGATACCTCCTTGCAATTACATAACCGCTGGCCTGAACCTGCGCTGCTCCAGCGCATCGGCAACTGCATGATTGAGTTCGCACCCACTGGAGCCTACGTAGAGGACTGGCGGCTCCAGCCCTCCCGACCGGGCCCGCTCATTGGACTGCGACTGATCGACGAACGGGATGTGAAGACCGGCGAGCTTCGCCACTCCGGCGGCGGGCTGATTGTCTGCGGCGATTACGCAGCGCTGGTCCTTGGCCGAGCAGAAGAGCTGACCGGCACCTCGCTGCGTGAAGAAGTAGCGAAGGCCACGGGGGATGCGCAGCGGCTCGACAGACTGTTCAATTTCGAAACCTCGGTCGCCTCCGGTTCAATACAGGACGGCTATCGGATTTCGCTTTCCACCAATGCTGCGCGGATCGGAGAGGCGCTGCTTCCGCTCGATGGTTTTGAATATTTGTCAGACCAGCGACAGGTGGTCCAACGGCTGGTGGTTGATGGTATTCGCTGCGAGCGGCGTTTTGTCATCGATACGATCGAGCCTCAGCTGGGCTATGAACAGGCCACTGGCTTCACTCCACAAGCCCAAGCCTGGTACGCATCCGAGTCTCCAACGCTGACCCGCTATACCGAGCCACATTTCTGAACCAAAACAGAACCGTCTATTGATCCTTGAGGTAATTGAGCATGTTCAAACAATCAATCAAGAAAGCCCTATGTGTCGTCGCGACCGGCCTGTTCATTGCAACGGGCGCGTCCGCCCAGGAAAAGCAGAGTTTCAAGATGGCTTGGTCAATCTACGCCGGCTGGATGCCCTGGGCCTATGCCGTTGATCATGGAATCGTCGACAAGTGGGCAGACAAATACGGTATCGACATCGAAGTCGTGCAGTTCAATGACTATATCGAGTCGATCAACCAGTTCACCGTGGGTGAATTCGATGCCGGCGCCATGACCAATATGGATGCGTTGACCATTCCGGCCGCAGGCGGTGTCGATACGACCGCCCTGATACTGGGGGACTATTCCAACGGCAACGACGGGATCCTGCTGAAGGATGCAACCAGCATGGAAGATATTCGCGGGCGAAGCGTCAACCTGGTCGAGCTTTCCGTGTCTCATTACTTCCTCGCGCGAGCGCTGGAAGAGCACGGCATGTCCGAACGCGATATCAAGGTGATCAACACCTCCGATGCCGACGCAGTTGCTTCGTTCACGACCCCGGGCGTGACCGCAGCCGCCGTCTGGAACCCGCAGTTGAGCATGATCAAGCAACAATACCCGGATGCTGTACAGGTGTTTGATTCAAGCCAGATCCCTGGCGAGATCATCGACATGGTGGCAGTGCATACCGAAGTGTTGAAGGCGAATCCGGACTTTGGCAAGGCGCTGGTCGGTGCCTGGTTCGAAACCCTGGAGATCATGTCTGGCGACGGCGAAGAGGCCAGGAAGGCTCGCACATTCATGGCCGAGCGCGCTGGCACCGATCTAGCAAGCTTCGATGCGCAGCTCGCCGAAACCATGCTGTTCTACACGCCCGCCGACGCCCATGCGTTCGCGACGGATGACGCCTTGCGCAACACCATGGACCGGGTGCGCTTGTTCTCCTTCGACAAGGGGCTGCTGGGCAACGGCGCGCCAAGCGCTGATGTAATCGGCATGCAATTCGCAGACGGCGCTACCCTCGGCAGCGCCAATAACATCAAGCTGCGCTTCGACCCCAGCTTCGTCCGCATGGCGATGGAAGACAAACTCTAGCCACCTCGGGTCCGGCGCTACATGCTGCATCCGCTCCGGATCTGTAGGCAGGCCGTTTGGCCTGCCTACGCCAAGGCTGAGTCAGCTCTGTTTCGCAGCCGATCCGAGTGGACTGGGTAGTCGATTTCTTCACCGCCCTCGAGCACAGTAATCTGGACGTTTGGCGCGGATATTCTGCGCAACGAGTCTCGGTTCCCCAATGACCGTCTGGCATGGGTATGGGTTGCTGGAGGTGCAGCCGGCATGCGCTGCAACGGTAGAGCTTCAAGACATCTGTAATTGATCCGCAGATTGCACGTCTCATCGTCACGCATAGGCGAACTGGTGACTCCCTTCGCTGCGTTTGTAACCCGCGTCCTAGGCAAACCTTGTCCCAACTCAGCCGCTCGAACCGCACCTCGGCTAACTCCCCTCAACCTGTTTTAGCTTCGTAAAAGGCTATCCTTCTGGTAGCACCTGTACCCACCGAGGTATGAAAGCGTCATGAAAATCATCATCGCCCCCGATTCATTCAAGGACAGCCTGAGCGCGTCAGAAGCCGCCGATGCTATCGAATTGGGCTTGAGAGAAGTCTTTCCTGACGCTGACCTGATCAAGTGTCCGATGGCTGACGGCGGGGAGGGCACGGTGGACGCGATTCTTTCTGCTGTGCCGGGTGAGCTGCGTATCGCCCGAGTCACGGGTCCCGTGGGTGAGATGGTCCAGGCTTGCTGGGGCTGGTTGCCCGAGTCGCGGACCGCGATCATCGAGATGGCCGAGGCCAGCGGGTTGCAACGGGTGCCTATGGATCATCGGGATGCTTGCGTCAGCACCACACGAGGCACCGGCGAGCTGATCCGTGAGGCGCTCGATGCAGGCGCCAGCTCTGTTGTTCTCACCCTGGGCGGTAGCGCGACGAACGATGGTGGTGCCGGTATGTTGGAGGCGCTAGGCGTGCGCTTTCTCGACGTCAGCCATCGCCCGCTCCCACCCGGAGGGCTTGCCTTGGCGGCGTTGCATTCCATCGAGCTTGATGATCTGGATCCGCGCCTGACCGGGGTGGACTTCCAGCTGGCGGCTGACGTCGACAACCCGCTGTGCGGCCCGCAGGGCGCGTCCTTCACTTTCGGCCGGCAGAAAGTGGCGACCACTGACCAGTTGGTAGCGCTGGACCAGGCATTGAACCGGTTTGCAGACTGTTGCGAGTCGATCCTCGGCGAACGTCATCGGGACTTTGCAGGCAGCGGTGCGGCTGGCGGCCTCGGCTTCGCTGCCCGCGCATTCTTGCGGGCGACATTCCGGCCTGGCGTCGAAGTGGTGGCGGAGATGACTCAGCTGGCATCGCATTTGAAAGGCGCGGATCTGGTGATCACCGGGGAAGGGCGGCTCGACGCGCAAACCCTGCGGGGCAAGACGCCACTGGGGGTAGGGCGCCTGGCCTGCGAGCACGATGTATCGGTGATCGTTCTGGCTGGGACTTTAGGAGAGGGCTACGAGGAGCTTTACTCGCACGGCATCGCTGCAGCATTTGCTCTCACGCCGGGGCCGATGACGCTTGAAGAAGCCTGTAGGCAGGCGCCAGATTTGTTGCGCGAGCGGGCGCGCGACGTAGGGCGACTTCTAAAGATGGCCGGTCGATTCGATCCAGCGGCAAGCGTGTTCGAGTCGTTGTAAGGCCGGACGCCGCCCCTGACACAACAACGTAGGTGGCGACCGCGCTGCCGAGCGAACTGCAAGGGGACGACGACCCGCATGCCGATCCCGCTCAGCGGGATGGCGTGAGAAAAGCGGCTTTGGCGGCGACATCAACCGAAGGGCACCCATGCGGATGCCCCGTTTGTCAGCCCTAGAGCGTTAGAAGGAGAAGCGCGCCCCGACAGTCAGGTTGCGCCCCGGCAGCAATACTTCGTCCTTGATAAAAGAGGTGTGCTCGCGCGCCTTTTCGTTCAGCAGGTTGTTCGCCTTGAGATACAGCAGATAGTTGGTGTCGCTGAAATAGCTGCTGTAGCTCAGCCCGGCGCTGAGCATGTTGTAGCCTTCTGTCTCGCTTTCGAACGACGCAATGCGATCCTGCTGGCGTACACGATAGAACTGCAGCGATCCATCGATAGTAGGCGTGAAGCGCTGATTCAGCCGAACGCCCAACCGATCGGCCGGAATGCGCGGCAGATCTTCGCCGCTGCTTCGCAGTTCGCCCCGAACGTGATCGCCGAAAACGGTTACTGCTGTGCTGCCGGTTGCCTCGAAGCGCACCTCACCCTCGATACCGGTGAATACTGCGTCGCGCTGACGATATTCGATCTCGCGCAGGTCGCCGCCAATGTCCCGGCCGGTATCAGCTGCGTAGATGAAATCGTCGATAGCGTTGCGGAACAGGCTGACAGTGAACGTGGCCGGACCTGCCAGCTTGCTTAGGGTCAGCTCGGCATTGTACGACGTCTCTTCGTCGAGCTCGGGATTGCCCAGTTCCACTGTGCTGGTCGCCGCGTGCGGGCCATTGGCGTAGAGCTCTTCGGCGGTTGGGAGGCGCTGGGAGCGTGAAAGTGCCAGGCCCAGCGAGTAGTTGGGTCTGAAGGTCCAGATGGCTCCAGCGGAGGCGGACGTCCCCTGGTGGCGGGCATTGTTGGTGCCATCAGCGTCGATGTGCTGCCATTCCTGGCGCAATCCGACTTCATAACGCCATGCGCCAGCCTCGAACTCCTCCAGCAGAAATAGGCCGTGGTTGCGCGTAAGCGTATGAGGGACGTAGGCCTCTTCGCCGGTGGTCTCGAAGTCGCGGCGTAGCGTCTGGGCGCCGATAACTCCCCGCCAGCCGAACGCGGGTCTGTGGGTGAATTCAACACGGGCATCGGTGGCGTCGTTCTTGAAGCGGGTGCCTACCACGCCACCTTCGATCTCATCGTGTTCGTACTGGCTGTGACCGACTCGCGCACGCACCGACTCGAACCCGGGCATAGGATCGCTGGCCTGTGCGCGAAGGTCCCAGCGCTTGCGCTTCATATCGACGTAGGGCACCGCCTCGTGCTCATGTTCGTGCTCATCATCATGGCCGGCGTGCTCGTCGTGATCCTCCTCCTCTTCGTGTTCACCGTGTTCCTCGTGTTCGCTGCAATGCCAGTCACGCGGACCGTGCGTATGGCAGTCAGCATGTTCATGAAACGGCAGGCCATAGCGGCGGTTCTGTTCGCCGTAGGCGAGACCGACGAAACCGCGTTCGCCTATGAAACTGCCGCCGAGGGTGAACGAATCGGTGTCGTTGTATGAGCCTGTTTGTTCATCAGCCGACCCCGGGATTTCGTAGTCGTCAGTCTTGCGTTTACTGCCCTCTGCCCTGATGGCGAAGTTACCGGACCCGGCGGTGATGCCGAATGCGCCTGCGCGCTCATTGGCTACGCTGTTGCCGCGCACCTCAAGGTCGGCCTCGTACCCGTTTTCGGGAACATAGGTCGGAACCTTCCGGTCCATCACGTTGATCACTCCACCGATGGCTCCGCCCCCATACAGGAGTGCGGCGGGACCCTTGAGTACTTCGATGCGTTCGGCAAGGAGAGGCTCGCTGGTCACTGCATGGTCGGGGCTAACGGTGGATGCATCGAGCACATCCACCCCATCGCTAAGCACTTTCACGCGGGCACCATCGAGGCCGCGTATCACAGGCCGGCCCGCACCGGCACCGAAACTGCTCGAACGCAGCCCCGGCAAATGATCAAGGGTCTCGCCGAGCGTCGCTTCGCGCGTCAGCACCAGGTCCGTTCCATTGATGACTTGGGCGGGTACCACCATGTCCTGACTTGACCGCGCTAGAGCACTAGCGCTGACGGTGACGGGTTCGAGTTCGACGGTTTCTGCGCTAGCGCCAGTCGAAAGCAGAGCGAGACTAATGCCAAGGGCTAGGGGGGTTGGTTTGAGCTTCACGGTGATTCTCCATACGTGTGACAACAGCCTTCCGAGGCGTTGGAAGAGTCAAGCGGGCTTGCCAGTGCGGCCCGGCGGGGAGATTACAATACGTTATACTATAACGCAATTTCGCTTTCGTTCCTCGGCGAGGCGCCGCGATCAACGCTAATGCCGCTCCGGAACGGCAACGCCGTACGCGAGCGACTGTTTTGGCCGATTGGGGCTCTTAGCGAGAAGGGGTAGTAACTGAAGCCGCATAGCCCTGATTGAGCCTTGGTATTGCCAGGCTCGGCTGGATAATTCGGGTCGGTGTTCCGTCTGGCAGAAAGGCAGAACAAGGTTGCCATGCGGTGCTGTCACATTTCGCCAACATTCGCGGGTTTGCGTAGTGAAGTGTCGACTCTACACTCCGCTCTCAATCAAAAGGCATAGGGGAACGGATACTCTGTGAGCGAGGAAACTACAATGTCGGGCTTTTCATTCTTCGATATGCGGGAGCTCAAAGCGCGAGCCGAGACGTGCGCCGAAACACACCCCACATTGACGCACGCGCAGCGGTTGAGCCTGGTCGCGCGGCGTGACTTCGGACTTCCATGCTTCGTTGAAGCCAGGCGGTTGCGAGAGCAGGACATCATGCAGCACGTCGAGTCAGACGGTGACGTGGGGAAGTGCAGCTTTTGTCATTTCACGTTTCGTTTGCGCGAAGAGCGTGCATGGCACGTGACGCGCCATGAACGGTTGGAAGAGGCTCTTCATTACCTGCACCATATGCCTTTGGTTGGCGAACAACTGAAACGGTTGATGGATAGCTCGTGGAGCCAGGCGCAGGACGCTCCCACCTTGGAAGGTCGCGTCGCTGGATATTTGGGAGTCTTTCGCGCTTGGTATGACCGGTCCATCTTCGGTTCGATGTGCGACGGTACGTGGCGTGAGCATCCTGACTTTCCCATGTACGTCTCCATGATCATTACTGCAACAGATGTGCCTCACGACGTTCTGGACCGGCTCGCGTCTCTTTACGGTCGGCGTCCGGGTAGCCTTCGTTGGGGGGAATCACGCTGGCAAGAAGTGGGTTAAGTCCGGAAGCTGCTTGCATCGATGCTTCGGCTCCGCTGGGTTGCCCGTCACGCCGCAACGCTGCATTCAACGCGGCCAGGCGAAACGTCGCGGATCTCTGGAAAGCTGATGAAGTCGCCGCAACGTCGATCCTCGCCCGGACCCATGTCGCTTGCAGAGGCGTGCAGCCAGGCACCGCGGTGGTTACACGAGCGCGAGGGACGTTGCGAGGCTCTTGAGCTTGAGCAGCCATTTGAAGGCAAGGGCGGTTGTCTTCGAGTAAAGCTGGCTTGCATTCAGCGGCAACGTAACCGGAGCCAGCTCGGATCTGGCTCCAGTTACCGGGAACGAGCCACCCCCTCAGCGTCTGGTCCAGACGGCGTCGCTTGGCTTGTCATGCTTAGCCATCCGCAACAGATGATCCACCACCACGCGTTCCAGCGATTCCAGCGATTCCTGGTCAGGGGCGTGGATTTCCATGCTGATTCCGTCTGGCAGCGCCTGGAGCACGCAGTGCTTGCTGTCGCCGAAGTCGATGCGGCCTTCGTCAGCAGTCAATGTCACATCGAAACGATGGCTCCAGTGTTTGCACAGCCTGGAAATATACGCGCTGCCGTGTAGCGTCTGAACAGTGGCGTTTGATTGGGGCATGATCTTTTCCTATTTGGCGCATCCATACGGTTGGTTTAGGCAGGCGGCTTGTATCCTCTGCTTACGATGCACGCCGCAGGTCCCGCAATGGCCTGAGTCCGGCAGCAGATAGGCCAGACAACAGCCTCGCCGCTGGGGGATGGCGGTTTGTTGTTCGCCGAAAGTCACGGGAATCCAGTCAACGAACGCATTGGCGTCATTCCGGAAAGCTTCCAACCAGCGTTGCGCAAGACGGCATGTAGGGCCTGGCTGGGCCAGATTCCATACCGCGGCGAACGGAGCTCCGAGGGCCAGGCCGACGCTGCTCCAGTAGCTGCCGGGGCTGACACCGAGGCCGCGCCTGAAAAATGGATACCAGTCGCTGGTCAGCTCGCTCATGCACGCAATGAAGTCCTGTTCGTCCACGTCGGTCTGTCCCGTTTCCATGAACCAGTGCAATTGCGTCTGCCCGTCGTGTTGAGTTCGAACGACAAAGATCTGGCTGGCGGTGGGCAGTGCGACGTGGCCATCCCGAAACAGCTTCAACGCGAGCGGAGCGATCAGGCTCAGCGCCAGATCCTGATGAATGACCGAATGATAGGCCCGTTGGAGTTTCGCAGTGCACGCGCCTGGATAATTCTGGCGTACCTGGGCTGCCAGCAGATCGGGCGTTTCCACGCACTCGGCGAGCGAAAACAGCTTGCTCGGACCGTCGTACGGATGCTGAGCGGCCAAGGCCTGAGACAGGATCAGCTCGGGGTCGAGCCCATCCTGCTCCAGGTGCTGCCAGTAATGGCCGCGCCATGAATCGACTGAAGCAAGCGCACCCAGGCCGCTGCGGTTCATGCGTATCCCGTTTGCACTTTCCATTGCGAACTGTAGGCGCCGCCTTTTTCCACCAACGCGGCATGATTGCCCCGTTCGACGATCTGACCGTTTTCGATCACCAGAATCGAGTCGGCATCGACAATGGTGGACAGGCGGTGCGCGATGACGATGACGGTGCGATTGTGACCGATGCGTTTGAGCGAACGCTGAATGGCAGCTTCGGTTTCGTTATCGACGGCGCTTGTGGCTTCGTCCAGAACGAGGATCGGCGAGTTTTTCAACAGTGCGCGAGCCAGCGACAGCCGCTGCCGTTGTCCACCGGACAGGCGCGCTCCGCGTTCACCCACGAGCGTTTCCAGGCCTTGCGGCAACGCCTCTATGAATGACCATGCCTCGGCCGTCTTCGCCGCCTCGATGATGTCGCTATCGGTGGCATCCGGCCGGCCGTAGACCAGGTTTTCCCTCACCGTACCTTCAAACAGGTACACGTCCTGACTGACCAGCCCGATGCAGCTGCGAAGCGACTCCAGGCTGACCTCGCGAGTGGATTGCCCATCGATGAGGATGTCGCCCTGGGTGGGCTCGTAAAAGCGCAGGAGCAGTTTGATCAGTGTCGACTTTCCGGACCCCGTGGCTCCGACTAGCGCGACGGTGTCGCCCGCTGTGACGCTGAAGTCGACGTTCTGTACGCCCGCCGTGCCGCCTGGGTAGCTGAAGCTCACATTGCGAAACGCCACGTCACCGCGCACAGGCTCGAGCAAGCTGGTGTCGCTTTCATCGTGGGCGTGCACGGGTTCTTCGAGCAGGTTCAGAATCCGTCGCGTACTGGCCATGGCTCGTTCGAACAGGTCGATCAACGCCGCCAGTCCTGTCATGGGCCAGAGCAGCCGCTGGGTAAGGAATACCAGCACGCCGTACGCGCCCACGTTCAGGCTGCCTTCCAGGGCCATGAGACCACCAACGGTGAAGGTGGCCAGAAAGCCTGCAAGCACGGCCATCCGAATCACCGGAATGAAAGCGGAGCTGATGCGAATGGCTTTGCGGTTGGCTTCCAGGTAGGCCTCGCTGCTTGCCTTAAGTCGCTCGGCCTCGCGCCGTTCAGCGGTGAAGCTCTTGATGGTGGCGATGCCGCCCAGATTATTGGTCAGGCGAGTGGACAGGTCGCCCACTTTGTCACGCACATCGGCATACAAAGGGCCGGCTTTGCGCTGGAAATAGAAGGTGCCCCAGATGATCAGCGGAATAGGGGAGAAGGCCAGCAGGGCAATGAGCGGGGAGATGAAGAAGAACACGGCACCCACTGCGATCACGGTGACGACCAGCTGAACCACGGCGTTGGCACCGCCGTCGAGGAAGCGTTCCAGCTGGTTCACGTCATCGTTCATGGTGGCGACCAGCTGCCCTGAGCTTTGCGCTTCGAAGAAGCTCATATCCAGGCGCTGTGCGTGCTCGTACGTGTCTTGCCGCAATTCGGACTGCAGACGCTGGGCGAGATTTCGCCAGAGCACCTGGTATAGATACTCGAACAGCGACTCACCAGCCCAGATGAAGAAGGTCAGCACAGCCAGAACAGCGATCTGTTCCTGCGCCGTCTCGAAGCCGAGCCTGGCGACGAAACTTTGCTCCTGATTGACGACGACGTCTATCGCCACGCCGATCAATATCTCGGGAGCGATATCGAACAGCTTGTTGATCAGCGAACACAGGCTGGCGGTGATGATCTGGCGGCGGTAGCCCCGCGCATAGCGTAGCAAGCGGCCAAGTGCCGCGAAGCTGCTGGTGTGGGTGTGTTGGGTCATCCTTTACTCTTGGCTGGATTCGAGTGGGGTTACGGAAGAGATGCAAAGGTTAGCGGGTTGGTGATAAAGTTTAAAGCGAATTATTATCATCCGCACTCGCAAGCCCGAACCTAATCCTGATTCGAGAAGGTAGTCATGGCCCGTATCTCCACTGTTTCGCTGCTGCTGTGTACCTTGTTGATGTTTCCAGGCGTCGGGTGGACGCAGCAGCCCGCGTTTCCCGTGACCATTGATCATGCATTTGGTACGACGACCGTAACGGAGAAGCCGGAGCGGGTGGCGACCGTCGCATGGGCGAATCATGAGGTTCCGCTGGCGCTGGGTGTGGTGCCGGTCGGCTTTGCGGCAGCGGGATTTGGTGACGACGATGGCGACGGTCTGCTGCCCTGGGTGCGTGCCAGGCTGGATGAACTGGATGCGGCAGTTCCGGTGCTGTTCGATGAAGGCGACGGCATCGATTTCGAGGCGGTGGCGGCCACCCGGCCAGATGTCATTCTCGCCGCGTACTCGGGTCTCACTCAGGCAGATTACAAAACGCTCAGCATGATCGCGCCGGTGGTCGCGTACCCCGACTCGCCCTGGTCGACCGGTTGGCGCGAAATGATCCGCATCAACAGTGCGGCGCTGGGTATGGAAGAGGAGGGCAAGGCGCTCATCAGCCGCCTTGAAGCGCAGATCAATGAAGCGGTAGCCGGCTATCCCGAACTCGAGGGCAAGTCAGCGATGTTCATCACGCACCTGGACCCCACTGATCTGAGCATCCTGCCTTTCTACTCCGCGAACGACACCCGGGTCAGCTTTTTCGATGACCTCGGCATGCGGTCGCCCGAAAGCGTGAGGCGACTCACCGGTGAAGGGCAGTATTCTGGCGCGGTCAGCGTCGAACGGATTGACCTGTTCGATGATGTCGACATTTTCGTGACCTATGGCGAAAAGCAGCTGCTTGGTTCGCTGCAGTCCAACCCGTTGCTGTCGCGAATGCGAGCGATCGAAAGCGGCTCCGTCGTTCTGTTGGGCCATGGACCGTTTGCCACCGCGGCCAATCCGACGCCTCTATCCATTCCCTGGGTGCTTGACGATTATGTCGCAGCGTTAGCCGACGCTGCCCGCAGGGCAGAATGACAGCGCTGGCGAATACCTCTGCACCGGCTACCGCTCCGGCGCAGAGCCATGTCCTCAAATCGCTGAGCCTGCTGGCGCTGATCGTGCTCTTGCTAGCGCTTTGCGTGCTTTCGGTCGCCGTGGGGACCCGCGAGGTCCCGTGGCCGGAAATTGTCGCTGCGTTGCAAGGCCGGGTAGATACGGTGGGTGAAGCGGCCGTGGCGATGCGTATTCCCCGGACCCTTCTGGCAGTGATAGCCGGCGGCGCCCTGGGCCTGGCTGGCGCGATCATGCAGGGCGTGACCCGCAACCCATTGGCTGATCCCGGCCTTCTCGGGGTCAATATGGGAGCGTCTCTGGCGGTGGTCATCGGGCTCGCCTGGTTCGGCATGAGCATGGCCTATGCCTATGTCTGGACCGCGATCCTCGGGGCAGGGGTCACGGCCACCTTCGTTTACATCATCGGCTCGTTGGGCCGGGGCGGCGCTACGCCCCTGAAGCTGGCGCTGGCCGGTGCGGCCACCTCTGTGGCGCTTTCCTGTTTCACCATCGCCGTGGTGCTGCCTCGCAACGACATAGCCGGCGGCGTCCGGTCGTGGCAGATCGGCGGGATAGGCGGCGCCACCTACGAAACCCTGCAACTGGTTGGTCCGTTCCTTCTTGTTGGGTTCGTGATCAGCCTGCTGTCTGCCCGCAAGCTGAATATGCTGGCGCTGGGCGATGATCTGGCCGCCGGGCTTGGCGAGAAAGTCGCGTGGGCGCGCGGCTCCGCAGGGGCGGGCGCCATTCTGCTATGTGGTGCGACCACCGCAGCCTGTGGTCCGATCGGATTCGTTGGTCTCGTGGTGCCGCACCTGTGCCGCTTGTTGGTCGGTGTCGATCATCGCTGGCTGTTGCCATTCTCGGCGCTCAGCGGGGCGAGCCTGCTGCTGCTGGCGGATGTGTTCGGGCGCATCGTGGCAAGACCCAGTGAACTGGCGGTGGGTGTGGTCACGGCGTTCATCGGCGCGCCTTTCTTCATCTGGATCGTTCGTCGGCAGAAGGTGCGAGAGCTATGAGCGCCGGGCCGATCAGCATCGGCGATTCGGTAAGGCAAGGTCGACAGCGACGTGCCCGGGCCTGGATGGGCGTTCTGGCAGCGCTGGCTCTGATCGTGGTCGTAGGCGTGACCTTGACGCTGGCACTCGGGCAGTCGTTTACGCCATTGCCGGACGTGCTGCGGGTATTGATGGGCGAGAACGTACCGGGCGTCAGCTTCACGGTTGGGCAGCTGCGACTGCCCAGGGCGATGCTTGCGGTGTTGGTAGGGCTCAGCTTCGGTCTTGGTGGGGTGGCATTCCAGATTATGCTGCGTAATTCTCTGGCCAGTCCGGACATCATCGGGGTCAGTTCCGGTGCAAGCGCTGCAGCGGTGTTTGCCATCGTTGTGCTTCAGCTCGATGGCGTTGCCGTCTCGGCTTTCTCGGTCGTGGCAGGACTCGGTGTGGCCCTGTTGATCTATGGATTGTCGTACAGCAACGGTGTGGCCGGCACGCGCCTGATTCTGATTGGTATCGGGACGTCGGCGATGATCGAAAGCTTCATCGCCTATACCCTGGCTCAGGCGCCGGCGTGGGATCTGCAGGAGGCGATGCGTTGGCTGACTGGCAGCCTCAACGCTGCGCAGCTGGACCAGGCATGGCCCGTCGCCGCCTCGCTGGTGCTGTTTGGGGGTGTGCTGCTCATCCGGGGAAGAGACCTGGACGCGCTGCGTATGGGGGATGACACGGCCGCCGCGCTTGGCGTACAGGTCGGGTCGACCCGAGTCACGGTGATCGTCTGCGCCGTCTGCCTGATCGCCATCGCAACGGCGGTCACCGGTCCGATTGCCTTTGTCGCCTTTCTCTCCGGCCCCATTGCGGCGCGTATCGTCGGGCCCAACGGGTCGATCCTGATTCCTTCCGCTTTGATCGGAGCTTGCCTGGTGCTGGTCGGTGACTATATCGGTCAGTTCCTGCTGCCCAGTCGCTATCCGGTGGGTGTGGTCACGGGCGCTTTGGGTGCTCCCTACCTCATCTACCTGATCATTCGAGTGAATCGCAAAGGAGGGTCGTTATGACCGCTGCGCATCGCCTGGTTGTCGAAAAGCTGTCCGCCGGATACGGCGAGCGAACCATTCTCGACGAGCTGGATCTGGTCATCGAGCCAGGCCGTATCACCTCGATTGTCGGGGCCAACGCCTGCGGCAAATCGACTCTGTTGCGTACGATCTCGCGGTTGCTGTCCCCCAGCAAAGGGCAGGTGCTGCTGGATGGCAAGTCAGTGCATCGCAGTCCCACTCGAGAGCTTGCCCGGACGCTTGGCCTGCTGCCGCAGTCACCGTTGGCACCGGATGGCATCACTGTGGCCGATCTGGTCAGCCGCGGACGTCACCCCCATCACGGTCTGATGTCTCGCTGGACTCGCGAGGATGACGAGGCAGTCGCCCAGGCGTTGGAAGTGACCAAGACAACGAATCTGGCTGATAGGGAAGTGGACGAACTGTCGGGCGGGCAGCGGCAACGCGTCTGGATTGCCATGGCATTAGCGCAGGGAACGGATCTGCTGCTTCTGGACGAGCCCACCACCTTTCTCGATGTGAGTCATCAAGTCGAAGTACTCGATCTGCTTACCGACCTCAACCGAAGCCGCGGCACAACCATCGTGATGGTATTGCACGACCTCAACCTGGCCGCCCGATACTCGGACCAACTGGTCGCCATGCAGTCGGGTCGCTTATTCGCTCATGGCAAACCGGAAGAGGTCCTGAGGGAAGAAGTCATCTTCTCCGTCTTCGGCTTGCGCAGCCTGGTCATTGCCGACCCGATCTCCGGCAAGCCGATGATGTTGCCTATTGGCCGGCATCGTCTGGCAGGGGAGTAATCCGTACCGCACTCGAGCGGAGCATCTCCGGGTTTTGATACGAGGTTTATCGTAATGCGAACAATTCGCGTTATTGACTGCGTTGCCGTTCGTCGCGCAGAATGTATCCACCCTGGTGAAGGACCCTCGCTCGAGGACGCTGGGCTGCTGTTAAGCCATTGAGGATACGGAAATGAGACAGAACGAATCGGTGCCTGGCCGGGCACGGACATGCCGTCAACGTAGTGCGAGCCAGGCGCTCGTCAGTTGCTTTCCCCTGATCGTCGTTTCAATGAGTGGTTATGCTCAGACGGTGGATGCCGACGGAGGCCAGAACGATGTGTTTCGCCTCTCGCCCGTCATCGTGAATGCGCAGGCCTACACGGATGACGACTCGAATTCGGTTGTGGCCCAGGAGTTGTGGGTCGGGGGCAAGGTAGCCACCAGCATTCTCGACACCCCCGCTTCGGTTTCTGTCATCACGGAGAAGGAAATCGAGCAGCGCAACGCCAAGACCACCGAGGAAGTCCTGCAATACACGCCGGGCGTGATCACCGATTACTACAGCACGGATGACCGCAACGATTACTTCCAGATCCGCGGGTTTCAGGCGACGACCTACCGTGACGGCCTGACACTTGGCTCGATGCGCGGTGTTCGCGAAGAGCCTTTCGCTTACGAGCGAGTCGAGGTTCTGCGCGGCGCCAACTCGACGCTTTTTGGCCCGGCCGATCCGGGCGGCTCGGTGAACTTCGTCAGCAAGCAACCGAAGTTCGAGCGCTTTGGGCAGGGCTTCCTGAGCTACGGCTCGCATGAGCGCAAGGAAGCCGGCATCGATATCGGCGACTCGCTGAACACGGAGGAGACGCTGGCCTATCGTCTGACCGGAAAGATCCAGGACAGCGAGCGCGAGTACGACTACTCCGAGGATGACGATGCACTCGTGATGGGCGGCCTCACCTGGGCGCCAACCGCGTATACATCCGCCACGCTGATTGCGGATTATCTCAATCGTGACTCCACCCCCAACAGTGGCGGGTATCCGCTGGACAGGGAATACGACCGCAGCGATTTTTATGGCGAACCCGGCTTCAACTACCATGACGTCGAGCGCAGCAGCATTACCGGCCTGTTCACCCATGACTTCGCCAACGGCTTCGTATTGCGCAGCAATCTGCGCTACAGCGACCTGACCGACGACTTCGGGTACGTGTATCTGTCGGATTCGGCTACCCGGACAGGCACCGTAGTCAATCGCGATTATTTTGGTACCAACAGCGAAGCCCAGGAGCTCATCGGCAATGTTATCGGTCAGTACAACGCTCGCTTCGACGGCATCGACAGCAGCACGCTGGTCGGGATCGAGTATCGCGACGCATCGACCGAAGACAGCTCCTTTTATGGCAACGCCACACCCATCGATATCGCTGCGCCGCAATACAGCGGCGCACCAACCGATCTGACGCCCTATAGCCGTAATAAGCAGGACTACACCACCCGCTCGGTATTTCTGACGCAGAACCTGGCTTTCTATGACCGGTTCATCGTCACCGCCGGCGTACGTAACGATAATATGGATCTGTCCAGTGAGGACATTACCAACGTCCGGGATTCCGACGACTTCTCGGAAACGTCCTATCGTGGCGCCCTGACGTATCGAATCAATGATGAAATCTCGACGTACGTCAGCATGGTGGAGTCAGTCGCTCCGCCGGCTATCGGTGTGAACCCTGAGCGGGGCGAACAATACGAAGTCGGGATCAAGTATTCGCCGGTCAATATGAATGCGCTGTTCTCGGCTGCGGTATATGACCTGAGCAAGAATGACGTCACCATCGCTGTCGTGCAGGACAACGGCACCATCGAACGGCAAACCATAGGCGAGTCGCGCGTGCAGGGCCTGGACCTAGAGGCGAGGGCAGAACTGACCGAGACTATCAGCCTGTCCGGTGGCTACTCCTATATGGAGTCGGAAGTGGTACGCGGAACCTTGCGCAGCGGTTTGTCCATCGAGGGGAACCAGTTCACTGCCGCACCGAAGCACTCCGCATCGCTCTGGACTTACTACGCGCCGCCGGCAACATCGATGAGCTTTGGCCTGGGCGCTCGGTATACCGGCTCGTATTACTTCGATGCGGCCAACACTGCCGAAAGCGAATCGGCGACCCTCTTTGACGCGGCGTTCAGCTATGAAATCGTCAAGGGCACCGATGTAGCGGTAAACGTCAAGAACCTGCTCGATGAGCAGCATGTAGTAGGGTCTGGCACTGCCGATTACTACAACCCCGGTCGGGAGATCGAGGCGACGCTTAGCTACCGCTGGTAAGCAATGCGCTCTGCGCCATCTTCTGTCAACGCAGGTCTACGCACGGCAAAAGGAAGGCCGACATTCGCATGTCGGCCTTCCTGGTTTTTACTGCCCTGTCATCACTCGCCGCGCAAGAACTCCAGCAAATCCTGATTCAGCTGCTCCTTGTTCGTATCGGCCAGTCCATGTGGCGCGCCTTTGTAGACGATCAACTTGGCATCCTTGATCAGCGCTGCGGAAGCTTTGCCTGAGGTTTCGATGGGCACGATCTGATCGTCGTCGCCGTGAATCACCAGCGTCGGCACGTCGAATTTGGCCAGGTCTTCTCTGAAATCGGTCGCGGAGAAGGCGGCGATGGAGTCGTAGGTGTTCTTGGCGCCGGCCATCATGCCTTGCCTCCAGAAGGACTGAATACGGCCTTGCGACGGTTCGGCGCCCGGGCGGTTGTAGCCGAAGAAGGGACCGGAAGCGATATCCAGATAGAGCTGCGAACGATCTCCATTCGATGCGTTGCGCAGGCCGTCGAACACCGAGAGCGGCACACCGTTCGGATTGCTGTCGCTTTTCAGCATGATTGGCGGTACGGCGCTGATCAGTGCGGCTTTCTTGACCAGGCCGGTACCGTGCCGGCCGATATAGCGGGCTACTTCGCCACCACCGGTGGAAAAGCCCACCAGGGTGACGTCTTTGACGTTCAGCGCGTTGATCACCGCGGCGAGGTCATCGGCGTAATGGTCCATGTCATTACCTTCCCACGGTTGGCTGGACCGGCCATGGCCGCGGCGATCGTGGGCGATGACGCGGTAGCCTTTGTCGGCGAGGAACTGCATCTGTGCTTCCCAGCTGTCGGAGTTCAGCGGCCAGCCGTGGCTGAACATGACGACCTGGCCAGTCTGCGGACCCCAATCCTTGTAATACAGTTCGACACCATCCTGGGTGATGATGGTGCTGGCCGAACGCGTCGCCTCTCTGGATGCTTCGGCAGCCATCGCAGCGATGGGAAGCGCGGCGGATGCGAAAGCGGCGGCGATGGCGATGCGAGTAAATGTGTTCATGGCTGATTACCTTTTGGTTGAGTTTCGTAAGTGGCGTTGCGTGTTGACGAGAAACATTGTCTAGTAGGCGGCAGTACGAATTAGCACAATTAGTCTCAACTTAATGACGGATCGTATTTTATGGTTGATCGACTTGCTGCATTGCTCGGCCACTTTTCTGTCAGCGCCCGCACCTTCCAGGCGGGTCCGCTATGTGGGGTGAACACGCTGGATGGGGTCGCCCCGTACGGCCAACTGCATTTGCTCAAGCGAGGGAAAGCGGAGGTCTGGCATGGCAACAGCAAGGCCCACAGCCTGGAGGGACCGGCCTTGCTGTTCTACCCGCGGCCGACTGCTCATCGCTTCGTCACCGATAGCGAACACGGCGCGGAATTCGTCTGCGCACACATTGCCTTCGAAGGCGCTGCGGCGAATCCGCTGGCGAATGCCTTGCCCACATGCGTGTGCCTGCCGTTGTCCGAACTCCCGGACAGCGTTCCGATACTCACCTTGCTGTTCGCCGAGGCGGAAGCCAGCAACTGTGGCCGCCAGACGATGCTTGATCGGCTGTTCGAAGTGTTATTGATTCAACTGCTGAGGCAACTGATGGAAAGCGGGGGCACCCAGGTTGGTCTGCTCGCCGGGTTTGCTCACCATCAGCTGCGCCGCGCCATCGTTGCAATGCATCAGGCGCCGGAAAAGGACTGGTCGGTGGAATCATTGGCGGCCGAGGCGGGTATGTCGCGAAGCGTGTTTGCCAATCAGTTCAGAATCGCGGTAGGTGAAACGCCCGCCAGCTACCTCCAGCGCTGGCGAATCGGCTTGGTTCAGAAGTGGCTGAAGAACGGCCAGTCGCTCAGATTGATCGCCGAGGAGGCGGGTTACGGCAGTGAATCTGCGCTGTCACGCGCATTCAAGTCCCAGTGCGGAATGTCGCCAAGGGTGTGGCTCAAGCAGGAGTGCCTTGCGCAGAAAGGCTGAGCCAAGCCTTTGCTCGCACGCCTTTTGGGCACAACCGCACAACGCAGCGGTCAATCAGATATATCCAGCTGATTGCGTACCCAGAGAAATGCCTATGCCCGATTCCGCGTCGCAAGCCGACCTGCCTCGCGATCTACATTACGTCGACGACACCCAGCCCGGCATCACCCGCAGGAAAGTGCGAGGCAAGTTTCAGTATTTCGATACCCAGGGCAAGCGCATCACTGATGCCGACGAGATCGAGCGCCTCAACTCCCTTGCAGTGCCGCCAGCGTATACAGACGTATGGATATGCGCCGATCCGCGCGGGCATTTGCAGGCCACCGGCCGTGATGCGCGTGGCCGCAAGCAGTATCGCTATCATCCGCGCTGGCGCGAGGTGCGCGACGCCGACAAGTACACCCGCCTGCAGGCGTTCGGCAAGGCTCTGCCAAAACTGCGCAAACAGCTCGAAGCGCAGATCGCCGAGCCGGGCTTTACGCGTGAGAAGGTTCTGGCCACCGTGGTGATGCTGCTGGATGCCACGCTGATTCGTGTTGGTAATACCCAATACGCCCGGGACAACAAATCCTACGGGCTGACCACGCTGCGTGATCGTCATGTCGATATCAAAGGCAGCGAGATCAAATTCCAGTTTCGCGGCAAGAGCGGAGTCGAGCATGAGGTCAGCGTCAAGGACCGTCGCCTGGCAAAGGTCGTCAAGCGCTGCCAGGACTTGCCGGGGCAAAACCTCTTTCAGTACCTGGACGAAAACGGTGCCCGGCATACTGTGAGTTCGTCCGACGTTAACGAATACTTGCACCGTATTACCGGCGCCGATTTCACCGCCAAGGATTACCGCACCTGGGCCGGTACCGCGATGGCGCTGGCAGTGTTGCGCGAGCTGGAGTGGCAGCCAGAATCAGACGCGAAGCGGCATGTGGTAGCCATGGTCAAGGACGTGTCCAAGCAACTCGGCAACACGCCCGCAGTCTGCCGCAAGTGCTACATCCACCCGGCGGTGCTGGAGCATTTCAGCCTGGGCGAGCTATCCAAGCTGCCCAAGCCGAGAGTACGAAAGGGGTTGAAAGCCGAGGAGGTGGCGTTGGCGATGTTTCTAGAGCGTCTCGCTGACGACTCCTCGGAGAAGGCCAAGGCGAGCTAGGCTGGCCGGCCTGTTCGTGTCCTATGGCGGCAACGCGCATCATCGAGGTCAGCCCGGTGGTGCGTCTGTTGCCTCTATGGCTTTCGCCGAGAGAGGCGCACCGAAAACCTTGTCGAACGCCCATTGGAATATGAACGCATAAAGAAAGAAGAAAGCAAACAGCGCCATGTTGGCCATCAAGGCTTCTAGCAACGAGATATGCAACCAATAGCTCAGGAGCGGCAATAACATAACCGTCAGGCCACCCTCGAATCCTACCGAGTGAACGACCCGTCTGGAGAAAGTACGCCTATGCTGTTCCTGCTTGTCTTCCCATCGCTCAAACGAGTAGTTATATGCCATGTTCCAGGCTACGGCTATAAGCGAAATGATAATGGAAAGCGTCGTAGAATGTGCAAGGTCGCTATTGTAGCTGTAGGCGAAAGCTGGAGATATGAAGAAAACCGCTAATGCTTCGTATAGAAGTGCTTGGAATACCTTTCTTTTAGGACCTTGCATCTTTCAGCCTCCTCCTGGGCATATTGCCCCGTATGGATTTCGCAGAAGAGCCTCGGTGCGTTAACAGGTCACCGAGACTGAAAGCGATTTGGGAGCAATTGATGCAGTTGAGCAATCTAGCTAGACTGAAGCCCATTAAGTTTTTCTTGCCAGAGACGCTTTGATGTTCAGAAAACTGCCGTTGAACGCCTTGCGTTCCTTCGAATCTGCGTCTCGGCTAGGCAGTCTAAGAGACGCTGCAGACGAGCTATCGGTGACCCCGGCAGCCGTATCGCTGCAGATTAGAAACCTTGAGGTGTCGCTGGGAGTTAAGCTTTTCGATCGGTTGCGCGCTGGTTTATCGCTCACCAATGAAGGTCGACTTCTTTCTCGACAGGTCCATCAAACCTTTAGTGACCTGTCCGCACATCTTGATAGATTTGTCCCAGATGCAGAGTCAGGTATTGTTCGCGTGACGACTACTCCATCCTTTGCAGCGTTATGGCTCATTCCAAAACTGGGAAGTTTCTACAGTGCTTTTCCCGACCACAGTGTCCGAATAGAAACGTCGAACGAGGTTCTAGATATAGAGACGGACAGTAGTTTCGACTTGGCTATTAGATCTAGCGTGAAAGAATATCCGGACTTGCATCAAATAAAACTCATGACCGAAGAATTCGGAGTGTTTGTTAGCCCAAATTACGCCAATGTAGTAGATCAGAAGCCTCGAGAGCTAATTGATCCGGCATGGTACGGGAGGACAGGATGTCCAGCGTCTTGGGCGCAGTGGTGCAGCAAAGCTGGCTACGATAGTTGGCTGGAAGATGCGCGTTTTATCGAGTACGACGACGAGCATTATGCGCTGCAGGCTGCAATAGCCGGACAGGGGTACATCCTGGCGAGCCTGACGCTCGCAGGTGACAGTCTAAAGCGAGGACTGCTCGTTCAGCATAGAGGGGATGTCACGATCCCGGGCGCGAGCTTCCTTGCGCTATGTACGCCTGGTCGAGAGAGGCGAAAGCCGGTCAGACAATTCCTTGATTGGCTCGTGGGGCAGAGTGCCGGAACATGATGCGCTGACGCAGCCATGCTGGGGTCGACTATGGTTAAGTTCTGAGGTCGTCCGACCTCCTGGCAAAAGCGAGTACGCATGTCCGACAACGATAATCGAATGTTTGGCTTGAACAGCGGTTCGAGCCTATGAACGACCATCTGCATATTGCAGGTCCCGATATTCCGGTTGAGCGGCTGATCGACGTTTATCAAGCAGGCCGTGATCACCCATCGCCCTGGGTCCCGATAACCGATCAGGTCATGGGCGGCATCTCTACTGCCGAACTGCGGCAGGGCGAGCGTCATGGTTCGGTCTGCACCTGCCTGTCCGGTCGCACCCGGCTGGAGAATAACGGCGGGTTCGTGCAGATGAAGCTTGATATCGGGCCGAGCTGGTCTCCCGGCGATTACGCTGGGGTGTTCATCGAGCTGTGCGGTGCGGCGCACGACTATGATTTAAGCATCAAAACGAGCCAGTTGGAGCGGCCCTGGCAATCCTTTCGCTACACCTTGCCGGTCGAACCGCAGTGGACGCGTTTCGTCGTGCCTTACGAAGCGCTGCGTCCGCACCGCACCGAGGCCGAACTGGACCCGGCAACGATCCGTAGCGTTGCGGGCATCGGTATCGGCACGGCGTTCGATGTCGACGTCTGCGTTCGACGGTTCGGTTTTTACCGCTGATCAACCTTCACGCAGCAACAGTGCCTGATTCTGCCGTAAGGCCTTCAGGGTGGGCAGCAGACCGCCCAGCAGCGCAAGCGAACTAACTGTTCCCGCGACCAGTGCGCCAAGCCACCAGAGATCACCTGCCGGCAATTTCAGCAGCAGAGCGGCCAGGGGCAGGGCGATCAGCGCTCCGAGCAGTGTGGCGAAGAGCGTGGAAATGAAGACCAGGAGCGCCGATTCAAGCAACATGGCGAACCGGATGGCTCGGTGCCTGGCGCCAAGACAGTGCAGCAGATTGGCCTCGTAGAGTTGTCGTCTTCGGCTGACGCTGACCACGCTGGAAAGCACCAGTAAGCTGGCAGTGAGGCTGACCAGGGCGATGGCAGCGAGGCCGGCAGTGGCCTTGCTGAGCAGTGCGCCAGCGGTTTCGAGCCAGTCTGCGGTGCGTAGGGTGATGACGTTTGGAATGTTCCTGGCCAGCCATTGCTGGGAGCGTTTCGCGGCCGCGTCACGCTGATAGACCACGCCGACGTAACGCCCGATCAAGGCGTCCAGCGCGCCATCTTGCAATACGCCTTCGAACCAGAACCGGGTCTGCAGACCTTTTTGCCGGTAAATAGCTTTGATTTCAGCGGCAACGGTCTGGCCTTCCACCAGAAAGTCCATCCGATCGCCCACGGCCAGTCCGAGCTCATTGGCTTCTCGATCCTCCATGGCCATGAATGCGGGCTCACCGGCTGGCGCAGCAGACGCCCACCAATCGCCCGCCACCAGTTCGAGGTCTTCCGGATTGCCTGAGAGGTAACTGAGCTTGTATTCGTCGCCCATCGCCTCGCGTCTGGCTCGCGAATCGTTCGCGAGCACCTCTGCGATCGGCTCCTCGTTGATCGCTGCCAGGCGGCCGCGCACTAAGGGCAGCAGTTCTGTCTGGCTGGCGGGGTCAAGGGACGCGAGTCCGGTTTCGACGGCGTCAATCTGATCGGGCAGCACGTCATACAGGATCAGCGCCGGGGCTTCGGCGGGTATGGTCGATTCCAGCGCACGTAGCAGGGTGCTTACCAGCAGGGTACAGGCGACGACGAGTGTCAGTGCCGTACCCAGCGAGAGCAGCGTTGCGCGCAGCGGCGAATCCGGTCGGTGCAGGTTGGCCAGCGCCAGTCGCCGAGCGAAATGGCGGTCGGCAAAGCCACCGTTCTCCAGCGCTCGGGCCGCGATTCGAAGCCCCTTGATCAGCGCTTCCAGCAGGCCCCAGAGCACTACCAACGCCAGCAGAAAGAGGAAGCCTAGCTGTGAAGACGGCAACCAGACCAGCAAGGCCGCGATATACACAGCCAGCAGAACGTAACTGGCCAGCCGCCAACTGCGAGGCTCGTGAGCGGCGGCCTGCACCTTGCCCCGGAAAAGCCCCGCCGGTGACGCAGCCAGCGCCCTGGCCAGTGCCGGCAATGCGAAAACGTAGGCGGTCAGCACCGCGAACAGCCAGCTTAGAAGCAGCGGCAGGGTCCACAGCGTCATCCACTGTGCAGCCCCGACGGGTGAGGACAATGCGAAGGAGTCGCCCGCGAGGTATATCGCGAGAGCCGATAGCACCAGGCCGACCACGCCGCCGATGATGCCGGCCAGGCTGCCCAGTAGGCCAATTTGCAGCAGGTAAACGCCTACCAGAGGCCTACGCCGCAAGCCCAGTGTCTGCAACGTGGCGATGGTGCCAAGCTTTTCTTCCAGATACGCGTGAATGCTGTTGGCAACGCCAAGGCCGCCAATAAACAGCGTGGTAAAGGCGATCAGGATCAGCGCCGTGGCGATCTGGTTCAACCGCTCGGCCAGGCGTTCACTGCGCTCGGCGAAGGTGGTGACATCCCAGCGGGTATCAGGGAAGGCCCGCTCGAACTCGTCCAGCCAGGCGTTCAGATCGCGGTCGGTCTGCACCCGATACTCATAGTCCACGCGGCTGGCTGGGCTGATCAGTTCGGTTGCCTGCAGTCCTGCGTCCGACAGCATGATCGGCAGGCCGCGCCAGTTGGCATTCAGGCTGCGATCAGGCTGCGCCTGGATGAGACCGCTGATGCGAAAGGTCGCAGCGCCAATCTGGATGTGATCGCCGATGGTCTGGCCGAGCCGTTCAGCCAGCAGGGGATCGACGATGGCGCCCCAGAGACCCTCCTGTTGCGCCGTCAGCTCACTGCGTGGTTGGTCTGGCGTCAGCTGCAGCTCGCCGTAGAGTGGATAGGCGGCATCGGCAATCAGTATCTCTGAGCTGAAGAAGTTTTCACCGTCCGCGTCGCTGACGATGGTATCGAGCTCGCGGACCAGCGAGATGGTCCCGGTACTACGTATCCATGCGAGCACCTCGTCTGGCAGCGGCTCGTTGGCTTCCAGCTCTACGTCCCCGCCAAGAATTGCGCGGGTATCAGCCAGCAGGCTCTCTTCGATGACTCGATAGAGGCTCGCCGTAGCCGCTACGAGCGTGACGCCGAGGATAAGACAGGCCAGAAAGATCTTCAGCACCGAGATGCGGGAGCGGAGATCGGTGATTGCGAACCGCAGCATCCACAGCAGGCGACCGATCCTTTCAGACGGCATGGAGGCAGCCACCTTCCATTCGAACCCGATGCTGGCAGCGCTCTGCGACGCGCTCGTCGTGCGTTACCAGTATGAGCGTGGACTTGCTGTCTCTATGCAAGTCGAATAGCAGCGATAGCACCTTCTCCCCAGTTTGCCTGTCCAGGTTGCCGGTTGGCTCATCGCCCAGAAGCAGACTGGGCTGATGCACCAGCGCTCGCGCAATCGCTACGCGCTGCTGCTCGCCGCCGGAAAGCTGTGCTGGATAATGCTGCAGTCGATGGCTTAGACCGACGGCTTCCAACATATTGATCGCTCGCTCGCGGGCGTTCGATTGCCCGGCAATTTCGAGTGGTAGGCTGACGTTACCCAGCGCGCTGAGGCCAGGCAGTAGATGAAAGGACTGAAAAATGATACCCAGATGCTGGCTGCGCCAGTCAGCCAGCGCGTTCGAATCCATCTGGCCCAGGCGCTGGCTGCCCACCAGTATCTCGCCCCTGTCAGGGCGCTCGAGACCCGAGAGCAGAAGCAGCAGCGAAGTCTTGCCGCTTCCTGAAGGACCAGTAATTGCCAGCGTCTCGCCGGGTGGAACGTTGAGAGAGGCGTTGTTGAGTACCGCGACGCTCCCTGACTCAGTGGGGTAGGTGAGGCAGATATCGCTCATCTGGACGCTGGTGGACACAAAGGCTCCGTTGGCTGGCAGGGCAGTGACCACACTATGCCATGCCAGACAACGAACGCGCGTGCACGAATCTATTGCGCATTCTTTCCAAACCAGCGACTGCCTTCGCGCCAATTGCGTGAAAGCTCAAGCCGGTTCTTCACGCTCCACCGATCAATGGCTAATAGCCCCGTCGCGCTTCAATAGTTCGCCGGCGGATCGCTGGCCGGAAACGATTCGTCGATGGTTTCGTCCAGCTCTTCCTCTGTGGTAGTGGTCCGATCGTCCTTGTCGCGCTCGGTCTTCTCCTGCTCTTTGGGCGGGCTCTGATTGCGTTGGTCTTCCGCATCGGGGTTGTGCATGGGAATGTCCTCGTGTGACGTTACTGGCTTGGCGTAACGAGCAGGTTGCTCATCAATAACGACTCCCCAGCGTGCATGTCGTTCAGTCAGTCGGCTCGGTGCGATGCTCGATTGCGGCCTTTGACCAGCGTCTTCTGCAGGGCCGCGACTTCCTTGCTTGCCTGGAAGACCGACTGAGTTGGCTGGGCCCTGCCGGTGCGCCCGAGATGGTCGATCTGTGCGTAGTACCAATACTGTACGGCAAAGGTGGCCATGACCTTCACCGCATTGACCTTGGTGAGGAAGCCCAGCCATTCGGGAAGAAGCGCCAACCGGTTTTCGTAGCGCGGAACCTCATCGAGGCCGGCCAGCAGTCGCGCTGGCGCGTCGGTCATCACGCACATCGGACGGCCCAGACCGATCAAGTCCGCACCGCCACTATCCAGCGCTTGCTGCATCACCTGTTTCTGGCGAAAGCCGCCGGTGACCATCAGCGGCACCGAGACCTTTTCTTTCATGGCCAGGGCAAAGTCGACGAAATAGGCTTCGCGCTGCTGGGTGGACTCCGCCACCGCCTGCGGCTCGGCCGCCTCGATCCCCTCGACGCCGAGAAGCCTGGGTTGCTCATACGTGCCCCCGGAGATTTCGATCAGATCGATGCCGGCCTGCTCCAGCCATGCGACGACCTGCAAACTGTCGGCGAAATCAAAGCCACCTTTCTGAAAATCGGCGCTGTTGAGCTTGACCGCCACCGGAAAATCGGCGCCGACTGCGTCGCGTATCGCTGTCACGGTATCCATCAGCAGGCGGGCGCGATTCTCCAGCGAGCCGCCGTATTCATCGCTGCGCCGATTGCTGCGTGGGCTGAGAAATTGAGACAGCAGATAGCCATGGGCTGCATGCACCTGCACGCCGGTAAAGCCCGCAGCCTTTACCGCAGCGGCGCATAGCGCAAAACGCCTTACGATCTCGGTGATTTCCACTCGCTCCAGCGCTACTGGCTCGCCGAACTGGCCGCCGGGCAGGCCCAGCTTCACTGCTGACGGGGCCTTGGGATGTGGATTGATCATCTTCATGGTTTGCCGGCCGGCGTGGCTGATCTGCGCCCAGAACTGGTTGCCGTTGCGCGTGGCGGCGTCGGCCCATCGACTCAGCGCTGCCTGCATGGCTGCGTCAGGCTCCCGGTCGATGATGACGTTGCCTGGGCGTTCGAGATGATCGCGATCAATCTGGATATTGCCGGAGAGCAACAATCCTGCGCCGCCATCGCTCCAGAGACCATACAGTCGCTCGAGTTCTGCGGTCGGCACGCCGTCTGGAGTTGCCAGGCCTTCCGTCATCGCGGCCTTGGCGATGCGGTTGGGGATGGTGACGCCACAGGGCAGGGTGAGGGGGGAGGCAAGTGTCGTAGTCATGGATCGTTCTTCTTATTGTATGAGGTACTGACAATTGTAGCCCCGGTATGCCGTGTTCCGTCGGGACCGGGCTCGATGCGTAGGGTGGATAACCGCGTAGCGTTGCCCACCGCTTGGGGCGTGAAGGGAGCTTGCGGTGGACAAGCTTCGCGTTGTCCACCCTACGGCGGGGTACGTCGCGCCATGCGCAGCGCTGTCTGGCTATTCGTAGATCAGGCGCATACGGTGGAACGGTTGAAAGAGCTATCAATCCCAGCTCAAGGCACCCCCGGTCTGATACTCGATCACTCGCGTTTCGAAGAAGTTCTTTTCCTTTTTCAGATCCATGATTTCGCTCATCCAGGGGAAAGGGTTGGTGGCGCCGGGGAAGTGCTCGGCAAGGCCGATCTGTGCCAGACGGCGGTTGGCGATGTATTTCAGATAATCCTCCATCATCGCCGCATTCATGCCGAGTACGCCGCGGGGCATGGTGTCGCGGGCGTATTCGATCTCCAGCTGCGTGCCCTGCAGGATCATCTGGGTTGCTTCGTCTTTCATTTGCGCATCCCACAGTTGCGGGTTCTCGATCTTGATCTGGTTGATCACGTCGATGCCGAAGTTCAGGTGCATGGACTCGTCGCGCAGGATGTACTGGAACTGCTCGGCCACGCCGGTCATCTTGTTGCGTCGACCCATCGACAGAATCTGGCTGAACCCGCAGTAGAAAAACACGCCTTCCAGCACGCAATAGAAGGCGATCAGGTTGCGCAGCAGTTCTCGATCGGTTTCCGGCGTGCCGGTGGTGAAGTTCGGGTCGGAGAGGGCGCGGGTATACTTCAGACCCCAGGCAGCCTTCTTCGCCACGGACGGAATCTCGCGGTACATGTTGAAGATCTCGCCTTCATCCATGCTCAGCGATTCCACACAGTATTGGTACGCATGGGTATGGATGGCTTCTTCGAAGGCCTGGCGCAGCAGGTACTGGCGGCACTCGGGATTGGTGATCAGCCGGTATACGGCGAGGACCAGGTTGTTGGCGACCAGCGAGTCGGCGGTGGAGAAGAAGCCGAGGTTGCGTTTGACAATGCGGCGCTCGTCTTCGGTCAGGCCGTCGGCGCTCTTCCAAAGCGCGATATCGGCCGTCATGTTGACCTCCTGTGGCATCCAGTGATTGGAACAGCCGTCGAGGTACTTCTGCCAGGCCCAGTCGTACTTAAATGGCACCAATTGGTTGAGGTCGGCGCGGCAGTTGATCATCCGTTTGGCGTCGACGCTGACGCGGCCGGCGGAGCCTTCCAGATCGGAAAGTCCCTCCTGGATGTTCAGTTCGGTTAATGCTGCCTGGGCGCGGGCTAGCGCGGCGGTAGCGGGTTGTTGTGGGAGGTGCGACTCGCGGCGACCGGAATGCGCTTCACTGCCGACCGGCTCGCTGTCGCCTGCGGCCATCGCTGCGTCGCGTGCTGCCGTTTGGATGGTGTCTTCGTTGTCGAAATCGTCCCATGTGAGCATGGATGTGGTTCCTCGTTCGTTCGTGGTCCGCTTTCGCGCCCAGGTCCGCCCCTGCAAGCGAACCTGTAGGAGCGGGCATGACCGCGAAGGGGTTGGGTTTTGTGTGGTTTTGAAAGTCCGCTTCGCGCCGAGGGCGGCGCTCCTACAGGGCTATCGCGATGTTCACTGGCAGGCTTCGCAGTCCGGGTTGTCGATGGAGCAGGCCTGGGGCACCGGAGCGGGGCCGGATGACGACACGGCGTTGAGCCTGCCGGTGTCGACCGTCGACTTTTCCGTACTGGTCGCGGCCAGGGCGCGCAGGTAATAGGTGGTTTTCAGGCCGCGATACCAGGCCATGCGATAGGTCACGTCGAGCTTCTTGCCGCTGGCGCCGGCTATGTACAGGTTCAGCGACTGCGCCTGATCCAGCCATTTCTGCCGGCGGCTGGCGGCTTCGACGATCCATTTGGTGTCGACTTCGAAAGCGGTGGCGTAGCGTGCCTTCAGGTCCGCCGGGATGCGATCGATCTGCTGCACCGAGCCGTCGAAGAACTTCAGATCATTGACCATCACTGGGTCCCATAGCTTTCGCGCTTTGAGATCGCGCACCAGATACGGGTTGATCACGGTGAATTCGCCGGACAGGTTCGATTTGACGTACAGGTTCTGATACGTCGGCTCGATCGACTGCGATACACCGGTGATGTTCGCGATGGTCGCGGTCGGGGCGATGGCCATGATGTTGGAGTTGCGGATGCCGTTTCTTACGCGATTGCGTACGGCGTCCCAGTCCAGCGTCTGGCTGCGGTCGACTTCAATGTATTGCGCACCGCGCTGCTCGGCGAGGATGTCGAGCGAGTCCAGCGGCAGGATGCCCTTGCTCCACAACGACCCGTTAAAGGTGGCGTAGGCACCGCGCTCGTCTGCCAGATCACAGGAAGCCTGGATGGCGATGTAGCTGATCGCCTCCATGGATCGGTCGGCAAAATCCACCGCGGCGTCCGTGCCGTACGCCATGTGCTGAAGATACAGCGCGTCCTGAAAGCCCATGATCCCCAGACCCACCGGGCGATGCTTGAGGTTCGCGTTCCTTGCCTGCGGCACGCTGTAGTAATTGATGTCGATGACGTTATCCAGCATGCGCACAGCGGTATTGACGGTGCGTTGCAGCTTGGCGGTGTCCAGCTGGCCATTGACCATATGGTTAACCAGGTTGATCGAGCCGAGGTTGCAGACGGCGATCTCATCATCACTGGTGTTCAGCGTAATCTCGGTGCAGAGATTCGAGCTATGCACGATGCCGACATGCTGCTGCGGGCTGCGCAGGTTGCAGGTGTCCTTGAACGTCAGCCAGGGGTGGCCGGTCTCGAAGAGCATGCTCAGCATCTTGCGCCACAAGTCGCGCGCTTGAAGGGTCTTGTGCAGCTTGATATGACCGCCCGCCGCGAGGGCCTCGTAGTGCTCGTAGCGCGCTTCGAATGCGGCGCCGATGAGGTCGTGCAGGTCGGGCACGTCCGACGGCGAAAACAGGGTCCACTGGCCGTCATCAAAGACGCGCTTCATGAACAGGTCCGGAATCCAGTTGGCGGTGTTCATGTCATGCGTGCGGCGACGGTCGTCGCCGGTGTTCTTGCGCAGCTCGAGGAATTCCTCGATATCCAGGTGCCAGGTTTCAAGATACGCGCACACTGCGCCCTTACGCTTGCCGCCCTGGTTGACCGCCACGGCGGTGTCGTTGACCACCTTGAGAAACGGCACCACACCCTGGCTCTTGCCGTTGGTGCCCTTGATGTAGGCGCCGAGCGCGCGCACGTTGGTCCAGTCGTTGCCCAGCCCGCCGGCAAATTTCGACAGCAGGGCGTTATCGCGCAGCGCGCTGTAGATGCCGCCCAGATCGTCGGGGACCGTCGTCAGGTAGCAGCTCGATAGTTGCGGGCGCAGGGTGCCGGCATTGAACAGCGTTGGCGTCGAAGCCATGTAGTCGAAGCTTGAGAGCAACTGATAGAACTCGATGGCGCGCCGGTTTTTCTGCGGTTCCTCTACCGCCAGACCCATCGCCACGCGCATGAAGAAGACCTGAGGCAACTCGAAGCGTACGCCGTCCTTGTGGATGAAGTAGCGGTCGTACAGCGTTTGCAGGCCCAGGTAGGTGAAAAGCTGATCGCGCTGGTGATCGATGGCAGCGCCTAGCTGCGCCAGGTCGAACTCGACCAGGCGTGGGTCGAGCAGCTCGTGCCGTATGCCGGCCTCGACGTAGGCGGGCAGCGCGGCAGAATAGAGGTCGGCCATCTGGTGGTGCGTGGCGCTGTCCGCTACGCCGAGAAAGCTCAACGCTTCGGCGCGAAGCGTGTCCAGCAACAGGCGTGCGGTGACGTGGCTGTAGTTGGGTTCGCGCTCGACCAACGTCCGTGCCGTCATCACCAGCGCGGTATTTACATCGCGCTGGGTGGCGCCGTCATACAGATTCTTGAGTGTCTCCCGCTCGATCAGCTCACCCTCTACCTCAGCCAGGCCTTCGCAGGCTTCGGTGATCAGAATGCGCAGGCGACCGATGTCCAGCGGTTGCTGGCTGCCATCGTCCAGTGTGACGCGAATGCTCGGGTGCGCTTCGACCGGCTGATGCCCGCCGCGCGCCTGACGCTGGCGCGCGTGCTCTTCGCGATATAGCACATAGGCGCGGGCGACTTTCTGCTCGCCCGAGCGCATCAGAGCCAGCTCGACCTGATCCTGAATGTCTTCGATATGCAGGGTGCCGCCCGAGGGCATGCGACGGAGAAAGGTAGCACTGATGGTTGAGGCCAGCTCGTCCACCGTTGCGCGGATGCGGCTTGATGCCGCGGCCTGGCCACCTTCAACTGCGAGGAATGCCTTGGTGATGGCGATGCGGATCTTGTCCTCGGTGTAACCCACCAGCGCACCGTTTCGCTTGATTACACGAAGCTGGCCGGGGGCCAGGTGTTGATCCGACGGGTCGCCTGACGGGGCGGCAATTGGGGTTAGGGCTTCGGTGGTGCTGGTTTCGGTGTGCATTGGGATCTCCTGTCCATAACCGTGAACACAACATGTAAGGTGAGGCGTCGGGCATTGCTCTAGTCGAGAGCCTTATCGGAGCGTCGGGTGGTAACCCTTTCGCTTTTCCTGGCGCACCCGAGCGAAAACTACATGTTGTGGTTCGATAATTTATTTGCACAACATAGTGTGCGTATTTCCCATGCGCAAGCGGCGTCTGCGGAGTGGAGAAGTTATCCATAGGAGTGGTCATCGCGGGAAGCGTGAGGGCGCGCGGGTTACGTGTGGCTATCCACAGATAGAAAAAAAGTAATCCACAAACACAATATGTTGTGTTTCAGCCCAGATCCGGCTCAATCGTCGGGTGGATAACCGCGCAGCGTTATCCACCGCTTGGCGGGTTACGGGGAGTTTTGGTGGACAAGCTTCGCGTGTCCACCCTACGTCTATTCGAAAACCACGCGCGGTAGGTAAAACGATACGACGACGTTGGGCATGTCCACGATCTCGCTGATGCGAAGGTCGGCGCAGACCGAGCAGAGCATATAGGCCTGCTCGGCGGGCATCTGCTGCTCGCGACACATCCAGTCGATGGCACCGCTGACCGCGTCGCGTGCGGCCTGGAGCAAGTCCGAGCCAACGCCGGTAAAGACTTCGTAGCCTGAGGCGTCGAGGTGGCGGGTGACCGGGCCGGGGGTGCTGAAGCGCGGCATGGCCAGGGGTGTCTGCTTGATAAGATCCAGCTTCAGCGTGGCATCCATCGCGCTTTCGATCGCCGTGCCGCACACCTCGCCATCGCCTTGAGCGGCATGGGTGTCCCCCATCGAGAACAGTGCGCCGGTCACCTCGACCGGCAGGTAGAGCGTGCTCCCAGCACACAGATCCCGGGTATCAAGATTGCCGCCGATCCGGCGCGGCGGTATGACCGAATGCGTTCCTGGTTCAACCGGGGCTACGCCGAGCGTGCCCGCGAAGGGGCGCAACGGGATGCGAGCGAAGGATCCGAATGCGGCCGGATGGCGCGCATGCTGATCGTAGGTCCACAGGTGCAGAGCGGCCGCCGGGAACTGATCTGCGAGGAGCCCGAAGCCGGGAATGATGGCCGTCCAGCCAAAGCCGGAAGGACGAAAACTGTCCAGCGTGATCGCCAGAATGTCACCCGGCTCAGCCCCTGCCACATAGATTGGGCCAGTAACGGGGTTGGTTTTATCCGGCGGAAGCGTATCGACCGCACCGGCTGTCGAGTCGGGCCGAAAGTGACCATTGCTGGCATCGAGACATTGCAGTTCGATCGTGCTGCCCGGCTCCACGCGGACGACCGGGTCGATGCGATTGTCCCAGCCGAGATGGTGACAATGGCTGTGAATGGTCTTGATGGGCGAGAAGTGACCCATGCTTGGCTCCTGTTTGCCAGTGTACGGTTTCAGTCATCAGCATAGGCGCTCTGAGCGCCTTGGTGCTGCCCGGCGGATCGTCCAGCCTGCCGCTAGGTGTTTCTCCGGCCGATTGCTACAATCGGCGGCTCTTTTCGCTGGGCATGGCTTTGGTGGTGTGATGGACGCAGATCGTGAGCGCATCCTGATCGTCGAAGATGATCGGAAGCTGGCAGCGTTGATTGGGGACTTTCTTGAAAGCCAGGGACTGGCTGTAGAAACCGAGGCCGACGGCGGTGCGGCGGTCGATCGCATTCTCGGCGACCCGCCATCGCTGGTGGTGCTCGATTTGATGTTACCCGGCGAAGATGGGCTGAGCATCTGCAAGCGCCTTCGCGCTTCGGGGTTTACCCGGCCGATTCTGATGCTGACCGCACGCAGTGATGATCAGGACCATATCCAGGGTCTGGAGCTGGGTGCGGATGACTACGTCAACAAGCCGGTGCGCCCGCAGGTGCTGCTCGCACGCATCCGCGCCTTGCTGCGTCGACGTGGCGAAGCCGACCAGCAGGCCGCGCCGAAGCGTCTCGAATTCGGTGCGCTGGCGGTTGACCATGGCCGCCGCGAGGCCTGGCTAAACGGTGAACTGATCGACCTGACCGGTGCCGAGTTCGATCTGCTCTGGCTGCTGGCCAGCAATGCCGGGCGAATTCTCAGTCGAGAGGAAACCTTCGTGGCCTTGCGCGGCATCGAGTACGACGGGCAGGATCGCTCGATCGACGTGCGCATCTCGCGGATACGGCCGAAGATCGGTGACGACCCGGAGATGCCGCGCATCATCAAGACGGTACGTAGCAAGGGCTATCTGTTCGTGGCGCCCGAGTCCGATCAGTGAACTCGATCTTTTTCCGCATTTACGGCGGCATGTTGCTGGTGCTCGTGACGGTGTCACTGCTTGGTCTGTTGATCGTTCAGATGGTCAATGTCGCGAGGGTAGAGGATTATCGCGAACGGATCGCCAGCGGCACCTTTCGTCTGATGGCGGACAATCTGCAGCCGATGGATCAGTCCGAGCGACTGCGCGCACTGGCGGCGTGGACGCGCTTGATCGGCGTGCCGCTGGAGCTGGCGCAACTGGACGATCTCGACCTGGAATCCAACTACTGGGCACGGTTGATCCAGGGCCGGGTGCTGGTACGGCCTCAGGCGCCACCGCAGGTACGCGTCTACGCCTTGGTCGATCTGTCCGAATCGATCGTCCTGACCGCAAACATCCAGCGCATTTCCGAACAGCTCGGTCGTGCCACGCTGTATCTGATCACCGATGAACTGGTGCGCTATCCGGAGGAGGCGATGCCCAAGCGGCTCCAGCAGCTGCGCCGGGAGAAAGGATTTGGCTATCCACTGCATCTGACACCGATCGATAACGGCGATCTTGATCTGGACCAGCGCCGGCGGCTGGAAGAAAGCGACACCGTCATGGCTTTGGGCCCGGAAGGGGACTCGGTGCTCTTGTACGTGAAGATCCCCAACACCAACTGGGTGCTGGGGCTCGGCCCGCTTTATCGAATGGATCCGTATCCCACTCAACTGTTGGTGATCACCGGCCTGCTGGTGCTCACGCTCGGGGGTCTGCTGATCTATCTACTGGTACGCCAGCTGGAACAACGACTGCGTACCCTCGAATCAGCCGCCAGCCACATTACCCGAGGCAATCTGGACACCCGGGTCAGCACCGCGGGGCAGGATTCGGTAGGCCGTCTTTCGCGCGCGTTCAATGACATGGCCAGCCACCTGCAGCGGTTGATGCGTCTGCAGCGGGAGATGATCGGGGCGGTATCGCACGAGTTGCGCACCCCCGTCGCGCGCCTGCGCTTCGGGCTGGAAATGGTCGAAACTGCTGCTACTGACGAGGATCGAAAGCGCTACCTCGAAGGGATGGACGGCGATCTGAGCGAACTCGACATGCTGGTCGACGAGATCCTGACCTACGCGCGGCTGGAGCAGGGCGCGCCGGCTCTGACGCTGGTTGCCACGGATGTTCCCTCTCTGGTTGATCAGGTGATCACGGAGCTCGCCCCGTTGAGCCGCTCGATTTCTCTGGAGCATGTCGACCAGACGCAAGGCAGGGGCACACAGGTCGCCGCCGAGCCTCGTTATCTGCAGCGCGCGATCGCCAATTTGATAAGCAATGCCATGCGTCATGCGAGTGAGCGGGTGCTGGTTACCACACGCGTCGAACATGGACGCTGCCGAGTCACAGTCGAGGACGATGGCCCGGGTATTCCGGAGGCATTCCGCGAGCGTATTTTTACGCCATTCCTGCGATTGGATGACAGCCGCACCCGCGCATCAGGCGGCTACGGACTTGGCTTGTCTATCGTACGCAGAGTGCTCTTCTGGCATCAGGGGAGGGCCCGTGCCGAACAGTCTCGTCTGCTCGGCGGGGCGGCTTTTATTCTGGATTGGCCGTCGCGGCGACCTTAGCTGCAGTGACCATTCACCAGCAGGCGGAACGCATGCGAGGCCGGCTGTGGGTCAGGCGTGCGTCCGCAGATCAGATCACAGTAGATCGTCCCTTCACCTATCCGAATGATGAAATACGCGAGGGTATCGGCGTCCATTTCCGGGTTGATCCGGCCAGCACGGAGTTCCTTGTCGAACAATCTGGCCCAGGTGTCGACCAGCCGCTGCTGCAGCCCCGACACATTCGACGTCAGTAATTGCAGACCCCATTGCGGTTCGTTGCGCAGGAAGTCGTGCAGCGGTTGCGCGTTGATCAGAGCGACGTTGATGTCGGTGTAGATTTGGGTCAGGAAATCGATTCCGTCCAGCTTGGGATCTGCCTCGGCGCGTGCGATTGCCTCGTCATAGATGTTGCGATACAGCGACCAGAGAATCTCGCCCATGAGCAGGTCTTTGTTGCCCACCCAGCGCATCAGCGTCGCGCGACCCACATCCAGTTCCTCGGCGAGCAGCGAAAGGTTCAGTCTGCGACCTTCGAGCCACCAGCGGCGAGCCATGCGAAACGCGCTAAGCGGAGTGGCGCGTTCGTCCGACTTGCGTTGCGACAAGGCCATGGACAGCGGGGTCTGGTTGCTCATATTGACTGCCTATTCGGGAGCTTTAAGAAATAATCGATGCCTATGGTAGCCCGAGCGATACCAAGAAGAAAAGTGTCTTGTCGATGGTTCAGGTGTAAGACGAAGGTCGTAGCGAAGCAGTTGTAAGCGCCTGTTACATAGGTAACTAATGGCGTCAATTTCGTTTCGCTATGAGACAGTTAATGGGCCATGAGTCAATGGACTGACAGCCGGTTGCCGAATAATGGCCCGATCGACGGGCAAACCGCAAACACGTTCAAGTTGCGGCCGGGTTCGCTTGCTACGTTGAAGCAGATGCCCTCGCATCGCTTCGACAATAACAACAAGCCCGGCAAGCCGGGCAGGAGACTACCCATGCAACAGAGCCCGCTCTCCACCGCTATTCGTGCGTCCATCTTACTCTCGGCCGCGCTGGGACTAAGCGCCTGCATTGGCGGCGACTCGTCAAACGATACACCGCCCGCCGTCACGCAAGGATGCGGCGGTTCCGACAACGCTGTGACCGTAAATGAAATGTGCGTTGAGCGCTTTGTCCTGCCCAGCGAGGCCAAGGCCGCCAACACGCCAGGAACCGCCGGCGTAGCCGTCAGCGATCCGAAGCTGCTGACACACCTGGGCGCGGATGCCGACCTTAACAAGGCGTTATACGTACGCTACGCCCTGGCCGGCCAGATGGATCGACAGCCGGATGCGATTCTGGTGGTGGTGCCTGGGACGCTGGGTGGGTCGCACAATTATCTGCGCCTGGCTGAAAACCTGATGGCGCGCGCAGCCGAACAGGACCTGGTTGTCGAAATATGGGGCTTCGAACGGCGTTCGACTTTGCTGGAAGATACCGATGGCCTGGATATCGCCGAACGAGAAGGGAGCCCGGAATTGGCGGTGAATTTTCTTTATGGCGATGAGCTAGGTCTCGAACTGCCGCCGGAGCTGGACCGGCGCGCGGTGTTTTATGACCAGGCAGATGCGCCCTTCATGGCCTCTTGGTCACCCCAGGTACACTCGTTCGATATCGACGCGGTGGTCGAGCGTGCGCGTGAGACTGCCCGAAACGGCAACGTTTTTCTTGGTGGCCACTCCGCCGGGGCAGGCTTCGTCACCCGTTACGCTGCCACCGATTTCAACCTGAGTTACGAAGGTGCCGAAGAGCCCGGCTACGCCAAGCTGCGCGGGATGATCCTGTTCGAAGGGACGGGTAGCTCGGTTGCGTCTACGCCGCCCGACGAAGCGGATCTGGATGCGGTCATCGCTGCAGCGGATGGGGGTCTGTATGCCGCCTCGGTAGCTGGCGCGCCCGCCTACATCAACGCCCCGGGCCTCGGGCCTCGGCAGGTCGCCTCGACCGAGGTATCCGGTTTGCAAATGGCGGTGGAGGAAACCATCAACGGCAGTCAGTCTCTGTTGCAGCGGGCCTTTGGCGCGGACCTCAACGGTCGGACCAATAACGTCTATCAGCAGGTGGCGAACTTCAGCGACCGCCCGGTTCCGGTGACTGCAGGCAGCTCGGTGGGCACGTTCCAGGATGACGACAATTCCGATAGTCCGGTTTTTTACGCCATCTCCATTGGGGCGCCTGGTTCGTTGAATGCCGAGGGCCTGCTGGAATGGCTCGATAACGATCAGCCGCTGCCGCCAGCAGCGCTTAATGATAACGGTCCCGCCCTGACTTCGATGCTCACCACGCCACGCTTCTGGGGGCAGGAAGTCGAGCCGACCAACCTTGGGCGGCTTACTCCTGCGTTTTATGCCGGACAAAGCAACTTCAGTGATTGGTACTACCCGTCTACAGGTTTGCTACTGGGCAACTCGGATAATGGCGGGGCCAACCTCGGTCTGGACACCAGTGCGCTGTCGCTACCAGTCGAGCTGGGTGGGCGCGGTCGGGCGGACATCGTCAACCAGACCCAGGCCAGAAGCATTGATGTACCCGTCATTGCCTTCGGTGGCAGCAATGGGCTTGCCCCTTTGCCGGGCTCGTGGCGCGGCATCGCCAACTCGATTGCACCCTGCGCGGCGCAAAGCTGCCGGGTGGGTACCCCGAGAATGCTAAGCGGAGCGACCGACTTCAGTGCGTTCCCGCAGTTTGGCGGCGTTGAAGGTGGTTTCGAGGTGTACATCAGCGAGGGATACTCCCACAACGACGTCCTTACCGCCGACGATGACGCGACCAACAACGTGATCGGGCCGCTGTTGTCGTTTATAGAGCGTAACGCTGAGTAATCCGGCCCCGCAAAGCAAAAAAACCCGGCCTGGTGCCGGGTTTTTTCGTGCTCGCCTTTGGGCGTCAGCCTCGACCGATAAAGGGCATTTGGGTTGCCATGATGGTCATGAACTGGATGTTGCTCTCCAGCGGCAGGCCGGCCATGTGTACCACGGCCCTGGCCACGTCTTCCACATCCATGACGGGTTCCGGCGCGATGGCACCGTGCGCCTGTGGTACACCGCGTTGCATGGGAATGGCCATGTCCGTTGCGGCGTTTCCAATGTCGATCTGGCCACAGGCGATGTTGTACTTGCGGCCATCCAGCGAAGTGGACTTGGTCAGCCCGGTCATGGCGTGCTTGGTCGATGTATAAGGAGCCGAGTTGGGACGCGGAGCGTGCGCCGAGATCGAGCCGTTGTTGATGATCCGTCCGCCCATCGGCGTCTGGCTTTTCATGATGCGAAATGCCTGTTGCGTGCAGAGGAACGCGCCGGTCAAGTTGGTATCGACGACGGTTTTCCAGTGGGCGTAGGAGAGGTCTTCCAGCGGAAGCGGCGGGGCGCCGGTGCCGGCGTTGTTGAAGAGGACGTCCAGACGGCCGAAGCGCTGTTCGATCTGCTCAAACATATTCTTTACCGAGTCGGGGTCGCCGACATTACAGGCAACGCATAGCGATTGGGATGACAGGTCCCCGGCCAGCCGAGCGGTCTCCTCCAATGCCTCGATTCGCCTGCCTGCCAATGCGACCTGATACCCGTCGCGTAGCAGGGCGAGCGCAGCGGCGCGGCCGATACCGGTTCCGGCACCTGTAATCAGAGCGACCTTGTTGGAGTTATTCATGGCATTCCTTATTGAGGCTCGGCGAGAGTGTCTCGTTGTAGTGCAAATTGCCGGGCGCGGCAAGGCATGCAGTGGAGTACGCACGCCGAAAGCTGGTGTGAAAATGGAGTGGAGCGGTGGGGTGGGGTGGGTATTTGCTCTGTTCACAAAAAAGGGTCGCGCCTGGACGGCAGCGACCCTTTCTGACTACGACCCGTGAGTCGTTTGGCAAACTTACTGAATGCCTTTTTTCTGAACTTCCCAATCCGGGTCAACGCACAGCTCGCAAGTAGCGCCATAGAACACATCTTCAGCGTTGGAATCGCCCATCAGATGAAAGCGATACCAGGCAGTAGACGGGCCGCGATAACCGCCGCCGTCGCCGACTGGCTCGAAGTGCCCAACACCTTCCAGATTGCCCCAGAACACCGGAACATTGGCATTGCGGAACACCGGAGTACCGTTAAGAGCCGGTCCGGCGAGGGTGTCATTGCTTCCGGTCATGAGGAACATCGGTCCGTTCTGGTTGAACTGCGACGAAGTCTCGTGGCCCAGACCCAACACGTACGGCTGGAACGGGGCGGTCACTGTGACGCGGCTATCCTGACCGGCCATGATCGCGCCACCGCCGCCCTGGGAATGACCAGAAACCCCAACCATGTTCACGTTGAGATTGCCGGAGTAGGCGCCATAGCTGCGGTTGTTCAGCGTCACGAGCCGATTCAGGCACGCAAGCATTTCCTGTCCGCTACCTGCGTTCGAAGTGGTGGCCGCCGCGACAACGAAACCGTGGCTCGCCCAATGGCTGAGCAGGTCGCCGTAAGTACTGGGTGAGCCACCGGTACCGTTACCCCAGAGGATGATGGGATGGTCGAGGCCATTTTCGCCAAGTTGGGTCGGACGATACACCTGGCAGCCGGTGCCCTGGCTTTCGCTGGTGGTTGCGAACGGGCCGGTCGCGGCGAAGTCTGCGACCGCTGGGAATCCCGATTCAACTTCGCCTGGCGGCGGAGTGGGGGTGGGATTTCCAGCCAGAGCTGAGGTGGAAATCAGAAGCCCAAGTGCGAGGCCTGACAGGGTGAAGAGGGGTGATTTCATCATGTTCTCTCTAGGTCGAGTTGTTGTGGATCATGACGGAGCGCAATGGTGCATCCCAACTACAGTGCTCGGCACCCGTAGACCTTACTGGTGACCGGTTGGTCAATCACTCGCCTATTTGGGTGAAATAGCTTACAAAATCAATAATATAGAATCATTTTGACATTGTTTGGACAGCTTGAAGGCGCGAAAAAGCCGGCGACCCGAGCCGCCGGCTTGCAGAGCAAGTTCTGCTATCAGTTGATACCCTTGCGACGAACATCCCAGCGGTAATCGGTACACAGATCACAGCGCGAACCGTAGAAGGTGCTCTCTGCGCTCTGGTCGTCCATCAGGTGAAAGCGCATCCAGGCGGTCGACGGACCCCTATAATCGCCGCCGTTACCCACCGGCTCGAAATGGCTGGCGCTGGTACGCTCACCCCAGAACACCGGCACGTTGGCACGATTGAATACCGGAGCTGCGTTGAGCGACGGGCTGGCGATCACATCGCTGCCGCCGGTCATCAGGAACATCGGACCATTCTGGTTGCTCTGCGAGGAAGAGCGATGTCCCAGACCGATGGTGTAAGGCTGGAACGGAGCCGTTACGGTTATGCGGCTGTCCTGCCCGGCCATGATGCTGCCGCCGCCGCCCTGCGAATGGCCTGCGGTAGCAACGCGGTTGACATTGAGGTTACCGGAGTAGGTGCCGAAGCTGCGGCCGTTCTGTTCAACCAGGTAGTCCAGGCAGGCAATCATCTCACGCCCCGACCCGGCGTTGGAGGTACGCGCTGCAGCGACTACGAAGCCATGGCTGGCCCAGTGCTCGAGCAGGCTGCCATAGGTGCTCGGCGTCGAGCCGGTGCCGTTCCCCCAGATGATGATTGGATGGTCGCGACCTTCTGCGCCGAGCGTGCGAGGGCGATAGATGCGGCAGCTGGGACCTTCGTTACCGCTAGTCGTGGCAAAGGGGCCGGAGCTGGCGAAATTTGAAACGCCCGGGAAACCTGTGCCGGTATCACCACCACCTGTATCGGGATTGCCTGCCAGCACGCTAGCGGAAAACATAAGGCCCAGGGTAAGGCCGCTGTACTTCATTAGAGGTGCATTCATGGAGTCTCTCTCTTTTACTTGTTGTGGGACGATGCGCCGCCCTATGGCATAGCCAACCGCAGTAATCGACGCCGGCTCAAGGTACCGGTAGGCTCACGACCGATCACTCGCCTATTCGGGTTAAAAACGAGACAAAACTACAAAAACGTTCAAATGAGGTCTTTTTTCGCATCAATCTTTGCGAAGCCTGCGGGAGGCATGCCCCTGGTCCCGGGCTGCTCTGGCGCGGGGGCCAGACGCAAAAAAACCGGCTGCACAAGGCAGCCGGTTTCGGTTTCTTCGACAGGTTTGGTTTATCGCTTAGTTGATGCCCTTGCGACGAACGGTCCAGTCACGGTCAGTACACAGGCCGCAGTTGCTGCCGTAGAAGGTGCTCTGGGCGCTGCTGTCATTCATCAGATGGAAGCGGAACCAGGCCGTGGACGGACCACGGTAATCGCCGGCATTGCCGACCGGCTCAAAGTGACTGGCACCTTCCAGCTCGCCCCAGAACACCGGCACGTTTGCCCGGTTGAATACCGGTGCGGCGTTCAAGGTGGGGCTGGCAATGGTGTCGCTGCCCCCGGTCATCAGGAACATCGGGCCGTTCTGGTTGCTCTGCGAAGACGAACGATGACCCAGTCCGATGGTGTACGGCTGGAAAGGAGCAGTGACCGTGACACGGTTATCCTGGCCGGCCATGATGGTGCCGCCGCCGCCCTGCGAGTGACCCGCTGCGCCGACGCGGTTGACGTTCAGGTTGCCGGCATAGGTGCCGGTGCTGCGGTTGTTCTGCTGAACCAGATAATCCAGGCAGTCGATCATTTCTTCGCCCGAACCGGCATTGGAAGTACGTGCGGCTGCGACCACAAATCCATGGCTCGCCCAGTGAGTGAGGATCCCGCTGTAGGTGCTGGGCGATGCGCCAGTGCCGTTACCCCAGATGATGATCGGATGATCGCGACCGGCTTCGCCGAGGGTACGCGGACGGTAGATAGTGCAGCTTGGGCCTTCGTTGCCGCTGGTGGTGGCAAACGGACCGGAACGGCTGAAATCGGATACAGCCGGAAAATCACCGCCATCGCCTGGATCGGTCGGGGGAGGAGTGGGGTTGTTTGCCAGTGCAGCGGTAGACAGCATCAGGCCCAGGGCAAGGCCAGTGAGTTTGTAAGCAGGTGCTTTCATTTCGTCATACCTTCAGGAAATTGTTGTTATCTGCCTGGAGTGCTTGGCGAGAAGCCAACCGCAGCACTCTGGTCGACGAATGTAGAGCTTTGCACTACTTTTTAAACTCGCCTGTTTGGGTGAACTGCGGGCAAATTGCTCCTAAAATGCGCGATCATGCGCAAAGTATGGGAAAGGCTGGGACTGGTGGGAACTTCCTTCGAAAGCGGAAGTCCCGTTATCCGGCACGCACGCCATCGAGCGTCGAAAACGAGATGTCCTTGGCCGTCAGCAGGAAGTCCTGCAGATAGGCGGATTCGAGCATGTCGGCGCGAACTGCGGCGTACAGCGTGCCGAACAGGCCTGTGTCGCCGAGTCGGCGAGCCGTCACGTAGCCTCGCTGCGCATATTCGGCGACGGCCCAGTTGGGGAGGCAGCAGACGCCGCGTCCCGAAGCCACGAGTTGCAGCATCATGACGGTGAGTTCAGCATTGCGGATCGAGGCGGGTTCGACGCCTGCGGGGTCGAGAAAGTGCTTGAACACATCCAGTCGTTCGCGCTCGACCGGATAGCATATCAATGTCTCGTCGGACAGGTCCGGAGGCAATACGTGGCTGCGGCTGGCCAACGGATGCTGATTGCTCACCGCGAGCAGGGCCTCATACGTGAACAACTGGACATAGGTCACGCCCGGGATCTCCTGTGGGTCCGAGGTCACCACCAGGTCCAGATCGCCACGTGCGAGCGCTGGCAGGGGGGCGAAAAAATATCCCGAGGCGAAATCGACCTCTACGTCCGGCCACGCATTGCGGAACTGATCGATGGTCGGCATCAGCCACTGAAAGCAGCTGTGGCATTCGATCGCCATGTGCAGTCTGCCGGCCTGACCACCGGCCAGGCGATGCAGATCGCGTTCTGCCTGGCGCAGCTCCGGTAGCATCTTGTCGGCCAGTCGAAGCAGCCGTAGTCCGGCGCTGGTGAAGCGTACCGGGCGGCTTTTGCGCACGAACAGAGGCAGACCCAGGCGCTCTTCCAGATCCTTCAGCTGGTGGGAGAGAGCGGACTGCGTTAGATGCAGCCGTTCGGCCGCCTCAACCAGACTATCCGCTTCGCGGAGCGCGACCAGTGTCTTCAGATGACGGATTTCCAGCATGGCTATTCCTGAATTCAACTTGAGAATTTCTAAAGCTTAACATGACGGAGTTGAGTTTGATTCATTCAGCCGTGGGCTTGACCATATGCCACCACGAATCGAATCAGGAGCACGATCATGACCGCTGCGCATATTCTCGGCTTTCCACGCATTGGCGCTCACCGGGAACTCAAGCACGCCCTGGAAGCCTACTGGGCCGGCACGAGCAGCCCGGACGATCTTCATCAAACCGGCAAGGCGCTGCGTGAACGGCATTGGCAGTTGCAAGCCGAGGCCGGACTCGACTCGGTTGTAGTCGGCGATTTCGCCTGGTACGACCATGTGCTTACGCACAGCCTGATGGTCGGCGCCGTGCCGGAGCGGTTTGGTTCTCCTGCCGATGCTGACATTGACACGCTGTTTCACATGGCTCGTGGCGTGAATCGTCGCGGCGAGTCGCTACCGGCGTGTGCGATGACCAAATGGTTCGATACCAACTACCACTATCTGGTACCCGAGTTCAGCCGCGATCAGGCCTTTCGACTGGGCTGGTTGCAATTGTTCGATGAGGTAGCCGAGGCGCAGGCTCTCGGTTTTACGCCCAAGCCGGTGCTGCTGGGGCCTCTGACTTATCTTTGGCTGGGCCGCTGCGCTGGCGAGGACTTCGATCGGCTCGAGCTGCTCGAACCGCTACTGACGGTTTATGCGCAAATACTGGAGAAGCTGGCCGAGCAGGGCGTGGAGTGGGTACAGATTGACGAACCCGCGCTGGTGCTGGATCTGCCGGCAGACTGGAAAGCGGCTTACGAGGCCGCCTATAACCAGCTGCAGCGCACCCCCGTGAAGCTGCTGCTGGCCACCTATTTCGGTGGGCTTGAAGACAATCTGGGGCTGGCCTGCGCGTTACCTGTTGCCGGGCTCCATGTCGATCTCGTCAGGGCGCCGCACCAACTGCCCGGGGTGCTTGATCGCTTGCCGTCCTACAAGGTGCTGTCGCTGGGGCTGGTCAACGGGCGCAACGTCTGGCGCTGTGATATGAAGCGAGCCCTGGCGCTGCTTGAGCAGGCACGTGAGCATCGTAGCGGCGACATCTGGGTTGCCCCGAGCTGTTCGCTACTGCATTGCCCGGTGGATCTTGCCAGCGAGACAGACCTCGATGCCGAATTGCGCGACTGGCTGGCCTTCGCTGTGCAAAAACTTGAGGAAACCGCGCTACTCGCCAAAGCTCTCACGTCTTCGGCGGATCCGCAGGTCCAGGCCGCACTCAGGCGCTCGAGTGAGATTCAGCAGAACCGCACGACGTCGATTCGGATTCATGACACCCAGGTCGGTCAACGCGTTGCGGCGACCCTGCCAGAGGACGCCCAGCGCGGATCAGCCTATGCGCAGCGTGCCCTGGTTCAGCAAAAACGGCTGCGCTTGCCGGCGCTACCCACTACTACGATTGGCTCGTTTCCGCAGACCGCAGCAATCCGCTCCGCCCGTGCGGCGCAGCGCGAAGGACGGATCAGCGAAGACGAATACAGGACAGCCATGCAGACCGAGATAGCCTCGGTCATCGCCGAGCAGGAACATCTGGGCCTGGATGTGCTGGTGCATGGCGAGGCAGAGCGTAACGACATGGTCGAGTACTTCGGTCAGCAGCTAAGGGGCTACGCCTTCAGCCGTTTCGGCTGGGTGCAGAGTTATGGTTCGCGCTGCGTGAAGCCTCCGATCATCATTGGAGACATAAGCCGGCCCAGCCCCATGACGGTGGACTGGACGGTCTATGCACAAGGCCTGACCGCTCTGCCAGTGAAAGGGATGCTGACCGCCCGGTGACCATGCTCATGTGGTCATTCCCGCGCGAGGATGTTCTGCCGCGTGTCAGCGCCCGGCAACTTGCCCTGGCCATCCGCGATGAAGTGACCGACCTCGAGCGGGCCGGCATCGCCATCGTGCAAATCGACGAGCCGGCGTTTCGCGAAGGGCTTCCGCTGCGCAAAGGCGCGCAAGCGGACTATCTGGCCTGGGCGGCTGAAGCCTTTCGGCTGAGCGCAAGCGTCGTACGGGACGACACGCAGATACACACCCATATGTGCTACAGCGAATTCAATGGCGTGATCGATGCGATCGCAGCGATGGATGCCGACGTCATCACCATTGAAACATCACGTTCTGCAATGCGCTTGCTGGATGCTTTCGATAGCTTCGATTATCCCAACGCCATCGGTCCGGGCGTCTATGATATTCACTCCCCGCGTGTTCCGAATACTGGCGAGATGTTGGAGCTGCTGCGCAGGGCGGCACGACTTATCCCGCTGGAGCGGCTCTGGGTGAACCCGGACTGTGGGCTGAAAACGCGCGGCTGGGTGGAGGTGCGTCAAGCCTTGTCAGCGATGATCGAGGCGGCGCAGCGGCTGCGAGCCGAGCTTGGTGTCACGCAAGGCTCGCCGCTGCATGGCAGGGAGCCTTCTACTGCCAGGGCGCAGCCTGTAGAGTAGCGACCCTTCAGCTAGCAGGGGTAGGTCATGCAGGAATTGTTGTTGCACTGCCGTGCGGGATTCGAGGGCGAAGTCGCGGCCGAGATGCAGGATATCGCGGCGATGCAGGGTATCGCCGGGTATGCGATCGCGTCTGCCAACACTGCCCTGGTGCGTTTCGTATGCCCGGCTGAGGGCGATGCGGAATTGCTGATGCGTCAGATTGATTTCAGCCAGCTTATCTTCGCTCGCCAATGGGCGGTGGGTAGCTGGCTGGATGTGCCGCCCGGAGACCGCATATCGCCGATCATCACCGCCTGTTCCAAGGGACCGATCGCGTCGACGCTGTGGCTGGAGACTGCCGATACCAACGATGGCAAAGCCATGGCGGCGCTGACCAAGAAGCTCGGCCGGCCGCTGGAAACCGCGCTGACCAAGACCAGGTTCGTGCGCCCGGCAAAGAGCGATGCGCCGCGGCTGCACGTCTTTTTCGAAAGCGGCGAGCGTATCTTCGTCGGCTGGTCCTGGGCGGACAATGCCGCACCCTGGCCGATGGGTATTCCCCGGCTCAAGGTGCCCCGCGACGCGCCCAGCCGGTCGACGTTGAAACTCGAGGAAGCCTGGCATCATTTCATCCCGCGTGATGAATGGGATGCACGTTTGGCGCCGGGCATGACGGCGGTGGATCTCGGCGCTGCACCGGGTGGCTGGACCTGGCAATTGGTCAACCGTCACATGAAGGTTACCGCGGTGGACAACGGCCCGATGGCCCGCAGCCTGATGGACAGCGGCCAGGTCGAGCACGTCGAGGCCGACGGCTACCTGTTCAAACCCAAGAAACAGGTCAACTGGATGGTATGCGACATTGTCGACAAGCCGGCGCGCAGCAGCGCTTTGCTTGCCCGTTGGGTGTCGCGAGGTTGGTGTCGCGAGGCGATCATCAATTTCAAATTGCCAATGAAGCAGCGCTATCAGGAAGTGCTGAGCTGCCTGGAGCACGTTCAGTCCGCGCTCGACGAGGCGGACATCACCGCATCGATTGCCTGCAAGCAGTTGTATACCGACCGCGAAGAAGTGACCTGCCACGTGCGCATTCTGCGCGCCGGTAGTTACCGCGCCGCGTAGCGCAACCCCCTGTAGGAGCGCACCCGGGCGCGAAGCCGAATCCGCCAACCCCTTCGCGGTCATGCCCGCTCCTACGCGGGAGGGGGCATGCGAAGCGGATGTAGGAAACGCACCTGGGCGCGAAGCAGAACACTCGGGACCCTTTACAGCGGCTCGAGCAGTGTGATCTTTTCGTCTTCCATCAACATCGCCCGAAATGCGCTGAGGGTGTCCTTGCGCTCCGGAGAATTTTCCCAACGCTCCCACGAATGACGATTCTGCCAGGTGACCATGACCACTCGGTGGTTGGGGCGCTCCAGGTCGCGGAATGATTCGCCGGAGATGAAGCCGGGCGATTGCACGGCTTTCTGAATGACGCGGCGCGCCGCTTCTTCGTAGGGTTGTTCGAGGCCGTCAGCGATGACTCGCTGGATGAGAACTCTTATCATGGCGTTCCTTATTATTTACCGATACATGCGAATACGTTCGGACTAGTGTCGGTTGCGCCGCCTCGGCTGGCAAGGCCTGCGGGTTTTCCGGATAATCCATGTTTCTATCCTGAACTGGTGCGGTATGACTGACACAGCGCGCAAGCAACTCGACACGACAGGACTGACCTGTCCTGAACCTGTGATGATGCTGCACAACGCAGTGCGCGACCTCGCGACGGGAGAGGAGGTGGAGGTGCGCGCCACCGATCCATCCACCCAGCGCGACATTCCACGCTTTTGCTCGTTTCTCGGGCATGAATTGCTCGAACAGGACGAGGCAGACGGCGTTTATCGCTACCTCATCCGCAAGGCCGACTAAGCACTAGCGACGATTCTTCCAGCCCGGCTCGCCAGGGCGCATCTGGCACGCTCCCAGCACCTCCTGCCAGGCCTCGCTGTGTTCTTTGATGCTGCGCTGGTAGCGTACCCATAGCCCCGTCTCCGGTCCGACCAGAGTCTTGAGATAGTCATCCACAGCAGGCGCTGCGCCGGGAATGGATCGCAAATCACCCAGCGCAGCCTGCCAGGGATCGCCGAGCCGTTGGGCCTGAGCCATTTGCGGCTGAACCTCGCCGGCGTAAAACAGGCTGAAAACGTTCAACAGAGTCCGTGATCGCTCGGTCGGGCTGCCCATCGGGCAAAGATGATTTGCCGGTCTGGCTCGCAACATGGCGCTGGCTTGGTCAAGCGTATGGGTCAGCCGTGCCAGGCTGTGGATGAGCTGGCCGCTACGCTGGTCGCGCGCTAGCGTAGCGAAGAGTGGCTCGGTTTCGCTGCGATCTGCTGGGAGTCGTTCGGGCAGCGCGGTACCGATGTCTGCCAGCTGCCGCACTGCATCAACCCCCTGATGGTTGGCCAGCGCGCTGTCGCTCAAAGGCAGGGGTTGGCCGTCGAAGCGCAGGAACCGGGAAAACTCCTCGCTCCCGCCGACCGCATTCCAGAACAGCTGGGGAAGGTTGTCACGTTTGATTTGCGCGATGTGTTGCAAATCCTCAACCAGGCTCTCACGCCCCGGTTGATCGCCGATGACGGCGAGACAGCCTTCGACTGCCCGAAGCAGCTCCCCTTCGAACCCGAGCAGCGTGCTCGGCGCCATGAGTCGCCCGAGGCTGCTGTTACGTTCGGCTATCAGCTGCTGCAGCGGACCGCATTCGCGGCTCTCTACGAGAAGATCGAGCAAGCTCAGCCGCAGCTCCGGTACGGGCTGCATCGCCTCGCGACGTGACGGTGGGCGGTACTGCGCGAGATGCTCGCTGTCCCAGGGACGCCAGCTCTGGCCTAGTACCCGCCCGACGCGGTCCAGGTAATTGCTCAACTGGCGGTTCGCTTCCGGCTCACGCGCACAGCCAGGTGCCAACGCGCAGGACGTTACAAGTAGAACCAGTGCAATAGCTCGGTGCATGACACCTCCGTCACGCAGCTTTTAGCGACTGCTGCGCGGCAACCTCGATTACGTCGTTTCGGATACAGCGTTGCTGCGTCGGGCCTCAGTGCGCTTGCGTCGGGCGCCGACAATAGCCAGGCGTATTGAAAGAAACACCGCAGCGGCGGTCAGTCCGAAGATCAGGCCTTGCCAGAAGCCTGCCGGGCCCTGCGGCGGACCAAGCAGGTCGGTCAGGCCCAGCACATATCCGGTCGGCAATCCGATCATCCAGTACGCGACCATCGTCAGCAGCATCGGCAGCCGGGTGTCCTGATAACCTCGCAGTGCGCCGGCGCAGGCCACCTGCACCGCGTCGGAGAACTGATACAGAGCAGCGTAGAAGAACAGCGACGAAGCGAGCGCAATCACGGCAGCATCGTCGGTGTACAGCCGCGGAATCCAGTCTGCCAGACCGAGCATCAAACTTGCCGCCATGACGGCGTAAAGCAATGCGACGGCGATGCCGGTCTTTGCCGCGAAGAGTCCCGCACGTGGGCCGTTTAGACCAAGGTTGTGCCCCACGCGTACGGTGATTGCCAACCCCAGGCTGAACGGGACCATGAAGGTGAGCGACGAAAAGTTCAGAGCGACCTGATGGCTCGCCACCACCACGGCCCCCAATCCGCCGATCAGCAACGCGATCAGACAGAACATGCTGGTTTCGGCAAACAGCGCAACGCCGATGGGTAAGCCCAAGCCGAGGAGGTGGCGCACGGTGGGCCAATGCGGCCAATCGAAACGCTCGAATAGCCCGCTGGGCCGATACAGGGAGGTTTTCCCCAGGTAGACAATCATGCAGACCAGCATGAAATACATCACGATCGCCGTCGCCCAGCCACAACCTGCCGCACCCATTGCCGGCAGACCAAGTTTTCCGTAGACCAGCACATAGTTGACCGGAACGTTGAGCGCGAGCCCGAGGAAGCCGATGACCATGGTCGGCTTGGTACGCGACAGGCCGTCACTCAGGCCACGCAGTGCCTGGTAACCGGCAATCGCCGGAAAGCCCACGGCCACCCCGATGAGATAGTCGATGGTTGTGGGTATCAGCTCGGCCTGAACGTCCATGGCCCGGAGGATGGGTTCAACCGACATCAGAAACAGCGCGCACAAGGAGCCGACGCCGAGCCCAAGCCACACCCCCTGACGAACCAGCGCTCCGGTTTCGTTCAGTCGTCCGGCGCCGCTGCTGGCGGCGACCTTGGACGTGACGATCATCAACACCCCGGTCAGAAACAGGAAGGTCGGCACCCAGAAGGCGTTGCCGAGGGCGACGGCAGCAAGATCCTCGGCGCTGACGCGGCCGGCCATGGCCGTATCGACGAAGCCGAGCAGGGTGTGCGCCATCTGCGCGGCGATAATCGGCAGGGCGAGCCATATCAGGCCGCGCAGTTCTGCTACACTGCGCCGCCAACGGGTGTGGGTCTGAGTCATGAATTATGATTTGCAGGAAAAGCGCCCCATCCTAACAACTTGCCCACCTTTGTCCACTCACGATGAAGCACGACTGCCAGGACCTGGTTCGCCTGTTCGCAATCTGTTTTGAGACCGATTACTCCACCGAATTGATCGGCGGCGCAGCCGAGCCCGAGTATGTCCCTGCGGGCGGCCAGCAAGGGCTCCACCGCGTTGTCTTCACCCGCGACTATTTCCGCAGTGCCCTGCATGAAATTGCCCACTGGTGCGTCGCCGGGCCTGAGCGAAGATTGCTGCCGGATTTCGGCTACTGGTATGCCCCGGACGGCCGTACCGCGGCGCAGCAGCAGGCGTTCGAGTCGGTTGAAGTCAAACCTCAGGCACTCGAATGGCTGTTTTGCGAGGCGGCTGGTCACCCGTTTCGAGTCAGCCTGGACAACCTCAATGGCGAGGCGACCGACTCCGGGCCGTTCAAGCGCAGCGTCGTGGAGCAAGTGCAGGCGTACCTGCATAACGGAATTCCCCCGCGGCCCGCGCGCTTCATCCAGGAGCTGCTCAGCTTCTACCGCAGCGGCGAACAGCTCGAAGCCGCCGCGTTCCGCCTCGATCGCCTCTGAACCGGGTGGACAGTCACCACGCAGTGACTGGACAATGCAGGCCTGACCCTCCGGAGCCTGCGCATGCATATCGTCGCTGACGAGAATATCCCGCTAGTCGATGCGTTTTTCTCTGATCTCGGGCGCATTACTCGCCTGCCGGGTCGTCGCATTGACGGACATGCTCTGCAGGACGCCGATGTGCTCCTGGTACGCTCGGTTACCCCGGTTGCTGCGGCCACGCTTGCGGGCACCCCGGTTCGCTTTGTCGGTACCTGCACGATTGGTACGGATCACCTGGATCTGGCAGGGCTGGCCGCAGCGGGGATCAAAACAGCGAGCGCGCCAGGTTGCAATGCACGGGGTGTGGTCGAGTATGTATTGAGTTGCCTGCTGGTGTTGTCCGAGCGTACCGGGCGCGACTGGCGAAAGTTGACGGTGGGCGTCGTCGGGGTCGGCGAAGTCGGCGGTCGTCTGGTAGCCACCCTCGAAGCGCTGGACGTTCACGTGCTGCGCTGCGACCCGCCCCGTGCGGAGCAGGCCGAGCAGGGCTTCGTTTCGCTCGACGAGTTGATCGATCAGGCCGATGTGATCAGCCTGCACGTACCGCTCGAGGTCACAGGCCGCCATGCCACGCGACATCTGTTGGACACGGCGCGCCTCGACCGACTCCGCCCAGGCGCCTGGCTTATCAACAGCAGTCGGGGCCCTGTGGTCGATAACCTTGCCCTGCGGCAGGTGCTTGAAGCGCGTGGCGATCTCCAGGTCGTCCTGGATGTATGGGAACATGAGCCGGACGTGGATATTGATCTGGCCGTCCGCTGCGTTCTGGCGACGCCGCATATTGCAGGGTACAGTCTCGACGGCAAACTGCGAGGGACGGAACAGATTTACCGTGAACTGTGCAGCTTTCTCGGCCGTTCAGCCGACAAGACCTTGGCCGAGCTGTCGCCGAGTCAGGGTGTCGGCACGCTGCTTCTGGACTCGGCTACGCCACCGGAATGGGTAGTGGCGAAGGCGTTACGCTACGTATATGACGTTCGCGATGATGATGCGCGCTTTCGTTCGATGCTGGTGGCAGCGACTGGCGTAACGCAACGCAAGGAAGGATTCGATCGCCTGCGCAAGGAGTACCCGTTGCGCCGGGAATGCCAATGGCTTGCGGTCGGTCTGGCTGACGCGGACGGCCAGCCAGGTACCGGAACCCGGACCGGGCAGTGCGAGCGTATGCTGAAGGCAGCCGGATTCAGCGGTGCACGCCGGCACGACCTGAGGGGATAGGCGGGATCCAGTTCTCATGCAATGTGGCGCAGGCACGCTGGATCATCTGTTCGGTAATCGGAATTTCCCGGCCTTGCTCATCGATCATGTATCCGACTGCTTCTTGTTGTGCAGAGGCCTGTGTGGCCACGTCGCGGGAGTGGTTCATCTTCCGGGCGTGTAAACTCATCTCTTGCTCCTTGTATCAACCAGGCTTCACGTACTGCGGAGGGGCAGCTCATCGTGTGTTGTCAGCATATGGCACAACGATGACTCATTTGTGACCGCCGATCCGCTTGGAATATCCCCATGAATCATGTTTTTCGCCTCGGTTTACTGATCAATCCTCTCGCTGGCCTAGGCGGACAGGCCGGCCTCAAAGGCTCCGACGGTGTGGCCGAGAAAGCGCTGGCGATGGGCGTCAGGCCGCGTGCGCAGGAGCGTGTGCGGCAGGCGCTGGAGCTCTTGTTACCGTTCTCCGAGTCGCTTCGGATTTACGCAGCCCCCGGTCCGATGGGCGCCGACTTGCTTGCCGAGCTAGGCCTGGCGCATGAAGTAGTAGGCCGTCTGGATATTCCTGACACAACCGCCGAAGACACCCAGCGCCTGGCTGCAGAACTCGCGCAGAAAGGTCTCGATCTGTTGTTGTTCGCTGGAGGAGACGGCACGGCCAGGGATATCTGCGCAGCCGTGAGCGCTGGCCAACTGGTGCTGGGCATACCTGCCGGAGTGAAGATTCACTCAGGCGTCTACGCGGTCAACCCCCGTGCAGCAGGGGAGCTGGTGACCTTGCTGATTCAAGGCGAGCTGGTGCGCCTAGCGGAGGCCGAGGTTCGCGATATCGACGAAGAAGCGTTTCGCGCAGGGACAGTGCGTACCCGTCACTTTGGCGAGCTGCGAGTGCCGGAGGAGGGACGCTTTGTACAGCAGGTCAAGCAGGGTGGGCGCGAGCAGGAAACGCTGGTCCTGGACGACATCGCCGCCTGGCTGCGGGAGCAACAGGATGACGACATCGGCTGGATCCTGGGACCGGGCTCGACCAATTTCGAATTGCTTCAGGCGCTGGGGCACGAAGGCACATTGCTCGGCGTGGACGTACTGCGTGGGCAGGATTTGCTACTGCGCGACGCTACCGAACAGCAATTGTGGGAGCTGCTCAAGCAGGGTGGAGCATGGCGGATTCTGGTCTCCGCCATTGGTGGGCAAGGCCATATCCTCGGTCGTGGCAATCAGCAGATATCGGCCCGGGTCGTGCGAGCGGTGGGGCTGGATAACCTGCTGGTCATCGCGACCAAGACCAAGCTGAAAACGCTGGCGGGTCGACCTTTTCTGCTCGACAGCGGTGATCCTGAGCTCGATCAGGAGCTTACCGGGGTGCGGCGGGTATTGAGCGGGTATCGTGAAGAGATGCTCTATCCGGCGAGCTGGAAGGCGGAGTAGCGCGGCTTATTGCAGGGCTGCCCGAGGCTCCGCTTTCGCGCCCAGGTGTGCTCCTACATTGGGTATCGCGCACCGCTGTAGGAGCGGGCATGACCGCGAAGAAGAATCCGCGACACAACGAATCGCAAAAAAAACCGGGCATGTGCCCGGCTTTCGTTGTTCCGCCAATTTCTTAGCGGTAGTTGCCAGCTCGCAGAGCTGCGATGCGCTCTTCCAGCGGCGGGTGGGTGATCAGCAGACCCGCCAGGCCCTTTTTCAGGTTGCCGTTAATGCCAAAGGCGGTCAGCTCGCCGGGCATTTCCACAGGGATGCCCTGTTCGGCACGCAGACGCTCCAGTGCGGCGATCATGCTGCCGGAGCCAACCAGCTGGGCGCTGGCTGCGTCGGCGCGAAACTCGCGCTGGCGCGAGAACCACATGACGATGATGCTCGCCAGCAGACCCAGCACCAGCTCGGCGACGATGGTCGCGATGAAATAGCCAATACCGGGGCCGGAACCCTCGTTACGGAACACCGCGCGGTCCACGAAGTTGCCGATGATTCGCGCGAAGAACATCACGAAAGTGTTCACAACGCCCTGGATCAACGTCAGGGTCACCATGTCGCCGTTGGCTACGTGGCCAATTTCGTGAGCCATTACCGCGCGCACTTCAGCCGGGCTGAAGCGCTGCAACATACCTTCCGAAACAGCGACCAGCGAGTCGTTCTTGTTCCAGCCGGTGGCGAACGCGTTAGAAGCGCGCGAGGGGAAGATCGCCACTTCAGGCATGCCGATACCGGCCTTGTCGGCCAGTTCCGCTACGGTGTCGACCAGCCACTGCTCCTGGCGGGTCTGCGGCTGTGTGATGACACGTGCACCGGTGCCACGTTTGGCCATCCACTTTGACAGGAACAGCGAAACGAACGAGCCGGCGAAGCCGATCACGGCGCAGAAAATCAGCAGGGCCTGGAGGTTCATCCCTCCCTGGCCGTCGTGAATCGTACCGACGCCGAGCAGACTCAGGGTGACACTGGCAACCAGGACGATAGCCAGGTTGGTCGCCAGAAACAGCAAAATGCGCATCATGGTGATCGTGAACTCCGAAGATAATAAGGCGGGAAGGCACCGCTAAGAGCGAAGCGAATGCCTTACTGCAGTTGCGTATATTGGGTGAAAGCGTACCGCTTTCAATCTGCGATCTGTTTCAAGGTGTATCGCCTAAACACCCGGTCCAGACCGCCTGAAACAGCGCTGTACGACATCGGCAAGCTGCGTGGAAGAGCCGCCGGCAAGCGCATCGCGAAGCTGCTGGGCGAGGGTGGCTTTCTGCCGGGCGATGCTTGCCGGTACCTGCGGATCCACCAGATGCGGAGCGGGGGTAGCGAGCATGACGAAGGCGCGTTCGCTCAGGCGGCACTGGTCGAGACCTTCCTGGCGGATCACGTCCGCGTAACGCAGGAAGCCTTCCTCTGCCAGCCACAGCATCGCGCTGTAACACGCCTGGTGTCGCGGTGCCGGCACGCCGAAGGCGTCCGGTTCCTGCGGGCCAATCAGATCTTCGACGAAGAGAATGCTCGGCTGCGGGAAGCTGCGGTACAGCGCGAGCAGGATGCCGGCAACATCGCGGTAGAAATCATCGATATGCAGGTCAGCCATGCTCGTGCAGCTCCGATCGCCAGCCGGGCTTACTGCCGGTAGGTCTTGAGGAAGTTGGCAATGCGGCCGATGGCGACTTCCAGATCATCCTTGCGCGGCAGGGAAACGATGCGGAAGTGATCCGGCCAGGGCCAGTTGAAGGCCGTACCCTGCACCACGAGAATTTTCTCCTTGAGGAGAAGATCGAGCACCATCTTCTCGTCGTTGTGGATCGGGTAGACCTTGGGATCGAGTTTGGGGAAAAGATACAGCGCGCCCTTGGGCTTGGTGCAGCTGACGCCCGGAATCTCGTTGAGCAACTCCCACGCAACATCGCGTTGCTCCAGCAGGCGGCCGCCCGGCAGGATGAGGTCGTTGATGCTTTGATAACCGCCGAGTGCGGTCTGGATCGCATGCTGCGACGGCACGTTGGCGCACAGGCGCATGGAAGCAAGGATGTCGATGCCTTCGATGTAGCTCTGTGCGAGGTGCTTCGGTCCGCTGATGATCATCCAGCCGGAACGGAAGCCTGCGACGCGGTAGGACTTGGACAGCCCGTTGAAGGTCAGGCACAGCACATCGGGCGCCACCGCAGCGAGCGACTCGTGCTCGGCACCGTCATAGAGAATCTTGTCGTAAATTTCGTCGGCGAAGATGATCAGGTTGTGTTCGCGTGCGACCTGAGCCAACTGCTCCAGCATGTCGTGCGAATAGACCGCGCCGGTCGGATTGTTCGGGTTGATCACGACGATGGCGCGCGTGTTCGGCGTCACCTTGCTGCGAATGTCTTCGATGTCCGGATACCAGTCGGACTCCTCGTCGCACAGGTAATGCACCGGCTTGCCGCCCGAGAGGCTTACCGCAGCCGTCCACAGCGGATAATCGGGTGCCGGAATCAGCACTTCGTCGCCGTTGTTGAGCAGCCCCTGCATCGACATGACGATCAGCTCGGACACGCCGTTGCCGAGGTAGATGTCCTCGATAGTGACGCCCGGAATGCCCTTGGTCTGGGTGTAATGCATGACCGCCTTCCGTGCGGAAAACAGGCCCTTGGAATCGCTGTAACCTTGCGCGGTAGGCAGGTTCAGGATCACGTCCTGGAGAATCTCTTCCGGCGCTTCGAAGCCGAAGGGTGCAGGGTTGCCGATATTCAGCTTGAGAATCCGGTGGCCTTCTTCTTCAAGACGCTTGGCATGACGCAGGACGGGCCCGCGAATGTCATAACAGACATTGGCCAATTTATTGGACTTGCTAACCTGCATGGTGCTTACCTTGTCGATCCAGGGGGCTAAAGTGAGGCGGGGCGGCCGGGCGCCGGCGCAACGGCAAAGCCGCATCATACGTCCTGCGGCGGCCCCTGGGAAAGCCTGAACATCACAACTTGCGGAGCCGATATGAAGAAAGTCAGCAAGACCGAAAACGCCTGGCGCGAGCAATTGAGCGATGCGCAGTTTCAGGTCTGCCGGCTGAAGGGCACCGAGCGACCCTTCACCGGCGAGTACTACAACAACACCACGCCTGGCACCTACCGTTGCGTGTGCTGTGATGCGCCGCTTTTCGAAACGCGCACCCAGTTCGATGCCGGTTGCGGATGGCCCAGCTACTACGAACCGATCAGCGCCGACGCCGTGGTCGAGGCAGAGGATCGCAGCCATGGCATGCATCGCACCGAAGTGCTCTGCGCGCAGTGCGACGCGCACCTGGGCCACGTCTTTCCTGACGGACCGCCACCGTCCGGCCTTCGTTACTGCATCAACTCGGTAGCGATGAAGTTCGAACCAAGCGCAGCGACAAATTAATTGCACGCAATCTAATTTACTACAATTCAACCTCTGCTAGGCTGGGCGCTTATCCAAGGAGAGCGCCCATGACCACCAATATTCTGCACATCCCCTGTAACACCATCGACGGCCGTGAGATCCGCTTGGCCGATCTTGAAGGCAAGGCATTCCTGATCGTCAACACCGCCAGCAAGTGCGGCTTTACTCCGCAGTACAAAGGACTTGAGCAACTGTGGAAGACCTACGGCGAGCGCGGCCTGCGCGTCGTGGGCTTTCCCTGCAATCAGTTCGGGGGGCAGGAGCCGGGCAATGCCGAGGAAATCTCGGAGTTTTGCGAACTGAATTTCGGCGTCAGCTTTCCGCTGTTTTCCAAGGTCGACGTCAATGGAGATGATGCCCATCCGTTGTTTGTCGAGCTGAAACAGCAGGCGCCGGGTGTACTGGGCAGCAAGAAGATCAAATGGAACTTCACCAAGTTTCTAGTGGATGCGAGCGGCGAGAAGGTGACCCGTTACGCGCCGACGACCTCGCCGGATGATCTCACCGCGGACATCGAGAAGCTGCTGTCTTGAGCGCGGAGGACTCCAACTGGCTATCGCTGGACAGCCAGTTATGCTTTCAGCTGTACGCAAGCTCCCGAGCCATCACCAGACTGTACAAGCCGCTGCTCGACCCGCTGGGGCTGACCTATCCGCAATATCTGGCGATGCTGGTGCTCTGGGAGTGGGAGAGACAGGCGCCGCCGGCGCCGACTGTCAAGGCGCTAGGCGAGCGCCTGAGACTGGACTCGGGCACGCTCACGCCGTTGCTGAAGCGTCTCGAGCAGTTGAAATTCGTCGAGCGTCGTCGCGGAGGCGGAGGTGATGACCGCCAGGTTCACCTGAGCCTGACTGGGGCGGGCAGCGAGTTGCGCGCGCGCGCGGAAGAGATTCCCCGCAAGCTGGTCTGCTCCACCAGCATGCCGGCCAGCGACATCGCTGCGCTGCGGGATCAACTGTCGATGCTGCTGAGCAATCTCGGCGATGGCCGATGATCCGGTTGCATGGCCGGCGGGGAGGGGGCTCCACGTACGGCTTTGGCTGCCGTCTGAACATGCTGTTCGCGCCCGGGTGCGCTCCTACACAGAAGGGCGGTGCACTCAAGCTGTGTAGGAGTGGACCCGGCCGCGAAGCAGAATTCAGAAAATCAGCTGAAAGACCTATTCGCACCTGACTGCGCTCTCAATGCTTGGTACACCTTCAGCTCTCGGTGTGCCCCAGCCATTTCTCAAGCAATGCCTGCAGGTCCTCACGTTTGAATGGCTTGGCCAGGTAGTCGTTCATGCCGGCCTCTTCGCAGCGTTGCCGATCCTCATGTAGAGCGTTGGCGGTCAGCGCGACGACGGGAATGTTCCGCCAGCGCGAATCGGCGCGCATTCGTCTGCTGGTCTCGTAACCGTCCATCACCGGCATATTGCAGTCCATCAACACCAGTTCGAAATCTTCCTCCTGCAACCGGTCGAGGGCGGCTTCGCCGTGCTCGGCAACGGCGACCCGATAGCCCAGACGGCTCAACATGCCCTTGGCGACCATCTGGTTCACCATGTTGTCCTCGACCAGCAGAATGCGCTGTCCCGTCGGCGGCGGCAGCGCTCTGGCCGCCTGGCTGGGCGTGACGTCTACGACGAACAGCTCCTCGATGGCCCTTGCCAGCCGCGCGCGGGCCGGTGGGCTGGGTACTTGCTGGTAAATCCCGCACGCCCGGGCGTCCTCGGTGTTCCGGAGTTGGGAATAGGAACAGACCAGCAGACGCGGGATGCTGCGACAGGTGTCGGCCAGGCGCTCGGCGAGCGCGACGCTGTCTAGCAGCCAGAAGTCCGCTTCCGGAAGCTCGGCAGGTAGCGGCTCGCCATCGCGGTACTCGATGAGGTGGCAGCGCATCTGCCAGTACTCGAGCTGTTCAAGCAGGACGCGTCCCTGCAGGCGCCCCTGACGATTGAACACCACTGCCGAGCGTGGCGTCGGGAAGGCGAAGGTCGGCACCAGCATATGCGTGTGCAGCGGCAGGCTGACGGTGAAGGTGCTGCCCTGGTCGATGACCGATTCGACTTTCAACTGGCCACCCATCGCTTCGGTGAGACTTTTGCAGAGCGTCAGGCCCAGGCCGGTCCCGCCGAAGCGCCGGGAGATGTTTGCGTTGGCCTGAGTGAAGGGACTGAAGATCTCGCCAAGCGCTTCGCTGGCAATACCGATACCCGTGTCGCGAATGATCACGTGCACCCATTGTTCGGTCTTGCGTCGCTGTTCGGTTTCCACGCGTATGGCAACGTGGCCCTGCTCGGTGAACTTCAATGCGTTGGATAGCAGGTTGCTGATGATCTGCCGGACGCGGGTGGGGTCGCCGACAAGCATGCCAGGCAGGGCTGGATCTATCCGGCAGGTCAGCTCGATGTCCTGCTTGCCGACGTTCTGCGAGAGCAAGCCTGCGGTCTCTTCGACAAGCGCGCCAAGATCGAACGGGATCTGCTCGAGCTGCAGCTTGCCGGCTTCGAATTTCGACAGGTCGAGAATGTCGTTGAGCAGCGCAACCAGCACCTTGCCTGAGTCGTAGGCGATCGACAGCTGCTGGCGCTGCTCGTCGTTGAGCGAACTGTCCAGCGTCAGGCCGATCATGCCGAGCAAGCCGTTGATCGGAGTTCGGATTTCGTGACTCATATGGGCGAGAAATGCCGAGCGTGCCCGCGCCATGCTCAGCGCTTCCTCGCGGGAGCGCTCCAGCTCCTGGTTGGACAACCGCAGTTGAATGTTTGCATCCTGCAGCTCGGTGGTGCGCGCCTCGACGATGATTTCCAATTCTTCCAGATACTGGCGCAGGCGCTCCTCTGCACGGAGCTTCTGGCGCATGTTCACGTCGATGCTCTGCAGCTGCCGGTTGATCACTTCGACCAGTGCACCGATCTCGTCCCGCTCGTGACCGACGGGGCAGGGCAGGCGGCTTCGCTCCTCTTCGGTTCGCATGTTGAGAAGATCATCGATCAGCCGAACCAGAGGCTTGGTCAGCATGCCGTAGAACAACACCACGAGAATCAGCGACAACACCAGACTCAGAATGAACCCTGAAAGCATGGTCAGGCCGGCGCGACGCAGGAAACTCGCGCCCTGGTGGAAGGTATCGACTTCGATGATCAGATGACCGAGCAGCTCGTTGGGTGCGTGCTGAACGTAGAGGGGCTGGGAATATTCGCGTCGGCGGTCGAAAAGCGCATCGCTGACCAACCGGTAGGGACTGGACGCCATGGGGCGGCTGACGCTGGCCAGCGCCATACCGTTGTTATCGACGATTTCGGCACGGACGATAGGCGGTGACTGCAGCAGTCCGTTGACCAGCTCCGCCGCCAGCTCGGCGTCTATGTTGTAGGCAATGCGCGAGGCTGGCCCCAGGCTCACATTGATTTGCGCCTGGATTTCACGATCGATGGCGGCATCCTCGGACTGGTAGTCCAGTGCCACCTGAACCAGGCCAAGCAGCGTGCCGAGGATGAACGCGGCCAGGACGCCCAGGCGGGCCTGTTTGAAAGACAGTCGATCGGTGAAACGAATATTCATGAGCGCCGGCGCATCCTGCTGCGTATCTAAGCCGGAGCTTAGCGCAGAATACCCACACCACCGAAAGGAAAATCGGGTTTGCCGCAGCCCGGATATCATGAACGATAATGCAATTATCGAATCCCGGGGAGACCACATGTCCGCTACGCCGATTGAACAGTTCATGCAGCGCGTCAGCGCTTTTCTGGATCGCTATGAGCAGATCCTCCCACGCGAAGCTGTGCCGGTCGACTGGCGTAGCATCCTCGCCGCGCGCTGGATGGCCGAAGGCGAGGGCGGGTGGTTGCGACCGCTGACGGTCGACCTGACGACCACGATGACCGACCTGGTCGGTGTGGATAGGCAGAAACAACTGCTTGAGGGCAATACGCATCAGTTCGTCGAAGGATTGCCCGCCAACAATGCTTTGCTTTGGGGTGCCCGAGGTACCGGAAAGTCGTCACTAGTCCGCGCCTTGCTGGCCGCCTACGCCGATTCCGGCATGCGCCTGATCGAAATCGACAAGGCCGATCTGGTACATCTGCCTGCCGTCGTCGAGGCTATCAAAGGACTCCCGTGGCGCTTCGTGCTGTTCTGCGATGACCTGGCTTTCGAAGCCGACGATAGCGCGTACAAGACGCTCAAGACCGTACTGGATGGCACCGTCGAGTCGACCCCGGACAATCTGTTGCTCTACGCGACCTCCAACCGTCGACATTTGCTTCCGGAGCAGCGCAGCGACAACCTCGGGGCGAACATGGTGGATGGGGAGCTGCACCCGGGCGAGGCGATCGAAGAGAAGGTGGCGCTATCGGACCGTTTCGGACTCTGGGTGTCGTTCTACCCCTTCAGTCAGCAACATTACCTGGACGTGGTGAAGCACTGGCTGGGCGTATTGGCTGCCAGGCACGGGCTCGAATGGTCGTGGAGTGACGCGCTGGAACTCGAAGCGATCCGTTGGGCGTCGGCGCGGGGCAATCGTAACGGCCGCTGCGCCTATCAATTTGCCCGGTCGTGGACCGGCCGGGCGCTCTTGCAGGGATGACTCAGCCGCGCTGAGTCATCTTGGCCAGCAGACGCTGCTCATCCGCTAACAGTCCGGCCACGCCTTGCCGGTCGCTAACGCGTCGCAGTAGCCCCGCCAGCCCCGGCCAGCGAGCAGAGTCGATCGCCTCGCCGCCATGAGCCAGGTTGATGAGCTGACTGGCGACCGCTATGTCGGCCAGGCTGTAGGTGCCGAGGAAAAAGTCCTGGCCGCCCAGTTCCTGCTCCAGATAATCGAAAAGCGGCGGAAGCTGCTCGGTCAGTGCCTTGCTGATCGCCTGTTCATCGCATGGCTCGCCAATCAGCGGTTTGAGTACGCGGTTGCGAAAACAGGTGAATGTGGCCAGCGGGGCCAACTCGTAGTCGGCGAACTTCTCGAGCCAGCGAACCCTGGCCGCCTCCTGCGCCGAGGCGCCGTACAGATGCAGCTTGCCGCGACTTTCTTCCAGGTATTGGGCGATCACTGCGGAGTCGGCGAGTGTGAAGTCGCCATCCTTGATGGCCGGGATCCGGCCGAGAGGGCTTATCTCGTAGTACCAGTCCGGCTGTTTGAAAGGCGCCTGGGCAACCAGTTCATGTTCGATCTGGTGTTCAGCCAGGATGATGCGAATCTTGCGAACGAAAGGCGACAGAATGGCGCCGTAGACAGTCAGAGACATAAGCAGAAAATCCTAGGCATGCGCCTCCTGGACGGAGGCGGATTGTCAGTCGTCGTACACCGCTTTCTTCTTCCAGGCGTCGTCATCTGCTTCGAGCGCCTGCAGGCCCGTGCCCAGTTCGCTCGACTCCGCCGTGGAGGCTTGCTCGGAACGGATAGCGGCTTCTTCCGCTTCGCGATGCAGGCGCTTGAATAGCGCGAGTTGTTCGGCGTGGGCCGGGTTGGCCTGCTTCTGAAGATAGGCAATCGCGCGTTCGTATTGCAACTTGGCGACCCGCGGCTTGCCTTGCTGCAATGCCTGGCGTGCCAGCGCCTGGAACATGTCCAGGGCGGTCGAGACCAGGTGCTGACGAATGACCACCGACCATTGTTGCAGCGCTGCTTTGTCCAGCAGTCCGTCCTGCTGAGCCTGGGTAATCAATTTGTGAAGACTTTCCAGTAACTGCCTGATTTCCTTGGCTTGTGCTTCGCTGGTCACCGCGACAGGAGGGTTGTCGACGGTTGCCTCGCCGAGGCTGAGTTGCTGGTTGACCTGCTCAAGCTGGCGTTCGGCGCGCTCGTTCTTGCGGTCCAGCCGGGTCAGCTGCGAGAGCAGGTGACGCTCGATATTCAGCAGCAGCACTTTCAACTCTGCAGACATGAACTGGCCCGGCAGCTGCGCGGCGATGGTGCTCGCGTGTCTGACCTTGGCGTTGAGCTCCGCCGTCTGCCGTGCGCGCTCGAGTCTGGAACGTTCGAGACTGTGACTGATAAAACCGATGCTGATAAGTACCAGCACGCCGATCGCTACCAGACTGCCGATAAGAAGTGGGGACATTGCATTGCCTCTCTTGTAATACAGGGACCGCACCTGCTTTCCCGTCAGGTATGGCGGACTGTCACTTTAGAATCATTCAAGCGACGTTTTTCTGCAAGCTTCACGTGTGCCAAACGGATGGCCGGAGAGCCGCATAAAACCTCTCGCCATGCTCCGCGCACGTCTTATCACCAAACCATCTGAACGTGGCTAGGGACACCCAGTCACACGCTGTGACAACCGTTACTGGCGGGCAAACAAAGCGGAGGTGACCGATGGCCGAAGTCGGCGATTTTATTCTCGAACGTATGTCGGAATGGGGCGTGAAGCGCATATTCGGATACCCTGGCGACGGGATCAACGGGATCATGGGCGCGCTTGACCGGGCCAGCGACCGGTTCGACTACGTCCGCGTTCGCCATGAGGAGATGTCCGCGTTCATGGCCGGTGCCCACGCCAAGTTCACGGGCGAAGTGGGCGTTTGCATGGCCACCTCCGGCCCGGGTGCGCTGCATCTGCTGGCCGGGCTGTATGACGCGAAGATGGATCACGTGCCGGTCGTGGCGATCGTCGGCCAGCAAGGACTGAGCTCCCTGGGAAGCGACTTTCAGCAGGAGGTCAACCTCGAGTCTGTGTTCCAGGACGTGGGCAACTATGTCCAGCAGATATCCGACCCGAGCCAGGCGCGGCATATCGTCGACCGGGCTTTTCGCATCGCCAAAGCCGAGCGCGCGATAAGCGTGATCATCATTCCCAACGATGTGCAAATGAAGGATGCAGTGGAAAGCCCGCCGCGCTCGCACGGTTCCAACTACTCCAGCGCGACACCTGCACCTTACTGCCCGCGCCCGGGCCAGTCCGAGCTTACTGCTGCCGCCGAGGTGCTCAACGCGGGCGAGAAGGTTGCCGTGCTGGTCGGTGCCGGGGCGCTGAACGCCAGCCGCGAAGTGATCGAGGTGTGCGACCTACTTGGAGCCGGTGTCGCCAAGGCGCTGCTTGGCAAGGCTGCGCTGCCCGACGATCTACCGTTCGTGACCGGAAGCATCGGCCTGCTGGGAACGGAGCCGAGCTGGAAGCTGATGCGCGATTGCGACACGCTTTTGATGATCGGCACGACTTTTCCGTATTCCGAATTTCTGCCCAAGGACGGTCAGGCGCGTGCCGTGCAAATCGACCTCCAGTCACGCAACGTCGGCATACGCTATCCGACCGAGGTGAATCTGATCGGCGACAGCGCGGAAACGCTTCGTCAATTGATTCCCCTGCTCAAGCGCAAGGAAGACCGCAGCTGGCGCGAGACGGTCGAGGAGAACGTGGCCACCTGGTGGGAAGATGTCGAACGCCGGGCGATGGAAGACGCCGACCCGATCAACCCGCAGCGGGTGTTCTGGGAGCTTTCGCCGCAATTGCCGGATGACGTGATCCTGTGTGGCGACAGCGGCTCGCACACCAACTGGTACGCACGCAACATCAAGATGCGCCCCGGCATGATGGGTTCGCTGTCCGGCAAGCTGGCCAGCATGGGCAGCGGCGTACCTTATGCCATCGCCGCCAAGATGGCCTACCCGGAGCGTCCGGTCATTGCCATGGTTGGCGACGGCGCCATGCAGATGAATGGTAATGCCGAGCTGGTTACGGTGAAGCAGTACTGGGAGCGCTGGCAGAACCCGACCTTCATCGTTCTGGTACTGGTCAACCATGACCTTAACCAGGTGACCTGGGAACAGCGGGTCCTGGCGGGCGATCCAAAATTCTCGATAGCTCAGGATGTCATCGACTTTCCCTATTCGGCCTACGGCGAGCTGCTGGGCTTTCATGGCATACGCGTGGACAAGCCTGAGGACATCAAACCTGCATGGGAGGAAGCGCTGGCCGCGAAGCGGCCGGTGGTGATCGAGTTCATCACCGATGCCAACGTGCCGCCGATGCCACCGCACATCACCAAGGATCAGGTCATGTCATACATGAAGGCGCTGGGCAAGGTCGATCCGGATCAATGGGACATCATCAAGCAGAGCGCCAAGCAGTTCGTCGCCGGACTGGATATCCCAGGTCGCTGACATGTTCGATGCGCCGATCGAAACATTGCGGGTCGATACCTACCGGATTCCGACCGAGCGCCCGGAGCAGGACGGCACACTGCGCTGGGACGCTACTGAAATGGTCGTGGTGCGCATAGGCGCCGGCGCTCGGGAAGGGTTGGGCTACAGCTATACCTCGGCGCGGCCTGCGGCGATGCTGATCGAAGACAAGCTCGCGCCTATCGTCCAGGGCTCGTCCCCATTCAATACCGGGGCCATATGGGCGCGAATGAACGACAGTGTGCGCAACCTGGGACGACCAGGTCTGGCCATGATGGCGATCGCTGCGGTGGACCAGGCGCTGTGGGACCTCAAGGCGCGGCTTCTCCAGCTCCCCTTGCCGCGATTGTGGGGGCAGCTGCGTGATTCGGTTCCGGTCTATGGCAGCGGCGGGTTCATCAACCAGACTGACCCGGAGCTGATTGAACAGGTCAGGGGCTGGGTCGAGCTCGAGCTTTCCGCTATCAAGATCAAGATTGGCAATCACCGACGGGAATCACTGCGGCGTGCAGAGCTGGTTCGGGATCATGCCGCCAATGCGACCTTGATGGTCGATCTGAACGGCGCCTGCGGCCCGCGCGACGCTCTCGGGATGGCTGGCGAGCTGGCCGAGCTGGGCGTTGCCTGGATGGAAGAACCCGTGTCGTCCGATGATCTGGGGGGCATGGCCTGGTTGCGTGACCGGGTTCCGGGCGACCTGGCGCTGGCGGCTGGGGAATACGGCTGGGGTGTGGATTATTTCGAGCGGATGCTGCGATCCAGCGCCGTGGATGTGCTGCAGGCCGATGCGACGCGCTGCGGTTACACCGGCTTTCTGCAGGCGGCGACCCTGTGCGAAGCGGCTAACGTGCCGATCTCAGCGCACTGTGCCCCTGCGGTACATGCTCCAATATGCACGGCGGTGCCTCAGCTGCTTCACCTTGAACACTTTCATGATCACGTTCGGCTCGAATCGATGCTGTTCGATAGCGGCACGGTGTTGCGGCGTGGCGAGTTGTGGCCTGACCCGCAACAGCCGGGGCACGGACTGGCCTTTCGTGATGCTGACGCCGAACGCTTTCGACTGTGAACGGGGGAGAGATGATTGCTACCCGCAATACGCCCGACAAGCTGTCGATAGAACAGGCAGCAGAGCTTGGCGATGAACTGCGTCAGCGGATTCGCGGTGAAGTTCGCTTCGACAAGGGCAGTAGAGCGCTGTATGCCACCGATGGCTCGCTTTATCGGCAGGTGCCGATAGGTGTAGTAGTGCCGCGAACACTGGACGACGTAGTCGAAACAGTGGCTCTGTGTCGCGAGCGACAGCTGCCGATCCTGGCGCGCGGGGCGGGAACGAGTCTGGCCGGCCAGTGCTGCAATGTGGCGGTGGTCATCGATTTCACCAAATATCTGTCGAGGATTACCCATCTCGATCCTGACGCGCGGCTGGCGCGGGTGGAGCCCGGCTGCGTTCTCGATCACCTGCGCGATGCGGCCGAGGAGCACCATCTGACGTTCGGCCCGGACCCGTCTACGCACGCCCACAACACGCTCGGCGGCATGCTTGGCAACAACTCCTGCGGAGTGCATTCGGTGATGGCAGGCCGCACTGCGGATAACGTTCGCAGATTGCGCGTACTGACCTGCGACGGGCTGGACATGTGGGTGGGGCCGACTACCGACCGCGAACTCGAACAGATCATTTCCGAGGGGGGGCGTCGCGGCGAAATCTATGCCGGTCTGCGCGATATCCGTGATCGTTATGATGATCTCATCCGGAGCCACTACCCGGACATCCCGCGGCGGGTATCTGGCTACAACCTCGACGAACTGCTACCAGAGAAAGGTTTCAATGTCGCCCGGGCGCTGGTCGGCTCCGAGGGCACCTGCGTCACGATTCTCGAAGCCGAACTGGAGCTGGTGCCAAGCCCCCGTCATCGCTGCGTGCTGATGCTCGGTTACCCCGATGTGTACGCGACCGGGGAGCACGTGGCAGAGATTCTTCGCTTCGGTCCCACCGGGCTCGAAGGAATGGACCACCTGCTGGTCAACGAGATGCAGCGCAAGGACATGCATCCTGAGGCGCGGCAAATGCTTCCCGAGGGGCATAGCTGGTTGCTCGTCGAGTTCGGCGGCGACACAGCGGAAGAGGCGGGCGACAAGGCGCGAGCGGCAATGCAGGAGCTGGAGCAGGCGGATCAGACGCCGACCATGGCGCTGTTCGAGGATCCGGACGAACAGGCGATGATCTGGAAAACGCGTGAAGCCAGCCTGGGCGCGACCTCCCGCTCACCGATGCTGGGCGACACCTTCCCCGGATGGGAAGACGCGGCCGTGCCGCCGGAGCGGGTGGGCGAGTACCTGTGCGCTTTCCGAAATCTGATGCACAAGTATGGTTACGAGGCTGCGCTGTACGGACATTTCGGCAACGGCTGCGTCCACTGCCGGATCAATTTCGAGCTGTGTACGGATAGCGAGCTGGCACGCTGGCGCACGTTCATGACCGAGGCCGCCGATCTGGTGGTCAGCTTTGGCGGTTCGCTATCAGGTGAGCATGGCGACGGCCAGGTTCGCGCAGAGTTGCTGCCGCGTATGTACGGCGAAAGCCTGATGGCCGCACTGCGCGAATTCAAGACGCTGTGGGACCCGCAAGGCCTGATGAATCCGGGGAAGGTGGTCGACCCTTATCCGATGGACCAGGCGCTGCGTACCGGACCGGGTTTCGTCCCGCCCGCAACCCGAACACGCATGGCGTTCGGCGATGATCGGTTCAGCTTCTATCGAGCGGCGAATCGTTGCGTCGGGATCGGTGAATGTCGCAACGACCATGGCGGCGTGATGTGTCCCAGCTACCGCGCGACGCGAGACGAACAGCATTCCACCCGCGGTCGCTCGCGCCTGTTGTTCGAAATGCTCCAGGGCAAGGAGCTTGATGGAGGTTGGCGCAACGAGTCGGTGCGCGACGCGCTGGATCTATGCCTTGCCTGCAAAGGCTGCAAACAGGATTGCCCGGTCAGCGTCGATATGGCGACGCTGAAAGCCGAGTTCATGCACCAGCACTACAAGGGCCGGCTACGTCCGCGTGCTGCGTATGCGCTGAGCCAGATCTGGCCGTTGAGCCGTATTGCATCGCGGCTGCCAAGGTTGAGCAATGCACTGCTGCATGGTCCGTTAGGCAAGCTGGCCAAGCGCGTCGGCGGGGTGGCCGAGGAGCGTGACTTGCCCCATTACGCCGTCCAGACGTTCAGCGCCTGGTTCACCAAACGAGGCGCTCGAAATCAGGGCCTGCCTCCGGTACTGCTGTGGCCGGATACGTTTCACAATCATTTCTACCCCGATCTGTTGCAGGCCGCGGTACGCGTGCTGGAAGCTGCCGGTTACCAGGTGCTGATCCCACCACGACCGCTATGTTGCGGCAGACCGCTGTATGCCGAGGGGATGCTAGACCAGGCGGCCCGCCAGTTGCGCGATATTATTGAGACGCTCGGCGACGAAGCCATGCGCGATGTACCGGTCGTGGGGCTGGAGCCTTCATGCGTCACCGCCTTTCGCGACGAACTTCGGCAGTTGCATCTGGCGGACGAACGCGCGCACGGTCTCGCTGAGCGCGCGTTTCTGCTGACCGAGTTCCTCCAGCGCGAGGGCTATCACCCGCCCATCCTGAACCGCCGAGCGGTCGTGCATGTCCATTGTCACCAGTACGCAGCGCTTCAGGCCGAATCTGACTCGGCCATGCTGGCGCGCATGGGTGTGGAGCACCGCGTGCTCGATGCCGGTTGCTGCGGCATGGCCGGATCCTTTGGCTACGATGCTGAAAAGTATCAGGTGTCCATCGACATAGCCGAACAGCAGCTAGCACCGGCACTGCGCAGCAAGGCGGACGACGAGATGGTGATCACCAACGGCTTCAGCTGTCGGGAGCAGATCGCCCATACCACCGGTCAACGCGCCTGGCACATGGCTGAGGTACTCGATCTTGCCCTGGCCGAAGGAGAGCGCAATTTCGAGGTGTTGGCGTCCACCGGACGCGGCCGATAAACCGATGACGATAAACGAGGAGGGTGCCGATGCTCGGCAAGACACGCTGGGTCATTCCTGAAGGCTATATACCTGATGCGGGGTCGCACGCGGACAACCCGGCGCTGCGCAGCCATGAGGCAGCTTGCATACTCAATGCCGGTGATCAGGACGCACAGCTTACCCTGACCATCTACTTCACCGACCGCGAGCCCGCCGGCCCGTACCGGGTCGAGGTCCCGGCTCGACGTACACTGCACCTGCGTTTCGACGATCTGTATGATCCTGAGCCCATTCCGCGCAAAACCGACTATGCCAGCGTGATCGAATCGACACAGCCGGTGATCATTCAGCACACGCGTCTCGATGCCCGGACGGGAGAGCTGGCATTGCTATCTACCCTGGCCTATGGTGAGGACTGAGATGCGTTGGTGAGGTTTTTCAGGTCTTTGAAAAAAACCTGAGAAAATATCGAGTTGAGGGGTTGACGGTGTATGGGGGCATGCCTAAAATGCGCGCCACTTGCAGCGAACAAGGCAGCTAAACAAGCGGTCTGAAACGTGGCAAGTAGCCAGGGTTAACACCTCGGCACTGTGAAGTCCGGATACGTCCCCTTCGTCTAGTGGCCTAGGACACCGCCCTTTCACGGCGGTAACAGGGGTTCGAGTCCCCTAGGGGACGCCACTTCGGCGTCAGATTTGCGGGAATAGCTCAGTTGGTAGAGCACGACCTTGCCAAGGTCGGGGTCGCGAGTTCGAGTCTCGTTTCCCGCTCCAAATTCAAGAAAACCGCCCATGTGGCGGTTTTTTTGTGCCTGCGATTCGAGCCTGGCGCGGTGCGCTCGACAGAGAATTCGGTTCATCGTCTGCCGAGCAAGTCGCCGCAGGATCAACGCCCCTGCATGGCCAGCCGGGCAGCCGCCCAGTCGAAGGCTTCCCCGCGCGCTTCCGTCTCGGCGCGCTGTTCGTCCAGTGCCTGATACAGCTGGATCTCTTCGTCCGGCATGAAGTGCAGGCAGTCGCCACCGAAGTACCAGATCAGGTCGCGAGGAATCATGTGCGCAACCTGCGGGTAGCGAGCGATAATCTGGCAGATGATGTCCTGACCCTGGTAGAGCGCTTCATCCGAGCCGGCCTCGAGCTGGCCGATGAGATCATCGAAGCGCTCGAGGAACAGGATGTTGCTTTCTTCCGGCACCTGCTCCATCAGCAGCGCCTGGGCGCGCAGAGTGTCAAACAGGCTTTTGAGTAGCGCCACGTGGTAGGCGTGGTAGGGCTGGTTGGGATTCATGATGGCTCCTCGTTCAAGCGCGGCAGTCTAGCAAAGCTGCAGCACCATTGCCGAGCAAGTACAGCCTTCCCTCGGTCCGGCTATTGTTCACCAAGAAAGCCTCCCGACTGACGGGCCCAGAGTTGCGCGTACAGCCCACCTTGCTGGATCAGCTGTTCATGCGTGCCGTCCTCGACGATGCGGCCCTGGTCCATCACGATCAGGCGATCCATCGCAGCGATGGTCGAGAGCCGGTGGGCGATGGCGATCACCGTCTTGCCGGCCATGAGTTCGTTCAGGCTGTCCTGGATCGCGGCCTCGACTTCGGAGTCCAGCGCTGAGGTTGCTTCATCCAGGATCAGGATCGGCGCGTCTTTGAGCATGACCCGTGCAATGGCGATGCGTTGCCGCTGTCCGCCGGAAAGTTTCACGCCGCGCTCGCCAACATGCGCATCGAAACCGCGGCGGCCGCTGGCATCGCTCAGCTCTTCGATGAACAGTTCTGATTTCGCTTGCCTTGCGGCCTGCCGCATCATGTCCTCAGTGGCATCGGGTCGGCCGTAAAGGATGTTGTCGCGAACCGAACGGTGCAGCAGCGACGTATCCTGCGTCACCATGCCGATATGCTCGCGAAGCGAGTCCTGGCGCACCTCGGATATATTCTGACCGTCGATAAGAATGCGGCCGCCTTCCACATCGTAGAAGCGCAGCAGCAAGTTGACCAGCGTCGACTTGCCGGCCCCCGAGCGGCCTACCAGGCCGATCTTCTCGCCAGGGCGAATGTGCAGATCGAGATGATCCATGACGCCGTGGCTTTTGCCGTAGTGAAAGCGCACCGCGTCGAAACGGATGTCACCGCTGGTGACCTTCAGTGGGCGCGCGCCGGGTCGGTCGTCGACCAGCTGCGGCTGGGAAATCGAGCCGATACCGTCCTGCACGGTACCGATGTTCTCGAACAGGGCCGAGAGCTCCCACATGATCCATTGCGACATGCCCCACAGGCGCAGCACCAGGCCTACGGCGACGGCCACGCCACCCACGCTGATCGCTTCAACGATCCATAGCCAAATGGCCAGTCCTGCCACACCGAGCAGCAACAGGCCGTTCAGCAAATAGAGCGAGAAATACACCAGTGTGACCAGCCGCATCTGCTGATATACGGTGCGCATGAAGCCGTCCATGCCTTCGCGGGCATAATCCGACTCGCGCCGGGCGTGGGAGAACAGCTTGACCGTCTGGATGTTGGTGTAACTGTCGACGATGCGGCCGGTCATGACCGAGCGGGCATCCGCCTGCCGTTCGGCGACCCGACCCATAATCGGGATGAAATACCGCATCAACGCGATGTAGCCAGCAAGCCAGACAAGCATCGGCAGTGTCAGCCGCCAATCCGCCGAGCCCACTGCAATCAGGGTACCGATGAAATAGATCAGTACGTAGTTCAGCACGTCGATCAGCTTGATCACGCACTCGCGCACGGCGAGCGCGGTCTGCATCAGCTTGGTCGCGATGCGGCCGGCAAACTCGTCCTGGTAGAACGCCATTGACTGCTTGAGCAGGTAGCGGTGCACCAGCCAGCGGATGCGCATAGGGTAGTTGCCCATGAGCGTCTGATGAGTGAGTAGCGAATTGACCAGGATCAGCAGCGGCAGCAGGCCGATGACGACGAATGCCATGCCTGCAAGCTTCCACCGTTCAGCCTGGAGAAAGGTCTCGCGGTTTTGCTCTGACAGCCAATCGACGATGTTGCCGAGAAAACTAAACAGCCAGACTTCTGCGATGGCGATACCGGCCATCAACACAGCGGCAAAGATCAGATAAGGCCAGGCGCCACGCGTGTAGTACAGGCAGAAGGCGATCAGGCTGCGGGGTGGTTCTGCCGGCTCTGCGGCAGGGAATGGATCGAGACGGCGTTCGAACCAGCGAAACAGCATTGGTGCACCCGGGGGCTATGAAGCGGACGGGCATTATCGGTGCAGGGCTGGCTCCGGCTCAATAGTGGCCGTGTAAACGAGGTCGGGCAGCCTGGGGCTGCCCGACGAGGTGGATCAGTCGAGTTGCTGCAGAATCAGATCCGCCAGAACGCGGGAGCCGGCTGCGGTGGGGTGGATGCCATCGCTGGCGATGTATTGCGCTTCGTTGCCCGCGAAGGCATCGCGCACGTCGATGAAAGTCACTCCCATGGCCGGATAGTTGGCGGCCTTGTAATCCATGCTGTATTCGTTGATCTCGCGCAGCTCGGCGGCCTGGCCGGTGGCGTTGTAATAGCCGAGGAAGATGATGTTCTCAATGCCGTCCGCCTTCATGCGAGCGACCAGATTGGCAATTTCAGCTTCCAGACTGTTCAGCAGCGGCATGCAGGCGCTCAGCGATGGACGGCAGCTGTTGAGCTGGATGTCGTTGCCACCGCCGTTGAAGATCACGGTGTTGATGCCGGCTTTCGATGCGTTGGCGTATTGCTGGGGGATGGCGTAACGACGGCTGCAGATCAGGTTGCCGCCGATCATCTGGCAGCCGGAACGTGCGTGGCTGTCGACTTCCTCGTTCAGGTCCTGCTCCAGGTAGCGCTGGATGTCACCACTCAAGGCAAACACCGAGTCGCCGACGATGAGCGTATCGCCAGTATTGACCGGTGGGTTCGTGGCGTGACCGGGAGCGGAAAAGAGTAGGGCGAGCAACGCCGGAATAACGGCGGCTTTACGCAATTGAATGAAGCTGAGCATGTCGGTTCCTCTGGATATTGTTGTTGGAGCGAAACCGGAAAGCGAGACACACTCCGGTTTTGCCTCGACAGCTTAATCCAGCGCAACGGGCGCACCATCGCGCAAACGGGTGGTTGACCGTGGCGCGCCGGGGAGACCCGGCTAGGGGCGTCGCGTCTTCTTCAGCGTTTCTGCGATCATGAACGCGAGCTCCAGAGACTGGTCGGCGTTCAGGCGCGGGTCGCAGTGGGTATGGTAACGATCGGATAGACCATCTTCGGTGACCGGCGTGGCCCCGCCAATGCACTCGGTGACATTCTGCCCGGTCATTTCGATATGAATCCCGCCGGCCCAGCTGCCTTCGGCGCGATGTACAGCGAAAAACTGTTCGACCTCGGCGAGGATCTGCGCGAAATCCCGGGTCTTGTACCCGCTGGAGGCCTTTATGGTGTTGCCATGCATCGGATCCGAGCTCCACAGCACCTGCTTGCCCTCGCGCTGCACCGCCTTCACCAGCTTCGGCATGTGCGCTTCAACCTTGTCGGCGCCCATGCGCACGATCAGGTTCAGGCGACCGCTGTCGTTGGTCGGGTTGAGAATATCGATCAGGCGCAGGAGTTCGTCGGGATCGCTGGTCGGCCCTACCTTTACGCCGATAGGGTTGTTGATGCCGCGCATGAACTCGACATGAGCGCCGTCCGGCTGACGCGTACGATCGCCGATCCACAGCATGTGCGCGGAGCAGTCATACCAGTCGCCGGTCAAGCTGTCGCGACGGGTAAAGGCCTGTTCGTAGTTGAGCAGGAGTGCTTCGTGGGCCGTGAACAGTGATGTCTCGCGCAGCTGTGGGCTGTTGACGCCATCGAAGCCACAGGCCCGCATGAATGCAAGCGATTCGTCGATACGATCAGCCAGGTGCTGGAAGCGGTCGCTGGTGGCGCTGCTGGCGACGAAATCAAGGTTCCATTGATGCACTTTGTCCAGGCTGGCGAAACCGCCCTGGGCGAAGGCGCGCAGCAGGTTCAGCGTCGCCGTGGCCTGATGATAGGCCATCAGCAGACGCTGCGGATCCGGTGCACGGCCAGCCGCCTCGAAGGCGATGCCGTTGACAATGTCACCCCGGTACGCTGGCAACGTCAGGTCGCCCTGGGTTTCATCGTCGGCGGAGCGAGGCTTGGCGAACTGACCGGCCATTCGGCCCACCTTGACGACCGGGCAGCTCGCGGCGAAGGTCATGACCACAGCCATCTGCAACATCACCTTGAACGTGTCGCGAATCTTGGTGGCCGAAAACTCGGCGAAGCTTTCCGCGCAGTCGCCACCCTGCAGCAGGAAGGCTCGCCCTTCGGTGACCTCGGAAAATTGCCTGCGCAGTTCGCGCGCTTCGCCGGCGAATACCAGGGGCGGGTAGCTGGCCAGGGTCTGCTCCACCTGCGCCAGCGCCTGCGCGGCGGGATACACGGGCTGTTGAAGGATCGGCTTGCTGCGCCAGCTGTCGGGAGTCCAGGAGGTCATGGCGTATTCTGCTTGGAATGATTACGGTCGGGAGCGTGGAATGGTACGCTGAGTAATGACTTCACGACACCCCGAAACCATCCTCGGCCGGCTTCTTGGCTACGCCCGGCGACTCATCATGACCGAATCCGAAACACTGATCGAAAGCGTCCACGACGACTTCGGCGAACTGCGCATCACCCAGCTCGGTGCCTATCGATTTCTCTATTTCGGCGCGCAGACCGAGCAAAGCTGCTGCCTGACCAGCGAGCCCGGCTGGCTGGAGTACGACTACACCCGTGCCATGCTGCTGGGTAATTTCTGGATCGGTCCGAACCCCGATATCCTGCTGCTTGGTCTGGGCGGGGGCAGCCTGGCCAATTGCCTGATCGAGCATTTTGACCCGCGGCGAGTCGTCGCTGTAGAGCTGCGCAAGGCAGTGGTCGAGCTCGCTCGCTCTCGATTGGGATTGTCGGCTGACCCACGGTTGACGGTGGTCGCGGACAACGCCGAGCGTTTTGTCGCTCAGACCCCGGACTGCTTCGATATGATCTGTCTGGACCTGTATCTGGAGGGCGGTTTGTCTCGTCTTCAATTGCAGGCGGCTTTCTTCGCAGAGTGCAGGAGTCTTCTGAAGCCTGGCGGGGTGCTTGTCATCAATCAATGGCAGTTGGGTGAAAGTGGACAACCGTATGCCTCTCGTATGCTCAGAGAACTCTTTGGTGACGGCTATCTGCAGGCTCCAGTCGAGGAGGGCAACATCATCCTCCTGGTGCCGGAGGCCGGGGAGCTAGAGCTGGACCGGCAGGGAATGTATGCCTGGTCAGATGGGCTTGAGTCACATCTGGGCTACACGCTCAGGCCATATATCCATGCATTGCGGCGCGCTGCGGATGCTCCCGAGGCGCCCGCAGCGTGATCAGGCGCGCTGCTGCTGTCCGGTAAAACGCAACATATCGCCACAGCGGCGGCATTGATAGCGACGCCCCCGTGCTACCCAGGCGTGACGCTGGGGAGTGAAGGGGATCGGCCCGGGACAGCCGCACTGATAGAAGTACCGAGTGGAACGGCGCGCCTGCACGGGGTAATCATGGCAGCGCTTGGCGGGTAGGTCGAACAGACCCGTCATCAGGTTCTGCCATTCAGGGCCGTGCGGACGGATGCGAGCGCCATAAACCGCGTCGGCGATCAGATGGGCTGCTTCGTGTGGAACGGTCTGCTTGAGGAAGTCTTCGGTGTTTTCGCTATACATCTGACCATTGAAGCGCAACAGATTGCGCGCCAGATAGGCGACGCCGGCACGCTGGCCTTTCAGATCGAGGGTTACGCGGGGCCGCTCGAAGCGCCGCTCAAAGTGAGCTTCTGCGAGCTGGTAGCAGGTTTCGAGGCTGGAAAGTATGCGGTCCATGGGTGGAGTATACGGCTGACAGACCTATTCCAGAAGGCTCGGCCGACGGATGTCAGAGAACCCCGCTATCCAGCCCCGCCGCCATGTAGAGACCGAGTTCTTCCACCTGTTCGGCAAAGGCGTCCTGCCAGGGCCCTCGTAAAACAAGCGGCTCCTGGACCCAGTTCCAACGTAGCCCGGTGAGGATGGTTTCCACCGCCCGCCGGGTTCCGGTTCCGTCCATGCCGGCGCGGACATACAGGGCGCAGGGCAGCCCTTGTTTGAGTTCGAGAACTGGATAGTAACAGCGATCGAAAAAGTCCTTCAGCGCACCGCTCATGTAGCCGAGATTCTCGGTGGTCCCCAGTAGAATCGCATCAGCCGCAAGAACATCGTCCGGGCCCGCTTCCAGTGGCGGTATCCAGAAGGTTTCAACAGCCGAGAGGTCGGGATGGCTGGCGCCGCGCAGCGCGGACTCCGCGAGCCGGCGCGTATTGTCCGAAGGGGCGTGCGCAACGATGAGCAGCCGTTTGCCGGCCATTGATACCTCCGCTGGTTAGCGGCTGCCCCATACGCGCGCCACTGCCTTGTCGGTGCCTAGCCAGGCGACCAACGAGCCGAATACGCCGAGCGAACCGAATACTGCTACCGGGAACCAGACCGAGCTGTCCGTTCTTTCCGGCAGAAACGCGGCGAGCGCGACCGCCAGGGCAACGAACAGCACGCTCATGGTCCATAGAATCAGGCGACTCTTGGGAGTATAGGCGTAGGGTTTGGGGCTGTCTTCGAGTGGCGACAGAATGGGCGAGAGAATTTGCCTGGCAGAAGCCTTTATGCTGGACATCGTTGGCGCGACCATTTTGTGATTGATAAGTTCCTTTGATCGGAGTGTAGCGCTTCGTTGCGCATAGTTTAAGCGCAACCAGACGTACGGTGATGGCGTCTTGAAATCAGGCGAGCGACCAGCCCCTCGCGGTGGCCAGTCCTTTTCTTATGCGCTAAGGTGCTTACAGCTGAATGGATTAGAGCCATCGGAGAGGCTGGAACCGGAAGAGACCGCAAGGGGGATACGGATCCATGATTCCGATTTTGTTGCCCATCGGGGCGTTGCTCTCGGGCGTGGCACTGCTGCTGTTAGGCACAGGGTTGATGAACACCCTGCTGGCGCTACGGGGAAGCGCCGAAGGATTTAGCGATCAGACCCTGGGTCTGCTCGGGTCCGCTTATTTCCTCGGGTTTATCGTAGGAACATACGTCTGTCCGAAACTGATCCGGCGCATGGGTCATATTCGCTCGTTCGCCTTCTTCTGCGCGGCCACTGCGGTATCGCTGCTGCTGCATGGACTCGTCATCGACGCCTGGTTCTGGTTCGCGTTGCGCTTGTTGACGGGCGTCAGTCTCGTCGGCCTGTACATGGTCATCGAAAGCTGGCTGAACACCCAGGCTCCGAATGATCGCCGCGGCCAGGTGTTTGCGGTTTATATGGTGGTCAACCTTGTGGCGCTGGCGCTGGCTCAGCAGATGCTGCGCATCGACAGTCCTCTGCTATTCACGCTTTTTGCCGTCGGCGCAATATTTCTGGTGTTGGCGATCATGCCGGTCGCTATGACCAAGCTGCCGCAACCGACCATCACCGATACACCAGCCATGTCGCTACGACGTCTTTGGGATGTCGCTCCGGTGGCTTTCTCCGGTGCGCTTCTTTCCGGTGTGGCCATGGGTGCGTTCTGGGGCCTGGGTGCGGTATGGGCGGGCCGTATGGGCATGGCGACCGAAGACATCGCGAGCTTCGTTTCCCTGGTGATCATCACTGGTGCGGTCATGCAGTGGCCGCTCGGTCTGCTCTCCGACCGAATCGATCGCCGCGTGGCGCTCGCACTCATCGCGGGCATATCGGCCGTGGGTGGCCTGCTGATGGCCATCCTGGGTGTGCATGGTAACGCCATGATGATCGGCGCAGTGGTGTTCGGCGCAGGCGCCTTCGCCGCCTATCCGGTGGTCGTTGCCCATCTGGTCGATCATTTACATCAGGAAGAGATTCTCGCCGGCAGCTCAGCACTGCTGCTGGTGCAGGGCGCCGGCTCGGCATTGGGGCCGACACTCGCCGGTGCGCTGATGAGCGCCACCGTACCAAGCGCGCTGCCACTGTTTTTTGCCGTGATGTTCGGCCTGTGCGCAGCGTTCGCCCTGCTGCAGTCGCGCAAGATCAAAGACGTTATCGTCGATGAGCCGGCGCATTTCGTTCCCATGGTTCGTACTTCGACCGCATCGCTCGAGATGATGGCCGAAGACCAGATGACGTCCACAGAGACGGCACACACTACCGAGGCTGAACAGGGCCCGGACAACCTTGACACCCCAGACACTGCCAACGAAGAGGAAATAGTCGAACGCCGATCGACAGGGTGACCGCGATCGGCCACAAGGGAGTAACAGAAGATGATTCTGGCAACCGATCTGGATGGTACATTTCTCGCTGGCGATCCGGAAAATCGCCAACGTCTTTACAACCTCATCAGCGCCCACCCGGGCATCAAGCTGGTGTTCGTCACCGGTCGAGGTCTGGAAGTGGTGGTGCCGCTGTTATCCGACCCGACCATGCCGCGCCCTGACTACATCGTCTGCGACGTCGGCGCCACGCTCGTCGATGGTGCCACGCTGCAGTCGGTCTATCCCCTGCAAAGCGACATCGAAAGCCGCTGGCCCGGCGAACAGTCGGTGCTTCAACGTCTGGCTGGATTCGACGGCCTTGAGCGCCAGACCGTGCCGCAGCAACGCCGCTGTTCCTACTTCTGCGAAGCTGGAGCCATCACCGATGAACTGCGCGCTGCGGTCGACGAGCTGGGTTGCGATCTGTTGTTTTCCGCCGAGATGTATCTCGACGTACTGCCCCCAGGCGTTAATAAAGGCAGCACGTTGCGCAAGCTCGTCGAGCATCTCGGTGTGGCGGAAGAGGACGTCCTGGTCGCGGGGGATACGCTGAACGATCTCTCGATGTACGAGCAAGGCTTCAAGGGCGTCTGCGTCGGAGAGTCCGAGCCGGCATTGCTCGACGCCACGCACGATCGCGCCCGCGTGCTTCATGCACGACTGAGCGGCTGCGGCGGCATCCTCGAGGCGATTGCCCACTTCGGCTTTCTAGGCCCGCTGGGCGTGGACTTCGAGCTCCCCGACATCAGCGCCCAAGGCAAAGCACAGCTGGTGATGGTCTACCATCGTCTTCCGTATGAAGAGGTCATCGAAGGCGACCACGTGGTGCGCCGGCCGCCATCTTCACCCAATGGAATCATTCCGACGCTGCTGAGTTTTTTCGCGAATGGCCAGAAAGGATCATGGGTCGCCTGGTCCGTACATGACCCGCGCGAGGGACGGGCGTTCGAAGTGCACACGCAAGTCGATGCCGAGCGTTACCCGAATCTCGTCGCGGCCCGCGTCGCGCTGACCAAGCAGGACGTGGACATTTTCTACAAGCGCTTCTCCAAGGAAGCGTTCTGGCCAACACTGCACACCTTCTGGGAGCGCGCCGTATTCCGAGAGGAAGACTGGCAGGTGTTTCTCAAGGTGAACCGCCTGTTCGCCGAGCGCACGGCGGCGGAGGCGGCTGAAGGAGCGCTGGTGTGGTTGCACGACTACAACCTGTGGATGGTTCCGTCATTCCTGCGCCGCCTGCGGCCAGACCTGAATATCGCCTTTTTTCATCACACCTACTTCCCCTCCGCTGACGTGTTCAACGTGCTGCCCTGGCGCCGGGAAATCATCGGCAGCCTGCTGCAGTGCGACTACATCGGTTTTCACATTCCACGGCAATCGGAAAACTTTGTCGATGTGGTGCGCGGTGTCGCGCCGCTGGAAGTGCTTGAGACCCGAGCGTGTGCGCCGCGTTACCAGACGTACGGCTGCGCGGTCGGGATAGAAGCGATGACCACGGCCATCTCGGTACACGGGCGACGCATCGGCCTGGGTGCGCACCCGGTCGGTCTCGATCTGGGACGGGTAGAGCAGGTCGTGAAGGAGCCTGAGTGTCAGAATCTGATGGATGAGCTGCGAAAGCAGCTGCGCGGCGTCCGGGTCGTTCTGTCGGTGGAAAGGCTGGACTATACCAAGGGCATCCTGGCCAAGCTGTTGGCGTTCGAGGCGTTGCTCGATGCGCATCCCGAACTGGTCGGTAAGGTATCGCTACTGACCATCTGCGTCCCCGCTGCGAAGGAAATGACTGTATACGAAACCCTACTGGCAGATATCGAGCGAGCGGTAGGGCGTATCAATGGCCGCTTCTCGCGGGTTGGCTGGTCGCCAGTTCAGTTCTTTTACCGGGCCTTCCCGTTCCGCGAGTTGGTGCCGTACTACCTGATGGCTGACGTCATGTGGATCACTCCGCTACGGGATGGCCTGAATCTGGTGGCCAAGGAATACGTCGCGACCCAGGGGCTATGCAATGGCACGGGTGCGCTGGTGCTATCGGAATTCGCCGGGAGCGCCGCGGAGTTGCACGGGGCCTTGCTGACCAATCCGCATGATCCTCATGATCTACGCGACACCTTGTATATCGGCTTGACGCTAGGCAAGGCAGAAAGACAGGCTCGCCTGCGCGAGCTGTACGCGACGGTCCGTCATAACGATATCCAGCGCTGGGGAGATGAATTCCTGCAAGCAGTGGAGGACAGCTGGCGGGTCGCTGTGGACGTTCCTGCTGGTCAGGTTGCCTGAACAACGAAGCGATGCACGGAAAGCCCGGCCGAGAGGCCGGGCCGGGTCGTTCACTCGGTGATCTGCTCGATCTCGTAAATGGCCGTCGTTCCGCTGACTTCGTTACCGACCACCAGTAATGCTTCACCCGTGGGTGAAGCGTCTGCCGGCACGAACAGCAGGCCTTCCGGTCCCAGATCGCCGGCGGCTGCCAGGTTTGTTTCCGGATCCAGAATCCAGTCTTCGCGACTATTGAAGTAGTCGACGAATGCCGGTGCCCGCGGGTCGGTGATGTCATACACCATGATCCCGCCCATGCGTTCCAGTCCGATGAACACAAACGTCTTGTCACCCAGCTTGCCCAAAGCCAGTCCTTCCGGTTCCGGACCCTTGGCATCGCTGCGGCTGTCGAAGGCGTCGCCCTCGTCGTGGCCGGAGTTGAAGTAGGTAGCGCAGGGAATGCTGCGATCGCTACCCAGGCGGCAATCGTCGCTGGCGAGATACTGCTCGATGGCGTCGCCGGAATCCCAGATCAGCGTGCCGTCGGCATCCCAGATCGAGAAGGAACGGCTGCCGTATGCGTGAAGCTGGCTGTACATCAGGCGATCGCCGGCAGCATTCTGGTTTCCGCTGGCGTCGAACAGCACCGGGGCACCCGAACTATCCTTCAGGTAACCATCAACCCAGGTGATGTTGAGCCTGCCCAACTGGTCGTCAGCGCGGCAATCGCCCGGGTCAGCCGCCGTGGCGCCACAGTAGCCGAACACGCTCGGATCAAGCAGTGCGCCGGCGGCCAGGGCCCGCAGTTGCGGCGGCAGATCCTCGCCGGCGCGTCGATCGAAGCCGCCGGTGTGTACCAGATGCTTGACGCGAAATTCTTCGACGAACCCCTTGCTGGCGTCGCCAGCCCAGTACAGATCATTGTCCTCACCCCAGGCTCGCGCGTCGCCTTCGTTGGCGGTTACCAGGTAGGTCTGATCGCCCGCTGTGTAGCTGGCAATGCTGTCTGGGTGATACGTCCCGACGACACCCGGCCAGGTGCGGATGTTGATCACGCCATCCTCGTCGCTTGCATCAATGCCATTGCCGGCTTGGCTGTGGTCCTTCAAACCGAGTGGTAACACGTCGGTCACCGTCGCGGTGGCGACATCCACGCGAGCCAGAGCGTTGTTTTCCTGCAAGGTGACCCACGCGGTGGTGCTATCCGCTGATACGGCGATGTATTCCGGTTCGAGATCCTGGGCCCCGCTGGCGTTCGGACCGTACAGGCGCACGCCGCTCTCGCGCAGCTGTGCCTCACGTGCGTTGAACGAGCTGAAGGAAGCGCTCGATACCGTCCCCAATGTACGATCCGACACGGCGATCACGCTGATCGATCCTTCCGGGTCCACGCTGTAGTCGTCGCTTGGCTCGCCTTCGTTGGCCACGAGGATGTACTGACCGTCCGGGGTGAAGGTCAGCATGTCGGGCAGCGAGCCGACCACGGCGCTATCGAGCAAAGTATGGCTCGTAGCGTCGTACAGGCCGACGTAGCCCGGCTGAGTCCTCTCATCGGCTTCGATGGCGACGGCGATCAGTCCGTCCCGATAGGCCACGCTATTGATCACCGCGCCCGGCGCGATGTCCTCCACTGTCAATGTCTTGATCAGCACGGGAGCCGCGGGGTTGCTGGCGTCGAGTATGTCGATCGCGCCTTTTTGCGCGTTGACGATGAAAATCTGACGGTTGGCCGCGTCAAAGGCGGGAATCTCTGCGGCGCTCTCGCCGAATACGCCGGAGCTGTACCGTCCGATCAGGCTGAGGTTTATGCGGTCGGGGGTAACCACCTCGGGAGCCGGCGTTGGTGTGGGCGCCGGTGCGGCCGGAGCCGGGTCGTCGGAACTGTCGCTCTTGCAACCAGCCAGTGCTGCGAGTACCGCCGCGGCGGCGGTGGTGACGATCCACTTGTGCATAGTTCTGTCCTTGTCGAGGTGAAGTTCGATGACATTCATACGCAAGGGCTCTTACAGAGCGGTTTCCGAATCATGACGAATCGGTGAAGGTCGCCTCAGTCGCGCAACACGTCGTGCCCGGCTCACTCGGGTACAATCCGGCAATGACCACATCCTTACCCGATCACCTCCTGCCGCCGGGCTTTGATCAGCTATTGCTCGACGTGCTGGAATCGACGCCCCATGGCATGGATGAATTCACCCTGATCAAGCAGCTTGCCGCGGAGCATCCCGATTCGGTATTCGCCTCGCCCGGAGCGCTGCGTGACCCGTTGCGGCTGTTCCAGCTCCATTTTCTTCTGTTTCACAGCTTGTACCGGCTATCAGATCGGCTGGCTGCCTCCGGCCGGCAATTGCATATTCATGCACTGCGGATCGTAATCGAGCCTCGTGAGCCGGGCGCACCCGGGCTTGCGCTTAACGATCCACTGCGCAGCTATTATCTGGACTGGACCCAGTGGGCGACCACCCACGCGGACGATGTTCAGGCGCTGCTTGATAGCTTCTGGCGGGGCGGTGGTATCGATGACCACGAAGTGACCGCTGCTCTCGACTGTTTCGGACTGAAGAACCCGACCGATAGCGGAGAGATCAAGCGACGCTACCGCCAACTGGTCAGTCAGCATCACCCTGACAGAGGCGGCGACACAGAGCAGCTGCAAGCGATCAACGCAGCGATGCTAATTCTGGAACGCTATTACCGACCACGCTGAAGTCGCCAATCAGCCTAACCGGCCTGGTTTTCTCGCGAACATTTTTGACTATAGTCATGGCATGGGCATGCGACATTCCGTCACAGCCTTGGCCCGCGCGGGGCAGCGGCTTCCGCTGCAGGGCGAGAATAATAATCAGGAGGTCAGACCATGATCCATCACGTTGTGGGACTTTTCACCCATCCCGGGCAGGAATGGCGGGATATCAAGGGCGAAGAACGTTCTATCGGTCCCATGTATCTCATGCACGTACTGGTACTTGCCGCTATCCCGGTCGTCTCTGCCTACATCGGTACCACCCAGGTCGGGTGGGCGATTGGCACCATCGAGCCGGTGCGCCTGACCCAGGCCAGCGCGATGTACATGACCGTGCTGTCCTATATCGCCATGCTTGCAGGTGTCGTCGTGATGGGCGCATTCATCCACTGGATGGCGCGCACCTATGATTCTACGCCAAGCTTCAACGACTGCCTGGTGTTTGCTGCCTACACTGCCACGCCCTTGTTCATCGCCGGCCTGTCGGCCTTGTATCCGAACCTGTGGTTGGCCATGGTGGTTGGCACCGCAGCGATCTCGTACACCGTGTACCTGCTCTATCAGGGCATCCCGATCTTCATGGATATCCCCAGTGAAGAAGGCTTCCTGTTTTCCAGCTCCATTCTCGCGGTCGGTCTCGTCGTGCTGGTCGGCATGATGGCCACAGCGGTTATCTTCTGGGGCTTTGGCATTGGTCCGGTGTATCTGCGCTAAGCCTCTCGCTACTTTTCCGCGGTAACGCAACGCCCCTTGTCGGCCCGATGATGGCCGGCGGGGGGTGTTGTTTTTATGGCCGGGCTTTACGGGTAACATAGCGCCTTTCGATCTACCCGGATGTCCGCTGCCATGACCACCCTGAGTGTCAACCAGAACAAACTGCAGAAACGCCTGCGGCGCCTCACCGCGGAGGCGGTGACCGATTACAACATGATCGAGGAAGGCGACAAGATCATGGTGTGCCTGTCTGGTGGCAAGGACAGCTACACGATGCTGGACATGCTCATGCACCTGCAGAAGGTAGCTCCGGTTCGTTTCGAGCTGGTCGCGGTCAACATGGACCAGAAGCAACCTGGCTTCCCCGAAGATGTCCTGCCCGCCTATCTGGACCAGGTCGGAGTGCCGTACCACATCCTCGAGCGCGACACGTATTCGATCGTCAAGGAAAAGATCCCCGAAGGTAAGACGACCTGCTCACTGTGCTCGCGCCTGCGTCGTGGCAACCTTTACACCTTTGCCGACGAAATCGGCGCGAACAAGATGGCGCTGGGACATCACCGCGACGATATCGTCGAGACCTTCTTCCTCAACATGTTCTACGGTGGCAACCTCAAAGCCATGCCGCCCAAGCTGTTGTCCGACGACGGGCGCAACGTGGTGATCCGACCGCTCGCCTACTGCAACGAGAAGGACATTACCGCCTACGCGGCAATGCGCGAATTCCCCATCATTCCGTGCAACCTGTGTGGCTCGCAGGAGAATCTGCAGCGCAAGGTGGTCAAGCAGATGCTGCAAGGCTGGGAGCGGGAGACCCCCGGCCGTGTGGAAAACATTTTCCGTGCCCTGCGACACGTACAGCCATCACAACTGGCCGATAGCAGCCTGTTCGATTTCGCCAGTCTGAGGGTGGACGAACAGGCCGCGTCACGTTTCCTCAACGTCATGAATCTCTGATCGAAGCCGCCCTGATGCGCGATTACAGCTGGATGTATGAGTTCTGCCTGAACCGGTTCGGTTCACAGCAGGCGCTGGAAGAGCGGCTGCCGGTACCGGCTCAAGCCGACGCGCTTCGGTCGATGACGGATGATCGTTATCTGTCATTGATGGCGCTGCGCATCTTCCGCGCAGGGCTCAAGCACAGTCTTGTCGATGCCAAGTGGCCCGCCTTCGAGGAGGCCTTTTTCCGCTTCGACCCCGACAAGGTGGTGCTGATGAGCGGAGAGCATATCGAGCGGCTGATGCAGGACAAGCGATTGATCCGTCATCTTGGCAAGCTGCGAAGCGTGCCGCGTAATGCGCAGCTGATTCTCGACCTGCGCAAGGAATACGGCGGGGCGGGAGAGATGATCGCCAGCTGGCCGATTATCGAGATAGTCGGCCTATGGCAAGTACTGACTCGCCGCGGCAGCCAGCTGGGCGGGCTCTCCGCTCCTCGTTATCTGCGCATGGTCGGCAAGGATACCTTCGTGCCGACCAATGATGTGGTAGCGGCACTGGCTGCGCAGAAGATCGTCGATCGCGTACCCACCAGTCAACGCGATCTCGCGGCGGTACAGGACGCTTTCAATCACTGGCACGAGCAGAGCGGCCGCCCTATGTGTCAGCTGTCCTTGATGCTGGCGCATACCGTCAATCATTGAGCCAGCACTAATGGATGGCCAGAGCTTGACCCGGGCAGGTTCGTAAGGCACTGTTTTGCCAACGACTTTCTGGCTGGGGTGAGGGAATGATTTCCGGGTTTCGGCTATATGCGGGCATTGGCATGATGGCAATCCTTGTCGGCTGCGCGAGCTCACCCAGGCCGGTCATCGACGTCGCCGCAGAGGCTCCGGTGACACGGTCCCCAGCCTCGACCTCCCGCGACGACGTTCTGTTCGAGGCCTTCAGCCACGTTGGCACGCCTTATCGTTACGGCGGCTCTTCGCCCAGTACCGGGTTCGATTGCAGCGGCCTGATCCACTACGTCTACAACAGGGCCGCCGGCATTACGCTTCCGCGCACGACATCGGGTCTGTATTCCTTGCAATCGGCCAATCCCAAGGCACCGCTGCAGCCTGGCGACCTGCTGTTGTTCGCTACCAGCGGACGCAAGGTTAACCACGCCGGTATCTACGTGGGGGAGGGCCGTTTTCTGCACGCTCCCAGCTCCGGTGGACGAGTCCGGGTCGACAGCCTGCATGCCGGCTACTGGCAGCGCAGTTATCTGGGCTCGCGCCGCGTTCTGGATTGAGTCTCCAATCCACACATCACGAGATTGTCATCGCCCCGCCATCGGAGCTTAACGAACAGCGCCTACCTTTTGCATAGCGAACCGTAATAAAGCGGCCGCTTATATTGCAGAAGGTGATCCAATGACACCAAATGCCGACATCATTCTTTCCGTCGACGGGCTGAATGTTACCTATCCCGGAAATGTTCGAGCACTGGCCGACACCTCGGTGGCGTTTCGCAAGGGTCAGTTCACCGTGCTGCTCGGATTATCGGGTGCGGGAAAATCGACTCTGCTTCGGTCGCTTAATGGGCTCGTCAAACCGACTGCAGGGCATGTCGAGGCGCAGGGGATTGGCCGGCTGAGTTCTGCGGCTTTGATCCGTCGTCACCGACGTGCCACCGCGATGGTGTTTCAGCACCATCAGCTGCTGCATAGAAAGACGGCGCTAGCCAACGTTCTGACCGGTCGCCTAGCCTATCACTCAACCTTGCGGTCGCTGGTTCCACTCCCACGTGAAGATCAGGAGCTGGCGCTGCATTGCCTCGAACGGGTAGGCCTGGCAGACAAGGCTCTAAGCCGCGTCGACCAGCTATCCGGGGGCCAGCAACAGCGAGTCGGTATCGCCAGGGCGCTTGCCCAGAAGCCCCGGATCATTCTTGCAGACGAACCCGTAGCCAGCCTAGATCCTTCTACCTCCGAACGGGTCCTGGCGCTGCTGCAGCGCGTTTGTCGGGAAGACGGCATCACCGCCATCGTGTCCCTGCACCAGCTTGACTATGCGCAACGCTTCGCTGATCGAATCATCGGCCTCGCCGATGCGCATGTTGTGTTTGACGCTGCCCCAGCGGCGCTCGACCGATCGCAACTGGCGCGCATTTACCCTGACTACGCCGCACCCTCGCAACACTCCCAATCCCATGCTGCACCGGCCGATGCGTCTCAACGTGCGCCGGGCCTAACCCTGGAGACTGCCCGATGAAACTGCTTGCCTCGTTGGTGACTACCTTATTGATCGCGATTGGCTTGCCGTCGCTGGCACAGGCCGCTGAGAGCGATCCGGACACATTGAAAGTCGCTCTTTTGCCCGATGAGAACGCTTCAGAACTGATCAAGCGTAACCAGCCTTTGAAGGACTATCTGGAGAAGTCGCTGGACAAGAACGTCGAACTGATCGTGACAACCGATTATTCATCAATGATCGAGGCGATGCGCTTCGGACGGATTGATCTGGCTTATTTCGGTCCGCTGTCCTACGTCATGGCCAAGAGCAAAAGCGATATCGAGCCGTTTGCGGCCATGGTGGTAGACGGCAAGCCAACCTATCGTTCGGTGATCATCGCCAACGCCGAGTCCGGCATCTCCGAATACGCCGATATCCAAGGCCGCAAGGTCGCCTACGGCGACCGTGCGTCCACCTCCAGCCACCTGATTCCCAAGACTGTGTTGCTCGAGACGGCAGGGCTGAAGGCGGGCGACGATTACGAGCAGCATTTCGTCGGCTCGCATGATTCGGTCGCGGTCAACGTCGCCAATGGCAACGCCGATGCTGGCGGGCTTTCGGAAGTCATTTTCGGCCACGTGACCGAGCGCGGCTTGGTCGACCCGAAGAAAGTAAAAGTGCTTGGCTATAGCGAGGAGTACCCCCAATACCCCTGGGCGATGCGCTCTAATCTGGACGCCGATCTCAAGCAGCGCATTCGCGACAGCTTTTTGAATATCAACGACCCGGAGGTCCTCAAGAACTTCAAGGCCGAGAGCTTTGCACCGATTTCGGACAGCGACTACGACGTGATCCGCGAGATGGGTTCGCTGCTGGGGCTGGATTTCGCAACGATGTGAGGAGTAGCTCATGAACACCGATACTCATCCTGCTGCCATCAGCGCAGCCAGTCGCGAGGACGTATTGAAGCGTTACGCCAGTGGTTGGACCCAGGGCGCGCTGCAGGTCGCCGGGCTGGTGCTGATCGTCCTGATCGCCGCCTGGTACGTTGGACTGCTGGACGGCAGCGTATTGCTCGATGGTCTGCCGTCGATCGGTACGCTGATGGCGGAGTCCTTCCCACCGGATTTCAGCAATGCGCTGAGCTGGTGGGGACCGTTGCTGGATACGCTGGCCATGAGCATCGCCGGCACGGCGATCGCAGTGATCTTTTCGCTTGGGCTGGCTTTTCTGGCTGCACGCAACACGTCGCCACACCCGGTAGTGTTTCACGTCACGCGGACCTTGCTCAATGCGCTGCGCTCGGTACCGGAACTGATCATGGGCATCATCTTCGTCGCCGCGGTGGGTTTTGGCGCGTTGCCGGGTGTGCTGGCGCTAGGGCTGCATTCGATCGGTATGGTCGGCAAATTCTTCGCTGAAGCCATCGAGCATGTCGATGAAGCTCCGGTTGAAGCTGCCCGAGCGGCCGGGGCAACGCCACTGCAGGTTCTATGGCACGCAGTGCTGCCGCAGGTCACACCGCAGTTCGCCGACGTCGCTATCTATCGCTGGGAATACAACTTCCGCGCGTCAACCGTCATGGGGATGGTCGGCGCGGGTGGTATCGGCTTCGAGCTGATGGGATCGCTGCGGATCATGCAGTACCAGGAGGTCAGCGCGATCCTACTGGTCATCCTGCTGATGGTCACCATCGTCGACGGTATCAGTGGCCACCTGCGCAAGCGCTTTAAGTAAACAGGAGCACACATGAAACCGACCGTTGTACTGACTCATCGCGTCCATGACTCGGTCCTCGCGATGCTGTCCCAACACTGCCGGGTCGTGGCCAACCAGTCGCCAGACACGCTCGATCGTGCTGAGGTGATCGCACGCTGCCGCGATGCAGACGCGCTGATGGCGTTCATGCCGGATTTCGTCGATGCCCAGTTCTTGCAAGCCGCACCTCGGCTGAAAGTCGTAGGCGCTGCACTGAAAGGCTACGACAACTTTGACCTACGGGCTTTCGATGAAGCAGGAGTGTGGCTGAGCTTCGTTCCGGATTTGCTGACCATTCCCACTGCGGAACTGGCGATCGGTCTGACCATCGGCCTGGCACGGCATGTACGGGCAGCCGACGCCCACGTGCGTTCGGGCAGTTTCAGGGGCTGGCAGCCGCAGTTCTACGGCAAGGGTATCGCCGGTTCGATCGTAGGTATCCTGGGTATGGGAGCCATTGGCAAAGCGGTCGCCGAGCGGCTCGGGGGTTGGGGCGCGCAGCTGCATTACGCCGATCACCAGGGGCTGGATCGCGAGCGCGAGAGTCGCCTGGATGTATCGCGCGTGTCGATCGAGCAACTGCTTGCGCGCTCCGACATTGTCATTCTGGCGCTGGCTTTGAGTTCGGAAACACTGCACGTCATCAACGACGGCAGCCTGAAAGGGGTCAAACCCGGAGCTCTGTTGATCAATCCGTGCCGTGGATCGATCGTCGACGAAGACGCGGTGCTCGCAGCGCTGGAAAGCGGATCGCTAGGCGGGTACGCAGCGGACGTATTCGAGATGGAAGACTGGGCACGAACCGATCGGCCGCGTCAGATATCGCCTTCGTTGCTGGCGCATCCGGCTACCTTGTTCAGCGCTCATATCGGCTCCGCCGTCAGCGAGGTTCGCGAAGCGATCGAGATGCGCGCGGCACAGAACATCCTCGCTGTGCTGCAGGGCCGCGTGCCGCTGGACCCTGCCAATTCGCCTGGTTCTGCAAGCCGTATTACATGCTGAATCCTACCTGGCTCAAAACGCTGGTGACGCTGCTACGTGAAGGCAGTTTTCAGAGGGCCGCCAAACGGCTCGGCATTGCGCAACCGACGGTTTCGTTGCACTTGAAGAAGCTTGAAGAGCAGGTCGGCGCGCAGCTGGTGGAGCGCGGCCGGGCAGGCTGTCGGCCAACCGCGCGGGCCGAGCTACTGCTGCCCTATGCGGAGCAGTTGGTCATGTTGAACGAACGAGCCTTGCAGGCGTTGCGCGCGGAGGTGGAGCGCGTCGGCGCGAGCTCCAACGTCGGCACCTACCTGTTGCCGCCGCTGATCCGGACCTTTCTCGATGACGGCCGGGTAGGGCAGTTGGAGCTGAATGTCGCGTCCAATCCCGACACCGTCAGCAAGCTGTTAACCGGGGAGATAGATATTGCCGTGACCGAATGGTGGGAGCCGGTCCCCGGTTTTATCAGTCGCCCTTGGCGGTATGAGCCTTTGGTGCTGATTGTTCCGGCGGAACACGAACTTGCACACGCTGGCGCCATTTCCCTGGAACATATCAGCGGGTTCGACATGCTCGGTGGCGAGCCTGGTAGTGGTACGGGGCGTTTGCTTACTGCCTACTTCGGGAAACACGGTGTGCCACGCGTCTCGATGCATTTGGGAAACACCGAGGCGGTGAAGGAGGCCGTCAAGGCCGGGCTGGGTATCTCCATCGTGCTTGCGTCTGCCGTGGCCAGAGAGGTGCAGGATGGCTCGTTGTGTGCAGTGCCGTTGCAGGGCTTGGGCAAGCAACTGATGGTCGCCTGGAGAGACCGTGGCTTTCGCCGTCCCGCGATGCCGAAGTTCGTGCACCATCTAATGGAATCGACGATCGGCGCTGGCCGGCTTTCGCAGTAGCACCACGTCAGGCTGAAGAATGGTCAGCTCGGCGTCCAATGCCTCAGCCAACCATTTGAAGGTAGCTTCGCTGAAAAACGCGATGTGTGTCGGGTCGTTCTTGTAATGCCAGTGCGCAAAGGCGTCACGGTCACGGACGCGTTTGGTCATGATGCCGAGCCAGCCGCCGGGCTTTACCAGTCGCCACAATCTCTCCAATTCCTTCCGCGGGTGGGCGAGATGCTCGATCACCTCGGTTGCCGTGATGAAATCGTAGCGACTTTCGAGGGTACTCGCGTCGGGATGATAGAAGAGGTCGTAGAGCGCTACCGAGTGGCCGCGCTCTTCCAGCATTGCGGCGAGGGCAGGGCCTGGGCCGCAGCCAAAGTCCAGCCCATGGCTGTGTGGCGGCAGGCGGTCCAGAAGCGGAGTGGCTAGCCGTGAAAGGAACTGGCGGTATCCTGGGTCCTCTGGGTCGTTCTGATGCAGCTCATACTCGGCATGCTCCTGCCCTGGATCGAGATGCCAGGGTGGCGGCACGTGCACCAATGCGCAGGTTTGGCATTGAAGGTAGCTGCGACGGTCGCGGAAGTACTCGGCTGAGTGAGCGCCGCATAGCGGGCAAGGCGAAGCGGGAGCCGTTTGATTCATTGCCCGGCTACGCGCAGCAGGGTGATCCAGTTGTAGGTGGCGTGGGCCAGCACGCAGAACCAGAGCTGATCGTAGCGCCAGCGCAGCCAGCCGAGGAACAGGCCGAGCAGACCGATGACGAGTACGCCGCCTGGACTGTAGAAGCTGTGTAGCAGCGAGAAAATCAGCGTGGTCGCGGGCAGCGCAACCAACAGGCCGGGGCGTGTACGCTGTAATGCCCGGAACAGCCAGCCGCGAAACACCCATTCCTCCGCCATGGGCACCCAGATTACGGCGATCAACAGTGCCGTGACGAAACGTCCGCCAGCGAGATCCAGCAAAGGGGTTATCGCCTGCGGAGCCGCTTCGCTCTCGGGCATGATGCCGCGCTGCGGCAGGCGAATATCGAGCCAGTCGGCCAGTGGATCGGCCAGCCAGACCATGGCGATCGCGCCGGCTATGGCGATCAGTGCGCCCCGCAATCGCCAGCCCGTACCGAACATCCATCTTAGCGTTGCGCTAGGCTGATACAGCCGTGCCAACGCCAGGCTCCCGAGCAGAATCACGCCGGCGAATAGCGCATCGAGCAAGAGGAATTGTGTATCGATGTGGAAGTGGTGACCGACGTGGCGCATCAGCCAGCCGGCGATCTGATGGGCGAGCATACCCAGCGCGGCATAACCGATGGCCAGACGCAGCAGAATCAGCGCGTCATCGAAGGCTGATCGGCTGGGGTCCGGTAGTGCAACGAAACGGCGCATGCGCGTCAGAGAGGACGGAGGCGGTCGGCAATCCGGCCACTCTCGGTCAGCTCGAGGAACTCGTCACCGAGCCTGCGGCTGGCGTCCATCGCCTTGCGCCAGTAGTTCTCCCGGGTGGCGTCGTCGCCTACGAAACGGGTGAAGTCCTTTCGGTCCGGCAGCTTGCCGTACGGCAGCGCGCTCAGATAGTCCTTCGACGGAGCCAGTAGCAGTACATCTTTCAATTGCTCGCGGTTCCCGCGTCGCCAGGGCAGGGTCTTGTCGAACCAGCCCGGAACGACACGATCGACGAAATGCGGATACAACACCACACCGGGTGCCTGGTAGGGCAGGTCGAGATGGTAGTCGAGCAGCCCGCCGTCGCGGTATACCCCTGGCTCGCAACCGGGAATGTCGCGTACGGCTTCCATCACCATGGGAATCGAGCCGGACGCCAGTAGAGCCGGGCGCAGATTATCCGCGCGCAAGGCGACGTGACGGCTGGGAAAATCCTTGAGTTCAGCCAGGGGGGGCAGATCGCGCGGGTCATGCAGGATGATCCGCTCGAAATAGCGCTTCAGATAACGCCGACCGAGCAGATTGGCGCCGATGACGCCGCCCAGGCCCAGGCCGAGACGAGAACGCGTGTCATGCTGAAGCAGGCCCAGGCAGCCCACGACGACCACGTTCAGATGATAGAGCGGATTGTTCAGTAACTCGACGAAGCGGCCGTCGAGCAGCTGGTCGAGCATGTCGGCGCAGCGACGGCTGATCTCGGCAACGCTGATGCCCTTGGGAAAACGCTGAGTGGTGTAGAGTTCGCCGAGTTGCCTGATGCCCTCGACCGGGTCCGGTAGGCAGGCGGCTGCGAAGCGCCAGCTGCCAATCGATGCGCCAATCAGGCTGCGCGGCTGCGGTACCCGAGGCAGCCACTCTCCGAACAACGCCAGATCGAGACCCTGAATCCCAAGCGCCTTGGGCCCGCCAGCAGCGCCGGGGATCAAGTGAACGTCCGCCGGGCTCAGCCCTTTGTCGAGGATGTGCTCCAGAGCCTGCCGGCCTGCGCGTAGCGTGAGCGCTGGGTAGGGGACATGGATGGCGGTCATCAGGGTGCTCCTCGATCGTGTCGAGCGGCCGCTTTTAAGCTTGGCTTCAGCTTCGCGGTATAGGCTTCGAACGTGTCCAAAAAACCGGAGAGTTATACCATGAAAAAATTATTGCCGTTGCTGTTCCCCCTCCTGCTTGCCGTATCCGCCACCACCGTTCAGGCTGACGACGATGTTCGCCTCGATGAGGCGAATCGATTGATGCAGGAAGGGAAGATCCAGTCCTTTGACAGTCTTAACGAAAAGGCGCTCAAGGCGCGCGCTGGCGAAATTACCGACTCCGAGCTAGAGCAGGAGCATGGCCGCTATGTCTACAAAGTGGAGGTGCGCTATGCGCAGGGAGCGGATTGGGACCTCGAACTCGACGCAAGCAATGGCGAGATCCTCCAGAATCGGCAGGATGACTGAACGCATCAGTCCAGTTGTGTTCGCCCTGGCAGCGCTGGTGTCGCTGCCCTGGGCGGTGCACGCCGGGCGCGACGTGAGTCATGATGAAGCGCTGCGACTCGCCGAACAGGGCGAGTTGCGGCCTTTGCAATCGATCGTCGATGCGGCTCTGGCCCGCTATCCGGGCCGGCTGCTCGAAGCCGAACTGGAGCACGAGGATGGTGACTATCGGTACGAGATCGAAATCGTGACAAAGGATGGCCGTGTGACCGAGCTGGAGTTCGACGGCCGGACGGGCCGGCTTCTGGACGTGGACGAGGACGAGGACGACTGATGCGTCTGTTACTGGCTGAGGATAACGTCGCAATGGCCGATGCGCTTAGCTCGGTACTGCGCGAAGCCGGGTACGTCGTGGACTGGCGCGCCGATGGCCGCGATGTGCAGATGCTCGGCGGGATCGAGCCTTACGATCTATGTATCCTCGATCTCGGCTTGCCGGGCCGTAGCGGGCTCGATGTGTTGCGTGCCTGGCGCGCAGCAGGGCTCGCCCTGCCGGTACTCGTGCTGACGGCGCGAGGCAGTTGGAGCGAGAGGGTAGAGGGTCTGCGTGCGGGGGCCGATGATTATTTGCCCAAGCCCTTTCATAACGAAGAGCTGCTGTTGCGCATGCAGAACCTCGTGCGGCGCGCCCACGGCACGCTGCCCAGCCCACGTTTGATGGCTGCCGGGCTCGAGCTCGATGAGCAGACTCAGCAGGTCAGGCGCGGCGACGCGACCATTACGCTATCCGCTTCGGAGTTTCGTCTGCTGCGCTATTTCATGCTCAATGCCGGGCAGATACTCTCCAAGACGCGGCTCGCTGACCATCTCTACGACTACGACAATGAGCGCGACTCCAATGTGATCGAGGTGCTGGTAAACCACCTACGTCGCAAGTTGGGGCGCGATTGCATCGAGACGCGTCGGGGTCAGGGTTACGTGTTGGCAGGTTCGTCCAGGTGAACAGCATCGGGCGACAGCTGGGTACAGGATTGGTCGCGATCCTGCTGATTACCGTCATCTCGGTCGGGCAAGGCAGCGCATGGCTGTTCGACCGGGCACTACGCGGTTACCTCGAAGACGTTTTACAGCGGGAAATCGACAGTCTGCTCGCGGCACTGGAAATGGGACCTGACGGCTTGTATCTGGACCAGCTGCGTATCGATCCGGACTACCGCCGGCCGTTTTCCGGCCGCTATTTCGTAATTGATGCATCCGAGCGCTGGCGCTCGAGGTCTCTCTGGGACCAGCGGCTGCCGCTGGATGGCGAGGGTTTGCGCCCTGAGCTGGTCGATGGCCCACAGAATCAGCAGTTGTTGAGTCTCTCTGGACGCTACGTAGCGCACGGTGAGCCGCTTACGGTAACGGTGGCCCTGGACTACCGGCCGATGCTGCAGTCGCTGGCCCGGGCACGGTGGTGGGTCTGGGGCTTGGGCATGCTGGCCATTACGCTGAGCGTGGCGCTCCAGCAGGGCCTGCTGCAGCGTGCGCTGAGTCCTTTGCGCAGCGCACGGCAACAGCTTGCTGAATGGCGTAGCGGTCAGCGTGTCGCCCTCGACGAGAACGTACCGATCGAACTGCGTGCGCTGGTTTCGGAGATCAATCATTTGGGGCATCAGATCGAGGTGCTGCTCAAGCGTTCACGGAGCGCGGTGAGCGACCTGGGACATGGCCTGAAAACACCGCTCGCGGTGATCGAGTCAACGCTCGCGCGGCAGGCCGAAGGCCAGAACCCCATGGCTATCGAACTGATGCGCGAACAGGTCACGGCCATGCGTGGCCAGTTGCAACGGGCGCTGCAGCGGGCGCACCTGGCACCGGAGCGCAAGGCTGGGGACTGGCTCGACCCCGCCCGTGACCTGCCTTGGCTGATTGCCTCGCTTTCCATGGCGCACGACGATCGAGTCGCGATTTCGCTGGCGGGGGACAGTGACCAGCCATGGCCGTTCGATCGCGATGACATGCTCGAGCTGCTCGGCAACCTGCTCGACAATGCCTGTAAGTGGGCAGGCGGGGCGGCCACGTTGCGCTGGCGCGCTGGAGCGCAGGTGTTCGAGTTGAGTGTCGAAGACGACGGACCAGGCCTGAGCTCTGATGAACGTAGCGCGGCACTGGGGCGGGGCAGCCGACTCGACGAAAGCGTCGAAGGGCAGGGACTCGGGCTGGCCATCGTCAAGGACCTGGTCGAGGCATACCACGGCAGCCTGAGCCTGGAGCAGGCTGAAACCGGCGGGCTGCTAGTGATCGTTCGGCTCCCCTGTCACCCGTCGGACTAGATATGGGCGATATCGATATCCACCAGCAACAAATGGCGGCTGTCATCAATGAACAACCCTGACGTCATGCAGTACTGGTTGGTGGTAGCGTCGCGGTAACGATTGGACAGTATGACTCGGCTGTCTTCGCCAGCTTCAGCCAGGATCTGATAGAAGTAAGGGCGCCAGGACCAGTTGTGGTCCAGGTATCTCGGATCGGCTCGCCAGTGCCGGTCAATCCATTCGTAGTTGGGCGATATCTGCGTGCCATGAGCGTCGCAGAGAAAACAGCGAATGAGCCAAGGGTAGCGCTTGGGGGAGGGCAGTCTGGTCGGCTGCGCTCCGGTAGCCAGCCACTCCCGCAGCTCGGCGAAAAGCTGCGCCAGCGAGCGGCGCAGGGTCGCAAGCTTGGCGCGTTCAGCGAGTTTCTCACTGACGTAATGATCACGCATGGTCGAGAACTTCGCTTGCACGGCGTCGTCCGGAAGAAAGTTCTCCTCGGGCCTGGCGAACAGGTATCCCTGTACGTAGCGGGCACCGCACTCCAACGCGAAATGCAGTTCAGCTTCGGTTTCCACTCCCTCGGCGATGATCCAGCAACCGCTCTTTTCAGCCATCAACGCCAAGGCTCGGACGAAGTCCCCGCTATTGCCTGTTCCGCTGGCCGCCTTGCGGAATAGCTGGATATCCAGTTTGAGAATATCCGGCTCGAGCGCAAGCACCCTATCGAGCATCGAATAGCCTGCGCCGAAATCGTCAATGGCAATGCGAATGCCGGCCTGACGATACCGCTGCACGACATCTTTCAATTGATGGATGTCGCCCTGCAGTTCGGTAATCTCGAATACCACCTGTTCCGGTGGCAAACCTATTTCCGCCATCAGCGCGAGACTCGGAAGCGGCGTGCCTGGCTCCAGACGGCTGACCCAAAGCGGTGAGATGTTCAGGCTGAGAAAGCCTGCCGGGTTGTCCCGAAAGCTCTCCAGTGCCATACGGCGGATAGTGCGATCAAGCTCCAGCAGGTCGTCAGGATCCACCTGCGGATCCGTGAACAGGGGACCGGCACTGCGCACGTCGCCGTTATCGTCGCGCAAGCGGGCGAGTGCCTCGTACCCGGCAATCCGGCCGGTAGCTGTATCGATCAATGGCTGAAAATAGGGCAGCGCATGGCCGTCGATCACAAGTTTCTCCTTTTGAGCAATTGCCGACACGCAGATGCAAGATTGTAGCCAAGCGATCGCGAGTGCGCTCCGGTGCGTCGTCCTGTCGGTCGGGCGCTGTGTGGATGGGCACATCCTGAACCATGAACCAGCATGGGGCACCGTTTCGTTTCGATTGGTACGCTGATTGCACTGTATTGGTGACGGCTTGCGTGTAGTCGCGCTGCGCTGGTGCAGGCGCGACGTATCGGCTCGCCGAGTGGGCGCGCAAGTGTCTGAAATATATAAGCAAAAACGTTAATGGCCGGCGCTCGTGGCAAACCTCGGTGCCGGCTTCTTTTCGAATATTGCCCGCAGATGGTGCGCCGATAGAACGACGGCCCCGATGTGGTGCACGTAATGGGGTGGTCGGAGATGGAAAATTTGCAAAGCGCGGTGGATACGCTCATTCACGGTGCAAACACCTTGTTCATTCTCATGGGCGCAATCATGGTGCTGGCGATGCACGCCGGGTTTGCCTTCCTTGAAGTCGGCACGGTACGCCAGAAGAACCAGGTCAATGCACTGTCGAAAATCATCAGCGACTTCGCTGTATCGTGTCTGGCGTACTTCTTTATTGGTTACTGGATTGCTTACGGCGCGCATTTTTTTACCGGGGCGGCAGAGTTGTCGGAAAACAACGGCTATGCCCTGGTCAAGTTCTTCTTCCTGATGACCTTCGCAGCGGCGATCCCGGCCATCATCTCCGGCGGCATCGCCGAGCGAGCCAGGTTCGCACCCCAGCTTTGCGCCTCGTTGTTCATCGTCGGTCTGATATATCCGTTTTTCGAAGGCATCGTCTGGAATGGCAACTACGGTCTGCAGGACTGGCTGCAAGACCGCTTCGGCGCGGGCTTCCATGACTTCGCCGGCTCGGTAGTGGTGCACGCGATGGGCGGATGGCTGGCGCTTGGTGCAGTCTTGTTGCTCGGCGCACGTCGCGGCCGGTATCGCGAAGGTCATGTTGTTGCCTTTCCGCCGTCCAACATTCCGTTTCTCGCCCTGGGCGCCTGGATACTTACTATCGGCTGGTTCGGTTTCAATGTGATGTCCGCGCAGACCATCGACGGCATCAGCGGCCTGGTAGCCGTGAATTCGCTGATGGCCATGGTCGGCGGAATCATTGCGGCGCTGGTTCTGGGTCGCTGCGATCCCGGCTTTCTGCACAACGGCCCGCTGGCCGGACTGGTGGCGGTGTGCGCTGGCTCGGATGTCATGCATCCGCTCGGAGCCCTGTTCACCGGTGTCGTGGCGGGTGCGCTGTTCGTCTGGACGTTCATCCTGACGCAGAATCGCTGGAAGATCGACGACGTGCTGGGTGTTTGGCCGCTGCACGGACTCTGCGGCGCCTGGGGTGGAATCGCTGCAGGCGTCTTTGGCGCCGAGATGTTCGGCGGCCTGGGTGGGGTGAACATTGTTTCTCAGCTCATCGGTACGTTGCTCGGTATCGCCGTTGCCTTTATCGGCGGACTGGTCGTTTATGGACTGATCCGCGCAATTGCGGGCATTCGTCTGACCGAGGAGCAGGAGTTTCGCGGGGCTGATCTGTCGATCCACCGCATTCCGGCCGTATCGGACGACTGAGCAACAAGAACAAAAAAGCCCGGGCATGCCCGGGCTTTTTTGCGCGCGAGTGGCGCGAAGGTCAGCGAAGCGTAATGGTGTAGTTGAGGATCAACCGGTTTTCGTTGATATCGCGGATGGCATCAGAGCGCACCATCGCGTTGCGCCACTGCAGCGCGACATTCTTCAAGGGGCCCGACTGGATGGTGTAGGTGAAATCGATGTCACGCTCCCATTCGCTGCCATCGTCCGTGGCTGCCAGGTCGATATCGGTACCTTTCACGTAACGCACCAGACCTTTCAGGCCCGGCAAACCAAGGCCGGCGAAATCGACGTCGTAGCGGGCCTGCCAGGAACGCTCATCCGCTCTGGCAAAATCGAGGATTTGTACATAGTTGGCCAGGTACGGATTGTTCTGGCTCAGATAGGGGAACGACGTGTCGCCATCGCTGTGCTGATAGCCGAGACGGAAAGTATGTGACCCGGCGCCGGCAGACAGCATCAACGATTTCATTTTATGGTCGATGGCGAGCGTCTGGTTGCCGTGATCGCTGGTATCGAAGTAGGCGAGGTTGGCGCCGAGCGTGACGCTGCCAACCGGTTTGGTGAGAATCAGGTTCAGCAGATTTTGCGCGTAGACGTTGTCCAATTCGGCGCGCCACAGGCCGAGGGTCGAACTGATCGCATCCACCTTGTAGGTGCCGCCGAGGTAGTTGAAGCGGTCCGACATTCCGCCGACCGTGGCGCCGATATCCTGCAGGTCGCTGCTGTTCAGGTAGTTCACCTGACGCAGCTGGCCGGCCTGAATGTCCAGCCCTGGCACTTCGCCGACGCCGAGTGCAGCACCGGTGTACGTCTGAGGCAGCAGGCGGATATCGCTAGCCTGAGCGACGGGAATGGTCGGGATGATGCCGCCGACCTTGAGTTCGCTGTTGGAGACTCGGGCCTTACCGGTGAAGAGTATGTGGCTGTAATGATCCGGACCTTCGTCGCCGAAGCTGTTGGGCAACAGCAACGTGCCGGCTCGATCATCGGAGGAATCCAGCTTGACCCCGAGAGCGGCATGTACGTCGATACCCAGGCCCTGATCTCCATGCGTGTAGCCGGTCTTGCCGCGGAAGATGAATCCCTGTGCCCACTCCTCGGCCTTTGATTGCGCTCCGGGTCCTCGGAAATCACGGTTGAAGTAGAGGTTGCGCAGTTGCAAGGTGGCCGTGGCGTCATCGGTGAGACTCATGGCGATGACTGGTGTGCTGGGGATGGCAAGGCTCAGGGCCACAGCGGCGGCCAGGGCGTGGGGTTTCACATGCTTCATTATTGTTCTCCTGTGTGATCATGTGCGGGCCGGAGCCGAGCCGGATCGCGGAGTCCAATAAAGCATGGGCGGGAGACGCCGACCCTAATACATTGGTCGAACTGTCATCGTCCAGTCACTTTGCGGTCATTCCCGGTGCGCCGTCCAGAGCGGGGAAAGCGCTGATCTTGAGCTGTCGCGCCGGTTCGAGGGCAACCCGGGCGCGACGCGACCCGAGCCACTAGACATTAGTCGCATCTCACATGCCGTTGGTGAACGCGGGATTGGTCATATCGATCTGCTCACGCACCGGCTTCAGCGCCTCGGCATAGCGCAGTAGCACATCCAGGGTGTATTCGAGACGGGCGCGGATCCGGCGGTCATCTTCTGAAACCGGCTCCGGCATGTTCATCACCTGTTCCACTCCACGCACGATCAGATGCTCGGGGATATAGCACAGGCGGCAGTTCTTGTAGCTCGAAGTACGCAGTTCGCTTATCGGATTGGCTCCGCCGATGCCAGCCGAGACGCCGGTAAGCATGGCTGGCTTGTGGGCGAGTTGGGCCTTGCTGGCAAACAGGAAGAAGTTCTTGATCGCGGGGCTGGCCATGCCGTTGTATTCCGGTGACAGGATGATAATGGCGTCGGCCTTGATCAGCTGCTTCTCGAACATGCCCCAGGGACCGACGTCGTCCGCAGGCCAGAGCGGCAGCGGGTAGCTCCCGAGATCGATTACCGAGACATTCTCGCCCGGAAGGTCGAACCGCTGGAGAAGGGTTTGGCGAATGAACCGCGCGACCTTGGCAGTCTGGCTGTTGCTGCGGTTACTGCCGGCGACGATGGCGATGTTGAGCATGGCGTTCCTCCTTACGGTTTCGAGGAATGCTACGAGTCAGGTTGGCAGGAAACCAGCGGAAATTCCCGATCGGATTCATCGAAACGTCTGCGCCGACCAGTCGCGGCATTTTTGACAGCGGGTGCCGGTTGCTGCAGAGTACGCGGCCTTCGGCCGACTGGCCCAACCCGAGGATGGATCGATGAATGCCGTGGTAGCCGCCGTTGCGGTGATGCTTGTTCTCAGTTTATGCCGCGTACACGTTGTGGTCGCGCTGATCATTGGCGCAGTCACCGGAGGTCTGCTTGGCGGGCTGGGACTGGAAGCCACGCTAGAAGCCTTTCAGGGCGGCCTGGGCAAGGGCGCCAATGTCGCGCTCAGCTACGCTCTGCTAGGTGCCTTCGCTGTCGCCATCGCGAAGTCCGGGTTGGCTCATGTACTGGCGGACAAGGCTCTGGGCCTGGTCAACAGTCGAGCGCAGGAAGGCCAGGGGATGCTCAAGGCCTTTATGATTTTGGTCTTGCTCGCTGTCGCGATTTCGTCGCAGAACATCCTGCCCATTCACATCGCGTTCATCCCGTTGCTGGTTCCTCCGCTGTTGTACGTCATGGGCCGGCTCAATCTCGATCGCCGCCTCGTCGCCTGTGTGCTCACTTTCGGGCTGATCACACCCTACATGTTTCTGCCGGTGGGTTTCGGCGGCATTTTTCTGAATGACATCCTGCTGGCGAACGTGACCGAGAGCGGCGGGGACGTGTCCGGGGTGAACGTGATGACAGCCATGGGGCTACCCGCGCTGGGCATGCTATTAGGGCTACTGGTGGCGATTTTCTTCAGCTATCGCCGGCCCCGCAGCTACGACACGGCAAATGTGGGGCAGGTTGAGCATATCCACCGGGTCGGCCGGCCACTGGCGCTTCTGGTGGCGCTGATCGCCATTGTGGTGGCGTTCGTCATGCAGTTATGGCTGGATTCGATGATCATCGGCGCGCTGGCTGGTTTCGTCATCTTCTCGGTGTCCGGTGTGGTGCGCTGGCGCGAAGCGGACGACGTGTTCACCGAAGGGATGAAAATGATGGCGATGATCGGTTTCATCATGATCACCGCAGCCGGATTCGCCGAGGTGATGCGCGCCACGGGTTCCATACAGACGCTGGTAGACGGCTCGGCCGAGCTGATCGGCGGCAACAAGGCTCTGGCTGCGTTGCTGATGTTGCTAGTCGGCCTGCTCATCACCATGGGTATCGGCTCGTCGTTTTCGACCATCCCGATTATTGCCGCGATCTACGTGCCGCTCGCCATGCAGCTGGGTTTCAGCCCGCTGGCAATCGTTGCACTGGTTGGTACTGCGGCGGCGCTCGGTGACGCCGGCTCGCCTGCATCCGATTCGACGCTCGGTCCAACTGCAGGCTTGAACGCAGACGGGCAGCACAACCACATCTGGGACACGGTCGTGCCGACCTTCCTGCACTACAACCTGCCATTGCTGGTCTTCGGCTGGCTCGCGGTGATGGTGCTCTGAATCTGGCGTGCCGTCTGGCACGCCAGATATGTAATTACTTCTCGGTCGACGGCGTCATTTCCTCCTTGGAAAAGTCGTCTACCTCTATTACTGCGCGCCGTGCGGTGTGGGCCTGGCGAATGATTTCGGCGTCCTCTGCGGTGATGATATCGGCGGCGATCGCTACCGCGAGCATGTCCGCATCGTCGTCGTAGGCCAGATTGCCTTCGCGCACAGAGCGGGCCATGCGCTTCTCGATCGCCTCGGCCTGGATGACCTTTTCCAGCGCATGATTAAGCAGTCCGGTGACGTCGTCAGGGTCGTTGCTACGGAAACAGCCGGCGATCAACCGGTCTCGCGCAGCGCCTGGGGTCATCATGCGGCGCGCAACCTCGGCGCCGATCCGGTCGGAAGGTGGCGCGTTGCGACGCCCCAGCGGCATGACCAGTATGCGCAGCAGCACCGCCGCCCAGCGTACCGGGAAGTTCTTGAGTGTTTCGTCCATCGCCTGTTCGGTCCGGGTGAGGGCGTCCTGTACGCTCCACTCCAGAAACGGAAGATCTTCGTCCGGCCGCCCCTGGTCTTCGAACCGTTTTAGCGCAGCGCTCGCCAGGTACAGGTTGCTGAGCATGTCGCCCAGGCGCGCGGACAATCGTTCGCGGCGTTTCAGCTCTCCGCCGAGCACCAGCATGGTGGTATCGGCCAGCGTGGCGAAGCAGGCCGATAGTCTGGATAACTGCCTATAGAAGCGCCGCGTTTCGGCATACTCCGGTACGCTGACCAGCGCCCCTCCGGTCAATCCGAGCAACAGGCTGGCTGCGGCGTTGCTGGTGGCAAAGCCGACGTGATCGAATAACAACTTGTCGAAGTGGCGCAGCCCGCGGTCGCGATCCTCGTCCTGCGTGGCGAGCATTTCCTTCAGCACGTACGGGTGGCAGCGAATCGCCCCCTGACCAAAGATCATCATGTTGCGAGTGAGGATGTTGGCGCCTTCCACGGTGATCGAGATCGGTACCGACTGATACGAGCGGCCCAGGTAATTCTTCGGGCCCATGCAAATGCCCTTGCCGCCGTGAATGTCCATCGCGTCGTTGATGCACTGCCGCATACGCTCGGTCAGATGGTATTTCACCACCGCTGACAGCACGGAAGGCTTTTCACCGAGATCCACGGCACCGGCGGTCATGGTGCGTGCCGCGTCCATGATGTAGGTGTTGCCGCCGATGCGCGCCAAAGCTTCCTGTACCCCTTCGAACTCGCCGATGGGCAGGCCGAACTGCTGGCGGATACGCGCGTACGCACCGGTCGTCATGCTCGCCATTTTTGCTCCACCGGTACTGCCGGCGGGCAGGGAGATGGACCGGCCGACCGAGAGGCAATTCATCAGCATCACCCAGCCCTGGCCGATCATCGGCTGCCCACCGATCAGGTAGTCCATTGGAATGAACACATCCTTGCCGGAGTTGGGACCGTTCATGAAAGCGGCGTTGAGCGGGAAATGCCGCCGCCCGATTTCGACGCCGGGTGTCTCGGTGGGAATCAGCGCCAATGAAATGCCCAGCTCCTCGTCATCGCCCAGCAGACGGTCGGGATCGAATACCTTGAAGGCCAGACCCAGCAGCGTCGCCACCGGGCCCAGGGTGATGTAGCGCTTTTCCCAGCTAACCCGAAGGCCAAGCACCTCTTCGCCCTGCCATTGGCCGTGGCATACGATCCCGCGATCGGGCATTGCACCCGCATCGGAGCCGGCCTCGGGCGAGGTAAGCGCGAAGCAGGGAACCTCTTCGCCGGCAGCCAGCCGGGGCAGGTAGTGCTTTTTCTGCTCCTCGGTACCGTATTGCAGCAGGAGTTCCGCCGGCCCCAGCGAGTTGGGCACCATTACCGTCGAGCCAAGATCGCCGCTACGGCTGGCGAGTTTCATGACGATTTGCGAATGAGCGAACGCGGAGAACCCCTTGCCGCCGAACTCGGTTGGGATGATCAGCCCGAAAAAGCCATTGTTACGGACAAACTCCCACACGTCCGGCGGCAGATCCTGCAAGGTGGTGGTGAGCTCCCACTCGCTGGTCATGCGGCATAGCTCTTCGACCGGGCCGTCTATGAAGGCCTGCTCCTCCTCGGTGAGTTGAGGCATGGGGTAATCATGCAACTGATTCCAGTCCGGCCGACCGCTGAACAGTTCACCGTCCCACCAGACTGTACCGGCCTCGATGGCTTCCTTTTCCGTGTCTGATAAAGGCGGCAATACTTTCTGGAACCAGCCGAACAGCGGTGCGCTGACCTTGTCACGACGCCAGCCGGAGAGATTCAGCGGGATCGCCAGCCCAAGGAACACCGCCCAGAGAACAAGCATGAGCGACCAGTGCGCCGGACTGAACAGGGACATCGCGAGCAGATACAGACCCACAACCAGGCAGGCATTGAGCAAGCCGCTGCGGGCGTAGGCCAGACCGGTGATGCAGAAAAATAGACCAATCAGCCAAAGCAGGGTGAACATTGCGCGCTCCTTTCGTCATGTCTGTGCTGACCCCAGCATAGTCGCTTTGGTCGTAGGCATCGAAGGAGGCCGTGAGGAAGGGGTGATAAGGGAACGAAACAGCCGGGCGCCAAGGGGCGCCCGGCTGTTTCGCAAAAAGATTAGTGCTCGATATGGTCGAGATCGTAACGAATCGTCTTTCCGGCCAGGAAGTAATGCCAGCATGCCCAGAGATTGGCGAAGGCTGCGCCAATGAGTGCATACCTCAGACTTTCGATCCCGGCGAAGTCACGCATCAGGTCGCTGACGATGCCGATCAGCTGCGGACCGAAACCCAGACCAAACAGGTTCAGCACCAGCAACATGATTGCCGAGGCCAAGGCGCGATTGCGCAGCGGCGTCAGGCTCTGGATCATGGCGAAGCTCGGCCCAAGATAGAACGCGCCGAGGAACACTGCCGGACAATAGGCCACGAGCGCCCAGAAGGTATTGTCAATCATGTAGAAAGCGATGACGAAGGGCACGGCAATAAACTTCGCCAGGCCAACGATCCAGGCGTTCCAGGCCATGTCACGGGCTGCCAGTTTGTCAGCCAGCATGCCGCCTACGAAGGCGCCAAGACCGCCGATAATACCCATCACCGGACCCAGGAACAGGCCGACCTGAGTAGCCGTGAGGCCATGGTTCCGGATTAGAAATGCCGGGTTCCAGACGATTGTGCCGTAGCCGACCAGCGCAGTCAGGGTGACGCCGACCACTACGTGCCGCGAAGTACGCACGCGCCACAAGACGGCGAAGCCCTTCTTGATATCGACCTTGCCACGCGGCGGAGGCGGTACGCCGTCGGCGAAGCCGCGAGGCGGTTCGATCATGGTGAAACGCACCAGCAGGGCTATGAGTAATCCCGGCAGACCTACGACGAAGAAAGCCGCTCGCCAGCCCCACTGATCGGCAACGAAGCCGCCAACCAGAAAGCCGATCATGATGCCGAAGTAAACGCCGAGCGCGTAGATGGACATGGCGCTGGAACGCTGCTCCTTCGGATATAGATCCGAGAGCATGGAGTGCGACGGTGGACTAGAGCCAGCCTCACCAATACCGACACCGATCCGGGCCAGGGCGAGCTGCCAGAAATTTTGAGCCAGACCGCAGACGGCTGTCATGGCGCTCCAGATCGCTACGGACCAGGCGATGATGTTGCGGCGGTTGGATCGGTCAGCCCAGATGGCGATCGGAATGCCAAGCGTTGCGTAGAAAAGAGCGAAGGCGATGCCAGACAAAAAGCCCAGCTGGGTGTCGGACAGACCCAGATCCGCTTTAAGCGGTTCGATCAAAATGCCGACGATGTTGCGGTCTACGTGACTCGACGTATACGCGGCAACCAGAACGATAAGAGCGTAGCGGCGGTAAGCGGGCGTTATGCGACGAGCGACATCGTCATCGAACGCGCCGGGGGGTGAATCTGGCGTTTGGGCCATGACTTTCTCCGGTGTCGTGTTGTTTTTGTGAACCCGAGGATAGGATGTCGGATCGCGCTGAACAACGGACCGGCAGGTCACATTTGTAGCACTTTTGTAAGTGCAGCGCGCCGGATGACGGGACGCCGTCGCCGGCTACAGGGTTGAAAAAACGCGAGCCGACCCCATTGATTTGGGTCCCCATTGGGCTAGTGAGTGACGCATGACAGCAGCGATCAGTATCAAAGGGCTGACCAAAACCTACGGTAACGGGTTCACCGCCCTGCGCGGAATCGATCTGGAAGTGAAGGAAGGCGACTTTTTCGCTCTGCTCGGCCCGAATGGCGCAGGCAAGTCCACGACCATCGGCATTCTCTCTTCGCTGGTGAACAAGACCGCCGGCAAGGTACGGGTGTTCGGCCACGACATCGATACTGACCTGATGGCAGCCAAGCGCTGCATCGGCGTGGTGCCGCAGGAATTCAATTTCAGTCAGTTCGAAAAGACGTTCGACATTCTGGTCAACCAGGCGGGTTACTACGGCATTCCGCTACGCCAGGCACGCGAGCGTGCCGAGCATTACCTGAAGCGACTGGGTCTGTGGGACAAGCGTGACGTAGCTTCGCGCATGCTTTCAGGCGGCATGAAACGGCGTCTGATGATCGCCCGGGCACTGATTCACGAGCCGAAGCTGCTGATTCTCGATGAGCCCACTGCCGGTGTCGATATCGAAATCCGTCGTTCGATGTGGCAGTTTCTGCAGGAGATCAACGCGCAGGGCGTCACCATCGTCCTGACGACGCACTACCTCGAAGAGGCGGAGCAGCTGTGCCGGCATATCGCAATCATCGATCAGGGCCGCATCATTCATAACACCAGCATGCGCAAGTTGCTCAAAGAGCTGCACGTCGAAACATTCCTGCTCGACACCCGTGATGGCCTGAGCGCTGCTCCTGCCCTGGACGGTTATCCGTGCGTGCTGGCCGACGAGCACACGCTCGAGGTGCAGGTGGACAAGGAGCAGGGGCTCAACAGATTGTTCATCGAGCTTGGACGCCAGGGTATCGAAGTACTCAGTCTGAGAAACAAGAGCAACCGGCTGGAAGAGCTTTTCCTCTCGCTGGTTGACGAAAATGCGGAAAAAGGAGCTCAAGCATGACGTATTGGCGCAACAGCTGGGTTGCCTTCACCACCATCCTCAACAAGGAAATCCGCCGGTTCACCCGTATCTGGCCGCAGACCCTGCTGCCGCCGGGCATCACCATGGCCCTGTACTTCGTTATTTTCGGCAATCTCATCGGCAGTCGGATCGGGACCATGGACGGCTACGAGTACATCGATTACATCGTGCCGGGCCTGATCATGATGTCGGTGATTACCAATAGCTATTCGAATGTGGTCTCGAGCTTTTTCAGTACCAAGTTCCAGCGGTCGATCGAAGAGCTGATGGTCGCACCTGTATCACCGCATGTGATTCTGCTGGGGTACACCTTCGGCGGCGTTGCGCGTGGATTGGCGGTAGGGTTGATCGTGACCATCATGTCACTGTTCTTCACCCGGCTGGGCGTGCAGCACATCGGGCTGACCATCGTGGTGGTGTTCTTCACCTCGCTGGTGTTCGCGCTCGGCGGGTTCATCAATGCGGTGTATGCGCGGACTTTCGATGACATCTCCATCGTTCCGACCTTCGTGCTGACGCCACTGACCTATCTGGGCGGGGTGTTCTATTCGATCAACATGCTGCCGGAGTTCTGGCAGAACGTGTCGCTGATCAATCCGATCCTGCACATGGTCAATGCCTTTCGCTACGGCATCCTCGGCGTATCCGACATCCCCATCGCCACGGCCCTGATATTGATGGCGGTGTTCACTGCGCTGCTGTATGGCTACAGCTATCGCTTGCTGGTGCGCGGAACCGGTATGCGTCAATAGGCCAGCGCCGACAGGGGCTGGCCTGCACGAGATGCTAACGGTATCCTGCCGCTCTGATCGAACGGAGATCCCTTCATGTCGCAACAGCACCCGGCTGAACAGTCACCTCTGGGAAAGTCCAGCGCCTATGTAAGCGTGTATACGCCGTCGTTGCTGTTTCCTATCGCGCGTGAGCCCAAGTGGCAGGAACTCGGCCTGGATGCGGAAAATCTGCCGTTTCACGGTGCGGATATCTGGAATTGCTATGAGCTGTCCTGGCTGAATCCCTCCGGCAAACCGGAGATCGCCGCGGCAGAGTTCGTGTTTCCACTGCGAGGCGCGCGCATCGTCGAATCCAAGTCCTTCAAGCTATACCTGAACTCGTTCAATCAGACCGTCTTCAGTGATCGCCGCGAAGTGCTGCGTACGCTGGAGTCGGATCTCTCGGTTGCCGCACAGGGGCCAGTCATGGTGCGCCTGCTGAACATGGGGCAGCTCTACCAGGGCGGAATGAGTCAGATGCCGGGTTTCTGCCTGGATGACCTGGACGTGCGAGTGGATTGCTACGAATACGACGCCGGCCTACTGCAGCTTGACAGCAACAGCGAGGCTACCAGAGAGAGCCTGTACAGCCATCTGCTCAAATCCAACTGCCCCGTTACAGGCCAGCCGGACTGGGCTTCGGTGTCCATCCGTTATGCCGGGCCGCGTATCGACCGTGCCAGCCTGCTGCGGTATCTGGTGTCCTTCCGGCAGCATTCGGATTTCCACGAGCAGTGCGTGGAACGAATTTTCTGTGATATGCGTGCGTTGCTGGGCGACAGTGCCGAACTGACGGTGTATGCCCGCTACGTGCGGCGGGGCGGATTGGATATCAATCCATACCGCTCCACCGAGCCAGGCATGCCGGAAAACTTCAGGCTGGCGAGGCAGTAAGGCTAAACGCCAATGTCGACCAGTGTCTGCATGACGCTGCGCAGAGTACCGGCCACGCGCGGATGGCTCACTTCGAAGCGCTCGACCATGAGATTGACGCCATCCACCAGGGTCGGGTCTGACTCGGCCTCTTCCTGCGCTTCCATGGCGATGACCCGGGCCTCGAGGTTGGTCGCCAGTTCCTGAAGCGACTCGCGCTCTTCAGGGGTCAGGGGGGCTTCGCCGTCGTTGAGGGTTTCCTGCAGATGTTCGAGCTGCACTTTCAGACGATTCGCGGGCATGAACGGCTCCTTTGGTAAAAATCTCCTCTCACTATAGCCGTTCCAGTTGCCTCGCGTCCTCTCGCAGCAGTGGCTGAGGTGTGTCCCGGCGGCCGTGACGGCCTTCGATGTCGTCAAGGCAGCCGGCCAGCTCGGAGATGCCGTCGATCACGTAATGCGCACCGGCATTCATGAGCCGTACCGTCGCGTCCATACGCAGCCGATCCTGTTCAGCAGAGGACCGCTTCTCCCACCCGGTCAGGTCTATACCCGGCAGGAGTCCGCCCAGCGCGATGCCCACAGTCCAGAACCCCGCATTGAGACCGGCCGCGACGCCATCCAGGGATGCCGTGACGAATAGACAGCGGCGAAATTGCGTCGCGCCGATGCGTAACGCGGCGTTGACCGGCATATCGGGGCAGGGTAGGGGGCGTTCCACCCGTGCAGGCGGAGCCAGCAACAACGGACGCCAGCTGTCGAGACCGTGCTTGAGTGCCGCGTTAGAAGCGCAGCGATCCTCGCTGCTGTCGATGATGGCGACAGGCACGTCGATGCTGAGCAAGTGATCGAGGGTCGCCTGAGTCTTTGCAAGAAGGCGCACCCGCGGCGGGGAGTCTGTTACCACGGGGCTGAGCAGGGTACCGACCAGATCGAATACCACAGCCTGAATGGATGTGACTGGCATTGCAGGCTCCTTCTGCCGGTTTTGCTCCAGTATGCGTCAGCTGCGTGACTGTTTGGTGACACCAGCGGTGCACGCCGCGTCGGTTGTGTATTGACCGCGCTCATAAGAGAATGGCGGGCAGGCGCACGGCACGAGCGCCACAACCTGAAACGGAGAGCCTGATGAACCTCTGCAAGCGCGTCTTCTCGGTCTGCCTGCTAGGAGCTGCTGGCGTATTCGTCGTCGTCCCGGTCCATGCCCAGGACGAATACGATGAATATGAAAGCTATGCCAACCCGGATCCGTGGGAACCGGTAAACCGCGCGATATTCCGCTTCAACGACACCGTCGACCGTTTCACGCTGAAACCGATTGCGCGTGCCTACGATTCGGTCGTACCGCAGCTGGTTGACGACGGTGTGACCAACTTCTTCGCCAACCTCGGCGAACCGAAGAATCTGGTCAACGATACCTTGCAGGGCAAATTCCACGACGCGGGCATCGACACGGCGCGCTTCCTGTTCAACACGACCCTGGGTCTGGGCGGCTTTTTCGACGTGGCAACGCGTATGGGGCTGCAGCGAAACGATGAAGACCTGGGCCAGACCATTGGCAGCTGGGGCGTGCCGAGCGGACCCTACGTCGTTCTTCCGCTGCTCGGACCCTCGACCTTGCGTGATGGCCTGGTGCGCGTCCCCGAAGGCTTCGCCGGCTACACCTACCCGGACCAGGTCGATCACGTACCGACCCGCAACACGGCATTTGGGTTCGACATGGTCGACACGCGGGCAGCTCTGCTGTCACAGGAGCGGCTGATCCGCGGAGATCGCTACCTGTTCATACGCAACGCCTATCTGCAGAACCGCGAATTCAAGGTAAAGGATGGTGCGGTCGTCGACGACTTCTGATGATTCGGCAGCCCGGGTTTATCCCAGGCTGTCGAACTGGACGCCGAGGATGTGCCGGCCGGCCTCGTCCTCGGAGCAGCGAACGACGCTGCCCTTCGCTTCGAGGCCCGGCAAGTGCGGATTGGGTGACGGAATCGAGACTTCCACTGCCGTGCCTGGCGCTACGGCAAGCTCGGATGTGGCCTGCATGCCCTGGCTCGACAGATCGTGACATTGCACGGCCAGGGTTTCACCCAGTTCGGGCAGTTTCATGACTGCCGTGGCTTGTACCTGCATCCGCATGTAGTCGCGCTTTTCACTGTACTGCTGGTCGTGGAATGACATGACGTTCTCCGTGGGCGCCTGGCAGGTCTGGCTGACGACACTTCTTGGCCCTCCTCATGCTAGTTGCAGGCCCCCTGGGTTACAAGAGCCGGGAAGCCAGGAACGGTTGCCTGCGGCAAAGTATGGGAGTACTGTTTGCCCCCAATATAAGGTCGGCTCGACCGGCGCCATACAAACACACCCCTGTGACCGCGGAATGCCTGATTCCACGGTAATGACGTAGGGACTCTATGCAGCTTCCTGGCACGACATTGCTGGTAATAGATGACGACGCAGCGATCCGTGAGCGCGTCGCCAACTCTCTGGAAGAAAGTGGTTTCAATGTATTGCAGGCGGGGCTTGCAGCAGACGGGTTGGCTCTGCTCGGCAGGCAACGTCCGGATCTGGTGCTGTGCGACCTGCAGATCGCCGACATGAGCGGCTTCGAACTGCTGCGCCAGATTACCGAGCTCGATCCGGACATGCCGGTCATCGTTTCCTCCGCCGCGGGCAGCATGGGCGATGTAGTCGAGGCGCTGCGTCTGGGCGCCAGTGACTATCTGATCAAACCTGCCGATGCCCCGGTCATCGAACATGCCGTACGACGCTCCCTGGACCGTGCCAGCCTGCGCCTGGAGAATCAGCGCATCCGCGAGCGACTCGAACGCGTCAACCGCGAGCTCGAGCTTCACCTGAAGGAGCTCAAGGATGATCAGGCGGCGGGCCGGCAGGTTCAGCTGAACATGCTTCCTGCTTCGCCCTGGAATAGCGGTGAGTACCGGCTGGAACATAGAATCATCCCCTCGTTGTATCTCTCAGGCGACTTCGTCGACTACTTCCGCGTTTCGGATACCCAACTGGGGTTTTATCTGGCCGATGTTTCCGGCCATGGAGCGTCCTCGGCCTTCGTCACGGTGCTGCTGAAATTCATGACTACCCGGTTGATGTACGAGCAGCGAAAGCAGGACGTTGCTGGTCCGGTAGCGTTCAAGCCGTCGGACGTGCTGGGGCATATCAACCGTAGCCTTATCGCCTGCAAGCTCGGCAAGCATGTGACCATGCTTGGCGGCGTCATCGACGAGGCCGCGCAGACGCTCACCTACAGTATCGGCGGCCATCTACCGCTGCCGGTGTTGTTTGCCGAGGGTGAGGCGCGTTACCTGCAGGGCAAGGGGCGCCCGGTCGGGCTGTTCGACGATGCGAGCTATGAAGATCACACCATTGATCTGCCGCCCCGCTTCAGTCTGACGCTTTGCTCCGATGGTGTGCTCGATTGCCTGGAAGGGACTACGCTTAGAGAAAAGGAGCAGCGCCTGCCCACTCGGGTTGCCGAGGCGGGTGGCGAGATGCGTCGCTTCATGGAGCGGCTGGGACTGGATCCGTCCAGACCCATGCCCGATGACATTTCAGTCTTGGTGCTTAGCAGGAATCCGGCATGATGAGTACCGGCAAGATCCAGTTCGCAGAATCGGAGGGAACCTTCGTCCTGAAATTCATCGGCGACGTTCGCTTAACTCTGTGCGCGGCGCTGGACGCCTATATCGAGAAGATTTTCAGCGCCTTGAGCTTCGAGTCGATCATCATCGACCTGACCGAGACTCAAGGAATAGACAGCACCTCGTTAGGCCTGCTGGCGAAGTTGTCCATCCTGTCCAAGCAGAAGGTCGGCTTGCTGCCCACGCTGGTATCCCACAACGAGGACATGAATCGCCTGCTTTACAGCATGGGATTCGATCAGGTGTTCCACATCGTGTCGCAAAGTACACCCACCGATGCCGAGCTTGCCGATCTGCCGGGGCAAATCCTCTCCGAGGACCTGGTCCGTGACAAGGTCATCGAGGCCCATCGCATCCTGATGAACCTCAACGACAACAACCGCGAAGCTTTCCGCGACCTCGTCAGTTCGTTGGAATCAAGCCGCTGATCCAGCGCGTTTCGCCATCACTTTTTCCAGCTTGATCTGATCCGCAGCGAACGTGCGTATGCCTTCGGCCAGTTTTTCGGTGGCCATCGCATCCTCGTTGTGTTCCCAGCGGAAGCGTTTCTCGTCGAGCCGCTCAAGCTGGTCTTCACAGCCGCTGGTCAGCAACGGAGACTGGGACAGCTCGCCTTGTTCTCCGGCGAGCTGCGTGAGCAGGGCGGGACTTATCGTCAGGCGGTCGCAGCCTGTCAGCGCTTCGATCTGCCCGATATTGCGGAAGCTCGCGCCCATCACCACCGTGTCGTACATATGCTGCTTGAAATACCGGTAAATACGAGCGACCGATTGCACGCCGGGATCTTCGATGCCGGTAAAGTCACGGCCGTCGCGCTGCTTGTACCAGTCGTAGATACGGCCAACGAAAGGCGATATGAGAAATGCGCCGGCGTCGGCACAGGCTTGCGCCTGGGCGAATGAGAAGAGCAGCGTCAGGTTGCACTGAATGCCCTCCTTCTCCAGCTCGCGGGCAGCCTGAATCCCTTCCCAGGTGGAGGCGATCTTGATGAGTACCCGGTCGCGAGTGACGCCGAATTTTTCGTAGCGCGCGATCAGGTCACGCGCTTTGTCCAGCGTGGCTTCGCGGTCGAAGGACAACCGGGCGTCGACTTCAGTGGAAACTCTGCCAGGAACCAGCTTGACGATTTCACTGCCCAGGGCGACGGAGAAATGGTCGCACGCCTCGACCACCGGACTGGCGCTGTTTTTAGCACGCGCTATGGCATCGTCGAGTAGGTGGTGATACTCCGCCTGGCCGGAAGCTTTCAGGAGCAGGGAAGGGTTGGTGGTTGCATCCTGGGGGCGCAACGTCCGAATGGCCTGGATGTCACCGGTGTCGGCGACGATGAGTGTGTGTTGCTTGAGGCTGTCTAGTTTGCTTGTCATTGGTCGGATCATATCAGTGGGTATGCTCCGACCTTACCTCAGCGCTGTCAGGCGGGGCAATCCCGCTGCTCCAGACGGGCGCTCATCTCGCTGATCAGTTCGTCGAACAGCCCGAGAGGGTCCTGGCGGCGGTGGATTTCGCTACTGAGTTGGCGGCGGAAATGCCGCGCACCGGGCAGCCCTTGGAACAGGCCAAGCATATGCCGGGTGACATGGTGCATCTGACCGCCGCTTGCCAGATGCCTGGCTATGTAGGGGCGCATCGCGCGAAGCACATCGAGACGGCTGAGGACCGGCGCGTCGTCGCCAAACAGTAATCGATCGACATCGGCCAGCAGATAGGGATTGTGATAGGCCTCCCTTCCAACCATCGTGCCGTCGACCAGCTCAAGCTCGGTCCGGATGGTTTCGATGTCGACCAGGCCACCATTGATAATGATCTCCAGCTGGGGGAAATCACGCTTGAGCTGGTGGACCACCTCGTAGCGCAGCGGCGGAATCTCGCGGTTTTCCTTGGGCGAGAGCCCTTCGAGAATGGCGATGCGTGCGTGCACGATGAAGGTTTCACAGCCTGCCTTGTGGACGGTTTCGACGAAATCACCCAACTGCTCATAGCTGTCCCGACCGTTGATGCCGATGCGGTGCTTGACGGTGACGGGCAGCGAACACGCATCTCTCATGGCGGCGACGGCCTCTGCGACGAGGTGCGGATGTGCCATCAGGCAGGCACCGATCAGGTTGTTCTGGACGCGATCGCTTGGGCAGCCGACGTTCAGATTCACCTCAGCGTATCCGTACTCCTCGGCAATGGTTGCGCACTGCGCCAACTCGCTGGCATTGCTGCCGCCGAGCTGAAGCGCCAGGGGGTGTTCAGCAACGTCGAAACCGAGAAGTCGTTCGCGATCACCTTTCAGTACTGCCCCGCTGGTGACCATCTCGGTATAGAGCAGGGCGTGACGACTGACAAGACGCGCGAAATAGCGATAGTGCCGGTCCGTCCAGTCCATCATTGGCGCCACGCAGAACCGCCGGGACGGGCCGGGGCGCGTGATGATGGGATCTGCCGAACGTTTCGCTTGCATGCTTGATGGTCATCCTGCCGGTGAGGGACGTAGTGGGCCGTGCCCGGTGAAGCCGATGCCGCGGGCAGCGGTCTGGTGGGGTCAGGCCGTCCGATAGGCGGGCCGAAATGGTACGTCGGTCTCGTGACCGGTTCAAGGCAGGGATAACTAATGGCTATTCTGCCCTGACGCTCGGTGTTGGTACTCCACGTATATAGAGCGAGGCCAGTCAGCCCGCTCGGACTAGCCGGCCTGAGGGGACATCAGCCGCTCTGTTTCTGTTGCTGCTGATTATTCTGGTTTTGCTGATTCTGCTGGTTGCGTTCTTCGAGGATGACGATGCTATCGGCCTGCAGCTTACGATCGCCGATCACACCGGTGCCCAGGTCGCCCAGCACGGAGACGGTGTCTCCCTTCTCTACTTTCAGGCGGCCCTGGTCGTCGAGAGGATTGTTCTCCATGTCGCTGGTGTCTACGGTGAGCTGGAGGTCGCCGGTGTTGATGGTGAACTCCCGATCCTTGACGTTTTCCACGGTGCCGGTGAATACCAGGTTCCCGACGACAACAGGCGTTACCGGCGTCACATCCATGACAGTGAAGGTTGTCACGTCAGCAGCTGGTGAAGGATGGAAGTAGGTGCCGAGGCTTTCCACATAGATGCTGTCAGCCTCGATGGACGCGTCCACGAACAAGTGTTTCTCGACCTGGCCATACACGGTTACCACATCGCCTGGCAGGAGTGGCAGCTCGTTGCCATACCATTCCCAGTCATCGGTCTCGACGCTGATTTGCCCGTGGCCATAGTCAAGCGTGAACTCATCGTTTTCCGAGTCAACAACCGTACCGCTGATTGAAACCCAGGAGTCGTCCGGCTGCTGCTTGGGCGATTGCGCCATTGCGGGAGCGGCAACCAAAGCCGAGGTGAGCAACCCAAGGGCGAATGTCTGTTTCTTCATCATGTTTCCTCCGCTGATTTGGTGGATACATGAGCCGACTTGGCTCTCAGTGCGGTCGACAGAGACGATTTGTCAGAGTTCACCGGGCTCGCTTGCCCGAGTAACAGAAGGAAGAAGGGAAAGATGGAATAGAAGGGCAGGGCAGCGGCACCCTTGCGAATGCCGCTGCTTTTGCACCGTCAGGTACGGAAACGGCTGACCAGATTGTCGATCTGCTGGCCTAGCTGCGCCAGGTGCTGGCTAGCCTGGGCAGTTTGCTGCGCGCCGTCGGTGGTCTCGCGAGCCAGCTCGGCTGCTTCGGTCACGTTGCGGTTGACGTCTTCCACCACGGTGGACTGCTGGGTGGTGGCGCTGGCGATCGATGCGTTCAATTCCACCATTTGCTGCATCGATTGTGCGATGAGGTCCAGCGCTTCCCCGGCTGCGTTGGCTTGTTGAACGCTCAGCTCCGAATAACGGCTGCTTTCGTTGATCACGGTCACCACCGTCTGCGTGTTGTTCTGCAGCTTGGTGATCATGTTGTGAATCTCTTCGGTGGACTTTTGGGTGCGCTGGGCAAGGTTGCGCACTTCGTCGGCGACCACGGCAAAGCCACGGCCCATCTCGCCGGCTCGCGCGGCCTCGATAGCGGCGTTGAGGGCGAGCAAGTTGGTCTGTTCGGCGATGTTGCGAATCACGTCCAGGACAGTGGTGATCTCGTTCGCATCGGTGGATAGCGTCTCCATATGCGCAACGGCAGTCTTGACGCTGGTCGACAGGTGACCGATCTGCTCGATGGTGCGTGTAACCTGCACCCGGCCATTGTTTGCGCCCTCGTTGGCATTCTCGACTTCCTGCGCAGCTGCGTTGGCATTTTGCGCAACATCCTGCACGCCGTAGGTGATCTCGTTGATCGCAGTGGCCATCAGCTCCATGCGCTCGGATTGGCGAGTCATGTCACGCAGGCTGTTGTTGCTGATGCCATCGAGCTGCTGGCTGGCGCTGATCAGCTGCCGCGCGCTGTCCCCCAGTTGTTGCACCAGGCTGCGCAGGTTGCCGGTGAACTGATTGAAGTGTCGGGCGATCAGTGACAATTCGTCGTGGGCGTCGTCGTCCAGCTTGCGCGTGAGATCGCCTTCGCCGCTGGCGACGTTGCGCATGGCCTCGACAATCCGGTTGAGCGGTTGCGAAATGCTGCTGCCGATGATGTACAGGATGATGACCATGATGGCGATCAGGCCTAGCACGATGGCCGACGATTGCACGGCCTGCTGGACCACCTTAGCGCGCATGTCGTCGAGGAAGATACCGGTCCCGATCATGTAGCCCCACGGGGTGAAATGCTTGAACGCGGCAAGCTTGCGTGAGCCGGGATCTTCGCCAGGTGTCTGGCCCGGTTTGGCCCAGCTGTATTCGAAGCTGGCCGTGCCTTCCTTGCGCGCCAGGGCGACCATTTCCTTGATGACCGAGACACCATGCTGATTGTTCATGGTGGACAGGTCGGTGCCCTCGGTCTGGGGCGCGAAAGGATGCATGATCATGATGTTGTTCATGTCATTGATCCAGAAATACTCATTGCCGCCGTATCGTAAAACGCGCAACGCAGCCAGGGCCTGGGTCTTGGCCTCGGCCTCGCTCAGCTCGCCGCGCTGCTGCAGGCCGTGGTAATGGGCAAGCAGATCATGCGCAACCTCCACCAGATGCGTCGCTTTGGTGACTTCGGCATTACGGATTTCCGAGCGCAGGTGTGTCAGAGACACCGCTTCCAGGGCCAGCATGCCGACCAGCGCCACGATCAGAATCAACCAGATTCGCTGACGTATGTTGATGCTGCGCAACAGCTTCATTGAGTCTCTCCCACTTCCATTCGAGCATTATTTTTTTTAGAGCCGCCATCCTATGTATATCAAGGCGAGACGAGCTGCTTATAGTTATATCGACACGAACGAGAAAAACCTGAGCGGCTTTTTCGAGGGTGCGATGGCAATCTGGCGTCAGATTATTGGACGATCCTTGGCGACCTCGCAACCTCATTTCGCCGGGTATCAATTCAACCGATGAGTGGTCAAAACATAAGGTGATCATGCCAGTCGAGTGTGCGTACGCCTGAAGTCTCCTATACTCTCCGTATGGCGATGTGCCATCGATGATAACAAGAGCTTCCCATGTCCTTTTGCGCACGAATTCTATTGCTGTGGAGCCTTGCGACGCTTGCCTTGGCTAACCCGGCTACCGTGCGGGTAGGCGGTTATGTCTTTCCGCCTTTCGTCGAGGTGAGTTCCGAAGGCGAGTGGACCGGCGTAACGCTCGATCTCATCGATCGGCTCAATGCCATGCAGTCCGAGTACCACTTCGAGTTCGTGCCTACGGCTGCTGCACGACGCTACCGCGAATTGGAAACGGGCCACTTCGACATGCTGTTTTTCGAAAACCCGGCGTGGGGTTGGCAAGGGCAGGACACTCAAAGCATCGACGGCGTCGTGCTGAGCCGGGCATTGTTCATCGCGCTGGCCGAGGATAGCCGCACCCAGGACTATTTCGACGATCGGCAAGGCAAGCGCATCGCGCTGTTCAGCGGATACCACTACGCCTTCGCTGGCTTCATCGCGGACCCCAATCATCTGCGCGATGTACACAATGCGGTACTGACGCTTTCGCAGGAAAGCAACATCCAGATGGTCCTGCGCGGACGGGTGGACATGGCGGTAGTCACCGAATCCTTTCTCGAAGCCTATCTCTCCAGGCACCCGCATTACCGAAGCCGGCTGCTGATCGCCGAGGAGGCCGATCAGTACTACCAGCACTTTCTGTTGATGCGCAGTGGGGCAGAGCCGGGGCTGGCGCAAATGAAGGCATACGTCGACCAACTGCAGGATTCCGGGGCGCTGGGTCTGATCCTCGAGCACAACGGAATCAATCAGACACAGCCCTGAACCCCCATTCGCAGGCTGGCCCCTTGGCACCTTCGTTGGTTTGGATAGAATGCGCGCACCGGCACTTTACAGCCCGAGCCGGGTCTACCCGACGTCTCCCCTCAAAGGATTTCCTATGTTGTCGTTTTACAAACTGTGTTCTGTCGCCGCGCTATGTGCCGCTGTCAGTTTTCAGAGCTCCGTCGCCTACGCTGAGCGAGAAGTCAGCGGTGAGATGGCTTCCTCGATCACCACCTCAGACGAGCTCGCCGGTCGCGTGGTGGTTGGCTGGATCGAAAAGGGCCGGGTGCTGCCCGAGCGTGCTGCGGTGAAGATCAAGGTGGATTCCGGCGCACTGACCTCATCCATGCACGCGGTGAACATCGAGAAATTCAAGCGCAAGGGCAAAGAGTGGGTGCGCTATGACGTACCGGTGCGTGACGCCGACACCGAGGAGATGGTGACCATGAAGTTCGAGCGTCCGGTCTATCGCCGTGTGCTGATCCGTGGTGCCGGTGGCAAGGAGCGCCGCCCGGTGGTGCAAATGTCGATCTGCCTGGGCGACAAGGTGTATGAAGAGCAATTTACGTTACGTGATCGTGGCGACATGACCTATCCGGTGCTGATCGGCCGTCGCACCATCGAACACATCGGTCTGATCGATGTGTCGCAGACGTTCATGCTGCCGCTGAATTGCCCGAAGGCTGCAGAAGATGACGAGCGCACCAAGCAGAAGCGGATGAAGGACGACGAGAAGCTGGTCGACGACAGCCATATGGACGATCCGGAAGAATCCGAAGACGACAACGACGACTGATAGCTTTCGGGCGGCTCGTTTCGAGCCGCCCGAGGCGCGTTACCACATCAGATCGTCGGGAACCTTGAATGCCGCGTACGGATCATCGTCGGCAGGTGTATCAGCTTGTACCTTGGCGATCACCACCGGCCAGTGCGGTGCCCGTTCCATCACCTTTTCCGCCACGTCCAAGGGAATCAGTTCGAAGTTGCCGGACAGGCGAACGATTGCCAGCTTGCCACGGCTCAGCTTGTCGAACTGCTCCGCCGTCACGTGCATTTTCTTGACCTTGTTCTTCATCACGAACTGATACGGCGTCTCGCCGCCTGCGCGGTCCACCTTGCCCTGGTCGATCAACTGCTTTGCCTGCGCTTCGCGTTCCTTCTTTGCGGTTTCTTCCCGGCGTTGCTGGTTTAACTGCCGGTCCCGCTCTGCCTTTTCGGCGCGAGCCTTTTCTACTGCCTCGGCGGGGTTGTGAACTTTCTCGGGCTCGTTCTTGGCCTGCTTCTTCTTGGCCCGTTGGGCCTGCTTGAGCTTCTTCTCGTCGACCAGTCCGGCCTTGAGCAACTGGGCTTGTAGGGAGTTGACCATGCTGTGCTGCTACCTGCTTTGAGCTGGGTTGAGGAGGGCGATTCTAGCGCTAATCCCGGTTCTTTTCCTGCGCTTCGAGCTCGGCCTGACGCTCCTTGATGCGCTTCATCTTTTCCGGATCGATAGGCTGCTTGTTCGCCGTGTCGCGAAGCACGAGCAGGCTGCCGATAATCATGCCGACAGCCCCAAGCAGGAAAAACCAGCCAATCAAGGGCATTCGTGGCTCCGTATTGCGGTGAAGGTGTCTAAGCTAAAGTCTAGTCGACCGCTCAAGGCAAGCCCATGCTCAAAACGCATTTATTGGATACGTTGTCCCGGCGCGAACCCACTCTCTGGATCAATCCGCGCCATGACATGCTCCAGGAGACATTCCCTCCGGAAGCAGTCGACCAGGCTGCTGACCGTTTTGACCGCGCGGGAGCGCTTCTGTCGCGCACGATCGAGGTCCTGAAGGGAAGCGACGGACTGGTGGAATCGCCTCTGCTTGATGCCGAGCCGCTACGCGCAGCTCTGGACGGCAAGGGGCGCTGGCTATTGAAAGCGGACCACCGGATGCCGCTGGCTGGATCGGTCAAGGCCCGGGGCGGGTTCCATGAAGTGCTGGTTTACGCCGAACGCGTTGCGCACAGATTGGGTTGGGATGGGAAAGACTTCGGCGAGCTGGCCGGTGATCAGTGGCGCAGCCGCTTCGAATCTCACCGTCTGATCGTCGGTAGCACCGGCAATCTGGGGATCAGCATCGGTCTGCTGTCTAGGGCACTGGGCTTCAAGGCGCAGGTGCATATGTCTCGTGACGCGAGCGAGTGGAAAAAGCAGCTGCTGCGCGACAAGGGCGCCGAAGTCGTCGAGCACTCAGGTGACTATGCGAAGGCCGTGCAGGCCGGGCGCCGCGAGGCAGAGTCCGACCCGGCGGCGCACTTTGTCGATGATGAGCGCTCCGAGCTGCTCTTTGCCGGTTACGCAGTAGCTGGCCGGCGCCTCGCTGAGCAGCTCACTGATCAGCGGATCGAGGTGTCCCGTGAACGGCCGCTAGTCGTTTATCTGCCCTGTGGAGTGGGCGGGGCGCCAGGCGGAATTACCTATGGATTGAAACAGGTTTTCGGTGATTCGGTGCACTGCTGGTTTGCCGAGCCTGTCGCCTCGCCGAGCGTGCTGGCTCAGCTGGCTTCAGGCCTCGAGACGCCTGTTTCCGTGTATGACGTAGGGCTGGACAATCAGACGCTCGCCGACGGTCTGGCGGTGGCGCAGGCGTCGATGCTGGCGGCAACATGCATGGCCAGCCGATTGGCCGGAGTGTTCACCGTGGCCGACGAATCATTGCCGGACTATCTTCGATTGGCATGGGACAAACTGGGTGAGCGACTGGAACCGTCTGCCGCGGCGGGCTTTGCGGGCCCGCGATGGCTTGCCGAAACCGAGGCGGGGCGGTCGTGGTGCAAGGCAAACGAAGTGAACCTGGATAGCGCGACGCACGTGCTCTGGAGCACCGGAGGCGGACTGGTGCCAGCGGAGGTGTTCGATGAGTGGCTGCAGGGGTAGAAGCCGACGCCCTATCTGCCCTGGCTCGCCAGTTGACTTCCGCGAAAAGTGCGTCATTCCCCCTGTCTCCGCCCAAGGGAGCGAGTCATGATCGAAACATTTCGCAGTCATCAACGGGGCCGGTCGGCGTTCAGCTGGCTGCGCAGCCAGCACAGTTTTTCCTTCGGGGATTATCACGATTCCCGGCGTATGGGTTTCTCGGCACTGCGGGTGATCAACGACGATGAAGTCGCGGCAGGTGCCGGTTTTGACACCCATCGTCACCGCAACATGGAAATCATCAGTTACGTGCTGTCCGGGGAAATCCGACACCGAGACAGTGAGGGGAACGTGGAAAGGCTGCCAGCGGGCGAATTTCAGCTCATGTCGGCCGGCAGCGGGATATCACATAGTGAATACAACGGTTCGTCCGCCGACCCGCTGCGATTTTTGCAGGTATGGATCGAGCCGAATGTGCGAGATGAGCAGCCTGGCTATCAACAAAAGGACTTCGGTCTGGAGCCGGGTCTGACCCTCGTAGCGAGCCCGGACGGCTCTGATTCCAGCCTGACCATTCGCCAGGATGCGCGTCTGTATCAGTTGTTGCTCGGCCCCGGCGACAGCGCCCCGTTGTCCCTGGATGCGGGCCGCAAGCTATACGTGCACGTGGTGGATGGCCCGCTGGAGGCGGCCAACGAGGTCCTCAAAGCGGGAGATGGGCTGCAGGCATCGGAGGTCGAGGCGATGGTATTCCGGGCTCAGGACGCGTCCGTCAGGGCGCTGGTATTCGACCTGCCCTGAAGCTCGAGTGCCGAGCAAAGGCCGGGTGTTCGCCCGGCCGCTGTCATCGGATCAGTTGGACGCGAGCTTGCTGGTGATCTGGGCGACAAATTCGCCCTGGTGCCGCGCCACGGTCAGTTCGTCTTCGCTCGGCTGTCGCGAGTTGTCTCCTCCAGCGACGGTGCCCGCGCCGTAAGGCGTGCCGCCACGCACCTTCGATATGTCGAACATCTCCGGTACGCCGTACCCGATCGGCACAATGACCATCCCATGATGGGCAAGTGTGGTCCAGGTCGAGGTGATGGTCATTTCCTCACCGCCGCCGGTGCCGGTCGAGGTGAACGCACTGGCCACCTTGCCGCGCAGCGCACCCTTGGCCCAGAGTCCGCCGGTCTGATCGAAGAAGGTTCGCATCTGTCCGCTCATGTTGCCGAACCGGGTAGGTGTGCCGACGATGATGGCGTCATAGTCGGCGAGCTCCGCGGGGGAGGCAATAGGCGCGGCCTGGTCGGTCTTGCCGCCGGCAGCCTTGAACGCATCTTCAGGCATGGTCTCCGGTACGCGTTTCACGCTGACCTCGGTCCCCGAAACCCGGCGGGCACCCTCGACGACGGCGTTCGCCAGAATCTCCACGTGCCCGTACATCGAGTGATACAACACAAGAATCTTAGCCATGCTTCTCTCCGGTTGATTGACGTGCCCCCAGTGTAGGAAAGATTGCCTATCAAGGGCGGAGCGATTGCCCCAGTGCGTCGATGGTATAGCAGATAAGTTCAGCGGCGTCGGGTAGCTGCGTTGCTTTCTGGTCTGCCTGCCGGGTTTCCATGATCACGCCGTGCAATGCGCCGCGCAGATAGAATGCCGTCATCATCGGATCGCGCACCCGGTCGCGGCTGAGGCTGCCGTCTGCCACGCCACGCTGAAGCGCTTCGACCATAAGGCCCATCACGTCTTCGGCGCAGCACCGCAGCGCCTCGCTGTGTTCGTCGTCTTCGCTCAGATGAGGAAAGGTGTTGATCTGTGTCAGCACGTCGAAATAGTGCGACTCTTCACGGCTGAAATCGTAGTAGGCCTGGCCGAATTTGCCGACCTGGTCGAGCCCCAGTTCGGCCTCACTGATTGCCCGGGCGAAGCGATCGCGAAGGCACTCCACAGCGCGCAGCATGATACCGCGCATCATCGCCGACTTATCCTTGAAATAGACGTAGAGCAGGGCTCGGCTCAGTTGCGCGGTGCGAGCGATTTCGTCCATCGAGCACTTGTCGTAGCCCTTGGTGAAGAACACCTGTTCGGCTGCATCGAGAATGCTGACTCGACGTTCCTGTTTTTCCCGCTCGCGGCGTTCATCGGCGCTCATGTAGTCCTCACAACTGGTTTTATGTTGCTCAGCGGCAAGTGTGCGCGGCATGTTGACAAAGTGTCAATAACTGACAATATGTTAATCACCGTCCAGCTCTTGCGGAGCCAAAGCCATGTTGATCCCCTCGTGTGTTCCCCGGTTCACCCTTCTTATCGCGTTCGCCACCTTCGGTGTCGCGACCCTGGCTGGCTGTGGCGGAGACAGCAACGCCGATGCTGCCGAGATGACTCCAGTTGGTGCCGTGCCGGTACGGGTCGCCGAGGTCAGCCGCGCAGAAATCGGTGAGCCTTTGCGTTTCGCCGGGGTGGTTCGCGCTCGCCAGCGCGCCGGCCTGACCTTCCAGGTTGGAGGGGTGCTGAAGGAGCGGCCGGTACAGCTCGGGCAGCGAGTCGAGGCGGGTCAGCTGCTGGCCACACTTTACAACCCCGAACTGCTTCCGGCCCGGGATGCGGCCAAAGCAAGACTGGCCGAGCTACAGGCGCAGACAGCCCAGGCCGAACGCGATCTGCAGCGCTCCGAGCAGTTGTTCGAGCGTGGCGTGGTGTCCACTCAGCAGCGGGAGCAGCAACGGTCCCGTCTGGAAGCCTTGCAGGCGGGAATGGCGAGCGCGCGGGCGTCGTTGCGCCAGACTCAGCAGCTGCAGCGTGAGACCGAACTGCGTGCACCTTTCGCTGGCAGCATCGAAGCGCTCGAGGTGGAACCAGGCGAATTCGTTTCGCCTGGTCAGATGGTCATGCGTCTGGCCGCGTTTGATCGCCACGAGGTCGAAGTGAGTGTACCGGCACGGTTGCTAGCCGGCCTGGAAACCGGGCAGACGCTACCCGTCTGGAACAGCCTGACTGGTGCAGAAAGTGCTGGGCGCATCATCGATATAGGTCTTGGCTCGTCGGCGGGCGGGTCCCTGTACCCCCTGGTGGTTGGATTGGATGGTGACGTGGCTCGTTCCGGCGACGGAGTAGAGGTCGGGCTAAAGGCTTCCCGGCTTGCCCAGACCAGCGTACCGGTCTCGGCCATCATGCGCTCGCCCACTGGGCTGGCGGTGTTTCGCGTTGAACAGGACCGTGCCCGGCGGATAGCGGTGGAAGTCAGCTCGCTGCAAGGCGAGCGGGCAGTGCTGCGCGGGGAGGCGCTGCAGGTAGGCGACAGGGTGGTTTACGCCGGGCTGACGCGGCTGGCAGAGGGTGATGCAGTGGAGCTTCTGCCGTGAACGCCGGGTTTCTCGTCAGGCCTAGGCTGATCGGCATGGTCGTGGTGATGCTCTGTTTGCTGGGTGTCGCCTCTTATCTGACCATGGCTCGACAGGAGGATCCGAGCTTCCCCTATCGCTCGGGCATGATCACCGTGATCTATCCGGGCGCGATAGCCGAGTCGGTCGAGCGTCTGGTGCTCGAGCCTCTGTCCGACGAACTCTCCCAGGTCGAGGAAATCGAGCATTTCATGGCGACCGCCCGCTCGGGTGTCGCGCTGGTTACCATCCATCTCGAGGATGAAATCTACGACACTGATTCGGCCTGGGATCGGGTCAGACAGGCAATGGAGCGAGCCCGTCTGGAATTCCCGGCCGGTGTCGGCCAGGTGGCTCTGGATGATCGGCTTATCGATATTCCCGCCATCATCCTGGCGGTGCGTGGTGATGCCTCACTGGTCCGGCTGAGCGAAGAGGCCGAGCGGCTCAAACGGGAGCTCGCCGACCTGCCCGGGCTGTCGCGCGTGGAGTTGTCGGGTGATGTCGACGAGCAGATCACTATTGCCATCCAGGATGCCGAGCTTCAGCGCCTGGGCATCTCCCCGGGTTATCTCGCTCAGCTGCTGGCCCAGCGCAACCAGGTGATACCCGGCGGCTTCGTCGAGGCAGGTGGCAAGCGCCTGGGCATTTTGCCCAACAGTGAATTCGCCAGCCTGGATGCATTGAGGGCGACGCAGATACCGCTGCCTGACGGTGCCAGTGTGCCCTTGGCGGCCATCGCCGAGATATGGCGTGGCCCACAGGAGCCCATGCAACCGCGGGCGTGGTTCGATGGCGAACAGGCAGTGCTGGTGGAGCTGACCGCGCAGCGGGGGCAGGTCGATGCGATCAGCTTCGGCAGCGCCGTGCGCGAGCGGCTGAATCTGGTTCGCGCGGATTTCGAGCCGCTGCATATCGACGAAATGTTCTTTCAGCCAGACCAGGTCAAGGAGCGTCTCGATGGCCTGGAAGCCAATCTCATCGGTAGCGTCGCGATTATCGTGGCTGTCGTGCTGCTCGGCATGGGCTGGCGTATGGGCGTGCTGGTGGCGGCCATGCTGCCCCTCGTCGCTTTGATCAGCCTGGGTATCTACGACCTGGGCGGTGGGATACTGCACCAGATCGCGGTGATCGGCATGGTCATCTCGCTGGGTATCCTCATCGACAACGCCATCGTCATGGTCGAAAACATCCAGGATCGGCTGAACCGTGGCGAGACGTCCCGCGATGCGGTGCGTAACGGAATACATGAGCTGGCCGGCCCGCTCGGCGCCTCCACGGCGACCACGCTTGCTGCGTTCACGCCCATGCTGCTGTCCAAGGGGGGCACTGCCGACTTCACCCGCGGGATTCCGGTCATGATCATGCTCACGCTGATCGTCAGCTATCTGCTGGCGATCAGCGTGGCGCCGTTGCTGGCTGGCCGCTTTCTCAAACCTGCGCGGCCCGGTCGCGGGGATCGGATGGAGGCACTCGGCTCACGTCTGGCCAGGCTCACCACCCGCGCGCCGCGTCGGGTCATCGCGTTCGGGGCCGTCGTGCTGCTGGCCAGCCTGGCACTGACGCCATTGATGAAACTGCAGTTCTTCCCCAACGCTGATCGTCCGCTGGTGGTGGTCGAGCTGTACATGCCGGAAGGAACCGATCAGCAGCGTACAGAAACCGTTGCGGCCGACCTGGAACAGCGCCTTCGCCAGCGACCAGATGTACTGTCCGTACACCGCTTCGTCGGCTCGGCGGGTCCGAGTTTCTACTACAACCTGATGCGTGCACCCGAGGCACCCAATCGGGCGCGGCTGGTGGTTACCACCTCGCAACTTGCCGACACCACCGGCGTCATCCATTGGGTTCGTCATCACGTGGCCGAAACCATGCCGGAACTGGATGTGGTAGCCAGTACCCTGGGGCAGGGTCCGCCGCGTGCGGCGCCGGTTGAGGTTCGTCTCTACCATCACGACGATCGCCAGCGGATCGCCGCTGCCGAACACGTGTTCACCTTGATCAAGCAGAGCGAGGGGGCGGTGGACGTGCGTCACGATATCGATCTGGGCGTGCCTGTGCTGAAGGTCGAGGTGGATGATGCGCTGGCGCAGCGCCATGGGGTCACCCGTGCCGATGTAGCACGTACGCTGTTCACCCAGAGTCTCGGTTTCACCGCCGAACAATACCGCCAGGAGCTGGACCCGATCCCGCTGGTCCTGCGCTCACGCGAAGGGACACAGCAGAGCGTTGAGCGGTTGATGTCCGCGCAGGTGTTCAATGAAGCCGGGCAGGGCGTGCCGCTGACCGCAGTCGCCCGAATCGATGCCGATTGGCAGCCAGCGAGCATCCGTCAGCGTGATGGCGCCAGGATGTATACGGTCACAGCAGGTCTTGAGGACGGCTACAGCTTCAGCCAGGTGCTAGATCAGTTGCAGACCCGCCTGGAAACCAACCCCTTGCCGGCTGGTACCCGGTTGGAACTGGGCGGTGATAGCGAAGGCTCAGGCGACGCCAACCGCGCCTTGTTCACCACTGCGCCGGTGGGCATCCTGCTGCTGCTGTTTTTCCTGCTGTTGCAATTCAACTCGTTCCGACGGGTCGGGATCATCCTGCTGACCGTGCCGCTGGCCAGCGTCGGCGTTTTCCCCGGGCTGGTATTGTCCGGGTCGCCGTTCGGATTCCAGTCGGTGCTGGGTATCATCGCGCTGGTGGGTATCGTGGTAAACAACGCCATCGTGCTGATCGATGTGGTCGATCAGCGGCTGGGCGAGGGCTTGTCGATAGGCGACGCGGTAGCCGAGGCGGTGACGCGTCGGACCCGGCCGATCCTGCTCACGACCGCGACGACGATTGCGGGGTTGCTGCCGCTGGCCTTTTCGGCTTCGACGCTGTGGCCACCGATGGCCTGGGCGATTATTTCCGGGTTGCTGGCGTCGACCGTGCTGACGCTGCTGGTGGTGCCAGCGGTATGCAGGTTGACACTGGCATCCGACGCCCAAGCCGCTCGACCAACGGCGGCGCAGCCGGTCTGAAGCGGGCGAGCCGGTGAGTTGGCAGTGCGTGATAAAAATATGCGCTAACTGCTTGACTCGCTTCGGGGAATGGTTAAAATGCGCGCCAGTTCAGATGACAGGGTGCACCCCACCCGTACCGCTCGCCGGTGTCGCTGGGCCGACGCGCAGCGGTAGTTCAGTCGGTTAGAATACCGGCCTGTCACGCCGGGGGTCGCGGGTTCGAGTCCCGTCCGCTGCGCCACTATTCAAACGAAAAAAGCGACCCTTGGGTCGCTTTTTTTGTTTCCGGCCGACGGTCAGAGTTCGGTTGGCTTGCCGGTGAACTTGGTCACCGGTTTTTCGGTGTCTTCACCCAGGCGCTCGGCAAACACCTTCAATGCGCTGATCACCGGCGTTAGCGCGGCCCATAACTTGTCGTCATGCAGCATCTTGTAGGCGCCAGTAATGCCCGGCGCGTCCTCCTGCTGTGTGTCCGGCGCGTGCCGGCCTAGCTCGGTCATGGCGTCCTTGAGACCGAATACGACCTTGTAGAATTCGCCCGGCTCGATGCGCGACAGCGCCATCAGCAGAATCGACAGATTCTGCACGGCGTTCAGCGATCCTTCCTGATTCATGCCGTCGATCAGCACTTTCGTCACCTCGCTCTTGGACGAGACCAGGTCGTTGGCGAAGCGCAACACACCGCCTTCATGCAGACTCTGCAGCAGCCGCTGAAGCTCTTCATGGGCGTCTGGGCCGATGGGGGTGGGTTTGACGTCATAATCGATTCGTTCGGCCATCAGAATTTCTCCGGCTGCGGTGCATGGACGGGCGGTTCGACGTACTCGGGCTGCATCCACTTCACCTCGACTGGCACGCCTTCGTTGGGCGTGCGGTGGCCGTTGCGGAAGTTGTGCGCGGGCAGTGGGGAGGGGCCGCGTTCGCGGGGCAGGACCTCGAGTTTGACCGCAGTCTCCTTGTAGGCCGGCGTGTTCACATCGGGGTCGTGATGCTCACCGGTCAGCAAGTTGAGTCCGGGCTTGCCCTGGTGAATCGGCATGAACAGGGTCTTGCCGCGGACGCGTTCGGTGACCAACGCCTGAACTTCTACCGAGCCCCGACGCGAGGTGACTTTGACCCACGTGCCATCCTCGATGTTCTTCTCCTTGGCCAGCTCTGGGCTGACCTCGACGAACCAGTTCGGCGACCGGGACATGAGCCGCTCGCCACGACCGGTCTGGTTCAGACCCTGAAAGTGTTCGAGCATACGGCCATTGTCGAGCATGAGATCGTATTCCGCATCCGGACCTTCGGCGGGCTCTTTCCATTCCAGCGGGAACAGCACCGCCTTGCCGTCATCGGTGTGAAAACCATCGGTGTACAGCAGCGGCGTGTCGGTCCCGTCTTCACGAACCGGCCAGCACTGCGACTTCCAGCCTTCGAGCCGCTCGTAGCTTACACCCTTGAACATCTCTGAGATCCCCGCGCACTCGGCCATGATCTCCGAAGGGTGCGTATAGCCCCAGTCATGGCCCATGCGCTTGGCCAGGTCTGTGAGGATTTCCCAGTCCGGCCGGCTGTTCCCCAACGGTGGCATGACCTGATAGAAGCGCTGAATGCGGCGCTCGGTATTGGTGAAGGTACCTTCCTTCTCCACACTGGGGCAGGCGGGCAGAACGACGTCAGCGAACTGTGCAGTGCGGCTGAGAAAGATGTCCTGCACCACCATGAATTCCAGATTACTGAAGGAGTCGTGAACACTGTTGGCGTTCGCATCGGAGAACGCGGTTTCCTCGCCGATGATGTACATGGCCTGCAGTTTCTCGGTCCCGGCGTCCTGAACCATCAGAAAATTATCCGAGCCGACTTCGCCGGACAGCTTCTCGGGCGGAACGCCCCAGGCCTTCGCCCACTTCGCCCGGACCTCGTCGTTGCTGACTTTCTCGTAGCCCGGGTACATGTTCTTCAGGCAACCGAAGTCACTGGCGCCCTGGACGTTGTTATGGCCGCGCATCGGGTAGCCGCCGGTGCCAGGCTTGCCGTAGTTGCCGGTAACCAGCAACAGGTTGGATAGCGAGGTGCTGATGTCAGCACCATGGCTATGCTGGGTGATACCCATTGCCCACAGCAGGCAAACCGAATCGGCGCGGGCGATCATCTCCGCCGCGTCGATCAGTTGCTGCTTCGGAATACCGGTCTTTTGCTCGGCGAACTCCATGGTGAATGGAGCCAGCGATTCACGGAATTCCTCGACCTGATTGACCTTGGTTTCGAGGAACTCGGTGTCGGCCAGGTCGTTGTCGAGAATGTAGCGGGCCATGGCAGACGCCCAGATCATGTCGGTACTGGCGTTCGGACGCAGGAAGATATCGGCGCGCTCGGCCATCTCATGCCCGCGCACATCGGCAACGATCAACTTTTGCCCGCGCAGCTTGCGCGCTGCCTTCAGCTTGGAGGCGATAACCGGGTGGTTCTCGGAGAGGTTGCTGCCGACGATGACGATCAGCTCGGCCTTTTCCATGTCTTCGATGGTGCCGGCGTCTCCGCCGTAACCGACCGTGCGGAACAGGCCCTTGGTAGCGGGGTTCTGGCAGTAGCGCGAGGAGTTGTCGACGCTGTTGGTGCCGATGATCAGCCTGGCGATCTTCTGTGTCAGGTAGGCCTCTTCGTTGCTCGCCTTGCTGGAGCCGATGAAGCCGATCTTTTCCGGACCTTCCGTATCGCGAATCTGCATGAAGCGACGCGCGACCAGGTCGAGCGCTTCGTCCCAGCTGGCCTCGCGAAACTGGCCGTTTTCGCGGATGAGCGGGGTGGTCAAACGTTTGGGATCGTTGACGAAGTCCCAGGCGAACTTGCCCTTGATGCAAGTGGAAATGCCGTTGGCGGGCGCATGTTCCACCGGCTGGACCTTGAGAATCTGCCGGTCGCGCGTCCACATCTCGAATGAACAACCCACGCCGCAGTAAGTGCACACGGTCTTGGTGCGCTTCACCTCGGGCTGACGCCAGTGCTTGTCCATCACCGAGATGGCCGTGATCGGCTTGGCGCTGATGGTGCGCTCGACCGTCTTGACCATATCGATCATCGGCCGTTTCAGGTCCTGCGGAATCGAGGTAAAGGGGCCGGCGTCCGGCTGCATGGTCTTTTCCATCAAGGCGTTGCACGGGCACACGGTGACGCAGTGGCCGCAGCTGACGCAGCTGGATTCATCGATTGGCTGGCCGCCGTCCCACAGCACGCGCGGGCGCTCCATGGTGAAGTCGATGCTCAGCGTTTCGTTGACCTCGACGTTCTGACACGCCTCGACGCAGCGGCCGCAGAGGATGCACTGGTCGGGATCGTAGGTGTAGAACGGGTTGGATTCGTCTTTCTCGTAGGGCGTGCGCTCGAATTCGTAGCGCTGTATGGGGATGTCCATGCTGACCACGGTGTCGTGCAGCGTGCAGTCGTTGTTGTTCTCGCAGACGGTGCAATACAGCTCGTGTTTGGCGAGAAGCCGGTCCATGCCTTCGCCGCGTGCCGTCTGCGCCTGCCCGGTGCTCGATAACGCCAGACCTTCAGCGGTTCGCAAGGTGCAGCCGCGCTGCAGTTCGCCGTCGACCAGCACCCAGCAGGTATCGCAGGTTTGCAACGGACCGAGAGAGGGGTGATAGCAGACATGCGGCAACTCGATGCCGTGCTCGCCGAGGAATTCGACCAGAGGCTGATCGGCTTTGCCGGTCAGTTTCTGTCCGTCGTAGATAATCGTGCAGTCTGTCGCTTTGCTCATCAGGGCACCTTGTTATGGGGCCTGGGGCTCATCCGGCTTGGACCATCCTGGCATCCTGCGCCTTCTTCGAGACGCTCTGGCAACAGATGGTGGCGAAACACCATCGCGAACCGACTACTGCTCCCGCTGAACCTATCAGCGCTGCCAAACGAGCGAACCCGGCCATCTGGTCTAGGACGACGCTTGTGGTCTCGCTTTCGGATTGGGACTGACCGGGTCCGGATTCGTTCACGGCTAGGACGGCGATCCGATGGAACTCACTCCCGGCTCGGTTGACGAAACAGACAGATACAAATTGGTACCGCTACGCCATGGCACAACTATTCCCGCGATCGGCTGACATGTGGCTGAGGCTGATACTAGGCCTGCTCCTGTTGACAGTTGTCGGCGCCTTCGCCGCGGCCGTCGTGTTCGACCGTTCCGACTACCGCACCGGCAAGGGCTGGTTCGTCAGGCAGCCTGTACCGTTTTCCCATGAGCGTCACGCGGGAGGCTTGCAGATTGATTGCCGCTACTGCCACGACACCGCGAAACCAGTTCGGTTGCCGGATTGCCAGCAACCCACACCTGCATGAACTGCCATTCGCAGATATGGACGGATGAAGAGATGCTCCAGCCGGTGGTGCAGAGCCTGGTCGAGGGGAAACCGATTCGCTGGAATCGCGTCACCGAACTGCCGGACTTCGTCTATTTCCACCACGGCGCTTCGGCTATCGCTTCGTTGCCTATTCCAGCCTGGCCATCGCGGTAATCGGCTTCATGGTCTGGGGGCATCACATGTTCGTTGCCGGACAATCGATGTACGCCAGCATGGTCTTTTCGCTGCTAAGCTTTCCCGTCGCGATTCCCTCGGCGATCAAGGTCTACAACTGGACCGCCACACTGTACAAGAGCAACCTGACGATCAATGCGCCCTTTCTGTTCGCGGTCACCTTCATTGGTTTGTTCGTCATCGGCGGCGTGACCGGATTGTTCCTGGCGCTGCTGGCTGCGGACGTGCACGTGCACGATACCACTTCGTCGTCGCGCATTTTCACTACATCATGATCGGCGCGGCGGTAGCGGGCTTCTTCGGCGCGCTGCACTTCTGGTGGCCGAAGATGACCGGGCGCATGTATTCATAGCTGTGGGGCAAGATCTCCGCTTCGACCATCTTCTTCGGCTTCAACCTGACCTTTTTCCGCAGTTCATCCTCGGTTGTCTGGGCATGCCGCGGCGCTACCACAGCTATCCGGATGAGTTCATGTTCCGTGCATGTCATGTCGTCGACGGGCGCTGCGGTCCTGGCGGTCGGTTACGTGCTGCCGTTCTTCTACCTGCTCTGGTCGCTGCGCTATGGTCCGCTGGCGGACGATGATCCGTGGGACGCTGCCGGCCTCGAGTGGCGCACGTCCTCGCCGCCGCCGACGCACAACTTCGCGGAGATCCCCATTGTCGATTTCGAAGCCTACGAGTACCCGCCGGAGGCCACTCATGGAACCTCGTAGGGAATACTTGGCGGAGCATTTCCAGACCCCTGCGCAGCAGCGCGAGGCGACCTACCTGGGCATATGGCTGTTCCTGGCGACAGAGCTGATGATGTTCGGCGGCGTGCCTGGTGATCTACTACTATCGGGTTGCCCACACCCAGGCAGTTGCCGAGGCCATGGGACACTTGCACTACCTGCTTGCCGGTTTCAACAGCGCACTGCTGCTGACCGGCAGCCTGTGCATGACGCTGGTGGTCGAGGCGGCCCGGCGGCAGGTATACGGCCGGGTGAAGTGGATGCTGGGCGGTGCCGCGCTGTTTGGCCTGGCATTCTGGCGCTGAAGGGTTTCGAGTACGCCTGGGAAGTGCGCGAAGGACTGTCGCCGCCGACCTCGCCGGAGTCCCCGCTGAGCTCACAGCCGGCGAGGCTCTACATGCACGTCTATCTGTTCGCCACCGGGCTGCACGCCATTCACGTACTGGTCGCCGTCGCCCTGACGATCGGCATGCTGTTACGCATCCATACCGGCCACATGAAGATGCCCGAACGGGCGATCACGCTCGAGGCAGTCGCTTTTTATTGGCACCTGGTGGACGCGATCTGGATATTGCTTTACGCGTCGCTGTACCTGGTGGGGCGCGGCGCATGAGCCAACGACTATTCATCGTCTGGATCGGCCTGCTGGCGCTGCTGGCCGGCATGGTCGGGCTGGCTCACTTTTTCCCCGCTTACGCCTGGCTCGCGCTGATCGGTTCTGCGGGGCAAGTGGTCCTGCTTCTCGGCGGCTTCGTGCGTCTGCAGGATCATCCCGCGCTGGTGCGCTTTTTCGCGCTCGGTGCCGGCTTCTGGATAGTTCTGATGTTCACCCTGACGCTGGCTGATCTCTTCACGCGCTAAAGTGCGATCCTAGCGGTGCTGATGGCTGTTGCCGACGTGCGTGCCCTGCGTATCCGGCGCGCTGATTGACCCGGACGTATTGAGCTGGCCGAGTATCGCGCAGTTGTCGATGTCGCGTGCGCCACCGCAGCGGTGGCGCAGTTCGACCAGTTGCTTCTGCAGGTCATGCAAGGCATTGATTCGAGCCTGCACATGGGTGATGTGCTCGTCGATCAGGCTGTCCACCGTCTCGCAGCTTTCCTGGGGCTGGTCGCGCAGGGCGAGCAGCCGCTTGATCTCGTCGAGCGTCATGTCCAGGGTGCGGCAGTTACGGATGAAGGTCAGGCGCTCGACGTGCTCCGGCCCGTACACGCGATAATTGTTGGCCATTCGCGCGGGCGGGGGGAGCAGTTGTTGCTGCTCGTAATAACGTATGGTTTCCACCTGGCAGGCGGTGCTGGCACCCAGTTCTCCAATTCTCATGTCCACCTCAACGAATGACCGGTTCATCCTATAGTGGCTAGAGGGTGCTGGCTTGGCAACCAGGTTAGCGGACCTGGCGGGCGGATGGCCGCTGACGCTGTCGTTGACGCGTTGTTACAAAACTTCTAACCTTGCGCCTGCTTCAGGTGCCCGCCAATGATTCGGTGGGTGAAACTGGGAAGCCGGTGCGCTCTTCGAGCAATCCCGGCGCTGCCCCCGCAACGGTATACAAGTGCCGCCAGCCTCTTGGCCGGCAGCGATCGCTCAGACCACTGTGCCTCGGCATGGGAAGGTGCGATCGCCGAATCGATCATCCATCGCGATGGATCATTCACTTGTGAGCCCGGAGACCGGCCTGACGCTTTCCACAGCAGAGCGGCGGGCTTCTGCGGGTGTTCGGCTCTCGTGCCGTCTGCCAGCGTTGCTCGCCCTGCAATACCAACAGCAGGGTCGTGCGGGTAGGCACGACGGAGCAGCGCACTCAGATGAAAACCTTTCTTTCCGCTTCGGTGGCCGTGGCCATCGTCAGTACTTCCAGCTTGTCTCTGGCAAACCCCTATCGTCTCGACGATCAGGTGGTCACCGCCACCCGGACCACTCAGAGCAGTACGCCCGGCATCGCCGCCACCAGTGTCATAGGTCGTTATGAAATCGAGCGTTTGCAGGCGACAAGCGTGCCTGATCTGCTGCGCCGGGTACCGGGCATCAGCCTGACCAACACCGGAGGCCCCGGCAAGAACACCACGGTGAGCATTCGTGGCAGCAACAGCAATCACGTGCTGGTGCTGATCGACGGCGTCCGCACGGGGTCGGCGACGACCGGCGACGCGGCCTGGCAGAACCTGCCGGTGGAGCTGATCGAGCGCATTGAAGTTGTACGCGGGCCTCGCTCCAGTCTGTACGGCTCCGAGGCTATAGGTGGCGTCATACAGATCTTCACCCGGCGCGGCGAGCAGGATGGCGTCAATCCGTACGCGTCGGTCACTGTCGGCAGCCGCAACCATCACGCTGGCAGCGCCGGCGTATCGGGCGGGCATGGCAATGCCTGGTACAACCTGGGTATCAGCAGCCTGGATACGCGTGGGATAGACGCGCGTCCCGGTGCGCCTTCGCCCGAGCCGGACCATGACGGCTACCGCGAGCTGGCAGCGAATCTCAACGGCGGTTATCGATTCGATAACGGCCTGGAACTGGACGGCTACGTGACCGAAGTGCACTCGCATAACGATTTCGACTCCGGACGTAAGGCCAACGCGGACAATGTGCTCAAGACCTACGGTGCCCGGGCAGCATTTTCGCCGATCGATCCATGGCGGATGACCATTCAGGCGGGGCGCAGCGAAGACAAGCTCGACACCTTCAACGGCAGCGTATTCGATACGCGGATCGATACCCGTCGGGACAGTTTCGGTTGGCAGAACGACGTGGAGATCGCCAAGGATCAGCTACTGACGCTGGGCTACGACTACCTCGACGATTCGGTCAACGGCACCACGGATTTTCGTGAAGACAGCCGCGACAACCATGGCATCTATGCTCAGTATCTTGCCGACTTCGGTCGCCATTCCTGGCAGCTCGGCCTTCGCAGTGACGATAACGAAGCACACGGTCGGCACAACACAGGTAGCGTCGGCTACGGTTTCGCGCTCAGCCAGGCGATACAGGCCACCCTCAGCTACGGTACTGCCTACAAGGCTCCGACCTTCAACCAGCTGTACCATCCGTTTTACGGCAACCCCGATATCACTGACGAGACATCGAAGAATATCGAGGCAGGCCTGAACGGCGAGCATGGCTGGGGGGACTGGTCGGTAGCCGTATTCCACAACGAGATCGATGATCTGATTGCCTACTTCAACCAAGGAGACGGGCTGCGCGCGTACAACATCGACAAGGCAGTCATCCGGGGTGTCGAGATGGGTCTGGGCAGCCAGTGGCTGAGCTGGGACTGGCGCACCAATCTGACTCTGCAGGACCCGGCGAACCGTTCCAGTCGCGCCAACCAGGGTGAGCTGTTGCCACGCCGGGCAGAACAGTTGTTCAATCTTGACGTCGATCGCCGCTTCGGCTCGGTTGGCGTCGGCGCCAGCGTGCATGCCGAAGGGCGCCGTTGGGACAATACCCAGAACACCAACGAGTTGTCTGGCTACAATACAGTCGATCTACGCGCCCAGTACTGGTTCAGCCATGCTTGGCGGGTACAGGTCAGTGTGACCAACCTGTTCGATACCGATTATGAAACCGCCCGTACCTATCAGCAGCCGGGCCGGGCCGGTTATCTGACCTTGCGCTACCAACCGATTTGAGAAGTTGACTTATAACGACAGCAAAAAAGGGGAAATACATGCTCGAACTATCCAAACGTAGCCAGGTGATCGTGGGCGTCGCCCTGGTCCTGTTGATGGCGATGACACGGGGGAGCCATTTCGATCTGGTGAACCTGCGCAGCGCCTCGTGGGCGGTGTTTTTCCTCGCTGGCGTGTTGCTGCGTCCGCGCTGGATCTTCCCTGCGCTGTTTCTGCAGGCGACCTTCATGGACGTCATGAGTGTTGGCTGGACAAACGCCGGTCATCACTGCATGACCGTAGCCTACTGGATGCTGGTTCCCGCCTACGCCGCGCTGTGGTTTGGCGGTCGTCTGTACGCTCGCTGGCACCAGGACAGCCTGCGTAGCCTGCCGGTTCTTGCCGGTGTGATGTCGGTCAGCGCGCTGGTATGCCAGTTGTTCTCCAGCGGCGGGTTCTACTTCTTCTCTGGCCGTTACGCCGAGCCGACGTTCGTTGGCATGCTTGAGCGGATCGCGACCTACTATCCGCAGTATCTGGCGACCATGGCCTTCTACGTGGCTGTCGCTGCGCTGTTGTATGCAGCGCTTCACGCCGCGGCGCCGCTGCGCAACGGGCAGGACCGTCACGCGTGAGCGACGCCGAACGCGATGAACGTCACCGCCTGCGCATGCAGCGCAAGAAGGCGGTAATGGACGAGAAGATCGCCCAGGCCCAGGATGAACACGGGCTGCTCCTGGTGTTGACCGGCAACGGCAAGGGCAAGAGCAGCTCCGCGTTCGGCATGGCGGCTCGCTCGCTCGGCCACGGTTACAAGGTGGGCATCGTCCAGTTCATCAAGGGCGCACGCAGTACCGGTGAGGAAACCTTCTTCCGTCGCTTCCCTGACGAAGTGCGCTATCACGTCATGGGCGCCGGCTTCACCTGGGAAACGCAGGATCGTCAGGACGACATGGCCAAGGCTCGTGCAGCCTGGGACGTGGCGGTCGAGTTGATGAGCGATCCGGAGATCGCCCTGGTAGTGCTCGACGAGCTGAACATCGCTTTGAAATATCGTTATCTCGAAATCGAACAGGTACTGCGCGACATCGGTTCGCGGCCCATGCATCAGCATGTTGTCGTGACTGGCCGTGGTGCGCCGCCCGAGCTGATCGAGGCCGCCGATACGGTGACTGAGATGGGCGTGGTCAAGCACGCCTTCAAGTCCGGGATCAAGGCGCAGAAGGGGGTCGAGTTTTGACCACACGGCAGTGCCCGGCGCTTCTGATCGCCGCGCCTGCTTCGGGGCAGGGCAAGACCACCGTCACCGCGGCACTGGCGCGCTTGCACCACAGGCAAGGGCGTCGCGTCCGGGTGTTCAAGTGCGGCCCGGACTTTCTCGATCCGATGATCCTGCAGCGAGCCAGCGGCCAGCCGGTCTACCAGCTCGATTTGTGGATGATCGGAGAGCAGGAGAGCCGGCGCATGCTGTGGGGAGCGGCAGGCGAGGCGGATCTCATCCTGATCGAAGGCGTCATGGGACTGTTCGACGGCAATCCTTCCGCGGCGGATCTCGCCCGGCACTTCGGCGTGCCGGTGATGGGCGTCATCGACGGGTCGGGGATGGCGCAGACCTTCGGCGCCATGGCTCACGGGCTGGCGCATTTCCAGTTGCACTTGCCATTCTCCGGTGTGCTCGGTAACAAGGTTGGCAGCGCCCGTCATGGCAAGATCCTTCGTGACAGCCTGCCGGCGGGCATGCATTGGTATGGCGCGCTACCACGCAGTCCGGACGTAGCGCTGCCCAGCCGGCATCTGGGTCTGGTGCAGGCGGACGAGCTGCTCGACCTCGACGCGCGGTTGGATGCCGCGGCCGACGCGCTGGAGGCCAGTGCCGGTTCGGCGCTGCCCGCACCGGTCGACTTTGAGGGCGCGCCGCAAGCCGCTCGGGATCGGCTGCTGGCCGGCGTGCGCATAGGTGTCGCGCGTGATCCTGCGTTCGCTTTTATCTACCAGGCCAACCTCGACGTGCTCGAATCGCTCGGTGCCGAGTTGGTGTTTTTCTCGCCGCTGCGCGATTCGGCGCTGCCAGATGTTGAGAGTCTGTATCTGCCGGGGGGATATCCCGAATTGCACCTCGAACAGTTGGCGTCCAACCGCGCGATGCAATCGGCGATCCGCCAGCACCAGCAGTCCGGCAAGCCGATCCTCGCCGAATGCGGCGGCATGCTCTATCTATGCGAAACGTTGACCGATGCCGAGGGCACGACGGCTGAAATGGTCGGGCTGGTTTCGGGGCAGGTCACCATGCAAAAGCGCCTGGCTGCGCTGGCCTTGCAGGAGGTGTCGCTGCCTGAAGGTTCTCTGCGCGGCCACACCTTCCATCACTCTGCGCTGCAGTGCGAGCATCCCGTTCTGGTGCGCGGCGAATGCCCGAACTACAAGCGCACGGCCGAGGCGGTCTATCGGTTGGGTCGGCTGACCGCGTCGTATATCCATCTGTATTTTCCCGGCAATCCGCGCGCCGTGGCAGCATTGTTTCAGCCATGAACGATCAGGCCTTCACCGACACCGAGCGGGCAGGGGTGTACCGGGCTATTCGCGAACGCCGCGACATGCGCCACTTCAGTGGCGGCAGCGTCGAGCCGGAGCTGCTTGCGCGGCTGCTGCAGGCAGCCCATAACGCGCCCAGCGTCGGGCTGATGCAGCCGTGGCGCTTCGTGAGAATCACTCGCCAGGATATCCGCGCCGAGCTTCATCGCCTGGTCGAGGCCGAGCGCCGTCTTACCGCCGAAGCGCTGGGTCAGCGCAGCGATGAGTTCATGCAACTCAAGGTCGAAGGCATCCTCGACTGCGCCGAACTGCTGGTCGCTGCGCTGCCGGATGGGCGCGAGAAGCATCTGTTCGGCCGCCGCACCTTGCCTGAGATGGATCTGGCATCGCTGGCCTGCGCCATCCAGAACATGTGGCTGGCAGCTCGCGCCGAAGGACTCGGCATGGGCTGGGTATCGCTTTTCGATCCCGATGCGCTCGCCGCGTTGCTTAGCATGCCGGAGGGCGCGCGTCCGGTGGCAATACTCTGTCTGGGACCGGTGCGGGAATTCTATCCGCGACCAATGCTGGAAGAAGAGGGCTGGGCCCAGGCGCAACCGCTGTCCGAACTGGTCTTTACCGATGGCTGGGGTCATTAGTCGTGAAGGGGCCACAGCGCATCGTCTGTCTGTCTACCGAAACCTGCGAAGTGCTATACCGGCTTGGCGAGCAGGATCGCATTGCCGGTATTTCCGGCTTTACCGTTCATCCGCCACAGGCGCGCCGGGAAAAACCCAAGGTCTCCGCCTTCACCAGTGCCAAGACCGAGCGGATTATCGAGCTCAAGCCTGATCTGGTCCTGGGATATTGCGACCTGCAAGCCGGTATCGCTGCCGACCTGGCCCGGGAAGGGCTGGAAGTGCATCTGTTCAACCAGCGCGACATAGCCGGCATCCTGCGCATGATCGAAACGCTGGGTGCGCTCGTCGGCGCGGGTGAGCGGGCCGCTGAGCTGGTTCAGGGGCTGCAGGAGCGCCTCGATCAGGTTCGTCAGCAGTCTTCATCCTTGCCCTGCAGACCACGGGTGTACTTCGAGGAGTGGAATGATCCGTTGATCTCGGGCATCCGCTGGGTCAGCGAGCTGATCGACATAGCCGGGGGTGAGGACTGCTTCGCCGATCTCAGCCATCACCCCCGGGCGCGTGACCGCTATATCACCGAACCAATGGAGGTGGTTCGCCGCGCGCCGGATCTGATCATCGGCTCCTGGTGCGGCAAGCGTTTCCGCCCGGAGCAGCTGGCCGAGCGCGATGGTTGGCGATCGATCCCGGCGATTCGTAGTGGTGACGTACACGAAATCAAGTCTCCGGACATTCTTCAGCCGGGTATCTCGGCGCTGACGCTGGGGCTCGATGAATTGCAGCGTCTCATCCGTAACTGTGCGGAGCGCATGCGATGATGGCGCCGCTCATGCTGGCTGCCATCCTGCTCGACCAGGTACTGGGCGAGCCGCGTCGCTGGCATCCGCTGGTGGGGTTCGGCTGGCTGGCTTCGGCCATCGAGCTGCGGTTCAACCGGGGGCAGCCGCGGCGCAACAAGGGACTCCTGGCATGGTCACTGGCGGTGTTGCCGCTCACCTTCGCGGCCTGGCTGATCTCGAATCTGCCCGGCATTGGCTGGCTCGCGGAAATGATACTGCTCTATCTTGCCATCGGCCTGCGCAGTCTCTCCGAACACGCGATGCCGATCGTGCGGGCTCTGGGAGCGGGCAACGTGGACGCCGCAAGGGAACGGGTCGGACGCATAGTCAGCCGTAACACCAACGCCCTGGATGAGACCGGTATCGCCCGCGCCACCACCGAGTCGGTTCTGGAAAATGGCAGCGATGCCGTGTTCGCTGCGCTGTTCTGGTTTGCCATCTTCGGCGGGCCTGGTGTGGTTCTGTACCGGCTGGCCAATACGCTGGACGCAATGTGGGGCTATCGGAACGAGCGCTTCCTGCACTTCGGCTGGGCTGCGGCGAAGATCGACGACTTCCTCAACTTCATTCCGGCCCGCCTTGTCGCGCTGACCTATGCATTGTGCGGCAAGACGCGGCTGGCGCTTGCCTGTTGGGCGCAGCAAGCTCCGCTCTGGGATAGTCCCAACGCCGGCCCGGTCATGGCGGCCGGGGCAGGTGCGCTCGGCGTCAGCCTCGGCGGACCAGCCAGCTACGAAGGTGAGATCCATAAGCGACCCTTGCTCGGCGCGGGACCTGCGCCCGGCGCGGTAGACATCCTGCATGCCCTTCGGCTGGTACGCCGCAGCGTCACGCTCTGGGTGATAGTCATTTTCCTCATCTGGGGATTAAGCCTTGCTTGAACACGGTGGGCGTTTGCGCCAAGCGGCCGCGCAGTACGGGATCCCGCTTGCGGACTGGCTGGATCTGTCGACCGGCCTGGCCCCCTATGCCTGGCCGCTGCAGCCCGTTCCCGCTGAGGTATGGCAGCGTCTGCCGGAAGAGCAGGACGGCCTCGAAGAGGCCGCGCGAGCGTATTACGGCGCCGACTCGATCCTTGCCGTGGCGGGATCGCAGGCGGCGATACAGGCATTGCCTTCTCTGTTCGCCGGTAAGCGCGTGGGCATCGTCGAGCCATGTTATGCCGAGCATCGCCATGCCTGGGAAGCGGCCGGCTTCGTGCCCGAGTCGCTGGGTTCAGAGGATGTGGAAGCCGGTCTCGCGCATATCGACGTGCTTGTTGTGATCAACCCCAACAATCCGACCGGACGACGGTTCACTGTCGATCAGCTTCTCGGCTGGCACTCGCACCTGGCGAGTCGCGGTGGCTGCCTGATTGTCGACGAGGCGTTCGTCGACCCGACCCCCGAGGATAGCCTCGCCGCGCATTCACATCTTCCCGGTCTGGTCGTGCTGCGTTCGCTCGGCAAGTTCTTCGGGCTGGGTGGTGCACGGCTGGGTTTCGTGTTGGCCGCCGAGCCGGTTTGTCAGGCACTGGCGGAGCGACTGGGACCTTGGGCTGTCAGTGGGCCGACTCGCTATGTCGGACGGCTCGCTCTGGCTGACTGGAAAACCCAGCAGGACTGGCGTGATCGCCTCGCCGCGGACGGTTGGCGGCTTGCCGAGCTGCTGGCTTCCCGCAGCCTTGCTCCCTCCGGCGGCTGCGCGTTGTTTCAGTGGGTTCAAGACGCACAGTCGATATCGATATATGAATCATTTGCCAGACAGGGGATCCTCACGCGGCTGTTTGCCGAGCAATCGGCCCTGCGTATCGGCTTGCCGGCGGACGAGTCCGGCTGGAAGCGCTTGAGCCTGGCCTTGCAGCCCGTGCGGGAGTTTCGCTGATCATGCCTACCGTCATGGTGCAGGGCACCACCTCGGACGCCGGCAAGAGTACGCTCGTGACCGCGCTATGCCGCTGGCTGCGTCGTCAGGGCGTCAGTGTGGCGCCGTTCAAGCCGCAAAACATGGCGCTGAACTCAGCGGTGACGGTTGATGGCGGAGAGATCGGGCGCGCCCAGGCGGTCCAGGCCGAGGCCTCAGGCGTCTTGCCGCACACCGATATGAATCCGGTACTGCTGAAGCCAAATACCGATACCGGGGCGCAGGTGATCATCCACGGGCACGCGATTGGCTGCATGGATGCCCGGACCTACCACGCCTACAAACCCGAGGCGATGCGCGCCGTGCTGGTCTCGCATCAGCGTCTCTGTCAGCGCTATGACGTGATCATGGTCGAAGGTGCCGGTTCGCCTGCCGAAATCAACCTGCGTGAAGGCGACATCGCCAACATGGGATTCGCCGAGGCAGTCGACTGCCCGGTACTGCTGGTCGCCGATATCGACAAGGGTGGCGTGTTCGCCCATCTGGTCGGCACGCTGGAGCTGCTGTCGCCGACTGAACGCGCCCGGGTACGCGGTTTCGTCATCAACCGTTTTCGCGGCGACGTGAGCCTGCTGCAGCCGGGTATCGACTGGCTCGAGGCGCGCACCGGTGTGCCGGTGCTGGGCGTGCTGCCGTATCTGCACGACCTGCATCTGGAAGCCGAAGACGCAGTGAATGCGCGCCAGGCGAGCAAATCCCAGGCAGCGTTGAAGGTGGTCGTACCGGTATTGCCGCGCATCAGCAACCACACCGATTTCGACCCGTTGCGCCTGCATCTGCAGGTCGACCTGCAATTCGTACGCGCGGGCGAGATTATTCCGCCGGCAGACCTGATCATCCTTCCTGGTTCAAAAAGCGTGCGCGCTGATCTGGCGTTCCTCCGTGAACACGGCTGGGAAACAGCAATCCAGCGACATTTGCGTTACGGCGGTCGGGTCCTGGGGATCTGCGGCGGCCTGCAGATGCTCGGCAAGCGCGTCTGCGACCCGCTGGGTTTGGAAGGGCCGGCGGGTGACTCGCCGGGCTTCGGCCTGCTCGATTTCGAAACGACGTTGCAGGCGCAGAAGCGTCTGACCAACGTTTCAGGGCGGCTGGTGCTGGACGACGCGGTCGTACGTGGTTATGAAATTCACGCGGGGATAAGCTCAGGGCCGGCCCTGGCTCGGGCCCTGGTGAATTTCGACAACGGCCAGTCGGATGGAGCCTTGAGCGAGGACGGTCTGGTAGCCGGTACCTATCTACACGGGTTGTTCGAGGCGGCCGAGGCGAGCGGTGCTTTACTTGCCTGGGCCGGCGTCGAACGGGTCGAAGGGCAGGATTACGCTGGGCTTCGCGCGCGTGATATCGACCGTCTGGCGGACCTGATAGAACGGCATATGGATATTCCCAGGTTACGCGAAGTAATAGGTCTAACTATATGATCGAGTTAATATTAGGCGGTGCACGTTCCGGCAAGAGCAGGTTGGCGGAAGACACCGCTGCCGCCTCCGGTCAGACCGTCAGTTACGTCGCCACCAGCCAGCCGCTGGACGATGCCATGGCCGAGCGTATTGCACGCCATCGCGCCCAACGGCCTGCCCACTGGGGCCTTGTCGAAGAGCCGGTTGCGCTGGCAGATGCTCTGCGCCAGATAGCCGCAGAGGACCGCTGCGTGCTGGTGGATTGCCTGACCCTTTGGCTCACCAATTTGCTGCTGCATAACGACCCGCAGCGTTTGGCTGCCGAGCGTTCCGCGTTGATTGAAGTTCTGCCTCAATTACCGGGACACATCATCCTGGTCAGCAACGAAACCGGACTCGGTGTCGTGCCGATGGGGGAGCTCACGCGCCGCTATGTCGATGAAGCGGGATGGCTACATCAGGCCTTGGCCGGATTGAGCGATCGGGTCACGTTTTGCGTGGCAGGGCTACCGATGATTCTCAAGGGAGGGAAAGCGTGAAGCGCGCATGGTGGGAAGCGCCTGCCGCATCACCGGACGAGGCGTGTCGCGCCCGCGCCATGACCCGACAGGGTGAACTGACCAAGCCGCCCGGGTCGCTGGGTCGGCTGGAGGAGGTTGCCACCACGCTGGCCGCGCTTCAGGGCCGCGACCAGCCGCAGGCCGGGCTCGTGGCGATTCATATATTTGCCGCCGATCACGGCGTCGTTGCCGAAGGCGTCTCCGCCTTCCCCCAGGCCGTGACCGGTCAGATGCTGGCCAATTTTGCCAATGGTGGGGCGGCGATTAGTGTGCTGGCGAAATCGCTGGATGCCCGGTTGCGTGTTTTCGACCTCGGCCTGGCGGTGCCCATCGAAGAGCTGCCAGGCGTCAAACATCTGAATATCGCAGCAGGGACGGCCAATTTCTCCCGTACCGCGGCGATGACCAACGAACAATGTGAACTGGCGCTGCATGCCGGACATGACGCTCTCGAAGCGACGGCCGAAGAGGGCGCCGACCTGTATATCGCAGGTGAAATGGGGATCGGCAACACCACCAGCGCAAGCGCACTGGCCAGCGCCTTGCTCGGTCTCGCGCCCAATGCTCTGGTCGGGCCTGGCACCGGTCTGGACGCGTCCGGGGTGAGACATAAGCTGCGCGTCATCGAGAAAGCCTTGAGGTTGCATGCGTCGCGGACGGCATTGCCGTTCGATGCGCTTGCCTGTCTCGGGGGCTTGGAAATCGCTGCTTTGACTGGCGCCTATGTGCGAGCCGCGCAGCGTGGTGTTCCGGTACTGGTTGATGGATACATCTGTTCGGTCGCTGCGCTCTGTGCGGTCCGGTTGAACGCTGGAGTGCGACCCTGGTTACTGTTCGGTCACAGCAGTGCCGAGCCCGGCCATCGCCACGTACTCGAGGCGATGAAGGCCAAACCGTTGCTCGACATAGGCATGCGTCTGGGCGAAGCCAGTGGAGCTGCAGCGGTGGTCCCGCTGTTGCGCCTGGCCTGCGTCCTGCACAACGGCATGGCCACGTTCGCCGAAGCCGCCGTGTCCGGCAGGGCCGGCCAATGATCCTCGAGCTGCTGCGACACGGCGAAACCGAACGCGGCGGCGGTTTCCGCGGGAGCATCGATGATGCGCTGACGCCGGCCGGCTGGAAACAGATGAATGAGGCCCTGGCAGGGCTGGACGGTTGGGACGCGATCGTCTCGTCACCGCTGCAGCGCTGTGCTGGCTTCGCTGCCGAACTGGGTAAGCTTCACGGGGTCGCAGTGGATATTCGCCCGGATCTGCGGGAATTGCACTTTGGCCAGTGGGAGGGCAGGCACCCCAGCGAGCTGATGTTGGATCAGGCGGAGGAACTCGGCAGGTTCTGGGATGATCCCTATACCTTCACACCACCGGCTGGCGAACCGGTCGTCGCGTTCCGTCAGCGTATCGTCGATGTGCTGGCGGCGCTTGCCGAGCGTTATGCCGGGCAACGGGTACTCGCGGTCACCCACGCCGGCGTCATGCGCCTGTTGCTCGCGCGCGCCCGAGGGCTACCGGACCGCGATCTGTTGCAGGTTCAGGTCGGTTACGCACAGCTCGTGTCGCTGCGTCGCCTGGATGACGGCACCCTTAAGGAGGTATCTGCATGACCCCATTGCTGATTGCCCTGCAATTTTTGACGACCATCCCGATTCGCCTGTCTAGACCGCCGCGCCCGGAAGAAACCGGCGCATCGCTGCTCTGGTATCCGGTGGTTGGTTTCCTCGTCGGACTGTTATTGCTGCTGGTTCAGTGGGCGGTGGCCGGGTTGCCGATCATGCTGCAGGCGGCGCTGGTGCTGGCCTTCTGGGTAGCGATCAGCGGGGGGCTGCACCTGGACGGTCTGGCCGACACTGTGGATGCATGGGTGGGCGGGCGCGGCGACCGGGAGAAGACGCTCGCCATCATGAAGGATCCGGCAAGCGGGCCGATGGGTGTACTGGCGCTGGTGCTGGTTCTGCTGGTCAAGTTCGCTGCGCTGGCTACCGCCATCGAAATGAACTTCTGGTGGGTACTGCTGATCGCTCCCTGGATCGGGCGCTGGTTGCTGCCCGCACTGCTGCTGACCACCTCCTACGTGCGAGAAGGTGGTTTAGGGCAAGCGCTCAGTGAACACATACCTCGCGTCTGGCTCCCGGCGGTGCTGTTCGTGCACGGCTTCGCGATGATGGTGATCGGCGGGTTTGGCTGGCTGCTGATCGTGCTCTTGTTGGGCGTGGTGTGGCGAGCGCTCCTCAAGCGACGCTTGGGCGGCACGACCGGCGACACCGCCGGTGCGCTGGTGGAGCTGGGCGAAGCCCTGGCTCTGGTCGCCCTAGTATGGGCGAACGGACCGTTCGTCTCTTGACTGAACTTTTCCAAAGGTGCTTCATCTGACTGTAATGTAAGGACAATAACGTCGAGTCGAGGTCTGGTTTCGACCCGCTCGTACAGTCAGGAGAAAACCCATGAATGACTATGTGGAAGAACTTATTGAGCAGCACGCCCAGGAATGGGATCAGGAAGTAGAAGACGCCGAAGAGATGTAACTCTTCCGGCGTTTTCCGGTTAACAAGCGCATCTGTTTCTCTCCTTTGTTCAGCCTTCCTTTGTGATCGCCTCACTGCGCGATCGCCGAAACTCTCGCCTGTAGCCTCCCGGGGCCTGGCCGGTCCAGCGCCGGAATGCGCGCTGAAATGCCGCCGGTGAGGAAAACCCCAGCAGAAACGCCACTTCACCCAGCGCCATCTCCGTATCGCGGATATAGCTGAGAGCCAGATCCCGGCGGGTTTCGTCGATGATCTCCTGGAATCGCACGTTGTCCTCTGCGAGCAAGCGTCGCCGCAGCGTCCAGGATGGTTGCCCCAGTTTCCGCGCGACCTCGCTGAGTGTCGGTAGACGCTGGTGCAGTTCGGGCGACACGATATCCGCCACGCGGTCCCGTAATCTTCGTACCCGACTCAGGCGCTCGAGGCGCGCTATGCACAACTCGACCAGCTCCGCATGCGTGGAAAGTGCAGTCTGAATCAGGGGCAATTCGAGACTCGACGGCTCCCACACCAGTTGGTTTTCTGCCTGGCCGAACAGAACCGGGCAGGGGAAAAATTGCGCGTACGCATCGGCGTAGTCCGGTTCGGGGAACTCGATATGCACTTCGCGCAGCCGCGCCCGCCCTCCGGTCAACTGCAGGGCAATGGTGGCGCGCGAGCTGAGCGCCGAGTCGACGACGAACAGGTTGTACTGGTTGTACGGGCTGATGGAATAGAAGCGCAGCGCGGGCGGTACGTAGGCCGAATGACCTCGATAGTTCTGACTGGTCAGCCGCTCGAAGCGCGTCAGCGTGGCGAATGCCGCGCCAAGCGTGGGTGCACTACTTGCCGCCATGCCTGGGAGCCCCAGATGGCTGGCATGACTGTGCCGGCCCATCCACAACCCGATTGCCGGTTGTCCGCTCAGCTGGATGGCAGCGTTGCCCAGGCGCATGAAGCGTGGAATGCTGATTCTTGCCTCCGCCTTGGCCAGCAGTTCATCCGCCACGGCGAAACGCTGGAATAGTGGCGCCGGGTCATGCCCCAGATATTCCAGGGCCGCGCGCAGGCTATAGAGATAGCCGACCGACAGGTCGCCGAGTTTCATGGACGATGCTTCCGGGGTTTCTGGGTCAGATTGTTACTAGCGGGTATTTAACTGTGATCCAAGGTGATTGAGCAAGCGCGTGCGCGAGCCTATCGTCTTGCTCCATGACCCGGGCGGCAAGGACCGCCAGGCACTGATGATGAGTCACCGGAGCGACACATGAGCACCCACAGCCTGTACCCTAATCTTCTGGCCCCGCTCGATCTGGGCTTCACTACCCTGCGCAATCGCACCTTGATGGGCTCCATGCATACCGGCCTGGAAGAGCGCGAGAACGGCTTCGAAAAGATGGCCGTTTATTTCGCCGAGCGTGCCCGCGGCGGTGTCGGCCTGATCGTCACCGGCGGGATAGGCCCGAATGAAGAGGGCAGCGTAGGCCACGGTGCGGCGAAGATGAGCACGCCAGAGGAGGCCGAGCGACACAAGGTGGTAACCGCTGCGGTGCATGAAGCGGGCGGCAAGATCTGTATGCAGATTCTGCATGCCGGACGCTATGCCTACAGCCCCAAGCAGGTATCGGCCAGCGCAGTGAAAGCGCCGATCAATCCGTTCACGCCGAAAGAGCTGGACGAGGCGGGCATCGAGAAACAGATTGCCGACTTCGCAAACTGCGCCAGCCTGGCGCAAAGCGCCGGCTACGACGGCGTGGAGATCATGGGCTCGGAAGGTTACTTCATCAACCAGTTCCTGGTCGCCCACGTCAACAAGCGCACCGACAGCTGGGGAGGCAGTTACGAAAACCGCATGCGTCTGCCGGTGGAGATCGTCCGCCGCGTACGCGAGGCTGTCGGAACCAACTTCATCATCATTTATCGCCTGTCGATGCTGGATCTGGTCGAGAGCGGCAGCACCTGGGATGAAGTGGTAATGCTGGCCAAGGCCGTCGAGAAAGCCGGCGCTACGCTGATCAATACTGGTATCGGCTGGCACGAGGCGCGGATTCCTACCATTGCCACCAAAGTGCCGCGGGGAGCCTTCACCCGGGTAACCGCCAAGCTCAAGGGCGAGGTAAACATTCCGCTGGTAACCACCAACCGTATCAACACGCCGGAAGTGGCCGAGCGGGTATTGGCCGAAGGTGAGGCGGACATGGTCTCGATGGCCCGTCCGTTTCTCGCCGATGCGGACTTCGTCAACAAGGCTGCAGAAGGCCGCGCCGATGAGATCAATACCTGTATCGGTTGTAACCAGGCCTGCCTTGATCATACCTTCGGTGGCAAGCTGACCAGCTGCCTGGTTAACCCGCGCGCCTGTCACGAAACCGAACTCAACTACATTCCGACCACCCAGGTGAAGAAGATCGCCGTGGTCGGCGCCGGCCCGGCGGGTCTGTCCGCCGCCACCGTGGCTGCCGAGCGGGGCCATGACGTGACGCTGTTCGATTCCGCCGACGAGATCGGCGGCCAGTTCAACGTCGCCAAGCGCATCCCCGGCAAGGAAGAGTTCTACGAAACGCTGCGCTATTTCGCGCGCATGATCGAGAAACACGGCGTGCAGCTGCGCCTGGGCCAGCGCGTCGACGTCGCGGATCTGAGTGCCTTCGATGAAGTCATTCTGGCGACTGGCATCAAACCGCGCACGCCGGAGATTCCCGGCGTTGATCATCCCATGGTCATCAGCTATCTGGACGCCATCCTCGGTCGCAAGCCGGTTGGCCAGCGGGTCGCGGTGATCGGTGCCGGCGGGATCGGCTTCGACGTATCCGAACTCCTCACCCATCAGGGCGAGAATCCGAGCCTGAACACCGAGCTGTTCTGGAAGGAATGGGGAATTGATCCGGCGCTTGAGGCTCGCGGCGGCATTGCCGGGGTCCAGCCTCAGCCGCATGCGCCGGCTCGCGAGGTTTACCTGATGCAGCGCAAGGTGACCAAGGTTGGCGATGGCCTGGGCAAGACTACCGGGTGGATTCATCGCACCGGGTTGAAGAACAAGCAGGTGAAGATGCTCAATGCAGTGCAGTATCTGGGCATTGACGAAGCGGGCTTGCATGTTCGACTGGGCGAAGCGGCCGAACCGCAGCTGCTCGAGGTCGACACGATTGTCATCTGCGCCGGTCAGGAGCCGTTGCGCGAGCTGGAAGCGGGTCTGCAAGCGGCCGGCAAAGCGGTACACCTGATCGGCGGAGCAGATGTCGCAGCCGAACTCGATGCCAAGCGTGCCATCAACCAAGGTTGCCGCCTCGCTGCAGCGATCTGACGACCTCCGCACCCTCACCAAGACTCGCCTAGCCTCGTGTGCTCGGCGAGTCGCCGCTGCGGCTGGTAAGGCTCCGCCATCGCTCGGTTCGTGCCAAATGCATCACATCGCCATATGGCCTTTTGACCTACACTTGCGCGACCTGGGTGCATTTGTCTGAAAAAGTGCGCAAAGTAGGGTGCGCTGGGTAATACTGGCCAGCGGCATCGCAAGAAGGATTTGGCGGAGAATCACATGAACGCGGCACCCAAACCATTGCTGACCGAAGCAGTGATGTTCTTTTCCGAGCGCGGGATAGGCAAGGAGATGCTTTATCCCGAGTTCGAGGCCCTGCTCGATGGGTTGATGGCCACTCCCGACTTTGCTGACGAGACGATGGAAGCGGTCTTCCTGCAGATCAACAACCGCCTGCAAATTCGCGCCGCCGTGTTCTTCACCCTGGATTTCGACGAAGATGGTTACGTCAACCGGTTGTGGAATCTGCCGCTTCGGAGCATAGCCGAGAAGGCTGGACGTGGGCCCGATATGGGTGGCGGACCGATACGGCTCGTATGCCTCGGGTTCACCAATCAGACACAGTACAAGCCGCATCTATGGAAGCCGGGGCAGCGCAACGGGCGCTCCGATCTGGTCTGGCTCAAGGAAGCGGTGCGCCGCAACGCGCTGGGCATTGTCGGCGAAGATGAGGAGGCCAGAGCACTGCTGGCGTCCGAGCGGCTGCAGGTCGCCGCGGAGGACGCCTGGTACGGCGGTGGCAACTCGATCGAGACGGTGCGTCTGGGCTCAGCTGAGGAATCTGAAGATGCCCCCGAGCCGGAAGCTGTGGCCGCGGAAGTGCAGCAGGAGCGAGAGGAATTTCAGCGCAAGGCTGCCTTGTACACCCGGCAGATTCAATCGCTTCAGGAGCAGCTGCGTGCCATGCAGTCAGCGCACCAAGCCGAACTCGAACGGTTGCGCGAAGAGCACACCGATCACCTTAAAGTGGCGCAGGGCGAGCTGATGGACATCAAGCAGGAACTGGCGTCTCAACAGAAAGCCAATGCCGCGCTCAAACGCGATCTGAGTCGTCTGCAGACACGGTCTTCGGTGGAGTAGCAAGGTCCGGCCAGCCGTCAGGCATGATCAGCATGCGTGCCACGTCGCATGAGTCGCGGCTGGCCTTGCGCACCAGCATCACCGGGCCGCGGGACAATGTCCCATCCCAATCCAGGACAGACTCAAAATTGTCCGCAGTCGGCGCCAGCCACTTTTTATGAGGCAGCGCAAACCACCCCTCGAACGAACTGTCGTTCAGCTCTCCTCGATAACGCCAGGTATGCCGACAGGGCGGAACATACGCCTGCTCCGCGGCCGGCATCGTTGAGTCTGCAGGATAGAACAAGCACCCCTGCAGCCACGCGCAGGACCTGTCGATACGAGGCAGCCCGGCAAGCAGCTCCGAGTAGCGAGTCGCCATGGGCAACTGGTGATTGATCAACCGATTGATCTTGATCGCCAGGCGATCCCGCGGGTCCGGCCCCCACCATGCGTGCTGCGAGCTTCGCCCTGCAGAGCCGCCGATGTCGGCGCGTCCGAGGTAGAACTTGATCGCCAATTCCAGGTGCGTTACCGCCCCGTCAGCTGTCTCTATGACCAGGTCGAGTTCGCCGACACTGCGTTGGGCCTGACGTATCGCCACGTTATGTGCGAGCACCTCGATATCCGGCGCGATGGTCAGCATGGCGCGCCAGAGCCGCTCGTAATAACTGCCCAATCGATAATCTTTGGACGGTCCGATCAGCTGCGCCAGTCGCACTGGATCGTTATCGAGCTGTCGGAGAGCGTAGAGCCGCTGTTCCGGGTCGCTGCGCCAGACGCTGCCGGCGAGCGGATCCAGTACGGACAAGGAGCCCGCTTCCATCAGCGGGGGAGCGTCGGCGATCCATGCCAGATCGCGGCAAATAGGGTGCAGTAACGGCGACAACGACATGCTAGGCCTAATTTGCCAGTATCGAGCTGGCTGCGGATAATCGGTGGGCTTCCGGGCAGTGTCCTGCATGTCCGGACTTCCGACAAGACGAGAAGAGAGACAGGTAATGGAGCAATTCCGCAACATCGGACTGATCGGACGCCTCGGTAGCGGCCGCGTGGTCGACACGCTCAAGCGTCTGAGGCGGTTCCTGGTGGACAGCGGCCACAGCGTGATCCTCGAAGATTCGGTAGCGGACCTGCTTCCCGGCCATCAGCTGCAAGTCTGTTCACGCAAGATGATGGGCGAAATCTGCGATCTGGTGATCGTGGTCGGTGGGGACGGCAGCCTGTTGGGCGCCGCCCGTGCACTATGCCGTTACAACGTGCCGGTTCTCGGCGTGAACCGGGGCGGCCTGGGCTTTCTTACCGATATCTCGCCGGACGAGCTGGAAAGTCGCGTCGGGGAAGTCCTGGCGGGACAGTATCTGGTGGAAAATCGCTTCCTGCTGGACGCTTTCGTACGTCGCGGGGACGAGCAACTGGGTACCAGCGAGGCGCTCAACGACGTCGTGCTGCACCCCGGCAAATCGGCACGAATGATTGAATTCGAACTCTATGTCGACGGTCAGATCGTTTATAGCCAGAAGTCGGATGGATTGATCGTCGCCACGCCGACAGGATCGACCGCTTATGCATTGTCCGCCGGCGGTCCGATCATGCACCCCAAGCTGGACGCCGTGGTGCTGGTTCCGATGTTTCCACATACCTTGTCGAGCCGGCCGATCGTCGTCGACGGTAATAGCGAGCTGAAGATCATCATTTCCAAACAGAGTGGTATCTATCCGCAGGTCAGCTGCGATGGCCAGGTACATATCGCCTGTGCACCGGGCGACAGCATCACGATTCGCAAGAAGCCGCAGAAACTGCGACTGCTGCATCCCCTGGATCACAACTTCTACGCAATCTGCCGAAGCAAGCTGGGATGGTCCAGCCGCCTCACGGAGTAACCGATGCCTCAGCGGGAACACCAGGGCTACGACATCATTGGCGACATTCATGGCTGCGCCAACACGCTGGCGCGGCTCCTCGAGCAGATGGGCTATCGGCGGGAGGAGGGTGTCTGGCGTCATCCGCAGCGCCAGGCCCTGTTTCTCGGCGACATCATCGACCGTGGCCCACGCATCCGCGAATCCCTGCACCTTGTCCACGATATGGTCGAAGCCGGCTTTGCCCGGTGCATCATGGGTAACCACGAATTCAATGCGCTGGGCTGGCATACACCGGGTCCGGCCGGCAGTGGTCGACAATACGTACGTGAGCACACCGACCGTCAGCTACGCCAGATAAGCGACACGCTGGGCCAGTTCGCCAACTGGCCGGACGAATGGGCCTACTTCGTCGAGTGGTTCCACAGCCTGCCATTGTTCCTCGACATGGGTGAGTTTCGCCTGGTACACGCCTGTTGGGATCATGGGTTGATCGACGCATTCAAACGGATGTACCCGGACGGCTGCATTGATGTCGACTTTATTCAGCAGTCCGTGTATCCCGGTAGCTTCGCTTACCAGGTTCAGGATCGATTGCTGCGCGGGACCGGCATGCCGCTGCCGCATGGCATGAAGATGACAGGTCGGGACGGCTTCACCCGCTCGTTCTTTCGCACCAAGTTTTGGGAAGAGGATCCGCAGACCTACGGCGACGTCCAGTTTCAGCCGGATCCGCTGCCGGAAGAGATTGCCGCACGGCCGCTTAGCGATTCGCAGAAGGCCGAGCTGATGCTTTACGGACCCGATGAACCTATCCTGTTCGTCGGCCATTACTGGCAGGAAGGACGGCCCCACCCGATTCGCCCCAACGTGGCGTGCCTGGACTACAGCGCGGTGAAATTCGGCAAGATGGTGGCCTATCGCTGGGACGGCGAATCGCGGCTTGATCGCGAACACTTTGTCTGGATCGACGTACCCCGCGGGGGATGAGGAAACGATGTACCGAGCGATGCAATGCCCGCTGGATGAAGATTTACGCAAGCTGACCCGTTTTCTGCGCCAACGGGGACTGGTTCACCGTATTACCGAGGAAGGTGGTCGTCAGGTCGTCTGGACGGTGGATGAGGCCGATGCGCAGGTAGTCAAGGCCATCTATGAACAGGGTGTGCCCGAGGCCGTCGAGCCGGCCAAGCCTGCCCGAACCTTGACGCCTACCAGCCCCGCGATGCTGCGCCGCGTTCCTCTGACCCTGGCGGTTCTGGTGATCACGGGGCTGGTCGCGCTCTGGACAGGGCTGGGCACCCGAGCCGACGCCATCATCCATCTTACGTTTACGCCCCTGGCGCCTACCGGATATCTGGCGGCGAACATCGATTTCGGCCAATGGTGGCGGTTGATCAGTCCTATCTTCCTGCACTTCGGCATGCTCCATCTGGCGTTCAACGGGCTCTGGTTCTGGGAGTTGGGCAGGCGCATCGAGCTATACTCCGGCAGCCTCTGGTTGTTGGGGCTGACCATATTGTTCGGGCTGACGTCGAATCTGGCGCAATGGCTGGTCAGCCCTGATGTGGTTTTCGGCGGTCTCTCGGGTGTGCTCTACGGCCTGCTGGGCTACTGCTGGATCTACCAGATGCTGGCGCCTAACGTATTCTTCGCTTTGCCCAAGGGCGTGGTGATACTCATGCTGGTGTGGCTGGCCCTCGGCGTCTCGGGCCTGATTACGCTGGCCGGCCTCGGAGCCATTGCCAACGCCGCGCATATCGGCGGACTCATCTCGGGCTGCATTGCCGGCGGCATCGCCGGAGCACTGCAGCGCGCTCGCTGAACGCGCTACAATAGCGCGGTCATCAAGCTCCGGAGGTCTCATGACCACATTCCTCGACATGCTGCGCAGCATCACCCCCGAGACGTACGCCACCTTCAAGACCGCGGTGGAACTGGGCAAGTGGCCGGACGGCCGCAAGCTGACCCAGGAGCAGAAGGAAACCTGTCTGCAGGCGATGATTGCCTGGGAACAGGAGAACCTGCCCGAGGAGGAGCGCACTGGCTACATGCCGCCGCAGCACTGCAAGTCGGAAGAAAAGACCATCCCCAATATTCTCTTCTCGACCGGTTCGGACACGCTGCACTGATGCTCTCGGCAAGCGGTACCCTGCGCAAGCTCAAGGGCGAACTGGGCGCAGGGAGCGAGGAGCCCGTACGTTACAGCCTGCCGCTTGGCGAGCAGGCGATTCCGCTCAACGAATGGATCGGCCGTACCGTTCGCCTGCACGCCTCTGGTGATATTCACTGCACGCATTGCAACAGACGCACGCGCAAGAGCTACAGCCAGGGCTACTGCTATCCGTGCTTCACTCGGTTGGCGCAGTGCGATCTGTGTATCGTCAGTCCGGAGCGCTGCCACTACGAGCACGGCACGTGCCGGGACCCGGTGTGGGGTGAGCAGTTCTGCATGACCGATCACATCGTCTATCTGGCCAACTCATCCGGGCTGAAAGTCGGCATCACCCGAGCCACTCAGTTGCCGACTCGCTGGATCGATCAGGGCGCGAGCCAGGGTTTGCCGATCATGCGGGTCCCGGCACGCCAACATTCAGGGCTGGTCGAGCATCTGCTGCGCCAGCAGGTGGCCGATAAAACCAACTGGCGCGCCATGTTGCAGGGCGAGCCGGAACCGGTTGATCTGGCCGAGCAGCGCGACGCAATTCTTGATCGCGCCCAGGAAGGGCTGCAGGCGCTGCATCAGCGATTCGGGATCCAGGCATTCCAGCCGCTGACCGGGGTCGCTACGCTGGATATCCGCTATCCGGTCCGCGAGTACAGTGCAAAGCCGAAGTCGGCGAATCTCGACAAGGAGCCGGTACTGGAGGGCACGCTTCTCGGCATCAAGGGTCAATATCTGTTACTCGATACCGCGGTGATCAATATCCGCAAATATACCGCCTACACTTTGAGCTTCAATGTGTTCTGAAGGCCCACCCGTACAGGATTCATCCATGCGCACCGAGCAACCGAAGACTATCCACCTGAAGGATTATCGAGAGCCTGATTATTGGATCGACGAGACGCACCTGACCTTCGAGCTGTTCGACGATCACGCACTCGTGCACAGCCGGATGTCGATACGGGTCAACCCGGGCGAAGCCGGCGACGGCCGTCCGGATCTGGTGCTTGACGGTCAGAACCTTGAGCTGATGTCCGTCGAACTTGATGACAAGCGGCTTGCCAGCGGCGATTTCCAGTTCGACGAAAATACCTTGTCACTGAAGCCTGAGCGAGACACTTTCGAGCTCGCCATCACTACGCGTATCAAGCCCCGTGAAAACACCGCGCTCGAAGGGCTTTATCAGTCCGGGTCGATGTTCTGCACCCAATGCGAGGCCGAGGGCTTCCGCAAGATCACCTATTACCTGGATCGCCCGGATGTCATGAGTCGGTTCACCACTACGGTGATTGCCGACAAGGGCGACTATCCGGTGTTGCTCTCCAACGGTAACCCCATCGCGCGTGGCGATCACGACGGCGGACGGCACTGGGTCACCTGGGAAGATCCGTTCCCCAAGCCCGCCTATCTGTTCGCGCTAGTGGCCGGCGATCTGTGTCTGATTCAGGACAGCTTTACCACCATGAGCGGTCGTACCATCGATCTGCGCATTTATGTGGAGCCGGACAACCGCGAACAGTGCGGACACGCCATGGACAGCCTCAAGCGTTCGATGCGCTGGGACGAAGAAGTCTATGGTCGAGAGTACGATCTGGATATTTTCATGATCGTCGCCGTGAACGACTTCAACATGGGCGCCATGGAAAACAAAGGCCTCAACGTCTTCAATTCGAGCTGCGTTCTGGCCCACCCGGAAACGGCGACTGACGCAGCATTTCAGCGCGTTGAAGCCGTGGTCGCCCACGAATATTTCCACAACTGGTCTGGAAATCGGGTCACCTGCCGCGACTGGTTCCAGCTGTCCCTCAAGGAAGGCTTTACCGTCTTCCGCGATGCGGAATTTTCGGCCGACATGAATTCCGCAACGGTCAAACGCATTGAGGACGTGAGCTTTCTGCGCGCCAACCAGTTTGCCGAGGACGCCGGTCCGATGGCCCATCCGGTGCGTCCGGACTCGTTCATCGAAATATCCAACTTCTACACCTTGACCGTGTACGAGAAGGGTGCCGAAGTGGTGCGCATGCTGCATACGCTGCTGGGCCCGGAAGGCTTCCGCAAGGGCACCGATCTGTATTTCGACCGTCACGACGGCCAGGCGGTGACCTGCGATGACTTCATCAAGGCACTGGAAGATGCCAACGGCGCGGATTTCACCCAGTTCAAACGCTGGTACAGTCAGGCTGGTACGCCGCGCCTGAACGCCGAAGGGCGCTGGGACGCTGCCACGGGTACCTTCAGTCTGCTGTTTCGCCAGTCGTGCCCGCCGACTCCGGGACAATCGGAGAAGCTGCCGTTCGTCATTCCGGTACGCATGGCACTGCTCGATGGTGAAGGCAACGAGATGCCGCTCAGGCTGGCGGGAGAAGACGGCGAGCGGGGCTCTGAAACGGTTCTGTCGATCACCGAGGCCGAGCAGCTTTTCACTTTCACTGATCTGAGTGAGGAGCCGTTGCCTTCGTTGCTTCGCGGGTTCTCAGCGCCGGTCAAACTCATCTATCCCTATCACCGCGACGACCGGGTATTCCTCGCCAAGAACGATCCGGACGGATTCAACCGCTGGGAAGCGGCTCAGAGCCTGGCGGTGGACGTACTGCAGGGGCTGGTCGAGATTCATGTCGCCGGCCGTCCGCTGATGATGGACCAGCGCCTGATCGATGTATATCGCACGGTACTCGGCGACGACAGCCTGGATCCTGCAATGGTCGCGGAGATCATCCGCCTGCCGTCCGAGGCCTACCTGGTCGAGCTCGCGGAGCAGGCTGATATCGACGCGATCCATATCGTTCGCGACTGGGTGCGTCACACGCTCGCAGTTACCCTGGAAGAGCAGCTTTGGTCCATCTACCGTCGCCTCGATGAGCGAATCCCTTACAGTGCCGAGGCCGTCCAGTTTGCGCGGCGCAGCCTGAAGAACACCGTGCTCGGCTATCTGATGCTGACCGAGTCGCAGGATGCGCTTTCGGCCTGCGTACGTCAGTTCGTCGAGGCGAACAACATGACCGACCGCCAGGCGGCGTTGGTCGCGTTGGTCAACTCGCCTTTCGATGATCAGAAACGCGCTGCGCTGACCGAGTTCGCCGAACGCTGGAAAGATTACCCGCTGGTCATGGACCAGTGGTTCAGCATCCAGGCCAGTGCCGCACAGCCTGGCGGGCTGGAGCGGGTCCAGGAGCTTATGGAGCATCCGGCATTCACCCTGCGCAACCCGAACAAGGTGCGTTCGCTGATCGGTGCGTTTGCCAGCCAGAATCTCATAAACTTTCACCGTTCAGACGGGGAAGGGTACCGGTTCCTGGCTGACCAGATCTTACTGCTCGACGGCACCAACCCGCAGATCGCCTCCAGGCTGATGACACCGCTGTCGCGCTGGCGCAAGTATGATCCCGCACGACAGAATCTGATGAAGCGGGAACTGTCGCGGATCATGGGCAAACCGGAGTTGTCGCCAGATGTATTCGAGGTAGTCAGTAAATCGCTCGCCTGATCCGGATACCCGCCTGCCCGGTGTCACCGGGCAGGCGGGTGCGACTTCGAGACACATTACGGGGTTCTTAACAAAAGATTACTCAAGCCTATTGGTGGAGCCGCCCGATTCAAATTACTATGGCTTGCCCTGACTCAGAGCAGGGCGCCATGATAATAACAATCGGGGGTTGGTATATGCGTGAGCCCAACATGCGGCGCGCTCAATCCTTTGCTCAGGCCAGCTCTGCCAGCCAGCCTCACAAAGGTCGCAAGCTTTCTGTTTCACTTCCACTTTTTCGAGTTTTAGGGATATCCACTGCGATAATCTGTGGATCGATGTCCCTGGCATTTGCGCAGGAAGCCGCCGACTCCCAGACTCGCCCGGCAGTCATGTCACTCGAGTCCAGCACTTCACTTCTCCTTGATTCTGCGCGGGCCGGCGATCGCCTGGTTGCCGTCGGAGTGCGCGGTCATATCGTGTACTCGGATGATCAGGGCGAGACCTGGATCCAGGCTAAAGTCCCGGTTCGCCAGCTACTTGCTGCAGTTCACTTCGTCGACGATCGCAACGGCTGGGCGGTGGGGCATGACTCGCTCATCCTGCATAGTTCCGATGCCGGCGAAACCTGGACTATCCAGCATCGCGACCCGGATCTCGCCGAGGCGCCGGATCCCGAAGCTGGCGGCCTGCTTGAAAAGCCATTGATGGACGTCTGGTTCCGCAACGCCGATGAAGGCTTCGCTGTCGGTGCCTATGGGCTGGCCCTGCGCACGCGTGACGGCGGTGCGACCTGGGAAGATATCAGCTTCGATATCGATAACCCGGACGGCATGCACTACAACGCCATCGCCGAAATCAAGGATGCAGGTCTGTTCCTGGTCGGCGAGATGGGCACCATGTATCGCTCTGCCGATATGGGCGACACCTGGGAAACTATTCAGGACCTGCCGTATGACGGCTCCTGGTTCGGCGTCTCGGGTACCGGCGAGGCCAATGGCGTACTTGCCTGGGGGCTACGGGGCAACCTGTTCCGCTCGGACGATTTCGGTAACAGCTGGCAGCAAGTCGAGCTGGCGACGCCGAACAGCGGTCCGCTCGAATCCACGCTTGCTGGTGGTGGGCTGACCGCCAACGGCAACATCGTCATCGTCGGTACCGGCGGTGTCACTGCCACCAGCGACGACGCTGGTCGGACGTTCGACGTGAACATTCGTCCCGATCGTGTCTCGCTGGCTTCCGCCACAATGACCGGTGATGGTCATCTCCTCTTGCTGGGCCAGCGCGGCGCGATCAAAACGCCTGCCAATGGCTCTTCAACCAACAATAACTAAGCGCCAGGAGACTCTGGATGTCACAGTTTGAGAACGAAGACGCTACTTTCATGGAGCGTCTGGTATTCAATAATCGCCTGTTCGTGGTGGTGGCGTTTACCGTCATTACGCTCGTTCTGGGTTACTTCGCGGCGCAGATTCGCCCCGATACCAGCTTTACCAAGATGATTCCCCTCGAGCATCCCTACATCGTCAACATGCTTGAGCATCAAGACGATCTGGCCAGTCTGGGTAACTCGATCCGTATCGCGGTGGAAATCAAGGAAGGCGACATTTTCACCACCGAGTACATGGAGACGCTCAAGCGGATCAATGACGAGGTGTTCTTCCTGCCTGGCGTGAACCGTTCCGGTCTCCGCTCGCTATGGACGCCGAACGTTCGCTGGACAGAGGTGACCGAGTACGGTTTCGATGGTGGCCCGGTAGCCAACCGGCCTGCCTATCTGAACGACGAAGATCTCGAAGAGCTGCGCGTCAACGTCCTCAAGTCGGGCGAGATCGGTCGTCTGGTCGCCAACAACTTCAAATCAACGATCATCGAGGTTCCGCTTCAGGAGTTCTATCCGAATCCCGAAGATCAGAGCGAGCTGTTGCGCCTGGACTACGGCGACTTCTCCCAGCAGCTGGAGGAAAAGATTCGCGACCAGTTCCAGAATGAAAACCCCAACATCGAAGTTCATATCGTCGGCTTCGCCAAGAAGGTCGGTGATCTGATCGAAGGCCTTACCGCGGTTGTGGCGTTCTTCGGTATCGCGTTTGTCATCACCTTTGTTCTGCTGTTCTGGTTCACCCGCTGCATTCGCAGTACCGTTGCGGTGTTGATGACTACGGTCATCGCGGTGATCTGGCAACTGGGTCTGATGCGTCTGGTCGGTTTCGGTCTGGACCCGTACTCGATGCTGGTGCCTTTCCTGATCTTCGCCATCGGTATTTCCCACGGCGTTCAGAAGATCAACGGTATCGCCCTGCAATCGAGTGACGCGGATACCGCGCTGCTCGCTGCTCGTCGCACCTTCCGTCAGCTGTTCCTGCCGGGCATGATCGCGATCCTTGCCGACGCGGTGGGCTTCATCACCTTGCTGGTCATCGACATTGGCGTGATTCACGAACTCGCGATCGGAGCCTCGATCGGTGTGGGCGTGATCGTGTTCACCAACCTGATCATGTTGCCGGTTACCATTTCCTACCTGGGCATCAGCAAGAAGGCCGTCGCACGCAGCAAGGAAGACGCGGTGCGCGACCACCCCTTCTGGCGCAAGATGGCTTACGTGGCTCACCCCAAGGTGGCACCGATCGTGGTTATCGTTGCGCTGGTAGCGGGCGTGGGTTGCTTCTTCTACCAGAAGGCGAACATTCAGGTTGGCGACCTTGATCCTGGTGCGCCTGAATTGCGCCCGGACTCGCGTTATAACCTGGACAACGACTTCATCATCCGCAACTACTCGACCAGCTCGGACATCCTGGTCGTCATGGTAGAAACGCCGCCGGAGATGTGTTCGTCCTACGAAACCATGGAAGCTATTGACCAGCTCGAGTGGCGCATGAACAACCTGCCGGGCGTTCAGTCAGCGGTATCGCTGGTGACCGTTGCCAAGCAAGTCATCATGGGCAACAACGAAGGCAACCTGAAGTGGCAGACCCTGTCGCGTAACCAGGACAACCTGAACAACGCGATCAGCCGTGCTCCGGATGGCATGTTCAACGCTTCCTGTTCGCTGGCTCCGGTGATGATCTACCTCAACGACCACAAGGCCGAGACGCTCAAGCGCGCCACTGCCGCAGTGGAGGATTTTGCCGAGGAGTACAACACCGAGAACCTCACCTTCAAGCTGGCTGCGGGTAATGCCGGTATCGAAGCGGCGACCAACGACGTGATCTCCAGCTCGGAATTGCTGATCCTTGCCCTGGTGTACATCTGGGTAGCGGTGATGTGTTACGCGACATTCCGTTCGCTCCCGGCAACCATCTGTATCGTTCTGCCGCTGGTACTGACATCGGTGTTGGGTAACGCGCTGATGGCTTTCCTGGGAATCGGCATGAAGGTAGCGACCCTGCCGGTCATCGCGCTGGGTGTGGGTGTGGGTGTGGACTACGGCATCTATATCTACAGTCGACTGGAGACGTTCCTGCGTCAGGGCATGCCGTTGCAGCCAGCCTACTACGAGACCCTGCGCTCGACTGGCCGTGCGGTTCTGTTCACAGGTCTGTGTCTGGCAATCGGCGTGGTGACATGGGTGTTCTCGGCGATCAAGTTCCAGGCTGACATGGGTCTCATGCTGACCTTCATGTTCCTGGTCAACATGATCGGCGCGCTGTTGCTGCTCCCGGCTCTGGCGCGTTTCCTGATCGATCCTGCCAAGGTTCGGGCGAAGGAAGCTTCCAAGCTTACTCACTGATCGGCACCATCAAAAAACCCCGCCTCGGCGGGGTTTTTTGTTTATTACAACAGCGTTTCAGCACTGTTTTTGCGACAGGTTTATCACTGTGCTGATTAACAAAAGATAACCCCCCTCCGGTTGGCCCCCCTGTTAATCGCCGCTAGTATTGATGGTCATGCCGTATTGCGGCTGTCTTATAAGAATAAGGGGGATGTCCTATGCGTATGCCCAACCAGCGGCGCGCCTTGTCCTTTGGCCCGGTTGACGGCGAGAGCCGTTCGGAAAAAGGTCGCACACTGTCACTCACTCGCCAGATCGCCGTAGCGCTAGGCCTGGCTGGCGCCATGATCTGTCTCCCGATGGGTGTCGCTCACGCCCAGGGCCCGCATGACGACACCCGCCCCGCGGTGATGTCGTTGAAGGCTGCTCAGACCCTGCTGCTTGACGTTGGCCGAGCTGGCGAGCGACTGGTTGCAGTCGGCGCCCGCGGTCACATCGTCTATTCCGACGACAAGGGCGATACCTGGATTCAGGCACCGGTGCCCACCCGTGCAATGCTCACGGCAGTGCATTTTGTCGATGATCAGCATGGCTGGGCTGTCGGGCATGATTCCCTAATCCTGCACACCAGCGATGCCGGCGAAACCTGGGAAATCCAGTACCGGGATCCGGAACTGGAAGAGGAAATCGACCCCGAGGGTCCGGGCCTGCTCGAAAAGCCGTTGATGGATGTCTGGTTCCGTGACGTCAATACCGGCTTCGCCTTTGGCGCTTACGGCCTTGCCCTGCGCACCGACGACGGCGGCCAGACCTGGAACGACATTACCTACGATATCGACAATGAGAACGGCTTCCACTACAACGCCGTAACGCCTGTGGGCGACCAGGGCCTGTTCCTGGTGGGGGAAATGGGCACCATGTACCGCTCGCGTGATCTCGGCGACACCTGGGAAACCATCGAGGAAATGCCCTACGACGGTTCGCTGTTCGGGGCTACCGGGATTGGCGAAGAGAACGTGGTGCTGGTATGGGGGCTGCGAGGGAACATGCTTCGCACCGAGGACTTCGGTGACAGCTGGGAAGAGATCGAACTGGACACTCCGCATAACGGACCGCTCGAGGCCACGCTGTTCGGGGGCAACGCGACCGATGACGGCAAGATTGTCGTGGTCGGCGCCGGTGGGGCAGTGGTGACCAGCGAGGACCGGGGCCGTACGTTCCAGGTCGCTTTCCGTCCGGATCGTTCGACGCTGGCGAATGGCAAGGTATTGGAGAGTGGCCAGGTTCTGCTCGTGGGTCAGCGTGGCGCGATCAAGGCCGGCCCCAACGGCTTGCCAGCACAACTATAAGAATTCTGGAGATTCTGGATGTCCAAACAACACGAAGCCGCTCCGTTTATCGAGCGGCTGATCTTCAAGAATCGTATCGTCGTCTTGCTGATCTTCGCGCTGCTTACGGTCTTCTTCGGGTACCAGGCAGCGCAGGTCAGACCCGATACCAGCTTCGAGAAGATGATCCCTCTGAAGCATCCCTACATCGTCAATATGCTCGAGCACCAGAACGATCTGGCGAATCTGGGCAACTCCATCCGCATCGCAGTGGCGATTGAAGATGGAGATATCTTCTCCACCGAGTACATGGAAACCCTCAAGCGCATCAATGACGAGGTGTTCTTCCTTCCCGGCGTAGACCGCTCCAACCTTCGGTCGCTGTGGACGCCCAACGTCCGCTGGACCGAGGTGACCGAGTACGGCTTCGATGGCGGCCCGGTTGCCAATCGACCGGCATACGTCACCGAGGACGATCTGGAGCAGCTGCGCGACAACGTACTCAAGTCCGGCGAGATTGGTCGTCTGGTTGCGAACAACTTCAAGTCGACGATCATTGAAGTGCCGTTGCAGGAGTCCTATCCAAACCCGGACAACCAGAGCGAGCAGATTCAGCTGGACTACGGTGAGTTTTCCCGTCAGCTCGAAGAGCAGATCCGTAGCGAGTTTCAGGCAGAAAACCCGAACATCAGCATTCATATCGTCGGCTTTGCCAAGAAGGTCGGTGATCTGATCGAGGGCATCATCAAGGTATTGATGTTCTTCGGTGCGGCCCTGCTGATTACCTTCGTCCTGCTACTGATCTTCACCCGTTGCCTGAAAAGCTCAATCACCACCTTGGTCTGCTCGGTGATTGCTGTGGTCTGGCAGCTCGGCTTGCTGCGCACGCTGGGTTTCGGTCTGGACCCGTACTCCATCCTGGTGCCGTTCCTGGTTTTCGCCATCGGTATTTCGCACGGCGTTCAGATCATCAATGGCATGGCCATCGAATACGCGACTGCCGAAGACGCCAACACCGCGGCGCGCCGTGCCTTCCGGGCGTTGTACATCCCGGGTATCGTTGCGCTGATCTCCGACGCGGTCGGCTTCGTCACGCTGTTGCTGATCGAGATCGAGGTCATCCGCGAGCTCGGTATCGCCGCATCCATCGGTGTCGGTGTCATCATTCTCACCAACCTGATGCTACTGCCGATCCTGATGTCCTACATCGGCATGAGCAAGCGGGCCGTGGAACGCAATCGCGTCCTTGCCAGCCGCCCACAGCGTCTGTGGCTGGGCATCGCGAAGTTTGCGCACCCGACCGTGGCGCCGATTTCCGTGGTGCTGGCGATTCTGGCCTTCGCCTTCGGTATCTACCATGGCAGGAACGTGGCGATCGGTGACCTGGATCCCGGCGCGCCGGAGCTCCGTCCGGATTCACGGTACAACCTGGACAATGACTTCATCATTTCCAACTATTCCACCAGTTCGGATGTGTTGGTGGTCATGGTGTCCACGCCGCCGGAACAGTGCTCGGCCTACGAGACCATGGAAGCGATCGACCAGCTCGAGTGGCGCATGGTGAACCTGCCTGGGGTGCAGTCAGCGGTATCGATGGTCACCGTTGCCAAGCAGGTCATCATGGGTAACAACGAAGGCAGCCTGAAGTGGCAGACGCTATCGCGTAACCAGGACAACCTGAACAACGCGATCAGTCGAGCCCCGCAAGGTCTGTTCAATGCGTCCTGCTCGCTGGCTCCGGTAATGCTGTACCTCAATGACCACAAGGCCGAAACGCTGGAGCGCGTCACCTCGGCGGTCGAAGCGTTTGCCGAAGAGCACAACACCGAAAACCTGGAGTTCAAGCTTGCTGCAGGTAATGCCGGTATCGAAGCGGCTACCAATGCGGTGATCGAGAAGTCGCAGACCAAGATGCTGCTTACGGTCTATGCCGTGGTCATCTTCATGTGCCTGCTGACCTTCCGCTCGATCCGCGCGGTGCTCTGCATCATCGTTCCGCTGGCACTCACATCGGTGCTGGCGAATGCTCTGATGGCCTTCCTCGGTATTGGGGTGAAGGTGGCAACGCTGCCGGTAATCGCCCTTGGGGTAGGTATCGGGGTCGACTACGGGATTTATATTTACAGTCGTCTGGAGAGCTATCTGCGTCAGGGTCTGCCGTTGCAGGAAGCCTATTACGAAACGCTGAAAACCACCGGTAAGGCGGTGACCTTCACTGGCTTCACTCTGGCGATCGGTGTCGCGACCTGGATTTTCTCGGCGATCAAGTTCCAGGCCGATATGGGTATCTTGCTGACCTTCATGTTCCTCTGGAACATGTTCGGAGCCCTGTGGTTGCTGCCGGCACTGGCACGCTTCCTCATCCGGCCCGAGAAGCTGCGCGAGTAAGCTCGGCGCACACGAAAAAGCCGCTCCAGATGGAGCGGCTTTTTTGTTTCTGCTTCCGTTCGATCAGCCTTCCAATCCGGAGATCAGAAGGCTGGGTGCCTTATGGAAGGCGGCTGCGTACTGCGCCGGAGACTTTTCCAGCCTGGTGCGAAAGACGCGCTCCCTGGCCAAGCGCTGCCAGTTTCAAGCCGGTGCCGAACAGACCGCCACGGCGATGCGTTTTGCGCATACGCGGCATGTGTACATGCTTCATGTTTTTCGAACCCTTGAGTCCGGCCATGGCGCCCAGCGCAGGCATGCCTTTGCTTGACTTCATGCGCTTGCTGCCGATGAGTGAGGCGATGAGCGCAATGGCGCCTACCGCGATCAGAGCCGTCGCTACCGGGTGCTGCGTAGCGCGGGTGTACAAGCTTGTCTGTTTCACGTGTCCGGGATACTGGCCGGATGCCTGCCCGTCTTGAACGGTTCCTACGTCAGAATTATGCAAGGTGCCTCCTCGATGCTTGTCTGGTCGTCCGCTTTGGACGATGTCGTAAATGAAGGTGCGGCTCATAAGGTCGGCCAGGCGAGGGGTCACCTGGGCCATGCGCGTGAACATCTTCGAGTTGCCGATGTACACGTCACGCTGCGGGTGCACCGCAGCATGTAAGATTGCCTGAGCTACAACATCGGGGCTGTAGACCGGCGGCGGGAACGACGGCGCCGAAGGCAGGTAGCTCTTGGCGTGGTCGTTGAACATCGTATTGATCGCTGGCGGCCGTACCAGCGTCACCGAGACCGGCGAGCCGGATTGTTCAAGCTCGACGCGTAGCACATCGGTCATGGCTTTCACCGCATGCTTGCTTGCGCTGTAGCTCGAATGAAAGGGCATCGCAGCTGCCGATTCGACGCTGCCGATATTGATGATGGCGCCACCCTTGTCGCGCAGGTGGCGAGCCGCGATGTTCGAGCCGTACATGGTCCCGAAGAAGTTGGTCTGCATGACCTTCTCGTGATCCTCGTCGCTGACCTCGTCCAGGCGACCCCATACCGAACTGCCGGCGTTGTTGATCCAGGTGTCGAAACCGCCGAACTGGGTGATGGTCTGGCTGGCGACGCGTTCAAGATCTTCGCGCTTGCCAACATCGCCAACCAGGTGCTTGACCGTGTCACCTGCGTCCAGCTCACGTTCGATCTCTTTCAAGGCTTCTTCGTTGCGTGCAACGAGCACCAGCCGGGCGCCGGCTTTGGCCGCCATGCGAGCGGTGGCGAGCCCGATACCGCTGGACGCCCCGGTGATGACGATGACCTGTTCATGAAGAGGTTTGAGTTTCACGTTCATTGGACCTCCTTGCTGCGCCGGCGTGGCCGACGATTGGTGGGCTTCCTCAATAGAAGTCACCAAGCAGCAAGGGGTTCCATCTGTAGGATGAGCGGTAGCAGGGGAGTCAGCGACCTCAGACGTCCGGGTACAGGCCGCCAAGCTGCTCCGGTTGGAATTCGCTGGCCCGTTTGCGGCTCTGAACGACCATTCGCACGGCTCGCCATAGTGGCTTGCCACGCCACGGCGTCTCCAGCTGGCCGAACAGGCAGGCGTTCAGATCATCCAGCGCATCGGCCAGCTCGGGATACTGGTGGGTCAATCCGATCAGCCCCTCGCCATGCTGTTGGCGAGCCCATACCTCAAGCGCCTTGCGTGCCTCGGCCGGATGGTTTGCTCGGCAGGCGGCCTGAAGATCGCCCAGAGGATTGTCCGGCACGTTTTCGTCCAGACTTTCTTCCTCTTCCGGTAGGTGCAGCTGATACAGACGGCGCTGAGCGCGGTAGAGCAGAGTCAGCGCGCCCACCAGCCCCAGACTGAGCAGCAGGCAAGCTAGCTGCCATGGCCAGATAAGCGGCGGGGATGCGTTCTCCTGTACCGCCACTGCAGGTTCGGTTGCGCCTTCGGTCGCATAGCTGTCGTCACTTCGAACGTTCAGAACGACCGGTTCCAGGCGGGAGGTCCGCAAGCGATCCTGTGTCGTGTCCCACCAGTGCAACTCGAGGGCGGGGAGCGCAAAAGTGCCGTCCTGCTGGGCTACCAGCGCCGAGCTGTCCTGTCGTTTGCCGCGGATGCCGATGTCGCGGACCTGGTTGTCCAGCCGAGGCTGGTCGGCGTATTGCCGCAGGTTCCGGTCCGCGCCGCTGAGCACGCTTTGCAGCGTAGGTAACTGGCTGGCTGTCAGCCCCTCGGCTTCCACGGTGAGTGTGCGGGTAAGCGGCTCGCCTGCGAGCAGATCTACCCCGGGATCGGGTTGCCATTGCTGAGTCAGCGCAAGATCCCTGGCCGGGAGCCAGGGCGCACCACGGGGATAGGCGTCCGGAACCGGACGGACAGTAAGCATGATGCTCGGCGAGCGTACCTGGACCACCTTGCCGGTGCGGGCCGAGAATCGCTCGTCGGGATTGCGCGGCTGCAGAATGGTGGCGCTGAACAGCTGCGAAGGTATTTCCAGCGAACCGCTCTGCTGGGCGAAGATCGCGTAGCGTACTTCAATGACGCCGTGGCGAACGCCGTTGATCTGTCGCTCGTAATGGCGCGGCGGGCCCAGGCTTTCGACGCGTGCCTGGGGGATGCTCAACCCGCTGAGTGTCGAGTCGTCGTACAGCGATACCGAATGGTATACCCGCAATGTCAGCAGTACCTGCGCCTGGACATAGGGGTTTTCGACGTCCACTTCGCTGTCGATGAACACCGGCGCGATGTCGGCAACCGGATCGCGTGCCGCCTCGGAGGCTGACAGCACCCGCAGGCTGATCGGCTCGCTCAAGGTGGTGCCCAGAGCTACCGGGGGCACGACGACGAAGCCGGTGCGTTTCGGCATCAACGTGAGGATCCAGCGGGTAACCGGCTGAGTCTTGCCTTCGGCCTCGACCATCATGCTCAGCTGTCGACTGTTGCGTATCTCGAAAAGCTCTTTCAGCACGCTGAAATCAGGCTGGCTGAAACGATTGGCCGTGGCGCTCTCGAGGGTCAGTTCCAGAGTTTCGCCTTCGGTCAGGCGCGTCCGGTCGACGCTCGCCTCGAAGGCGGCATGGGAGACGAGAGGCAGTATCGCCAGCAGCCAGGAAATGATCCATCGTGTCATGGTTGTGATCCTTGCTGTTGCTGCAGGTGCTGATAGAGAAACTTTCGCCGAAGCAGCTCGGCGGGGTTATCGGGAATGTCTTCAAGCCATTGGCGCAGCGCCTGGGCCTGTTCGGCCTGGCGTGCGGCAGCGACCGGGTCGCTGCCCGGCGTCGCAGTCTCTCCCGCTCCGGCAGCGGTCGCCGGGCCGCTGCCGGCATTGCTGGACGCTGCCGCGGACAGGTCGGACGCAGCGCTCGGTGCAGGATCAGCCGGTGGTCCTTCGCTGCTCGCGGCGGGATCCTCGGAAGCTCGCTGGGTCTGGTTTCCCTCATCCTCGCCTGACTGCTGCTCCTGCTCCTCGTCTTCAGTCGAATCCTGACCCTCGGATCGCTGCGCGTCTGTGCCGTTCTCCGCGGATTGTTCGCGCAATTGTTCCAGCCAGGCCTCGACACGGCTACGGTTATGCCGCGCGGCTTCGTGGTCCGGATCACGGGTCAGAGCTTGTTCGAAGGCTTCCAACGCATCTTCGTAGCGTCCGGCCATCGCCAGAGCCGTGCCGTAGTGAAAATGACCGTTTGGGTCGTCCGGATCGCGTGCGATGACTTCTGCATAGGCCGCCGCCGCTGCGGGATAACGTCGCGCCTGATAGAGCGCCCACCCTCGCCACGCCGGATCCTCGAACTGTTTCGCCGCCTCAACCGGTCGCTGTTGCTCGAGCAGCGCTGCGCCCCGCTGATCGGGACGCTTCCACCAGTCGACCCATGCGGCTTCGGCAGGGAAGGGCACAAGGCTAGCCAGCAGCAGCACGCCCAGCCAGCCGCGCCGCGCTCCCAGCGCAGCCAGCGGGAGCAAGAGCAACAGCAGCCAGTGACCCTGGTCTTGCAATGTCATTTGCGGCTCTTGACCACCCCGAACGGATGACTGCCCGAAACGCAGCAACTGATCAAGATCGGCGTCGGAGGTGGTGACCGCATGGAACGCCGAGCCGTGTCGCCGAGCGATGGCAGCCAGTGCCTTGCTATCCAGTCGGGGGACGAGAATCCGTCCTGCGGAATCGCGCAGGAAACCGCCGTCGGCGCTGGGCACCGGAGCGCCCGCCTGAGTCCCGATGCCGAGGATCGCCAACTGGGGGCCCAGTTCTGCTGCATGCCGCTCGAGAGCTTCGAGTTGCTCGGGTTCGCTGCTGCTGATCACCAGCAGTATTTGCGAACTCGCCGGTGGCAGCTCATCGATCATGTCCCTGGCGAGCTCAAGCGCGGCGCCGAGACTGTTGCCTTCGACAGGCATGATATCGGGTTCGAGGGCTCCGAGGAGATTGATCAGCGTAGCCCTGTCATGACTCAGCGGCGTGACGCGGTGCGCGCTGCCGGCGTAGGCTACCAAGCCCAGCTGGTGATCGGCGGCCAGGCGCATCACATCGTGGACCTTGTGTCGGGCGCGCTGCAGACGGTTAGGAGCGACGTCGGTAGCGAGCACACTCGGCGTGACATCCATGACAACCACCACCGCGGCCTGATTGGGTGAGTTCGTGTCGAGCGGCACGGACCAGGACGGGCCGGCCAACGCAATGATCGCCAGGAGCCAGGCGCCAGCAAGCAGGAGATAGCGAGCCCGGGGCCGGCTAGCCGAATGGCGTTCCAACAAAAGTGGCTGCATGGCGGCGGGCAACAGTGCTTCCCAGCCGGAACGGCGTTGCGCGCGCTGGTAGAGCAACCAGCACAGGGCCAGAGCAGGGAGCACCGCCAGCAGCCAGGCCGGCCGGGCAAACGCGAGGGCGAATGACTCAGAACCCATCGCGACCCCCATGCCACCCGGCAAGCCCCAGACTCAACAGCAATGCAAGCCCCAGCGGCCAGGGATACAGCGGCGTGGCTGCGCGGATCGGTGCGCCGTCATGGAGTGCCGGTTCGAGACCGTCCATGGCGGCGTGTATGTCTTCAAGATCCTGTGTATTCCGGGCGCGGAAATATTCGGCACCGGTGACGAGCGCGATTTCCTTGAGCGTGCCTTCATCGAGCTCCACCGATGGGTCAATCTCGAAGTCCAGCAGTCCGTTCGCCGTCTGCCCAGTCATGCGTTCGGCTCCGACGCCGATGGTGAATATGCGAATCTGCTCTTCAGCGGCCAGCCGCGCCGCCTGGGTCGGAGCCAGTCTACCTGCGGTGTTGGCCCCGTCCGTAATCAGGATGACTACGCGGTTGGTCGCTGGTTGATCGGTAAGACGTTTGATGGCCAGTCCCAGCGCATCACCGATTGCTGTTTCGCGGCCGGCCAAACCGATGAACGACTCGTCCAGCCATTCACCTACCGCATCGCGGTCGAGCGTAAGCGGCGCCTGTACGTACGCATTCGAACCGAACAGAATCAGGCCGATCCGATCGCCGTGACGGCGCTCAATGAAATCGCCGAGGAAATGTTTGAGTACGGTGAGACGGTCAGTCTCTTCGCCGTCCAACTGCATGTCCCGGTACTCCATGCTGCCGGACAGGTCGACTGCGAGCATCAGATCCCGCCCGCTGGTAGGGACAGACACCGGCTCGCCGAGCCATTCGGGCCGTGCCGCCGCCAGGACCAACAGCACCCATAGATACAGCGCGAAACGCGGAAAGCGCGAGCCGCGGCCGGCGGCAGTCGGGGAGGGGGGGATCTGCTGCAGGCGTCCGAGAAAGCCTACCCGCAACGCGGCGCTGCGCCGCGCATCCGCAGGCAGCCAGCGCCGAAACAGCCATGGCAACGGCAGCAGGAGAAAGACAGCCGGCCAGTGGAAGTCAAACATGTTGCTGACGCATCCAACGCTGTAGTTCCAGAACCAGTGCCTTGCGCTGGGACTGGGTCAGATGCGCGCTGGGGCGATACAACTCACCAGCCAGCGGCTGCAACGCTCCACGCTGCACGCGTGGGCAACTTTCACACAGAAAATCCAGCCATGGCTCACCGTATAGCCGGGTAGCTTCTTCCCGGCCGCGCGCCTTGAGAACACGTTTGATCAGCGTGTTGTGGGCGGCCAGCCATTCACGATCGCCCAACTGCGGATCGATACGTGCCAGGGCCTGCTGGGCCTGGGTGCGCTGCTCGCGGCGCCTGCGAACAGCCCGGACCAACAGCGGAGCGCTCATACATAGCAATAGCCCGAATGCGATCAACAGCCACCAGCCCGGCGCCAGTGGCCACCAGGATATCGGGGGCGGGGCAGCAGGATGCAGCAACTGCTGCGCCAGTGTTTCGTTCATCGCCGCCTCGCAGCAGTGCCGGCGAGCATGCTGCGAAGCTGCTCCACAGGAGCCTGGGTCGTATCCAGCGGATTCAGCGTACAGCGCATTCGGTTGGCCAGGTGCTGCCAGGCCGTCTGGCGATCGAGAAATTGCGCATGGTAGGCGGCACGCACGGCGTGGTCATCGGTGTCGATGGTCATTTCTCGGCCATCCTGAACAAAAGCCAGCGGGCCATGCTGCGGCAGCTCCGCGTCCAGCGGGTCGTGTACCGGTAGCAGGATCAGATCGTTGTGTGCGGCGAGCGGCGCCAGCAGGCTTTGCTGCATCAGATCCACGGCGGAATGGTCGCAAAGCAGATAGAGGATGCTCCCCGGCCGGATGATTTCCCGGCTATGTCGTAGTGCCAGGTTGAGCGGCTCGTTAGGCTCCTCGCCCGTCTCGGCCAGTCCGGGGCTGGCGAGGGCGTTCGCCTCCAGCAGCAGTCGAAACAGCTGAAGAATGGCACCGCGACTGCGACGCGGACGCACCTCATGGCAGCTGTCCGGCGCGAAGACCATGCCACCAACGCGATCGTTGTGGCAGAGCGCGGTCCAGGCAATCAGCGCACAGGCTTCGGCAGCCAGTGCGGTCTTGAAATAGCGTTGGCTGCCAAAACAGAGCCGGCTGCTCTGCTCGCAGATGATGAACACCGGACGCTCGCGTTCTTCATTGAAGACCTTGGTGTGTACCTTCTGGCTTCGCGCTGTCACTCGCCAGTCGATGTTGCGGATGTCGTCGCCGGGCTGGTACGCACGCACCTGATCGAAATCCACTCCCCGCCCACGCAGCCGCGAGTACTGTCGCCCGGCCTGTCGACTGGTCCGCATCGGACGGCTGAACAATGGCAACTGCTGACAGTGCTGGCGAGCGCCGAGCAGTGATTCCAGTGTCACGTCAGTGATTACGCCGGACGATTCGAGGGGCATGTCAGACTACGGCGACCGATTCGACGAGAAGAGCGATAGCCCGGTCGGCGTCGATGCCGGCGGCTTCGGCCTCGAAACTCAGCATCAGCCGATGTCGCAGCACGTCGTGCACCACCGCCTGCACGTCTTCAGGGCTGACGAAATCACGGCCAGCCAGCCAGGCATGGGCACGGGCACAACGATCCAGCGCGATGGTGCCTCGGGGGCTGGCACCCAGTTGCAGCCATTCGGCCAGCTGCGAGTTGTACATCTCTGGTCGGCGAGTCGCCATGACCAGCTGGATCAGGTATTCCTCCACGGCGTCAGCCATGAACATTTCGAGGACTTCCTGACGCGCAGCAAGAATGGTGGACTGGCTGACCTTGTTGGCCATGCGCGGCTCGATACCTTGCGCCTCTCCGCGGGCCAGATGAAGGATGCGTCGCTCTAGCGCGGCGTCCGGGAAACCGATGCGCACATGCATGAGGAACCGATCGAGCTGCGCTTCAGGCAGCGGATAGGTTCCTTCCTGCTCGATCGGGTTCTGCGTAGCCATGACCATGAACAGCTCGGGCAACGGATAGGTCTGCCGCCCGATACTCACCTGGCGCTCGGCCATGGCTTCGAGCAACGCCGACTGCACCTTGGCCGGCGCTCGGTTGATCTCGTCGGCCAATACCAGATGATGGAAGATGGGCCCCTGCTGAAAGCTGAAACTTGCCGTTTCGGGACGGTAGATCTCGGTACCGGTGATGTCCGCAGGAAGCAGGTCCGGCGTGAACTGCACGCGATGGAAATCTGCCTCGATGCCTTCGGACAGCACTTTGATCGCCTTGGTCTTGGCCAGGCCGGGCGCGCCTTCGACCAGCACATGCCCGCCGGCGAGCAGGCAGATGAGCATGCGATCGATGAGCACTTCCTGGCCGAAGATCTGCTGGTTCAGAAACGACTTGAGCTCGAGAAGCGAATCGCGGTGGGTCATGGGTGCGTCCATCTACAACTGGGAATTCCCTGGAACGGACACTTTACCTAAATACCCTTGGTCTAGACTAATCTCCGACGACAAATTGTTAACTCGAGCGCACACGGGAATACACCGTGACGCTTTTTCTGAATGGCATACCCAAACCTGCCGGAGGCACCATGGCGCTGATCCTGGCCAGCAGCAAACAGGAACTTCTCGATATTCTCACTGACCGCCTGCAAACGCTGGTGGAATCCGGCGATGAGCAGGACATCGCGCGGTTCACCCGGCATTTCTTCGGCATCGTGCCGTTGGAAGAGCTCCTTGCGCGGCACGACTCCGATCTGCTCGGCTGTACGCTATCGTTCTGGCGATTCATGCAGAACCGGACCGGCAGCAGCGAAAAGTTGCGGGTATTCAACCCTGACACGCAGCAGCATGGATGGCAGACGACCCATTCGGTCATCGAAATGCTGCATCCGGATTCGCCTTTTCTGGTCGATTCGATCCGGATCGAGCTCAAGCGCCAGGGGCTGACCATTCATACGCTGCAGAACAGCGTGATGAAAGTCGAGCGCGACGAGCAGGGCAACCTGGTTGCGGTTCATGACCCGGCGACGCCCGTTGACGAGCGGGTGCGTGCCGAGTCGGTCATCTACATCGAGGTTGAACGCTGCGCGACGGCAAAGGCCCTGAATAGCGTCCAGCAGGGTTTGGTGGATGCGCTCGGCCATGTGAGAGCCGCGGTGGGCGATTTCCCGGCCATGCAGCAGCGGCTGCGCGACGTCATCACCGCGCTGGCCGACGGCAAGTCAGGTTATTTCGACGAGGACGAGCGCGCCGAGGCGATGGACTTCCTGCAATGGCTGCTCGCCGACCACTTCACTTTCCTCGGCTACGAACGATTCGCCATCGCCGAAGGTATCAGCGAACAACGCCTGGGTATGCAGCCAGAGCACAGCCTCGGGGTGTCCGCGCTGGATCAGTGGGACGACTCCATCGAAGACCTGCCCGAGGCGGTCGTCAGTTACCTGCAGCAACCCCTGCTGCTGTCCTTTGCCAAGGCGTCGCGCTTCAGCCGGGTGCACCGGCCGGCGTATCCGGACTACGTCTCGATACGTGAGGTCGACACCAGTGGACAGGTCCTGCTCGAACATCGGTTCATGGGGCTATACACGTCGAAGGTCTATCGCGACAGTGTCGACCGGATTCCTTATCTGCGCCGCAAGGTGGCCGCGGTGCGCGACGAGATTGGGCTGAACCCGGAGAGTCATCTCGGGAAAGAGCTCGACCAGACCCTCCAGGTGCTGCCGCGCGATGATCTGTTTCAAATGTCGCCGGACGTGCTGCGCGATACAGCGGTCGGCATCGTGCAAATGCAGGAGCGGGCGCGTATCCGCGTATTCCTGCGCCGCGGCAACTACAGCCGCTTCTATTACTGTCTGGTGTTCGTTCCCCGTGATCTGTACTCCACCGATATCCGAATGAAGATCCAGGCGGTGCTGATGGACAGGCTGGAGGCGACCGAATGCGAGTTCTGGACGTATTTCTCGGAATCGATTCTGACCCGCACGCAATTCATCCTGCGTGTGGAGCCTTCCAGGCACCAGCAGGGCGTCGACCATCAGCAAATCGAGCGGGACGTGATCATGGCCTGTCGGGACTGGCACGACGACTTCCGAGATCGGCTGGAAGACAGCCTAGGCGAGGCGAAAGCCAGCGCAGCCTGGGCCAACTTCGGCGACAGTTTTCCCGCCGGCTACAGTGAACGCTTTACCACCGCTTCGGCTGTGGTCGATCTGCGGCATCTGCTGTCCTTGAGCGATGCCGACCCTCTGGCGATGAGCTTCTACCAGCCATTGACGCAAAAACAGGGCGTGTTGCACTGCAAGCTGTATCACCTGGGTGAACCCTTGCCGCTATCGGACGTCATGCCGATCCTGGAAAACCTGGGTTTGCGCGTGATGGGTGAGTTTCCGTTCCGAATCGTCGGACAGGACGGCCGGACCTACTGGATTCATGACTTCGAGTTCACCTACGCTCTGGAAAGCACGCGTGATCTGCAGGAGGTCAATCAGCTGTTCCGTGACGCCTTCATAACTATCTGGCGCGGGCAGGCTGAAAACGACGCCTTCAATCGTCTGGTGCTGCTGGCGAACATGTCCTGGCGTGACGTGGCCTTGCTCAGGGCTTATGCGCGCTATATCAAGCAGATCCGCATGGGCTTCGAGCTGCCGTACCTGGCCAACACGCTGGTCTCGCATTCGAGTATTGCTCGCGAACTGGTGCGACTGTTCAAGACGCGCTTCTATCTGGCTCGCAAGTCGACAGCCGCCGAGCTGGAAGACAAGCTGGAAGCAGCCATCATTGCCGCGCTCGATGGCGTTGCGGTGCTCAACGAGGACCGCATCCTGCGGCGCTATCTCGACCTGATAAAGGCGACGCTGCGGACCAATTTCTATCAGGCTGACGAACACGGCCAGCCGAAAGATTACATCAGCCTGAAATTCGATCCGCACCGGATTCCGGAATTGCCGTTACCGCGCCCGATGTACGAGATTTACGTCTACTCGCCGCGTTTCGAAGGCGTGCATCTGCGTGGCGGCAAGGTCGCGCGGGGCGGCCTGCGCTGGTCGGACCGGGAGGAGGATTACCGCACCGAAGTGCTAGGCCTGGTCAAGGCCCAGCAAGTCAAGAACGCGGTTATCGTGCCGGTCGGGGCGAAGGGCGGGTTCGTTCCCCGGCGCCTGCCGGTCGGCGGAACGCGCGACGAGATCCAGCAGGAAGCGATTGCCTGCTACAGCCTATTCATCCGCGGGCTGCTCGATCTGACCGATAACCTGGTCGAGGGCAAGGTCGTCCCGCCACCTCAGGTGGTGCGCTATGACGACAACGACTCGTATCTGGTGGTTGCTGCCGACAAGGGCACCGCAACCTTCTCCGATATCGCCAATGGCATTGCCGCGCAGTACAACTTCTGGCTCGGTGATGCCTTCGCTTCGGGCGGCTCCGCCGGCTATGACCACAAGAAGATGGGTATCACGGCGCGCGGCGCCTGGGTTTCGGTGCAACGGCATTTCCGCGAGCGCGGCGTCAATATCCAGGAGCAGCCGATCACCGTCGTCGGCATCGGCGACATGGGCGGAGATGTGTTCGGCAACGGTATGTTGCTGTCGCGCCAGCTCAAGTTGGTTGCCGCGTTCAACCACCTGCATATCTTCATCGACCCCGACCCGGACCCGGAGCGCAGCTTCGAGGAGCGGCAGCGCTTGTTCGATATGCCGCGCTCCAGCTGGGCCGACTACGACCCGACGCTGATATCCGAGGGCGGTGGCATATTCGAGCGCAGCCTCAAGCAGATTCGCCTGACTCCGCAGATGAAGGAGCTGTTCGACATCGACGCGGATGCGCTGACGCCTGCGGAGCTGATTCACCGTCTGCTCAAGGCGCCTGTCGATCTGCTGTGGAATGGCGGCATCGGCACCTACGTCAAGGCAAGCACCGAAACTCACGCCGAGGTTGGTGACAAGGCCAATGACGTGTTGCGCGTCGACGGCAGTGCGCTGCGTTGCCGTGTGGTCGGCGAAGGTGGCAACCTGGGCATGACCCAGCTCGGGCGTATCGAATATGCGCTGAACGGTGGGGGCGTGAATACTGACTTCATCGACAATGCCGGCGGGGTCGATTGTTCCGATCACGAAGTCAATATCAAGATTCTCCTCAACGAGGTGGTGGCGGCACAGGACATCACGCTCAAGCAGCGAAACGAGCTGCTGGCGAGCATGACCGAGTCGGTGGCAGGCCTGGTACTCGATAACAACTACAAGCAGACTCAAGCCATCAGTCTCGCACAGCGCCAGGCGACCAAGGCGATGGGCGAATATCGCCGCTTCATCAACTCGATGGAAACAGCGGGCAAGCTTAACCGCTCGCTGGAGTTCATCGCCGCGGATGACACCTTGGCCGAGCGTTCGGCGCAGGGAGGCGGCCTCACGCGTCCGGAGCTATCGGTGCTGATCTCCTACTCCAAGGCCGATCTCAAGGAAACGCTCGCGGCTTCGGATGTGCCCGATGATCCCTACATGAGCCGGGAGCTGAAAACGGCGTTCCCGCCGATGCTCGTCGAGCGGCACGGCGATGCGCTGGAAGGACATCGACTGCGCCGCGAGATCATCGCTACCCAGCTGGCCAACAACTTGGTCAATCATATGGGCATCACATTCCTGCGCCGGCTGGAGCAGTCTACTGGTGCACCGCCGAGCGACATCGCGCGAGCCTATGTCGTCGGCCGGGACGTGTTCGGCCTGCAGGAGCAATTCGCGCGGATCGAAGCACTGGACTACCAGATTCCGGCCGAGATGCAGATGGATCTGATGGACGACCTGATGCGCCTGGGTCGTCGCTCGGCGCGTTGGTTCATCCGCAATCGTCGGCTGAACCTTCAGCCTGGTCAGGAGGTGGCGCACTTCGCGCCGCGTATTGCCGAGCTGACCAAGCAGGCGGATGTGCTGTTCGAAGGTCCGGTGCGTGATGTCTGGGAGTCGCGTTTCGATCGCTACCGGGAGGCCGGCGTGCCCGAGCCCATCGCGCGCTTCGTGGCCGGTACCGGGCATTTCTTCACCATGCTCGGCATCATCGAGGCGGCGGACGAAACCGGGCAGCCTACCGAGCGCGTGGCGCAGGTGTTCTTCTCGCTCGGTAGCGAGCTGCAGATGCCCTGGTTCACCCAGGTGGTCACCAGTTTGCAGGTCGATTCACATTGGCAGGCGCTCGCGCGGGAAAGCTACCGCGATGACCTCGACTGGCAAGTGCGCAGCATGACCGTATCGGCTCTGCAGCTGGCTGGCGAGGAGCTAACTCCACAGGAAGTCGTCGAAGTCTGGATGGAGCGCAACCAGTTCCTGATCCAGCGTTGGCGTGTCATGCTCGCGGAACTGAAAACGACCACCGGTCCGGACTATCCGATGGTGGCGGTGGCCATGCGCGAACTGCTGGATCTGGCGCAGAATGCCCGCCAGACCAGCCAAGGAGCGCTATGCAAGAACTGATCATCGACGTCGCGCTGCCTGCCGAACGGTACCTCGCCTGGTACCGGGGCAGCGCGCAGCGCGTGTTGATGCACAGCCGTGATGGCCGGCGGGTGAGCCTGCCGGCCCATCACCTACGACCTTTCCTGAGTCATGATGGCGTCTACGGTAGCTTCGTCATGCGTTTCACCGACGATGGCAAGCTGCTCTCGTTGGAGCGCCTTGACGGCTAAACCGGTATACTCGCGCCGAAATTTCCATCGGGGCTCGATCCATGTATTCCACGCTGCGTTCATTGATGTTCCACCTGCCGGCCGAGACGTCTCATGACCTGGCTCTGGACATGATTGGGGCAGCAGGGCGACTGGGCCTGGCTGACCGGCTGGTTCGCCCGGTTCGGTCTGCACCTGTCTCGTTGCTGGGCCAGAGGTTCGACAACCCGGTCGGGTTGGCTGCGGGGCTGGACAAGAACGGCGTGGCGGTCGACGGCATGGCAGCCCTCGGTTTTGGCTTCGTCGAGGTTGGCACGGTCACGCCCCGGCCCCAGCCAGGCAATCCCAAGCCACGTCTGTTCCGCCTGCCAGAAGCGCAGGCGATCATCAACCGGATGGGGTTCAACAATCAGGGCGTGGACGCATTGCTCGAGCGTCTTGCTGCGGTGCGCTACCGCGGCGCGCTGGGTATCAATATCGGCAAGAACGCCGTCACGCCGGTGGAAAACGCAGTGGATGATTACCTCTACTGCCTGCGCAAGGTCTATGACCGGGCCAGCTATGTCACGGTGAACCTGTCGTCGCCCAATACGCCTGGCCTGCGTACGCTGCAGTACGGTGATGCGCTCAAGCAACTGCTTGAGCAGATCAAGGTCTGCCAGACGCAGTTGGCAGCCGAGCGCGGACGCTACGTGCCGATCGCCATCAAGATCGCGCCGGATATGACGACCGAGGAACTGGCGCTGGTAGCCGGGACCTTGCTGGAGCAGGGCATGGATGCGGTGATCGCCACCAACACCACGCTGGACCGCACAGCGGTGCAGGGGCTCGAACACGCCGGTGAGGCGGGAGGATTGTCTGGCGCACCGCTGACGGATGTATCGACCGAGGTCATCCGCACGCTTGCCGAGACGCTCGCCGGGCGCATGCCGATCATCGGAGTCGGCGGCATCTTCAGCGGCTCGGATGCGGTGGCGAAAATCCAGGCGGGCGCAAGCCTGGTACAGATCTACAGTGGCTTCATTTATCGCGGGCCGGAGCTGGTCCGGGAATGCGTCGAAGCGATAGCGGCAATGGATCGCTGAAACGAGTGGCCCCCGCATGGCGGGGGCCGGTGGGCCTCGAGGCCCGGCGCTTGGGAAGAGCGCCCTGGGAAATCGGCAGTTTTGAGGGGTCTTACCCTACAGCATGCATCTCGTTGAGGCGATGCACACCGGAAATGCCCGTAAACCCGGCCCAATGATCGGCCCGGCCTTCGCGCCACCCGTTGATCCAGTTCTGTCTGGTATTGGGGTTGGCGAAGGGGCAGGAATCTTGTGATTTACCATGAACACCATTTTGGTAGCCGCGCAGAAATGCTCGTTCCATCGGATCACGCTTGAGTCTTCTCATAAGGTAGAGCCCTCGTGTGGTGTTGAAACCCTGACTGCCTGGCGGCAATCAGGCGCAGCGGCGGGCCGATCCCGCCTCTGCCGGGGCTGCCTGTTGCAGGTCGCCCCAGAACTGGTCTGACCACAAGTCATTGGGCTGTTGTACCCTAAGCCATCAATACTCAGCCAAGATCGATTTGGTATAGACAGCGGTTTCATTAAGCGATCTAGACCATAACCACTTGGTAGAACTCCGGAAATCAATCACATGCGTAACAACCTTGAATTTTTTGTGACCTGTCCGAAAGGCATCGAAGGTCTGCTGCTGGACGAATTGCGTGCCCTGGGCGCGGTCACGGTCAAGGAAACCATTGCCGGGGCGAGCGTTACGGCGGATCTGGAGTTCGGTTACCGCTGCTGCCTGTGGTCGCGCCTGGCTAACCGGGTGCTGTTGATTCTCGACAGGTTTCCGGCGGACAGCGCAGAAAGTCTTTACGAAGGGATCCGCGGCATAGACTGGACGGAACACTCGACGCCTTCCGGCACGCTGGCGGTCGATTTCAGCGGCCAGCTCACCGGTGTCGACAACACTCACTTCGGCGCCCTCAAAGTGAAGGACGGGATCGTCGATACGCTGCGCGCGCCGGATGGCACTCGGCCGTCGATCGACAAGATCGCGCCGCATCTGCGGGTCAACGTGCATTGTCGTAGCGGTCAGGCTCAGGTGGCCATTGACCTGTCCGGCAACAGCCTGCATCAGCGCGGCTATCGTTTGCAGCAGGGTGCCGCGCCGTTGAAGGAAAACCTTGCCGCCGCGATTCTGATCCGGGCAGGCTGGCCACAGCTCGCCCAGCAGGGCGGGGCGCTGGCCGACCCGATGTGCGGCTCGGGGACCTTTCTGGTCGAAGCGGCGTTGATGGCTGCGGACGTCGCGCCCAACCTGCATCGGATCAGCTGGGGCTTTTCCAAATGGTTGCAGCATGTTCCGGCCGTCTGGGAGCGTCTGCTGGCTGGCGCTCGCGAGCGTGCCGAGGCCGGCCTGGCCCTTCCGCCGCTGTGGATTCGTGGCTACGAAGCCGACCCGCGATTGCTCCAGCCGGTACGCAACAACATTCAGCGGGCCGGACTCGCCGAATGGGTCAAGGTGTACCAGGGCGAGCTGGCAAACTTCGCGCCCAGTCCTGACCGCGGTCAGGCAGGTCTGATCGTGACCAACCCGCCATATGGCGAGCGGCTGGGCGACACCGCCAGCCTCCTGTATCTGTACCAGAAGCTCGGCGAAATTCTGCGGGAGCGCTGTCAGGGCTGGCAGGCAGCGATCTTTACCGGCAATCCGGATCTGGGCAAGCGCATGGGGATCCGCAGCCACAAGCAATACGCGCTGTTCAACGGCGCCCTGCCTTGCAAGCTGTTGATGATGGACGTGACGCCGGAGCGCTTCGTCACCGGCAAGTCGACTCCAACCCGTGAAGCGGAAACGGGCACACCGGCGACCGAGCCGACCGCGACGGCGCGGCTTAGCGAATCGGCGCAGATGTTCGCCAACCGCTTGCGCAAGAATCTCAAAACGCTGGGTAAATGGGCCCGGCAGAACCAGATCAGCTGTTATCGGCTTTACGACGCGGACATGCCCGAGTTTGCCGTGGCGATCGACATCTACAACGATTGGGCGCATGTTCAGGAATACGCGGCCCCCGCCTCGATCAGCGAAGAGAAAGCGCAGGCTCGGCTTCAGGATGTGCTTGCCGCGCTGCCGGAGGTGCTGGATATTCCCGCCGCGCATATCGTGCTCAAGCAGCGTCTGCGTCAGGCCGGCAAGCAGCAATACCAGCGTATGGACCGTCGTGGACAATTCATGGAAGTCAGTGAAGGACGGGTGCATCTGTTGGTCAACCTGACCGACTATCTCGACACCGGCGTGTTCCTGGATCACCGTCCTCTACGCCTGCGCATTGCTGCCGAAGCTACAGGCAAGCGATTCCTCAACCTGTTCTGCTATACCGCCAGTGCCAGCGTGCACGCAGCGGTCGCAGGTGCGCGCCGGACGACCAGCGTCGATCTCTCGCGCACCTATCTGGACTGGGCGCGGCGGAACCTGTCACTGAACGGGCTCTCGGATCTTCATCAGCTGGTTCAGGCGGATGTGATGGAGTGGCTGGAAGTGGAAAGGGGCGACTACGACCTGATCTTCATCGATCCGCCGACCTTCTCGAACTCCAAGCGCATGGAAGACGTGTTCGATGTGCAGCGTGACCACGCGCACCTGATCAATCTGGCCATGGCGCGGCTGGCGAAGGGTGGAGTGGCATATTTCTCCAATAACTTCCGCCGCTTCAAACTGGACGAAGGCTTGCAGCGCGCGTATCAGATCGAAGATATAAGCGCCCAGACGCTCGATCGGGATTTCCAGCGCAACACGCGCATTCACAAGACTTGGCGCCTAACGCATCGCGCGTGATGTTCGCGCGCAATCACCGTTCTGCTGCGACATCCCTTGTCGGCGTGAGCATGGCGAAAGGGTCGGGTTTGGTGAGGTTCGCCAGCCCGTGTTCGCGCCTAGGTGCGCTTCTACACGAAAGGGCTTTGCAGAGGGCGTAATCGGGAGAGAAAAAGCTTTCTCCCGGTCATGTCCGCCTTCGTAGCACCTTACTGTTTGGTGGCGATATCGGTCGGCGCGCGTCGGTAGACGTCTTGCAACACCAGATCCAAGGCGTGTCGGCTTCCGCCTGCTGCAGGGTGGTTGACGATGGCTGTCACCGCCCAGCTTTGCCCGTTGGCGTCCTGGGTAATGCCGGCGATTGCACGCACGGCGCTCAGCGAGCCGGTCTTGATATGTGCCCGACCAGCTACTGGGGTGTTGCGCAGACGCTTGCGCATGGTTCCATCCATCGCTGCCAACGGCATCGAGGCGATGAACTCGGATGAATAGGGGCTATTCCACGCAGCCTCGAGCAGTTGGGCCATTTCACGTGCGGTCAATCGCTCGCTACGTGACAGGCCCGAGCCATTCTCCATGACCAGCGCCTCCGGAGCGATCCCCTTGTCAGCCAGCCATTGATTGATGATTCGAGTCGCGGCCTTGTGGTCGTCAGCGTCGACCGGGCTGCGCTGCTCGCGGCCAATAGTCAGGAATAATTGGCGAGCCATGGTGTTATTGCTGAACTTGTTGATCTCGCGCACCACGGTGACCAGATCCGGCGAGGTACTGCGGGCGAGCAGTTTGGCACCCGCGGGTGCCTTGTCGATGCGGTTGGCGCCGGCGATGCGGCCACCCATCTCATGCCACAGCGTGCGGATCAGGCTGGCGGTGTAGGTCTCAGCATTCAAGGCGGAGAGGTAGCGTTCGGCAGAGCAGCCCTGGTGAATGGCACCAGTCAATCGCATCTGCGCGTGCGTACCGTTGTCGGTCAAGCCGTAGGTAACGTTCGGCCACGGACAGGACTTCACTGGCGGTAGCAGCTTGACCTGATTGTCGATATTCAGCTCAGGCAGGGCAGGGTCAAGGTGAACCCGAACGCCGCCTGCCTCGCCATAGGTCTTCAGGTTGAACAACTTGAGGTTGGTCAGCAACGGGTCAGGAGCCACCAGGAAGGGGCGGCTCGGATCGTTGCCGTCATCGCGGAATGCCGGGAGATCGACCGGCAAGCGCAGGTCGCCAGGCTGCAACACCAGATCGCCGGTGACTTCGTGAACGCCGGCAGCCCTGAGATCGCGTAGCATCAGCCAGACGCGCTCCATGGTCAGCTTGGGATCAGCATCGCCGCGGAAGACCAGGTCACCTTGCAACTTTCCGTCGCGAATCGGACCTGTGCCGTAGAACTCGCTGCGCCACTGATAGGTAGGGCCGAGCAACTCCAGCGCGGCGTAGGTCGTCACCAGCTTCATGGTGGAGGCGGGGTTGACCGCCTGATCGGCATTGACGAACTGAGCCATACCCTGGCCTTCCAGCGGAATCACCGCCAGAGAGAAAGCCGACGCTGGAATCTTCGCAGCGGCCAGGGCAGAACTGACCTGCGCCGGCAATTTCCCCGCATCTGCCGCAACAGAGAGGTCGGCCGTAGCGAACAGGGCGAGAGCGGGAACGAGGTGGCGCAGCGATACTTTCCATGAGCCGATCATGATGGGCTGAATACTCCAGGGCGGACAGCAGACCCCTCAAGGAGAGAGAGGGGCGGGTCTAATATGCGGCCATCATCACGCAAAAGACCCGCCGCGCAAAGGGTCAGCCGATTGACGGTAGTCTGGCGTCATCTTGATGTCGCTTTCGTGTTCAGGTGGGGCTGGGAAGGTTGAAAAAAGCCCGTGCGGTTCGGCTTGTATGGGCGGCGAGGCTATCCAGCGACTCATTCCGGCATGCTGCCACCGTTTCGCCGACTACCGGAAGAAATGCCGGTTCGTTTCGCCGGTTCTTTGGTTTCGGCGCGAGCGTTCGGGGGAGTAGCCAGGGCGCATCGGTTTCGAGCATGAGACGGCCAGCAGGCACGTTCGGGACCAGCTCGAGCAGGTGGGTTCCGCGTCGCTCGTCACAGATCCATCCGGTGATGCCGATGTGCAGATCAAGATCGAGATAGGCGAATAACGCAGCGCGGTCAGCGGTGAAACAGTGCACCACAGCGGCAGGCAGGCGGTCGCGATAGCTTTGCAGAACGTCGATGAGTAGTTCGCTGGCGTCGCGTTCGTGCAGGAAAAGCGGCAGGCGAAGCTCAACTGCAATCTCCAGTTGTTCTTCCAAGGCTTTGATTTGACTAGGGCGAGGGGAGAAGTCCCGATTAAAATCGAGGCCACATTCGCCAATGGCGCGGACCGACTTGGCGGAAGCCATCTGCCTGATTTCGCCAGCGACTTCGCGGGACCAGTGTCGTGCTTCGTGAGGGTGTATACCAGCAGTGCAAAATAGGCGGTCCGGGTCTGTCTCGCACAGACTCTGCACTGCTTGCGCGGTGTGTCTGGACGTCGAAGTCAGAACCATCTGGCTGATACCGGCCTGCCAGGCGCGTTCGAGAACGGCCTGGCGGTCGGTGTCGAAGGCAGCGTCAGTGAGATTGACGCCGATATCGATCCATTCCATCAGTTAGTCGCGACGGGGCTTTGCCGGTGGCTTGGGTTTGCCGGCAAAATCCTTGCGCGGAGCGCGGCGTGGCGGACGATCGCTTTCACCGGGCGGTGCCGGCCAGGAGCGAATCTGCAATGCTACGCCGTTGATTTCCACGTCTGCAAGGCGAGCCAGGGTGGCGTCGTCCAGTGCAGGCAGGTACACGCCGGTATGCTCGGTGAACATCTTGATGTGGCCGATCTGCTGACGCTGCAAACGGCCATGCTTGACCAGTGCGTCGACCAGCGGCTTGGGCATCAGATTGTTCGCGCGGCCACCCTGGACCTTGTAACGGACCAGACCGGCATCACGCTCATCACCGCCTTCACGACGCGGCGGAGCCGCAGGCAGATCAGTAACCGGCTCAACCAGCGTCTTGGCACCCGGCAGAATGCTGAGCAGGGCCGCAGCGAGTTCTTCCGGATCCATGCTGGTCAGTTCCAGCAGATCGCTGACCAGTTGCTGATGCAGGGCGCCGGTGTTTTCGCGCGCGCTGTTCAGGCGAGCCGCCAGCTTGCTCAGCCGGCCGCTGCGCACGGCATCCGCGCTAGGCAGAGCCTGGGGCTGAATCTTTTGCCCGGTGGCTTTTTCCAGAACATGCAGCAGACGACGCTCACGCGGGGTGGCGAACAGGATCGCGGTGCCCGAGCGACCGGCGCGGCCGGTACGGCCGATACGGTGCACGTAGGACTCGCTGTCGTGCGGGAGGTCATAGTTCAGAACATGGGAGATGCGTTCCACGTCCAGACCACGCGCTGCGACGTCGGTGGCCACGACAATGTCCAGCAAGCCGCGCTTGAGACGGTCAACCACCTGCTCGCGCAGTTGCTGGCTGAGATCGCCGTTCAGCGCTGCGGCGGCGAAGCCGCGTGCCTCGAGACGCTCGGCCAGCTCAAGACTTGCGGTCTTGGTGCGTACGAAGACGATCATTGCTTCGACCGGCTCGACTTCCAGCAGGCGGGTCATGGCATCGAGCTTGTGATGGTTCGACACTTCCCAGACCTTCTGGGTGATCGTATCCAGGCTGCTGGTCACACCGCTGTGCAGCCGGATTTCCTTCGGCTCACGCATGTGCTTGCGGGCGACGGTGCGCACACCGGCCGGCATGGTGGCGGAGAACAGCGCTTTCTGGGTTTTCTCCGGGACTTTTTCGAACACGGCGTCGAGATCGTCGGCGAAGCCCATCTTGAGCATCTCGTCAGCTTCGTCGAGGACGAGAAAGCGCATGTCGTCGAACTTGATGCTGCCGCGGCGCATGTGGTCGGTTAAACGACCAGGGGTGGCAACGACGACGTGCACACCACGCTCAAGCGCCTTGAACTGCGGAGCGAAGGCGGAGCCGCCGTACAGCGCGAGCACGGAAAAGCCGCGCATGTTCTGCGCGTACCGTTGCAGTGCCTCGGCCACCTGCAGAGCGAGCTCGCGGGTAGGGGTCAGAATCAATGCCTGCGTAGCGCGCAGGCTGACGTCGATGCCGGCCAGAACCGGCAGAGCGAAGGCGGCAGTCTTGCCTGTGCCGGTCTGAGCCAGACCCAGCAAGTCTTCGCCAGCAAGCAGAGTGGGAATAGCCTCAGCCTGGATCGGAGAAGGTGTTTCATAGCCCAGGCTGCTCAAAGCCTGGAGGAGCGGTGCAGGCAAACCGAGATCGGCAAATTGCACTGTCGCCGGAGCGGTATCGGACATACGGGAGATAAACCTTGGGGAAAGAGTCGAATAGTATACGCGCAACACAGGGGATTTGCCGCAAGCTTTTTCCACGGCTGGCCTTCCCCGCAAAGGCCTGTCAGGCTGACAGACGGACACACAAGAGGAGGACCGTATGGGACGCCTTGTCGAAGGTACATGGCACGATGAATGGTATGACACCAAACGCACCGGAGGCGCCTTTGTACGTGAAGACGCCGGCTTCCGCAATCAGGTAGAGACCGGCGGTCGCTTCGCGCCGGAATCCGGCCGATACCACTTGTACGTCTCGCTGGCCTGCCCATGGGCACATCGCACCCTGATCATGCGCAAGCTGAAGGGGCTCGAATCGCACATCGGGGTGACCGTGGTGCAGCCACATATGCTCGAAGAAGGCTGGACCTACAATCCACCGGAGCCGCTGTACGGCCACACCCGACATTACGAGCTGTATACCCACGCCAAGCCCGACTACACCGGGCGGGTAACGGTCCCGGTATTGTGGGACAGGGAGACTGAAACCATCGTCAACAATGAATCGGCAGAGATCATTCGCATTTTCAACAGTGCCTTCGATGAGCTCACCGGCAACTCGGACGATTATTACCCTGCGGACCTGCGCGAAACGATCGATTCGGTCAACCAACGCGTCTATCACGACATAAACAATGGCGTGTACAAGACGGGCTTCGCCACCGCGCAGGATGTGTACGAGAAGGAGTGTCTGAAACTGTTCGAGGCACTGGACTGGGTCGAGGACATCCTCAGCAAACAGCGGTACCTGGCGGGTGACCGGATCAGTGAGGCCGATTGGCGACTGTTCACCACGCTGGTGCGGTTTGATCCCGTGTATCACGGCCACTTCAAATGCAATATCCGGCGGATCCAGGACTGCTTCAACATGTCCGGCTATCTCCGCGAGCTGTACCAATGGCCGGGCGTGGCAGACACGGTCAACTTCGAACATATCAAGCAGCACTATTACTACAGTCACGGGCAGATCAACCCGACCCGGATCGTGCCGCTGGGCGAGGGCATGGATCTGAATGAGCCGCATGGTCGAGGTGCGCCACCGTCCGAATGGCTGGGCATGTAGTCCCGGACGTGCGCGGTGCCGGCGTGCTCAGTATTCGATCGAGACGATCCAGTACAGCTTCTCGCCCGCCGGTGCCCGCACGGTCACCTCGTCGTCGACCTGCTTGCCTACCAGCGCTCGCGCCATGGGACTGTCGATACTGATGTGCTGTTTCTTCGGGTCGATCTCGTCCGGGCCGACGATCCGAATGCTCAGCTGCTCGCCATCCTCGTCCGCGAGCGTGACGCGAGCGCTGAAATACACCTTGTCCGGGTTGGCTGGGGGCTGGTCGACCACCTTGAGGTTTTCCAGTCGCTTGCGCAGAAAACGAACGCGGCTGTCGATCTCGCGGAGCATCTTCTTGCCATAGGTGTACTCGGCGTTTTCCGACCGATCGCCCTGTGCGGCTGCCTCGCTCACTGACTGGGTGACGACCGGGCGCCTGACGTTCCACAGCTCGTGCAATTCGTCGCGCAGGCGCTGTGCACCTTCGGCGGTGATCAGGGGCGTGCCCGCGGAGCGAGGCGGACGATACCGACTCATGAGCCAGATCCCTGACTGATCAGCCGCATCGGGCTTTGGTTGACCACGGCGCGTGTGCCGACCGAGCCAGCGATGCCGATCAACACGGCGCTGCCAAGCGGAACCAGAACCCAGGCCACCCAGTGCGGTTGCCATTGCAGATCCATCACGTGGCGGTATATGCCCCAGGTGATCAGTTCTGCTGCGACGATCGCCAGGGTGCCAGCCAGGCCACCCAAAAGCGCGAACTCCATGCGGTTCGCACGGCGTAGCAGCCCTCGTCCGGCACCCAGCGTGCGTAGCAGGGCGCCCTCGTACAGGCGCTCGTCCAGCGTGGCCTGCAGAGCAGCGAACATTACGGTAAAGCCTGCGAGCAGCACGAACAGCAGGACGTACTCCACGGCCAGCGTCACCTGCGCAAGAATGTCGCGGATTTGCGCGAGAATGGCTTCGACTTCCAGCAGCGTCATGGCGGGGAAGGCGCGAGACAGGCTGCGCAGTGCTTCGCGGTTTTCGCTCGGCAAGCTGAAGGCCGTGAGCAGGGTCGCAGGCGCGTCAGCGAGACTGCCCGGCGAAAAGATCATGTAGAAGTTCGGAGTGAAGGTGTCCCACTGCACTTCACGAATGCTCGCTACCCGAGCGTCGAGTCGCTCACCAGCGATAACGAAGGTCAGGGTATCTTCGAGACTGACATCCAGGCTGTCCGCCAGTTCAGCCTCCACCGAGACCATGGGTGTGCTGAGCTCGCCCAGAACGTTCCACCAGCGTCCTTCACGCAGTTGGTTATCCGCAGCCAGTTCACTGGCCCAGGTGAGGCTCAGATCCCGGTTAATCGCCCGATCGGCCTGGCTTTCCTTGGTGACCAGTTCACGCACAGGCTGGCCGTTGATCTCGACCAGACGTCCTGGGGTGACCGGATACAAGGGCGCTGCCACGGCGCCGATTTCCTCGAGCTTGGCCCGGAATGCTGCTTCCTCCGACGGGAGAATATTCAGGGCGAAGTGATTCGGTGTATCTTCCGGCAGCTGCGTCTGCCAGCTATCCAGCAGCTCGGTACGCAGCAGAATGATCACTACCATCGACATGATGATCAGGCCGAACGAGAGGATCTGACCCGCGGCTGTCATGGGTTGCTTGAGCAACTGACCGCTGCCCAGGCGCCAGGCGAGACTCGCATGGCGCAAGCGTTCACCAGCCAGGCGCAACAGCCCCCAGGCGAGGGTTCCCAGTAGCAGCGCTGCCGCCGCGCCACCAAGGACGACAGCCAGCGTGAGCTTGAGATTGCCAGTGAATTGCCACATCAACAGAGACAATGCGCCAAGCGCCAACCCATAGATGAGCCAGCCGCTACTGGGCAACGGTGACAGGTCTCGGCGCAGTACTCGCAGCGGTGCGACGCGACCCAGGCGAAGCAAGGGTGGCAAGGCGAAACCGGCCAGGGCGATCAGTCCGGTGCCGGCGCCGACCAGTAACGGTTTGACTCCCGGCGGCGGCATGTCGGGTGGCAGAAGGTCGCTGAGCAGCCAGACCAGCCCGGCCTGCATGGCCCAGCCGAGCAGCAGGCCGATGAAGGTGGCGACCAGTCCCAGGCAGCCGAGCTGGATCAGAAACAGCGTCATGACACGGCGCCGGCTGGCCCCGAGGCAACGCAACAATGCGCTGGTATCGAAATGTCGGCTGGCAAAACGATTAGCCGACAATGCCACCGCCACCCCCGCCAGAACCACAGCGGCGATACTGGCCAGGCCGAGAAATTGACCGGCGCGTCCGAGTGCACTGCCGATCTGGCGGTTGTCGTCCGCGACACTGGTCAGGCGTTGATTGTTTTCCAGACGTGGTTCGATCCAGTCGGTATACGCCTGGCGCTGCTGCTCATCCCCGGCGAGCAGTAATCGATAGCGCACCCGGCTGCCCGGTTGGATGATGCGGGTTGCTGGCAAATCGGCGAGATTCATCAGCACTCGCGGCGTCAGGCTGTAGAAATCGCCTGCGCGGTCCGGCTCGTGGGTGAGCACCGCGTCCACTTGCATATCGCTCAAACCGATTTCAACCTGCTCTCCGTTGTCTACCTGCAGCACGCTCAGTAGCCTTGCCTCGGCCCAGACGGTTCCGGCAGGAGGCGTCGTTCGGACGACCCGCTGCTCGCCAAAGGCGCTGTCGGCGATTCTGACCTCACCGCGCAGCGGATAGCGCTCGCCGATTGCCTTGACGCTGGACAGTTGCATATCGGCTGCGCTGGCGACAACGCTGGAAAACTCGACCACCTCGGTGTGCGACAGCCCTAGCCGAAGCGCCTCTTCAAGAAACTCAGGAGGAAGCTCGGCGCGCGAAGAAACGACCAGGTCGGCGCCGAGAAACTCTGCGGCCCGGCTGGTCATGCCCCGTTCGAGCCGGTTGGTGAAAAAACTGATAGCGGTGCTGACCAGCACGGCGATAATCAGCGCAACCAGCAGAACTTTCAGTTCGCCAGCGCGCCAGTCGCGCGCGAGCAACCGCGTCGCCAGGGTCCAGGTCGATGTGCCGCGCGTCATGCCGGCTGAACCAGACGACCGGCCTGGATGTGTACTGCGCGCTGGCAACGCTCGGCCAGCCGCGCGTCATGGGTAACCATTACCAGCGTGGTGCCTTGCTCGCGATTCAGCTCGAACAACAGTTCGGTTATGCGCTCACCCGTGGCGGCGTCGAGATTGCCAGTGGGCTCGTCAGCAAACAGTATCGCCGGATCGCTGGCAAAGGCGCGCGCTATGGCTACCCGCTGCTGTTCGCCGCCCGACAGCTGCCGGGGATAGTGGCTGGTACGTTCGGCCAGACCGACCCTCGACAGAAGCAACCTGGCCCGCTCGGAGGCGTCACGTCGCCCGTGCAGCTCCAAGGGTAGCATCACGTTTTCCAGCGCGGTCAGGCTGCCGAGCAACTGAAAGGACTGGAACACGAACCCCACGTGTTCGGCGCGCAGTGCAGCGCGCTGATCCTCATCGAGAGCGCCGAGCGATTTGCCGGCGAGCTGCACGTCACCGCTACTCGGCAGGTCCAAACCGGCAAGCAGGCTGAGCAGGGTAGACTTGCCTGAGCCAGAGGCGCCGACGATGGCTACGCTACTGCCGCGCTCGATGTCGAGACTGACATAATCGAGGATAGTCAGCTCCGCTTCCGAGGTCTGGACGACTTTGCTAAGGTGGCTGGCAATGATCACGCTTTCCGACATGGGTGCTGCCTTATGAAGTCGCTGTTGAACGGTTTGCTGTTCGCTTTGCTGTATGTCACTTCGGCAAACGCTTCAGCTCAGGGCATTCTGGTCGTCGGGGATAGTATCAGTGCCGCTTTCGGTCTGGAAATCGAACAGGGCTGGGTGCACCTGTTGCGCGAGCGTCTCGAGGAGCGCGGTTACGACGATCCCGTGGTCAATGCTTCGGTCAGTGGCGACACCACTGCTGGCGGTCTGGCCCGTTTGCCGCGGCTACTCGAGGAGCACGACCCGGACCTGGTGATTCTCGAACTGGGTGGCAACGACGGCCTGCGGGCACTGCCTCCGGCCAATATGCAACAGAATCTTTCTTCAATGATCGAGCATTCCCGCGAGGCGGGCGCGGACGTCATCGTGCTGGGCATGATGATCCCGCCGAATTACGGCCTGCGCTACACCCGCGCGTTCTCTGAAGTCTTCACCAACGTCAGCGAGGAACATGACGTGCCATTGGTGCCGTTCCTGCTCGAAGGCATTGGTGACCGTCCCCAGCTGATGCAGTCCGATCGAATCCATCCGACCGCTGCTGCCCAGCCGAAAATACTGGATAATGCCTGGCCTGCCATCGAAACGTGGCTGGAAGACCGGTAACGCTGAATTCAAGGGTGAACGAAGGTGACAGTAGCGTGGATGGCACGGCGCTGGTGCGTTGTCGAACAGGATGAGCAGCAGGACCTGTTCGTGAGCGATCCCTGGCATGTGCACTTGGCGGACATCAACCTGCGGCTGGATGTGCCCCGTGAACGCACCTTGTGCGGCGACTTCCTTCCATCCAAACCGGTCTACAGCGAGCTGGTCAGACCATTGCTGAAAACGCTATGCCCGCAATGCCTGGCCCTGGCGCAAAGCTTGCGAAGGAGCGGCGGGGGCTCGCCACGCAGTCTACGCACTACTGAAGCGGAGCCCGGCAGCGCGCAGATCGATCTCTATGTCGAACACAGGACGGGCGGACGATGAAGTTTAAAGGATTGGCGAGTTGCGTAGCGCTTGTGACTGGCTTGTTCAGCGGTAGCGTTGCTGCCACCGAATATGCACTGCCTGCACCGGGTGAACACGTCGTCGGTTCGCTACGCAAGGTCCAGGCCCAGTACGAGGACACCTTCGAGACGCTTGGCGAACGCCATGGCTTCGGCCATCTGGAAATGATCGCCGCGAACCCTGGCGTTGACGCCTGGTTGCCGGGCGAAGGCCGCGACATCGTCCTCCCCGGTCAGCATGTGCTGCCCGAGGCACCGCGTCGCGGCATCGTCGTGAATCTTCCGGAGTACAGGCTGTACTACTTTTCCGAAGATCAGCAATCGGTGGTTACCTATCCGGTCGGGATCGGGCGGGAAGGTTGGTCTTCGCCGATCGGCGAAACGCGAGTAGCGCGCAAGGAGGCCAATCCCTCATGGTATCCGCCCGAGTCGGTTCGCAAGGAGCATGCTGCAGAAGGGGACTTTTTGCCGCAGGTGGTGCCGCCGGGACCGGATAACCCCATGGGTCCGTACAAGATGAATCTCGCCCTCAGCGGATATGTGATTCATGGTACGAACAAGAATTTCGGCATCGGCATGCGCGTCAGCCACGGCTGTTTCCGGTTACGCAACGACGACATCAGTGCACTGTTCCCACAGGTACCGCTCGGCACCACGGTAACGATCGTCAACCAGCCCTACAAGCTGGGTATCCATGAGGGAGATCTATACCTCGAGGTTCATACTCCGCTCGATGAAGACGGACGGCCTTCGAGTGTTGATCGCCTGGCGGCGATTCAGGGGCTTTTTGCCAGCAAACCGGAGCTGACGGAACGTTTCAGACTGGACTGGACACTGATCCGTGACACGGTTTACGCGGAACAGGGAATCCCGCAGCGCATAGGTACTGCTTTTCGATCGAATCAGTCACAGGCAGCGCTCGCCAGATAGCGAACGCCGCCTGTGATCTTGCACCATGCTTACTTGCGGCTGGCGCGCTCAAGCATGCGCATCGCACGCTGGTTGGCTTCATCAGCGCTCTGCTGAGCACGCTGCGCAGCAGACAGCGCTTCCTCTGCCTTGCGATACGCTTCGTCGGCGCGAGCCTGCGCGCGTGCGGTTGCGCTCTCGCTGGCGGTCAGCCGGGACGTGGTTTCTTCGCTCTGCTTGGTGTTGGCGCAACCAACAGCCAGAACGGCGGCAAGGGAGATGGCGGACAGTTGAAGCACGTTTTTCATGTCATACCTCGTATGGTGAGTGAACCAAGAATTCGCTTGGCACGCTGAGTCTAGCAAACGCGTGTCGTTAGCGAATGACGTAAGTCATAAATAGACGATCTCTCGTGATATTCAAGAGCGTGACCCTGCGCTTGTGCGGTTTGTCTTCGATAACCGCTGCGGTAAGGTGTGTGCCAGACATAACTACAATCACAAGGAAGCACTCATGTTGGGAAATCTCGGCCTGCTGGCCGGCCTGGCTTTGCTGATCTACATGGCCCTGCGCGGCGTCAATATCTTTATCGCTTCGCTGGTTTGTGCTCTGGTGGTGGCTGTCACCAATGGTCTGATGATCCCGCGCACGCTCCTCGAATATTATCCTTCAGGCCCACTGGGTGCGTTCTCGTTCGCCGGAAAATTCTTCCTGCTGTTTCTCTGCGGAGCAATCTTCGGGAAGGCCATGGCGACCAGCCAGGCGGCGAAGAGCATCGCACTGGCGATTACCCGGAGCCTGGGCGTCAAGCACACGCTGCTGGTGGGCATGAGCGTCTGCGCGCTGCTCACCTATGGTGGGGTTGTGGTATTCGTCGTGGTGTTCACCATGTATCCATTGGGCATCACGCTGATGCGCGAAGCCAACCTGCCCAAGCGGCTCTGGGCCGCCGCCACCTCGGTTGGTGCCGGCACCTTCACCATGACCGCGCTGCCGGGCACACCATCCATCCATAACGTGATCTCTGCCAGCTCGTTGGGCACCGACCTGTTCGCTGGTGGATGGATCGGTATTTTCGCTGCGCTGATCATGGGTGGCCTCGGCATGTGGTATGTCGAGCATGGCTGGCGCAAGGCCCGCGCGACAGGCGAGGGCTTCGTTGAAAACGCGCAGGACCGGCGGATGGAACAGCTCGCCGGTGACCCGAGCGAGGCCCCGCCTTGGTATCTGGCAGTCATTCCTCTGGCGGTCGTGTTGGGCGTGATCATGTTGCCGCGGCTGCTGATCGCCCTCGGAGACTGGTCGACCAGTGACAGCCTGCTGGCCGAAACCCTGCGCTTTTCACAGGTTCAGCCAATCATCTGGCCGAGCCTGGCTCTGATCATCGGTTCTCTGGTCTGCCTGGTGCTGTTCCGCGGCATGCGCCGCAAGACAGGCCAGGTATTCGGTCAGGGTGCCGAGGACTCGATCATGCCCTTGATCAACACCGCGGCTGTGATCGGCTTCGGCGGCGTGGTTACGCAGACTGCGGGGTTCTCTCAGTTCGCTCAGTGGATGCTGAACGCCGATCTGCCACCGCTTCTTTCCGTATTCGCATCGGCCAGTGTGGTCTCGGCGATTGTCGGCTCGTCGTCGGGCGGCCTGCAGATCTTCATGCAGTCGCTGGCTCCGCATTATCTGGAGATGGGCATCGAGCCGGAGATTCTCCACCGTATTGCAGCTATCGCCTCAGGCGGTCTGGACTCCTTGCCGCACTGCGGTGCTGTTATCGCAACCTTCGTGATCATGGGTCTGACCCACCGCGAGGCATACAAGGACATGTTTGCGGTCACGGTAGCGATTCCGGTCATTGCCTGTCTCGCCTCGATCGCTCTGTTGATGGCGCTGGGAATGGGCTGACCTTTAGTCAGGATTGCCAGCCCTTTCAGGAATTTGAGCTCCGAAGGGCTGTCAATTCAAGTTGGTGGTTAAACAATAATAGGACCCGCTAGGAGGTCACATGAGCCTCGATGTACCCATCATTCACGACCCTGCGGCCAAACAGTTCTACATGACCGTGAACGGCTCGCGCGCTTACCTGGCGTATATGGATCTCGGCAAACAAACGTTGGACATCTACCGGACCTTCGTTCCCGATGAGTTGCGCGGCAGAGGTCTTGCGGCGCAGCTTGCGGAGCACGCACTACGCTATGCCGACGCACGCGGCTATACCGTTATCCCGTCTTGCTCGTACGTCGAGCGGTATATGCAGCGCGATTCCGAGCAGCGCGGACGAGCATGAATCTGAGCCAATAAAAAAACCCGCCTTGGCGGGTTTTTTTATAGCAAGAACAAGAGTGAGGTCAGGCGCCGCGCGAGCGGCCCGGCAACACATCCTTGAGCTTGGCATGCATGCTGCGCACGCTCTCGACCGTGGTATCCCAATCAATGCAGGCGTCGGTTACCGACACACCGTACTGCAACTGAGTCAGATCCTTGGGAATCGACTGATTGCCCCAGCCGATGTGACTCTCGACCATCAAACCGATGATGGAGCAATTGCCTTCGAGGATCTGATTGGCGACGTTGTCCATGACCAGCGGCTGCAGGCCGGGGTCCTTGTTGGAATTGGCGTGACTGCAGTCAACCATGATGTTTGACGCAATGCCGGCCTTTTCCAGATCTTTCTCGCACAGCGCCACGCTCACCGAATCGTAGTTCGGCTTGCCATTCCCACCGCGCAGCACGACGTGTCCGTACTGGTTGCCTTTGGTGGTGACGATCGACACCTGCCCATCCTGGTTGATGCCGAGGAAGCGGTGCGGGCTGGACACAGACTGTAACGCATTGATTGCTACGGTCAGGCTGCCATCGGTGCCGTTCTTGAAACCAACAGCCGAGGAAAGGCCCGAAGACATCTCGCGGTGAGTCTGCGATTCGGTGGTCCGCGCGCCGATGGCAGACCAGGAGATCAGGTCCTGCAGATACTGCGGCGAGATCGGATCCAGCGCTTCGGTGGCGGTGGGTAGTCCCATGGCTGTCAGATCACTCAGCAGCTGGCGACCGATATGCAGGCCATCCGCGACCTTGAATGAGTCGTCGAGGTAGGGATCATTGATCAAACCCTTCCAGCCCACGGTCGTGCGAGGCTTTTCGAAGTACACGCGCATGACCAAATAAAGAGTGTCGCTGACCTCATCGGCAAGCTCCTTGAGTCGACGCGCATAATCCTTTGCAGCCTCGATGTCGTGGATCGAGCAAGGGCCGATCACGATGAACAGGCGATGGTCCTTGCCGTCGAGAATGTCGCGGATGACCTGGCGGCTTTCCACCACGGTGCGTTCCGACGCTTCGCTCATGGGGATCTTGGCCTTGAGCTGCGCAGGGGTGATGAGGACCTCGTTAGAGGCGACGTTCAGGTCATTAAGGGGTAAATCGGCCATCTTGATTCTCGACAGGTTATACAGACTGCCAATAGGTCAGCCCTTATCAATAGTGGGCACAGCTTAATCAAGGTTGCCCAGCGAGGCTAGCCCGAACACCGCATTACTCCCATATACTCACTCAATCGCGGCCCGTTCCGGGTGGGCTTTGTCGCGTTGGTGACTGTCTGGTCGGCGTGGCTGGTTTACCATCCATGCATACCGAGCCCATGCACACAGAAAGAGAAGAGGATTCCATGCAAGACAACAGAGCGCGGATCGGCGTCATCGGCACCGGAGCCATCGGTGGATTTTACGGCGTGATGCTCGCCCAGGGCGGGCACGACGTGCATTTCCTCCTGCGCAGCGAGTATCAGGCAGTGCGCGACAACGGCATCACCATCGACAGCATGGTGCTGGGTGAACTCAAGGCCGAGTCGGTGAATGCCTATCAGGATGTGGCTGATATGCCTCCCTGCGATTGGTTGCTGGTAGGGGCAAAAGCGACCAGCAATGCCGACCTGGCTCCCATCATCGCAGCGGCCGCGGCACAGAATGCCAAGGTCATCCTATTGCAGAACGGTCTCAACAACGAAGAAGACTTGCGGCCGCTACTCCCCGAGCACATCCATCTGATCGGCGGGCTTTGCTACGTCTGCCTGTTCCGTGAAGGGCCAGGGGTGGTCAAGCATCAGGCTAACGGCCTGATTGACCTCGGCTACCATTCCGGCCCGGCCAGTACCGAGCAGGCCCAGGCGATCATCTCCGAAGCCGCGCAGATGTTTATCGGCTCGAATGTTCAGGCGCGGCCGATGGCCAATGTCGATGCGGCTCGCTGGCAGAAGCTGGTGTGGAATGCTGCGTTCAACGGGGTGCACGTCATCCTCAATGCAGGCACCAAGGATCTGCTGGGCAATCCCTCCAGCCGGGCACTGGTCGAGAGCCTGATGGCCGAAGTGGTCGCCGCAGCCGAGGCTTGTGGACACAGCATGCCGCCGGATTATCCGGCCAAGCTACTGAAGGCCACCGAACAGATGCCGGACTACTACGCCAGCATGTACCATGACTGGCTGCACAAGCGCCCGATGGAGCTGGACAGACTCTACGGCGAGGCTCTCCGACAGGCTGCCGAGGCCGGTTGCAGCATGCCGAAAACCGAGGCAATGTTGCACATGCTTCAGTACATCGAGGATAGCTACCTCAAAGCGAAATAAGGAAAAGTCATGCCAGTGCTGCTCGGTGACAAGCTGGTCATCGCCATATCGTCCCGGGCCCTGTTCGATCTAGACGAAAGTCATCGCGTCTACGAGCAGGAGGGGCTGGAGGCTTATCGTCTGTACCAGATCGAGCGAGAGGACACTCCGCTCGATCGTGGTGAGGCGTTCACGCTCGTCGAGAAGCTGCTGCGCATCAACCAGCTGCTCGACGGCGAGACCCGTGTAGAGGTCGTCTTACTTTCTCGCAACAGCGCCGACACCGGCTTGCGTGTTTTCAACTCGATCCAGCACTACAACCTCAATATTACCCGGGCAGCCTTCGCTGGTGGCCGCAGTCCGTTTACCTATATCCCTGCCTTCGGCTGTCATCTGTTTCTTTCCACCCATGCAGAGGATGTTCGAAGCACGCTGGAGGCTGGCTTCGCTGCAGCGACCATCCTGCCGGCCAAGCGTCCCAGAGAGCAGCGCGACGAGCTGCGCATCGCCTTCGATGGGGACGCTGTGCTCTTCTCTGACGAATCTGAACAGGTCTTTCAGCGCGAGGGGCTGGCTGCGTTTCAGGCGAGTGAGCTCGCATCCGCTCGCGAGCCTTTGCGAGGCGGGCCGTTCAAGCCTTTCCTCGCCGCGCTGAACCGCATCCAGAGCGAGTTTCCCAACGGCGATTGTCCGATACGCACGGCGCTTTTCACTGCCCGCAGCGCGCCTGCCCATGAGCGAGTGATTCGTACATTGCGTGAATGGAATATCCGCCTGGACGAGTCGCTGTTTCTCGGTGGGCTCGACAAGTCGGAGTTTCTCCGGGCATTCGGGGCGGATCTGTTCTTCGACGATCAGGAAGGGCACTGTCAACGTGCGGTGGGCTTCGTTCCGACCGGCCACGTTCCTCATGGCATCAGTAATCTGAAGTCGCGCGGGTAGCCTCTCGTTACGATTGTCCGGCACGTTTCGTCGAAAGAATAGCCAACCCTGGTGATTCTGGTCTAACCTCAGCTGAAAACCGAGCATATGGTTATATGAGTCTCGGCTGCTCAGGCAGAATGACAAGGGGAAGGCATCATGAAGCTGCAGCAACTGCGCTACATCTGGGAGGTCGCGCATCACGATCTCAACGTCTCGGCTACCGCCCAGAGCCTGTATACGTCCCAACCCGGCATCAGCAAGCAGATCCGCCTTCTCGAAGACGAGCTCGGTGTCGAGGTGTTTTCGCGCAGCGGCAAGCACCTGACCCGTGTCACTCCAGCCGGCGAACGGATCATTGCTACAGCCGGAGAAATACTTCGGAAGGTCGAAAGCATCAAGCAGATTGCCCAGGAGTTCAGCAATGAGCGCAAGGGCACGCTGACCCTGGCAACGACGCATACGCAGGCGCGCTATGCACTGCCGCCGGTCATCAGCCGTTTCATCAAGCGCTACCCCGACGTGTCACTACACATGCATCAGGGCACACCGATGCAGATCTGCGAGATGACCGTCGACGGTACGGCGGACTTCGCCATCGCCACCGAAGCCCTTGAGCTGTTCGCGGACATGGTCATGATGCCGTGTTATCGCTGGAACCGCTGCGTAATCGTGCCCCGCGGTCATCCGCTGGCCGGTGTCGACAAGCTCACCCTCGAAGCGTTGGCCGAGTATTCATTGGTGACCTACGTGTTCGGGTTCACCGGGCGCTCGAAGCTGGACGAGGCGTTCATTAACCGCGGACTAACGCCGAAGGTCATCTTCACCGCGGCGGATGCCGACGTCATCAAGACCTACGTCAGGCTCGGCCTGGGGGTCGGGATCGTGGCGCATATGGCTGTCGATCCGGAGCTGGATTCGGACCTGGTCACCATCGACGCCAGTGAGTTGTTCGAGGCGAGCGTAACCAAGATCGGCTTTCGGCGCGGTACCTTCCTGCGCGGCTTCATGTACGACTTCCTCGAGGCCTTCGCGCCGCACCTAACCCGGGATCGGGTCGATCAGGCGCTGCAGTGTCACAATCGGATGGAGCTGGACGAGCTGTTCGAGGGTGTCAAGCTGCCCGTCAGATGACGGCGCTGCCGTCATCTGACGGGCTGGAAACTACAAGCTATAAGCGGTTCGGACACGGCAGGTTGACGCAATCACTCGACGTGCGCACGAATTTACTTGGGCTTGGCGCTTGAAGCTGGCGCACCCAGCGGCGCGCGCCTCATCCCTTGGCGATGAGATTCCCCGCATGCAGCCCACATTCCTTCTGCGTTGCTTCTTCCCACCACCAGCGGCCTTCACGTTCGTGCTGGTTGGGTAGGACAGGGCGCGTGCAGGGTTCGCAGCCGATGCTGATGAAGCCGCGTTCGTGCAGCGGGTTGTAGGGAACCTCGAGCATGCGGATGTAATTCCACACATCTTCGCTGGTGTAGTTCGCCAAGGGGTTGAACTTCACCAGGTTCTTTCCCGGCCCGCTGAAGCCGGTGTCCAGCTCCATCACCGGCACGTGGCTGCGGGTCCCCGGGCTCTGATCGCGGCGCTGTCCGGTGACCCAGGCGTCCACGGTCGCCAGTTTGCGACGCAGCGGCTCGATCTTGCGAATGCCGCAGCACTCGCCGTGCCCGCTCTCGTAGAAGTCGAACAGGCCCTTCTTCCGGACGTATTCGTCCAGCACGTCACGATCGGGCGACAGTACCTGAAGCTCGATGTTGTAGTGCTTGCGAACGGTTTCCAGAAACCGGTAGGTCTCGGCGTGCAGCCGTCCGGTGTCGAGTGTGAATACCTTGACGTCTGGATTGATCTTCCAGGCCATGTCCAGCACCACGACATCGTCTGCGCCGCTGAACGAGACCCACAGGTCTTCGTAGTGCTCCATTGCCAGTTGCAGGATCTGTTGCGGGGACTTGCTAGCGTACTCTTCTGCCAGGCGAGGAATGTCGAGCGTATCGATGGGCATCAGGCTATCTCCGTTCTATGGCGAGCTGCATGGGCTGCCGTTTGCGCGGAAGTCTAGCAAAGCTGCCTTAGCACATCTGCTTTTATTTATTCATATTGTTATGCCTTTTCGGATGCACTCCGCTCTGCACAATGGCAGCCGAGCATTGCGCAGCGGAGGGGATGCCGGTAGATTGTCGCGCAATTCGAACCGACGTTTCAGGAGTGTCGCTGTGGAAATCGCTTGCCTTGATCTCGAGGGCGTACTGGTCCCGGAAATCTGGATCGCCTTCGCCGAAAAAACCGGTATCGCTGAATTGCGGGCAACCACGCGCGACATCCCCGACTATGACGTGCTGATGAAGCAGCGCCTGCGCATTCTCGACGAGCACGGTCTGAAGCTGTCGGACATCCAGGAAGTGATCGGCACGCTGAAGCCACTCGACGGTGCGGTGGAGTTCGTCAACTGGCTGCGCGAGCGTTTCCAGGTCGTCATCCTGTCTGATACGTTCTATGAATTCTCCCAGCCGTTGATGCGCCAGCTGGGTTTCCCGACGTTGCTTTGCCATCGCTTGATCACCGACGAGACCGATCGTGTCGTTGACTATCAGCTGCGTCAGAAGGATCCCAAGCGTCAGTCGGTCATTGCACTCAAGAGCCTCTACTACCGTATCATCGCGGCCGGCGACTCATACAATGACACCACCATGCTGTCCGAGGCGCATGCCGGCATTCTGTTTCACGCGCCTGACAACGTCATTGCCGAGTTCCCGCAGTTCCCGGCGGTGCATACCTTCGAGGACCTCAGGAAGGAATTCCTCAAGGCCTCGAATCGGCACCTGAGTCTCTAAGCAGCGAGTCCTGCACAGAATAAAAAAAGCAGCCTGATGGCTGCTTTTTTTTGCGTCGATTGTTCTTGGGTACTGCCAATTTCAGCATTCGCGGGCTAGCCATCCGGGGCGGCTAGCGCGTCCATCAGCACACGCACCTTGGTCAAGGTTTCCTGATACTCGGCTTCCACCTCTGAGTCGGCGACCACGCCGCCGCCGCCCCATAGAAACAAATCGTCGCGCTCGCGAATAATAGTACGAATGGCGATATTCATATCCATCTGACCTTCACAACCTATATAGCCGATGCTGCCGCAATACATGCTGCGGCGGACCGGTTCGAGTTCTTCGATGATCTGCATGGCGCGAATCTTCGGCGCGCCTGTAATGGAGCCCCCAGGAAAGGCGCCTGCAAGGAGGCTCAACGCATCTTCTCCTGAAGCCAGCTCGCCGGTAATGCTGCTGACCAGGTGATGCACGTTCGGGTAGCTTTCGATGGCGAACAGCTCGGGGACGCTCACGCTGCCTGGCCGGCAGGTCCGGCCGAGGTCGTTGCGCAAGAGATCGACGATCATGACGTTTTCCGCAAGGTCCTTGGCACTGGTCCGCAGCTGCCTCGCCAGACGCTGGTCCTCCTCATCCGACACGCCCCGCGGACGAGTGCCCTTGATCGGCCTGGTCTCGACACGGCCGTCGCGTACCTGCAGGAAGCGCTCAGGGGAGAGGCAGAGAACGCTTGCGTTGTCATGTTCGAGATACGCAGCGAAGGGAGTAGGGCACGCGCGTCGCAGCCGAGCATAGGCCGCCAGCGAATCGCCCTGGCAACGCGCTCGGAAGCGCTGCGCCAGATTGATCTGATAACAATCACCGGCCTGGATGTAGTGCTGGATGCGCGTAAACAACGCATCGTAGGCGCTTTGTGCCTGGTCGGCAGCAAACGGCGAGACGAGGGCAAACGGGGCCGGGCGGATATCTGGCTGCCGCAATCGATCAAGAATATCTGCTCGCGTCTGGTCGGGTAGAGCAGGATGCGCGACTAGCCAGCACTGCTCCAGGACGTGGTCGCTGACCAGGCTCCACAGGTAAATCCCCAGCCCTAAAACAGGTAGCGCGATGTCGGCTTTGGCCTGTTCAGGCAGGCTTTCCAGCTCGCGTGCGAAATCGTAGGTGAGGTAGCCGACCGCGCCGGCACCGAAGGGCGGGCTCTGTTCCGTCGGCCAGGTCGCCGGCCCAAGGGCTGCCAGAGCGCGGCGAACCCTGCCGAGCGTGCTTAAGGCAGACTCATCGGGCAGCGGCTCGATGTGCTCGGCGGGGCCTGCGCAAAGGATGCTGTACCGACCAAGGGCGCCGCTAGCTGATGCGGAATCCAGGAGGATCGGCCGGCCGAGCGCTCGCACGCTATCGAGCCGCGGCAGCGGGTCGATAGCGTAGGGTAGTTCGGTAAGGGTGTACTGCATTGGTCCGGCTAAGCCGCTTACTCCGCGGCTGGCTGGTCGACGGAATCGGCTTCGGCTACTGGCTCGCGAACAGCCGCGAAGTGCTTCTGGGAAAAGGCCAAACGTTCTTCAGGCGTCTCGATACGGCCGGCTTTTTTCAACTTGGCGATATGGTGCTCCACCATATGGCATCGCTTGGTCAGGCCGGCATCGTTGGCAATCTGAATGTTCAGACCGGGACGAGCGTTGAGCTCCAGGATCAGCGGCCCCTTGTCCTGATCGAGCACCAGATCGACGCCGATATAGCCGAGGCCCGACAGCTCGAAGCAGCGTGTTGCCAGCAGCATGAAGCCGTCCCAGTCAGGCAGTTGAACGCCGTCCACCGCGTTGGTGGTGTCTGGATGCTTGGTGATCTTGTTGTTCAGCCAGGTTCCTTTCAAGGTCAGACCGGTGGCCAGGTCGACCCCGACACCGATAGCGCCCTGGTGCAGGTTGGCTTTGCCTCCGGATTGCCGTGTCGGCAGCCGGAGCATGGCCATGACCGGATAACCCATCAGTACGATGATACGGATATCCGGCACGCCTTCGTAACTGATGCTTTTGAAAATCGGGTCCGGTGTGACCCGATATTCGATCAGTGCGCGGTCACGATGTCCGCCAAGCGAGAACAGGCCTGAGAGGATGCTCGAGAGATGATGCTCGATTTCCTCGTGGCTGATGATCTTGCCGGATACCGTTTTGTAACGACCTTCGAAGCGGTCGCCAATCACCAGGATCCCGTCACCGCCGGCGCCCTGCGCTGGCTTGATGACGAAGTCGCGGTAGGGCGCAACGATCTTGTCCAACTGATCGATCTGCTTCTCGGTCTCGATGATCCCGTACAGGTCCGGCACGTGAATGCCGGCTGCGATGGCTCGCTCCTTGGTCAGGATCTTGTCGTCCACGACCGGGTACAGATGCCGCTTGTTGTACTTGAGTACGTAGTCGGCGTTACGCCGGTTGATACCCATCACGCCAGCAGTGCTGAGCGCCTTCCAGGTCTTCCACAGAAACATGGTGTCTCCTCAGCCCTGTTTGGTCAGCGCTTTAAAGCGCATCAGTTCGGTCAGGCGGTAACCGCGGTAGCGGCCCATGGCGAGCATGAAGCCGACCAGTACCAGCAGGATCGCCGGGAAGGTGAACACGAAGTACGCCAGTTCCGGGATGGTCATCAGCAGGTGCGCCAGTGTCGCGGCGACGATGGTGCCCACTGCCACCTTGAACGAGGCCGCGCCTCCGCGCTCTTCCCAGTTGATCGACAAGCGCTCGATGGTCATGGTCAGGATCACCATCGGGAACAGCGACACCGACAGAGCTCGCTCAATGCCCAGCTTGTGGCTGAACAGGCTGATCACCGCGATGATGATCACGACGAAGGTCAGCACGATCGACAGCCGCGGGAGCATTTGCAGCTTCAGGTGCTCCAAATACGAGCGCAGCGACAGGCCCAGGGCGGTAATCAAGGTGAACAGGGCGATGCCCCAGCCAACCTGAGTCTCGCGGAACGCCAGCGAAATCAGCACCGGCGTGAAGGTGCCGAGCGTCTGAATGCCGATCAGGTTACGCAGTACCAGGATCACCAGGACGCCGATCGGGATCATGATCATCACCCGATAGACCTGCTGCGCATGCAGCGGCAGGCCGTACAGTGAATATTCGAGCAGCGCGTTGGAGCTGTTCTCGGTAGTCATCTGCGCCAGGCGCAATGCATTCATTTCACTGTTGTTGATGGTGATGTTCAGCTGGCCGCGGCGGCCGCCATCGATGCTGAACATCGGTTGCGGGCCTACCCACCAGACCATGCGATTTTCCGGAATGCCCTGTTGCCCGGTTTCCGGATGGAAATACAGCCAGCGCTCGCCATTGTGGCTGCGCAACCAGAGCTCCGGCTCCTGATTTGCAAGCGGCTCCAGGCGAATAGTGTGGACAAGTTCCAGTGGGATGCGCGCATTCGACAGCAGGACATCGATCACCCGGGCCTTGCTCATCGGCGAGGTGTCGCCGCCGAGCAGGAGGCGCACGTTGTCGTCGGTGGTGTCGTTGACGCGACGGATGGCTTCGGTAATGAAGGTCTCGATATCGGCAGAGTGCTGGCGGATCGGGCTGATCAGTGCATCAGCGGCGATTTGCTCAGGACCTTCCAGTTCGATTGGAACCCGCGGCGCTGGCGGCGGGACTTCCGGCTTCTCGGTGCTGTAGCGCTTGGTCAGCACCAGACGGTAGTAGAGCGCCTGGGTGCCGCTGGAGCGCCGCGCCGACCAAGTCACACGACGGTTGCCATCGACCTGGTTGATGCTGACGCCGTAGTTGTTGGAAATGAAGCTCTCGTTGAGCGCGGTGTAATCCTGGTCCAACGGGGGAATGAACAGTTGGGCCTTGACCGGCACGCCGGGCGTTGCCTGAAATTCCAGCCGGGCGTCGAGACTCCAGATGTCGTCGGTCTCGTCCTCGGTCAGGGGGATCTCCAATACGTATATCTGGTAGCCAGTTATGAGCAGGCCCAGGCTTACCATCAGGGCGATCAGAATCTTCAGATGCAGGTTGATCGATTGCATATTGTTCTCGGCAACGGTTTTAGGCAGTGCGTCCGCGTGACATCCAGGCAGCGGCAAGCGCAACAGGGCGGCATATTAACATGTTGCGTCCACCGCTCGTAGTGAGAGACGCCTGAGCCGGACAAGGCCGTCGACCAAAGTTGGCAGCTCCGATTGTTGACAATCAGGCACGGTGTTGCGCATGCTTTGTTCGGTTTGCCCACTAGGGCAGCCTGAAAAACCAAGAGGTTGTCGACAATTGGTAGATTCAGCCCAGCTTGTCCCTTCGCAGACACTGTCTGACGGTGCTTTCGAGCGCATCCAGACGGCGATCGTGCAGGGCGACATCCCGCCAGGCACGCGCATCAGCGAGCAGTTCCTGAGCAGCACCTTCGGAATCGGACGCGGCCCTCTGCGCGAGGCGATCCGGCGGTTGGAAGGGCGCCGTCTGGTCGTTCGTATCCCGCATGCCGGGGTGCGAGTCGTGTCGTTGTCATACGAAGAACTCATTGAGCTGTATCACGTCCGTGAAGCCTTGGAAGGTATGGCCTGTCGGCTTGCTGCGCAGAACATGACTGACGCAGAGATCGCCGGTCTGCGCAAAGTGCTGGCCGAACATGAACAGCATAGCGGCCTGCAAGCGAACCAGTCCTACTATCGCCAGGAAGGCGACCTTGATCTGCACTATCTGATCATTCACGGCAGCAAGAACCGGACCCTGAGCGACATGCTCTGCGGGGATCTTTATCACCTGGTGCGCATGTATCGGTACAAGTTCTCGTCCACGCCCAAACGGCCGCAACAGGCCTTTGCCGAACACCACCGAATCATCGAAGCCATCGCCGACCGCGATGGCGAACTCGCGGAAATGCTCATGCGCCGGCACATCAGCGCATCGCGCCGCAACATCGAGCGTCGCCTGCTGGAGCAGGACGGTGCATCGCTTTCCTCTGGAGAACATTGCTGATGTCGAATACACCTGGTCAACGTTTCCGCGATGCGGTTGCCGAAGAACATCCATTGCAAGTCGTGGGGGCCATCAACGCAAACCACGCTCTGCTGGCCAAGCGCGCCGGTTTCAAGGCGATTTATCTGTCCGGCGGCGGGGTCGCTGCGGGATCGCTGGGCTTGCCCGACCTGGGTATCTCGGGCCTGGACGATGTGCTGACCGATGTTCGCCGCATCACCGACGTATGCGATCTGCCCCTGCTGGTCGACGTCGATACCGGCTTCGGCTCCAGCGCCTTCAACGTAGCGCGCACGGTCAAGTCGATGATCAAGTTTGGCGCGGCAGCGATGCACATCGAAGATCAGGTCGGCGCGAAGCGCTGCGGCCATCGTCCAAACAAGGAAATCGTATCGCAGCAGGAAATGGTCGACCGGATCAAGGCGGCGGTCGATGCGCGCACGGACGACAGCTTCGTGATCATGGCGCGCACCGATGCGCTGGCCGTCGAAGGTCTGAACGCGGCCCTGGACCGCGCCGCGGCCTGCGTTGAAGCCGGTGCCGACATGGTGTTTCCGGAAGCGATCACCGAGCTGGACATGTACAAGACGTTCGCTGACCGGGTGAAGGCGCCGATCCTGGCGAACATCACCGAGTTCGGCTCCACTCCTTTATATACGACCGATGAACTGGCCTCGGCCGATGTCTCGCTGGTGCTGTATCCGCTGTCGGCGTTTCGCGCCATGAACAAGGCGGCGGAAAACGTCTACAACGCCATTCGGCGCGACGGCACGCAGAAGAATGTGGTCGATACCATGCAGACGCGCATGGAGCTTTACGATCGCATCGACTATCACGAATACGAGCAGAAACTCGACGCGCTCTTCGCGCAGAAAAAATCCTGACCGGTCACGGCTCACCTATTTGCAAGGAGAACAAAAATGGCAGAAGCGAAGAAACTCAGCGGGGCCGGCCTGCGTGGCCAGGTTGCAGGCAAAACAGCATTGTCGACGGTCGGAAAATCCGGCTCGGGCCTGACCTATCGTGGCTATGATGTGAAGGATCTGGCGGATAGATGCCAGTTCGAGGAAGTCGCCCACTTGATCCTCAAGGGGCACCTGCCCAACCAGTCAGAACTCGATACCTACAAGGCCAAGCTCAAATCATTGCGCAAGCTGCCCGAGCCTTTGAAGGAGGTGCTCGAGCGCATTCCGCAGGACGCCCATCCGATGGATGTCATGCGTACCGGTGCCTCGATCCTCGGCAATCTGGAAACCGAAGCCGACTTCAGCCAGCAGCAGGACGCGACCGATCGCATGCTCGCCGTGTTCCCGTCGATCATCTGCTACTGGTACCGCTTCAGCCATGATGGTGTACGCATCGACGAGAACACTGATGATGATTCGATCGGTGGGCATTTCCTGCACATGCTGCGTGGCGAGAAGCCCAACGCGCTGCATGAAAAGGTGATGCACGTATCGCTGATCCTGTATGCCGAGCACGAATTCAATGCGTCGACCTTTACCGCCCGCGTGTGCGCTTCGACCTTGTCCGACATGCACAGCTGCGTCACCGGCGCCATCGGTTCGCTACGCGGCCCGCTGCATGGTGGTGCCAACGAGGCGGCAATGGACATGATCGACCGCTTCAAGAGCCCGGAACATGCAGAAGAAGAGATGATGGGCATGCTCGTGCGCAAGGACAAGATCATGGGCTTCGGCCATGCGATCTACAGCGAATGCGATCCGCGCAACGAGATTATCAAGCAGTGGTCGGAAAAGCTCGCCCAGGACGTTGGCGACACCGTTCTGTACCCGGTCTCGGTTCGTTGTGAAGAGGTCATGTGGCGCGAGAAGAAGCTGTTCTGCAACGCCGACTTCTTCCATGCCTCGGCTTATCACTTCATGGGCATCCCAACCAAGTTGTTCACGCCGATCTTCGTCATGAGCCGGCTGACTGGGTGGGCGGCCCATGTGATGGAGCAGCGCGCTGATAATCGCATCATTCGTCCAAGCGCGGAGTACACCGGTCCGGAGATGCGTGCGGTCGAGTCGATCGAAAAGCGCTGAGGCTGGCGTCGATGAAACTGGAGCAGGGGTCGTTATCGACCGCCTGTTCCAGACACGCTGTGAAGACGTCCCTGTACGCTCGGCGATGCCCATCCCTGGGCATCGACGGGCTGAAACAGGCGGTCGACAACGCCCCCGCGGCGCAGCGTGCGAATTCGAGTTTCTAAACCCTAATTTTAGAGCAGCGCTCTTAGGCAGCTGCCTCTCAACGACCTGATGAGCCTGATAAAAGATGAACACTCAATACCGCAAGAAGCTCCCGGGCACCGACCTGGACTACTTCGATACCCGTGAGGCGATCGAAGCAATCGAGCCCGGCGCCTACGACGGCCTGCCATACACCTCCCGCGTACTCGCGGAAAACCTCGTGCGCCGCTGCGATCCGGCAACGCTGACCGCGTCGCTGAAGCAGTTCATCGAGCGCCGCCGCGACCTGGATTTCCCCTGGTACCCGGCGCGTGTGGTGTGCCATGACATCCTGGGCCAGACCGCGCTGGTCGATCTGGCTGGTCTGCGTGACGCCATCGCCGAGCGGGGTGGCGATCCTGCCAAGGTGAACCCGGTGGTGCCGGTGCAGTTGATCGTCGACCATTCCCTGGCAGTGGAATGCGGCGGCTTCGACCCGCAGGCGTTCGAGAAGAACCGAGCAATCGAAGATCGGCGCAATGAAGACCGTTTCCACTTCATTGATTGGACCAAGTACGCGTTCGAGAACGTGGATGTGATCCCGCCGGGCAATGGCATCATGCACCAGATCAACCTGGAAAAAATGTCACCAGTCGTTCAGGCGCGCGATGGCGTAGCCTTTCCGGATACCTGCGTCGGTACCGACAGCCACACGCCCCATGTCGACTCGCTCGGAGTGATCGCCATTGGGGTAGGCGGACTGGAAGCGGAAAGCGTCATGCTCGGCCGCGCGTCCTGGATGCGACTGCCAGACATCACCGGCGTCGAGCTGACCGGTCGGCCGCAGCCGGGGATTACCGCCACCGATATCGTGCTGGCGCTGACCGAGTATCTGCGCAAGGAAAAGGTCGTCGGTGACTATCTCGAGTTCTGTGGTGAAGGCGCTGCGTCGCTGACCCTGGGCGACCGGGCCACTATCTCCAACATGGCGCCGGAATACGGCGCCACGGCGGCGATGTTCTTCATCGATCAGCAGACTATCGACTACCTGCGCCTGACCGGTCGCGAAGAAGATCAGATCAAGCTGGTCGAGACCTATGCCAAGCACACAGGCCTCTGGGCCGACAGCTTGAAAGGAGCTCGTTACGAGCGGATGTTGCGCTTTGATTTGTCCAGCGTCGTTCGCAATATGGCTGGCCCGTCCAACCCGCACGCTCGCGTCGCCACCAGCGATCTGGCTGCTCGCGGCATCGCCGGCAAGTGGGTAGAGACAGAAGGCGAGATGCCGGACGGCGCGGTGATCATTGCCGCGGTGACCAGTTGCACCAACACCAGCAATCCGCGCAACGTGATCGCCGCAGGTCTCCTGGCACGCAAGGCCAACGAGCTTGGTCTGACCCGTAAGCCCTGGGTCAAGTCTTCCTTGGCGCCCGGTTCGAAAGCCGTGCAGCTGTATCTGGACGAGGCGGGTCTGACCGATGAACTGGAAAAGCTCGGGTTCGGCATCGTCGCCTTCGCCTGCACCACCTGTAACGGTATGTCCGGCGCGCTGGATCCTGACATTCAGAAGGAAATTCTCGACCGCGATCTGTATGCCACTGCCGTGCTGTCTGGTAACCGCAACTTCGACGGCCGGATCCATCCGTATGCCAAGCAGGCGTTCCTCGCTTCGCCGCCACTGGTCATCGCCTACTCGATTGCCGGCACCATTCGCTTCGACATCGAGAAGGATGTGTTGGGCGTGGTCGACGGCCGCGAAATCCGCCTGAAGGATATCTGGCCGACCGACGAAGAGATCGATGCGGTGGTCAAGACGTCGGTCAAGCCCGAGCATTTCCGCCAGGTCTACATCCCGATGTTCGACATCACTCGCGACACCAGCAATATCGTTGATCCGCTCTACGAATGGCGTCCGATGAGTACCTATATCCGCCGCCCGCCTTACTGGGAAGGAGCGCTGGCTGGTGAGCGCTCGCTCAAGGGCATGAGGCCGCTGGCGGTGCTGGGCGACAATATCACCACCGATCACCTGTCACCGTCGAACGCGATCCTGATGGACAGCGCCGCAGGTGAATACCTGCACAAGATGGGTCTGCCGGAAGAAGACTTCAACTCCTACGCAACCCACCGCGGGGACCACCTCACTGCCCAGCGAGCGACCTTCGCCAACCCGAAGTTGCTCAATGAAATGGTCGTTGATGAAAGCGGCAAGGTGAAACAGGGCTCGCTGGCGCGCATCGAGCCGGAAGGCAAGGTGACGCGGATGTGGGAGGCGATCGAGACCTACATGGAGCGCAAGCAGCCGCTGATCATCATCGCCGGTGCTGATTATGGCCAGGGATCATCGCGTGACTGGGCCGCGAAAGGCGTGCGGCTCGCGGGTGTCGAGGCCATCGCCGCAGAGGGTTTCGAGCGCATTCACCGTACCAACCTGATCGGCATGGGTGTGTTGCCGCTGGAGTTCAAGCCGGGTACGACGCGCGAGACCTTGGGTATCGACGGTACCGAAGTGTTCGATGTGCTGGGCGACCGTACTCCGCGCGCGGAACTCACTCTGGTGATCAACCGCAAGAGCGGCGAACGGGTGGAGGTGCCGGTGACCTGTCGGCTGGATACCGCGGAAGAGGTGTCCATTTACAACGCCGGCGGGGTGTTGCAGCGCTTTGCCAACGATTTCCTCGAAGCCGAGGCGCAAGCTTGAAACCCGCTTCCCGGGTAGGTGCGCTCCTGTTTTCCGTGTAGGAGCGCACCTGGGCGCGATAGCAAAGGTCAGAACCTTTCGCGCTGGCAGAACGATTTTCATCTGAGGACTCGCAACAATGCCACATGTACCGCAAATTCGGATTCCCGCTACCTATATGCGCGGCGGCACCAGCAAAGGGGTGTTCTTCCGCCTGGAAGACCTGCCCGAGCGAGCCCGGGTGCCGGGCGAAGCGCGTGACAGATTGCTCATGCGCGTTATCGGCAGTCCGGACCCTTATGCCAAACAGATCGACGGCATGGGGGGCGCGACCTCGAGCACGAGCAAAACGGTCATCGTAAGTCGCAGCAGCCAGGCGGACCATGACGTTGATTACCTGTTCGGTCAGGTCTCCATCGACAGTGAGTTCGTCGACTGGAGTGGCAACTGCGGAAATCTGTCGTCAGCGGTCGGCTCGTTTGCCGTAGCGGCAGGCATGATCGATGCCGAGCGTATTCCGGAGAACGGCATCGTCACCGTGCGTATCTGGCAGGCAAACATTCGCAAGACGATCATCGCGCATGTACCGATCACCCATGGCGAAGTGCAGGAGACCGGTGATTTCGAACTCGACGGCGTGACCTTTCCGGCTGCCGAGGTCGAGATCGAATTTCTCGATCCGGCCGACGAAGGCGAGGGCGGCGGTTCGATGTTCCCCACGGGCAATCTGATCGACAATCTCGAAGTGCCCGGTGTCGGCACGCTGAAAGCGACCATGATTAACGCTGGAATCCCGACGATCTTCGTCAACGCAGAAGATATTGGCTACAGCGGCGCCGAAATGCAGGAAGCGATCAACGGTGATCCTGCCGCGCTAAAGCGCTTCGAGACCATTCGCGCTCACGGCGCGGTGCGCATGGGGCTGTTCAAGCACGTCGATGAAGCGCTCAAGCGTCAGCACACGCCGAAGGTCGCCTTTGTGGCGCCTCCGGTCGACTATGTGTCCTCCAGCGGCAAGCAGGTGCTGGCCTCGGAAGTCGATTTGCTGGTTCGCGCGATGTCCATGGGCAAGCTGCATCATGCCATGATGGGCACGGCAGCGGTCGCCATTGGTACAGCAGCAGCGATCCCGGGCACGCTGGTCAACCTCGCCTCAGGAGGTAGTGAGCGCACGTCGGTGCGTTTCGGGCATCCGTCGGGCACCTTGCGTGTAGGCGCCGAGGCGACGCGTAAAGGCGGCGAGTGGTCCGTCACCAAGGCGATCATGAGTCGCAGCGCGCGTGTCCTCATGGAAGGCTGGGTGAGAGTTCCTGCGGATTCGTTCTAATCGGTACTCAACTATCACGAAGGGGACGGGACATGAATCTTGATCTGCGCGGCAAGCGCGCTCTGGTTTGCGGTGCGAGCCAGGGGCTTGGCGCGGCCTGCGCCAGGCAACTGGCCAGCCAGGGCGCTTCGGTTGTCGTCCTGGCGCGCACCGCTGACAAACTCAAGGATGTGTGCGGGAATTTGTCGACAGACCAAGGCCAACGTCACGGCTTCCTTGCGGTCGATGCAAACGATGCTGTGGCCCTGGTGGAAGCGGTGACAACCGAGAAAGAGCAGGGCGGCGCTTTCCAGGTCTGGGTGAACAACACCGGCGGGCCGGCCCCTGGACCGGCGCACCTTGCCGAGCCAGCTGCGTACGCTAAAGCGTTCAGTCAGCATTTGATCAGCGCGCAGTCGCTACTCCAGGTGCTCTTGCCAGGTATGCGCGAGGCCGGCTATGGACGGATCCTCAACGTGCTGTCTACCTCGGTCAAGCAGCCGATTGCCAATCTGGGCGTGTCCAACACCATGCGCGCGGCGGTTGCGAATTGGGCAAAAACGCTGGCGGGCGAACTAGCGGCTGACGGTATCACTGTGAACAATGTGCTGCCAGGCATGACTCGGACGGCGCGGCTCGACAGTCTGATTCAGCAAATCGCGCAGAGCTCTGGGCGCAGCGTCGAACAGGTGACGAAGGGCATGCTGGGGAATATTCCCGCCGGGCGCTTTGCCGAGCCGGAGGAGTTCGCCAATACGGTGGGCTTTCTGGCTTCGCCGGCGGCGGCCTTTATCAACGGCACCAGCATTGCGGTAGACGGCGGAAGCACAGGGTGCATGTAAACAACGTGCGGACTGATCATGCCGGCGCCTGCCGGCATGATCGTTTATGTCAGTCGTGCAGGTGCTCGCAGGCGTGCAACGTGTTTTCCAGCAGACACGCTCGGGTCATCGGCCCGACCCCACCCGGAACCGGGGTGATCCAGGCGGCGCGTTCGGCAGCCACTTCAAACTCGACATCGCCACATAGCCGGCCGTCTTCCATGCGGTTGATGCCCACGTCGATAACGATGGCGCCGGGCTTGATCCACTCGCCCTTTACCAGCCCCGGCTTGCCCGCAGCGACGACCACCAGGTCCGAACGGCTGACATGATCGGCCAGATCGCGCGTGAAGCGGTGAGTCACCGTGGTCGTACACCCGCCGAGCAATAGCTCGAGCGCCATCGGGCGACCGACGATATTCGAGGCGCCGACTACCGTAGCGTCCAGGCCGTACAGGTCGACTCCGGTGCTCTTCAACAAGCGCATGATGCCGAGGGGGGTGCACGGACGAAGCAATGGCATCCGTTGAGCCAGTCGACCAATGTTGTAGGGGTGGAAGCCGTCGACATCCTTGTCGGGCCGAATGCGCTCAAGCAACAGCGATGAGTCCAGATGCGCCGGTAGTGGCAACTGCACCAGGATGCCATCGATTTCAGGGTCATCGTTCAGGCTGTCGATCAGGCCCAGCAGCGTGTCCTGGGTGGTATCCGCAGGCAGGTCATGAGAGCGCGAAATGAAGCCGACCTCTTCGCAATCCTTGCGTTTGTGTGAGACATAGACCTGCGAAGCGGGATCCTGGCCTACCAGGATCACAGCGAGACCGGGGATTCGAAGACCTTTATCCTGGCGGGCTCTGACCTGGGCAGCGATTTCCCGGCGCAGGCTGGCGGCGATCTGCTTTCCATCGATGAGTTTGGCGTTCATTGGGTTCCTGACGCAGACAAAAGAATGCGGCGATTGTCGCATGGGGAGGGGGCGGGCAAAAGGGTGCAACAGGCCCGGTACATAACTTCCTCAAATTTCACAAAAAAATGCTAATCGGCCGTTGACGCCTCGGAGGTGGCTGAGTATGATTCGCCCCGCTTCACAAACACAGCGATACCGGTTTGGAAGGCGACCAGGCTTCACCGTTTATCCGAGTTTCGGCTTGTATGACGGACATTTTCAGATACCCTTACGGGATTCGTGAATGTGCTCAAGGCGCCCGTAGCTCAGCTGGATAGAGCATCCGCCTTCTAAGCGGATGGTCGCAGGTTCGAGTCCTGCCGGGCGTGCCATCGCACAATCGTCTGGAAGTAATGAAGCAAGAGTAATGGTGGGCGTAGCTCAGTTGGTAGAGCACAGGATTGTGGCTCCTGGTGTCGTGGGTTCGAAACCCATCGTCCACCCCATTTCTCGACACGCCAGACCCTCGGTCTGGCGTTGTTGTTTGTAGTGTTCTGCAGTGCCCTGGTTTGCGGACGTGGTGGAATTGGTAGACACACCAGATTTAGGTTCTGGCGCCGCAAGGTGTGAGAGTTCGAGTCTCTCCGTCCGCACCATTTAATCAGTTGATTGTGCCTCACGTTCTGCTTCGTCTGTCGGACGCTTTTTTCCTCTTCCTTCCGCCATCTCCCGCGTCGGCGCCTCGCCGCGATAGTTTACTTTCAAGTTTTGGAACTGTTAGCCGATAACCGGTTCTTGATAGATGGCTGTGTGCCACTACACTAGGTAGAAAACTCAAGCAGGCTATGTGATGGAGCGAATAAACGGTTCTCGCAGGAAGCTGGACGGCCTGACGCTGATAGAATTGCTGCTGGCTTTGATCATTGTCGGTTTGCTCGCGGCGGTTGCGCTGCCTAGCTACGAGCGCTACGTTCTCAGGGCCAAGATCGCGGCAGCAACCGCGGACATTGTCAGCATCGAAGCGATGATCGAACGGTTTCATTCGGTCAATCGCAAGTACCCTGGAAGCCTTGCCGAGATCCGGATGGATCATTTGCGTGACCCATGGGACAACCCATACCAGTTTTTGAATTTCGACTCGCTCAAGGGAAATGGGAAGGGCGGGATGCGCAAAGACAAGAATATGGTGCCGGTCAATACCGACTACGACCTCTATAGCATGGGCGAGGACGGGCGCACCAATCAGACGTTCACGTCCAAGCAAGGGCGGGACGACATCGTAAGGGCAAATAATGGTGGCTATGTCGGTCTCGCTTCAGAGTACTGATTGATGCGAATAGACTTTCAGACCTTCAACAGTCGGTTCGCTCGGCGCCTCTTCATATTCCTTTTCATCGCCATCACGCTGCCGGTCACGGTGCTTTCAGTCGTCACCGTCGTTCAGGTCTTCGACCATTTCGCGGCGCAGCATCGCCAGCAGCTACATCGCGAAACTAAACAGCTCGGCATGAGCGTTTTCGAGCGAATCGAGCGAATCTCCTCGGAGCTTGAGATCGCTGCGGTGACAAGTTCGGACGCCGGACGCCTTGAGCACGCCCACTGGCTACAACCTGCGAATCCGAGCGCTGCGGCAGCGTGGCGATGGTTAGGCGAGGCTCCCGAGAATCTGGTCAGGCTGGACGCGGCGATCGAGGGTCTGATACCTGTGCCTCCGGCCACGTTCGCGCTCGAACGGGTGCAGATCGACAGCGAAGCAGTATTTGTCGGCATACTCACAGTTGGAGGCGACGTATTTGCGGCTCCCGTCGATCCGGAGTTTCTCTGGGAGGCAGCGCACCTCCCCGCTGATCAGATCATCTGTGTTGTAACCCCAGACTCGGAGCTGCTGTTCTGCAACGCAGCCATCGGTCGCGAAATCCTTGGGCCCGGCAGGAAATATTCAGATTGGAAGGGTTCGGGCTTTTTCGGTTGGGTCGCTGCGGACCGGGTTATGACCGCCTCCTACTGGGAAATCTTCCTCAAGACGATAGGCATGAACACGGCATGGACCGTCGTGCTTAGCGAGCCGGAACAGGAGCTTCTAGCTCCTCTTGAGCAGTTCCGCACCACCTTGATCATCGTCGTTCTCGCGTCGATGCTGGGCGCCCTTCTACTGAGTATTGGTCACATCCGCCGCGTACTTAAACCTCTGCAGGCGCTGCATGAAGCGACTCGACAGGTCGGTGCAGGGAGACTGGATCGCCAGGTCATCCTGCGCAGCGGGGACGAATTCGAAGAGCTGGCGGACTCGTTCAATCAGATGACGGGGCAGCTGGCTAGCCAGTTCCGACAGCTGGAGACCCTTGCGGAAATTGATCAAGTGCTGCTATCACCTGAAGACCCGCATGCTGTGGTCGGTACGGTTATGAAGCACATTGGCGGAATACTCGACACCGAATTGTTCGGACTGCTTGTTCTGCGTGAGGGGGATAGCCGCCTGTTGATTACTCTCCGGAGCGGGCAGGAGCGGAGCTTTGCTATGCCTGGTCTTCCTCTGCTTGAGGGTTCGGAGCCTGAAGACGAGCCTGTAGCCTCGGTGACATCCCATCGGCCGGTCTGGCTTCCGAAGGAAGTTGGCTTGAACATTCAGAGTTGGGGCTTGGTGCCGCTTCGTGGAGAAGGAGCTACCGATTGGGTCCTCGCCGGTTGGAAGCAGCCCGAGGCGTGGGCGAAACAGGAGCTACCAAGGACAATCCAGTTCTCGGGGCGGATCCTGGTTGCGCTGAGCCGTGCTCGCTGGCAGGAAAGGCTGTTCCGCCAGGCTCATTTCGACGACCTGACCGGCTTGCCGAACCGCGCTGCGTTCAAGAGCCAGTTGCAGCGCGCACTTCAGCGCGCGGCACACGAAAAGCTCCGTCTCTCGTTATTGTTCATCGATCTGGACAGATTCAAGCTCATCAATGATTCGTTGGGTCACGCTGAGGGCGATCTGTATCTCAAGGAAATAGCCAGCCGTATACGGGAATGTGTTCCCTCGTCGGAGCTCGTTGCGCGGCTCGGGGGCGACGAGTTCACCATAGCGATTAGACAGACACGCGCCGGCGAGGACTTGTCCGCCATAGTGACCGGCATTATCCGCTCATTGTTGGACGTGGTGCCTCGCCCGGTGGCGATTGGTCCGCATCAGCTGCGTAGTACGGTGAGTATTGGGGTAGCGAGCTTCCCCGAGGATGGCACCAGCCTGGATGACCTGATGAAACAGGCCGACACAGCTATGTACCAGGCCAAGAAACTCGGCGGAGACGGATATCACCACTTCGCCAGCGACATGCATCGCGCGACGCAGCAGCGCATGGAAATGGAGAGCGAAATGCGTCATGCCCTGGAGGCAGGCGAGTTCGAACTGCACTATCAGCCGCAGGTCGGCGCAGACGGGGTAACCATTCTCGGAGCTGAGGTCCTGCTTCGTTGGCAACACCCATCGCGGGGAATGGTATCACCTGGCGTGTTCATTCCCATCGCAGAAGAATCAATGCTCATTGCGGAGATCGACCGCTGGGTTCTTGCTGCCGCCTGTTCGCAAATACGCGCTTGGCTTGATCGGGGTGTCGAGCCGGTTCAGTTGTCTATCAACATATCCGCGGCACACTTTCAGCAGCGAGGTTTTGTTGCGTTTGTGTTGGATACGCTCGAGCACTACGAGCTTGCTCCGGAATGCATCGAGCTGGAGATCACTGAAGGGGCACTGATACGTGACGTCGCCTTTGCGCTGGAATCGCTGCGTACACTTCGGGGTAAAGGGATACGGCTGGCAATAGACGACTTCGGTACCGGGTATTGTTCGCTGTCTTATTTAAAAGCGATGCCAATCGACAAGCTGAAGATTGACCAATCTTTCATTCGAGATATCACTCGTTCCGGTCGAGACGCGGCGATTGTCGAGGTCATCCTGCAGCTTTCTCATCAGCTGGGGTTGAGCTGCATCGCCGAGGGGGTGGAAACCACTATCGAATCTTCATGGCTGAAAGCGCGAGGATGTCAGGCGTACCAAGGTTATTTGTTCTACCGTCCTATGCCTCTGCACGCCTTCGACCTACTCCTGAGGCGGGCGACCGAGGAGGGATTCAGAGCACTTCGTGCGTAATGCTCGGCTAGCTTGAACTGTCGGCGTGCGAGCAAGACGGCAATCTCTGCCGCTACGCTGATGCCCTGCCCGCAGCAGTGATGACTTATCAGCTGCGAGCGACTAGAATGTCGTCCCTTTAGAATTCGTCCAATCACTCTGTTTTGTTCAACGAGGACTATCCATGCAAGTTTCGGTTGAAACCACTTCCGGCCTTGAGCGCCGCATGACCGTTGGCATCCCTGCCGAGCGCATCGAAAACGAAGTCAACAAGCGTCTGCAGCAAACCGCCAGCCGTGCTCGTGTCGATGGTTTCCGCCCCGGCAAGGTGCCCATGAGCGTTATCCGCAAGCGCTTTGGTGGCTCGGCTCGCCAAGAAGTGATCGGCGAAGTGATCCAGTCCTCTTTCTACGAGGCCGTCGTGCAGGAAAAGCTGAATCCTGCCGGCGCGCCCAGCGTTGAGCCCAAGCAGCTCGACGAAGGCAAGGACTTTGAATACATCGCAACCTTTGAGGTATACCCGGAAGTCCAGCTGGCCGATTTCTCCGGCATCAGCGTCGAGCGCATCGATGCCGACGTGACTGATGCGGACGTCGAGAAGATGCTCGACATCCTGCGCAAGCAAAATACCTCGTATCAGAACGTTGAGCGTGCGGCACAGAACGACGACCAGCTGACGGTGGATTTCACCGGCCGCATCGACGGTGAAGCGTTCCAGGGTGGTACTGCCAGCAATACCCAGATCGTGCTCGGCTCAGGCCGGATGATTCCTGGCTTCGAAGAGGGGCTGGTCGGCGCCAAGGCCGGCGAATCGCGCACGCTGAACGTAACGTTCCCCGAGGACTATCAAAATCTGGAACTCGCCGGCAAATCTGCCGAGTTCGACGTAATGGTCCATGCGGTCGCCGAGCCGACCTTGCCTGAACTCAATGATGAGTTCTTTGCCCGTTTCGGCGTTGAGGAAGGCGGTATGGAAGGCTTCCGCGCCGAGGTTCGCAAGAACATGGAGCGCGAGCTTCGCCAGGCGATCAAATCCAAGACCAAGACCCAGGTCATGGACGGACTGCTTGCTACCAACGAAGTGGAAGTGCCACGCGCTCTGATCAGCAGCGAAATCGATCGTCTGCGTCAGCAGGCCGTCCAGCAGTTCGGCGGCGCTAACATCAAGCCGGAACAGCTGCCTGCCGAGTTGTTCGAAGAGCAGGCCAAGCGTCGCGTCAGCCTTGGTCTGATCGTGGCTGAAGTGGTCAAGCAGAACGACATCAAGCCGGACAATGATCGCGTTCGCGCGATGGTTGAAGATCTGGCGTCTGCCTATCAGGAGCCGCAGCAGGTTATCAACTGGTACTACCAGAACGAGCAGCAATTGGCTGAAATCCAGTCGGTTGTGCTGGAAGAGCAAGTGGTGGATACTGTGTTGCAGAAGGCTAAGGTAACCGACAAGCAGGTTGCCTACGAAGATGCCGTCAAGCCGGCGCAGCCCGCAGGGGCGCAAGGCGGCGAGGCGGAAAGCAGCGCTGACGAGTAATCTCGTCGCTCAATTACGCAGCGCATGAGCCAGCCTTCGGGCTGGCTCTCGTGTTTCTGCGACAGGCTAATCGGAGTGACATCGATCCATGACCCATAACAGCTTTACCCAGTTTCCGCCGGATATTCAGGCCGCAGGTGGTCTGGTACCTATGGTTGTAGAGCAGTCTGCGCGGGGCGAGCGCTCCTATGACATCTATTCGCGCCTGCTCAAGGAGCGGGTGATCTTTCTTGTGGGTCAGGTAGAAGACTACATGGCCAACCTGGTGGTGGCTCAGTTGCTGTTCCTCGAGTCGGAAAATCCCGACAAGGACATCCATCTGTACATCAATTCGCCTGGTGGTTCGGTCACTGCAGGTATGGCGATTTACGACACCATGCAGTTCATCAAGCCCGACGTCAGCACGCTGTGCATCGGCCAGGCTTGCAGCATGGGTGCGTTCCTGCTGACTGGCGGTACCGCGGGCAAACGTTTCAGCTTGCCGCACTCCCGCCTGATGATTCACCAACCGCTGGGCGGCTTCCAAGGACAGGCTTCAGACATCGAGATTCACGCACGCGAGATTCTGTTCATTCGCGAGCGCTTGAATCAGATCATGGCCCACCACACCGGCCAGCCGCTCGACGTGATTGCTCGCGATACCGACCGTGACCGCTTCCTGAGCGCAAACGAGGGTGTCGAATATGGTCTGATCGACCGTGTTCTCGACAGTCGCGCCGTGCTCGGCTGAGATATACCGTCCATCGCTTGACTAGGGGGCTCGCACCGCGCGAGCCCCCGTTTTTCCCGCTTTTCAGCGTCGGGAGGCGGGCCGCATTGACCGGGTCGAGCTTGCAAACTGGCGCATATGCCTTCATCTTTGTTTTCAAGAGCGACTGTAAGTAGGGGTTTTCAATGACCGATATGACTGGGAAGGGTGACGATAGCGGCAAGCTGTTGTATTGCTCCTTCTGCGGCAAGAGCCAGCATGAAGTGCGCAAGCTGATTGCCGGCCCCTCCGTGTTTATCTGTGATGAGTGCGTTGACCTGTGCAACGACATCATTCGGGAAGAAGTACAGGATAGCCAGGCGGAAACCAGCGGTCACAAGCTGCCTTCGCCGAAGGAAATCAGCGGGATTCTGGATCAGTACGTCATCGGGCAGCTGCGTGCCAAGAAGATTCTGTCGGTAGCGGTGTACAACCACTACAAGCGCCTGAACCAGCGCGAAGGCAAGGACGACGTCGAGTTGGGCAAGAGCAATATCCTGGTCATCGGTCCGACCGGTTCGGGCAAGACTCTGCTGGCCGAGACGCTTGCCCGTCTGCTCAACGTGCCGTTCACGATCGCTGACGCCACGACCTTGACCGAGGCAGGGTATGTCGGCGAAGACGTGGAAAACATCATTCAGAAGCTGCTGCAGAAGTGTGATTACGACGTCGAAAAAGCTCAGATGGGCATCGTCTACATCGATGAGATCGACAAGATCTCGCGTAAGTCGGACAACCCGTCAATCACTCGTGACGTTTCCGGCGAAGGCGTGCAACAGGCCCTCCTGAAGCTGATCGAGGGCACCGTCGCCTCGGTACCGCCACAGGGTGGACGCAAGCATCCGCAGCAGGAGTTTCTCCAAGTTGATACCCGCAACATCCTGTTTATTTGCGGGGGCGCGTTCGCCGGCCTGGAAAAGGTAATCCGCGATCGCTCGGAAAAGAGCGGAATCGGTTTCAACGCGGCGGTTCGAAGCAAGGACGAAGGCAAGAAGGTTGGCGAGGCATTGAAGGACGTCGAGCCCGAAGATCTGGTTCGATTCGGCCTGATTCCGGAATTCGTCGGTCGCTTGCCGGTTATCGCTACGCTCGACGAGCTCGACGAGGCTGCTCTGATGCAGATTCTCACCGAGCCGAAGAATTCGCTCACCAAGCAGTACGCCAAGTTGTTCGAGATGGAAGATGTTGAGCTGGAATTCCGGGCCGACGCGCTCAAGGCCGTTGCGCATAAAGCTTTGGAGCGTAAGACCGGTGCCCGTGGGCTGCGGTCCATCCTGGAAAATGTTCTGCTCGATACCATGTACGAGATTCCATCGGCTGAACATGTCAGCAAGGTGGTCATCGACGAGAATGTCATCAACGGCGATTCCCAGCCGTTGATGATCTATGAGTCGATGGAGCAGCCACCGAAGGCCTTGCCGGAAGACTGAGCTACGTCTTTCTTCCGTTCGATAGTGCCGCTCCCGGCGGCACTGTTTTCTTTCGCCAACCCTTTTCATCCTTTTCTCCCCCGGTAGTGTTGCAGCATGTGAGGCGGCTTGTTTTTTTCCCTCCGTGCCCCCATCTTTGTTTCAAGGATATTTCTATTACGGGTTCATGCGCGCATGCGACCCCTCTGCGAGCGAGCTTCTGCCATGACGACTCACAGCGATTTTCCGCTATTACCTTTGCGCGATGTGGTGGTCTATCCCCACATGGTCATTCCGTTATTCGTGGGCCGCGAGCGTTCGATCGAGGCGCTCGAAGCTGCGATGTCCGGCGACAAGCAGGTCCTGCTGGTTGCTCAACGCAATCCGGCAGATGACGACCCGGGCCACAATGAGCTGTACCAGCTCGGGACAGTCGCAACCATCCTTCAGCTGCTCAAGCTCCCAGACGGCACCGTCAAGGTGCTGGTAGAAGGCGAGCAGCGTGCCCGCATCGCCGACATGCGCGAACAGGACGGCTACCAGATGGCCTCCGTGGAGCTGCTGAGCGAAGCAGCCTTGGACGAACGGGAAGGCGAGGTATTGGTTCGTAGCCTGATGAGCCAGTTCGAACAGTTCGTGCAGTTGGGCAAGAAGGTGCCGGCGGAGGTCGTCTCGTCGCTCTCCAGCATCGAAGAGCCCAGCCGGTTGGTTGATACCATGGCCGCGCACCTGACGCTGAAACTCGAACAGAAGCAGGAGATTCTCGAGATTCTGCCCTTGCGAGAGCGTGTCGAGCACGTTTTGGGGGTGCTCGATGGCGAGATCGATCTGCTTCAGGTTGAAAAGCGCATTCGTGGCCGTGTGAAGAAGCAGATGGAGCGAAGTCAGCGCGAGTACTACCTGAATGAGCAAATGAAGGCGATCCAGAAGGAGATGGGCGGCCTCGACGAAAGCGGCGGCGAGCTTGAGGATCTGAAAAAGAAGATCGACGACGCGGGCATGCCTGAAGAGGCGCATGGCAAAGCCATGACGGAGCTGAACAAGCTCAAGATGATGTCGCCGATGTCCGCCGAAGCCACTGTGGTTCGTTCGTACATAGACTGGTTGAGCAATGTGCCCTGGAAGAAGGCGAGCAAGGTGCGCAACGACCTTCAGCACGCCGAGGAAGTGCTGGAAGCCGACCATTACGGCCTGGAAGAGGTCAAGGAACGCATTCTGGAGTATCTGGCGGTACAGAAACGCGTGCGCAAGCTCAAGGGGCCTGTGCTATGCCTCGTGGGCCCTCCGGGCGTGGGCAAGACATCGCTTGGCGAATCGCTGGCTCGTGCCACGAATCGCAAGTTCGTGCGTATGGCGCTTGGTGGCGTCCGCGACGAGGCGGAAATCCGCGGCCATCGACGGACCTACATCGGTTCGCTGCCAGGCAAGCTGATCCAGAAAATGACCAAGGCAGGAGTGCGTAATCCGCTTTTCCTGCTGGACGAGATCGACAAGATGGGTCAGGACATGCGCGGCGATCCATCGTCGGCACTCCTTGAGGTGCTCGATCCAGAGCAGAACCATGCTTTCAACGATCACTACCTGGAGGTCGATTACGACCTGTCGGACGTCATGTTCATCTGTACCTCCAACTCGATGAACATCCCGGCGCCGCTGCTGGATCGCATGGAGGTGATTCGCATCCCGGGCTACACCGAGGATGAGAAGGTGAACATTGCCCAGCGTTACCTCGTGCCAAAGCAGGTGAAAAACAACGGCCTGAAGAAAGACGAGCTGGTTTTCGATGCCGACTCGATTCGTTCGATCATCCGTTATTACACTCGCGAGGCGGGCGTCCGCGGACTGGAACGACAGATTGCCAAACTCTGTCGCAAGGTGGTCAGAGAGCAGGTAGGCAAGGCCAGGGGCAAGAGTCAGCCAGTGGTGCTCAGCGAAAGCCTGATCGAAGAATATCTGGGCGTACGCAGGTTCAAGTATGGCCTCGCCGAAGAATCCGATCAGGTCGGCCAGGTAACTGGTCTGGCCTGGACACAGGTAGGCGGTGAGCTGCTGCACCTGGAGGCAGTAGCCGTGCCGGGCAAGGGTCGTCAGATCAAGACAGGGTCGCTGGGCGATGTGATGCAGGAATCCATCAGCGCAGCCCTTACCGTGGTGCGCAGCCGTGCGGCCAGTCTCGGCATCGCTGCTGATTTCCACGAGAAGCACGACTTGCACATCCACGTGCCTGAAGGCGCGACTCCCAAGGATGGGCCCAGTGCAGGGGTGGGGATGTGCACCGCGCTGGTGTCCGCCTTGACCAACATCCCGGTGCGTGCCGAAGTGGCCATGACCGGTGAAATCACGCTTCGCGGCCAGGTCCTGCCGATCGGCGGGTTGAAGGAGAAGCTGCTCGCTGCACACCGAGGTGGGATCAAAACGGTGGTCATTCCGCACGACAATGTACGCGATCTCAAGGAGATCCCGGAGAACATCAAGAAGGACCTGGACATCAAGCCGGTCAAATGGATTGACGAAGTGCTGCAGATTGCGCTGCAATACGCTCCGGAGCCTTTGCAGGAAAGGGTTGAAGAGATGAGCGCAAAGGATGACAATCGCGATGCTGACGCCAAGGAGCGCATCAGTACACACTAAGTGTGAAAGCGGTCAAATCCGGGGGTGAGAGGGCCCGCTGATTTGACCGCAAGACCTTAAGCATTCCTTGACACGGTTTTTGAGCACTTGCTATAAAGCGTGCTTCGACCCAAGCAGGTATGCTGACTGGCTACAGCTTCGCTACAGACCACAAGCTTACATAACGACTAACAAACTCATTTATTGGATAAAGGGGACTTAGAGTGAACAAGTCTGAATTGATCGATGCCATCGCTGCATCCGCGGATATTCCGAAAGCTGCTGCCGGTCGTGCTCTTGACGCCGTCATCGACTCTATTACTGGTGCTCTGAAGGATGGCGATTCGGTCGTTCTGGTTGGCTTCGGTACTTTCGCCGTCAAGGAACGCGCCGCTCGCACTGGCCGCAACCCGCAGACTGGCAACCCGATCGAAATCAGCGCTGCCAAGATCCCCGGCTTCAAGGCAGGCAAGGCACTGAAGGACGCTGTTAACTGATCGCGTCCTGTGACTGACAGGGCATGTGACGCGGTAATGCGTCACACGCAAACGGAACCAATGCCGGCACGGGCCGCACCGCGGTCCTGACCGAACTCCGAGAGTTCACGGCTCCGTCAGTTCCAAGAAGGCGCATCAATGACGATGCGCCTTTTTTGTTTCCGGACAGTTGTTCCGGTTTATTACAAGACAGCAGGACCGCCGCCACAGGGCAGGGCGGACAATTTGGGGGCATGATGCTGCAAACAATGCGGGACAATGCGCAGAGCTGGGTCGCCAAGGTGATCGTCGGCGTCATTGTGCTGATTTTCGCCTTGACTGGCTGGGAGTCGATCAGCCGCTTCACCAGCAATGAAGACAAGGCAGCCGAGGTTAATGACATCACCATCACCCGGGCTGAGCTCGAGCAATCGGTCGCGCTTCAGCGCCGCCAGCTGGTGCAACAAATGCGTCAGATGGGTAATGAGATCGACCCAAGCATGATTGATGATGATCTTCTACGTGCCTCGGTGCTGGACAGCCTGATCGATCGGGCGGTACTGCTCGACGCAGCCCAGGAATCTGACCTGCGTGTTACCGATGCCATGATCGACCAGTTGATTCTGTCGACCCCGGATTTTCAGGCTAACGGGGCGTTCGACTCGAACCGGTTCGATGCTGCGATTCGTAACATGGGCCTGAGTTCGAGAATGGCTTTCCGCGATCTTGTCCGGCAGGAGTTGCTGCTCGCTCAGTTGCGTAACGCTTATCAGGCAACGTCTTTCGCCACGCCTGCAGAGCGGGAGAGGCTCGCTCGATTGGAGAACCAGACGCGGGACTTCGCTGTGATCGAAGTGCCGCTTCAGCGTCACGACGTCGATATCAGCGACGCCGAGGTCCAGGCGTATTACGACGGTAATGCTCAACGTTTCATGACAACCGAACAGGTTGTGCTGGAAACGCTGACATTGTCGAGAAGGGATTTTTTCGATGAAGTGTCCGTGGACGAGCAGGCGGTAGAGCAACTCTACCAGCGCGAGGTAGGTAACCTCAGCGAGCAGCGGCGCGCAGCCCATATCCTTTTTGAAGTGAACGACGAAACCACCCAGGAAGAGGCGCTGGAGCATGCTCGCCAGGTACGCCAGCGACTCGAGCAGGGCGCAGAGTTTGCTGCTGTTGCCGAGCAGGAATCGGACGATCCAGGCAGTGCCAACCAGGGCGGCGATCTGGGCTTTACCGCGCGCGGGGATTTCGACGAAGCTTTCGACGAAGCGCTGTTCGCTCTGGAGGTCGGTCAGGTATCCGAACCCGTGTTGACGCCCTACGGCTACCATCTGATCAAGCTCACTGAAACCAAGGCGCCAGAGGTACCTTCTCTTGAGGAGATGCGTCCGCGGCTCGTCGAGGAGTTGAAGACCGAGCAGGTGGAACGGCGGTTCGTCGAAGCTACTCAGGAGTTGGCCAATCTCGCCTACGAGTCTCAGGATCTGGAACAGCCGGCGCAGGAACTCGGTCTTGAAATCGAGACGTTCGGCCCAGTGCAGCGCTCGGGTGGTGAAGGCATCACCGCCAATCCCAAGGTGATGATGGCGGCCTTCGACGATGAGGTGTTGGTAGAGGGCCGTAATAGCCAACCTCTTGAGCTGGACGCCGACACCGTGGTGGTGCTACGGGTGAAAGAGCATTTGCAGCCCAGGCAGCGGCCGCTCGAGGAAGTGCGTGCCGAAGTCGAAGACTTGCTTCGGTATCGCAAGGCTACCGAGCAGACCGAGGAACTGGCTGAGAACCTGGTTGAACAGCTACGTCAGGGCGAGCGGGACGCACAGGAGGTGGCCGCACAGCTGAGTACTTCCTGGACGAACCATGAAGCGGTAGGGCGGTCTTCCAATTCTTTGCCAGCCAGCCTGGTGCGTAGTGTCTTCGCTATGCCGCGTCCCGAGCAGAGCGAGGCCGTATACGGTCAGTTCCGCCAGACTGATGGGTCACGGTGGGTGGTCCGGTTGACTGGCGTGGCCACGCCGGTGGATGTAGCTGAACAAGCCGAGGCCGAGGCGTACCAGCAATTCATCAGCGGTCAGGGTGGGGATCAGGACTTCTCCGCGGTGCAGGAGCGCTTCCGAGAGCAGGCCGAGATCGAGCGTTACTGAACAGAGCGCGCCGGGAATGGCCAGCGCGCTTTTTAGACATAAAAAAAGCCGCTTTCGCGGCTTTTTTTATGTCTGGCTTTACTCTTCCAGGTTACCCATGGCGGTGATATTGAAGCCGCCATCGACGTATGTGATCTCGCCAGATATCCCAGAAGCAAGGTCGGAGCACAGAAACGCGCCTACATTGCCGACTTCGTCAATGGTGACGTTGCGGCGCATAGGCGTCTGACGCTCATTGTGGGACAGCATCTTGCGGAAGCTCTTGATGCCCGAGGCAGCGAGAGTGCGAATAGGGCCGGCGGAGATGGCATTCACGCGAGTGCCTTCCGGCCCCAGGCTGGTAGCGAGGTAGCGAACGCCGGCTTCCAGGCTAGCCTTGGCCATACCCATCACGTTGTAATTCGGCATGGTGCGCTCAGCGCCAAGGTACGAAAGAGTCAGCAGGCTGCCGTTGCGTCCTTTCATCATCTCGCGTCCGGCCTTGGCCAGCGCAACGAAGCTGTAGGCACTGATGTCATGGGCGATGCGGAACCCTTCACGGGTGGTGACGTCCGTAAAGTCGCCGTCCAGCTGGTCGCCGGGGGCGAAGCCGACAGAGTGCACGATGCAGTCGAGGCCGTCCCACTTCTTGCCGAGCTCGGCGAAGACTTTCTCGATCTCGGCATCATCAGCCACGTCGCAAGGAAAGCACAATTCCGGCCCCGAACCCCATTCGGCGGCGAACCCTTCGACGCGTGCCTTGAGTTTCTCGTTCTGGTAGGTAAAGGCGAGTTCGGCGCCCTCGCGATGCATGGCAGCGGCGATGCCGGAGGCGATCGACAGTTTGCTGGCTACACCTACGATGAGGACGCGTTTACCGGTAAGAAATCCCATGCTTGGTTCCTGTTTTTCTGCTGGGCCCGTTCTTCAGGCCGTGTTGTGTTCGACCGGGTGAGCGAAAGCCGCTTCGAGTAACTGGCGAGTATAGCCATGTTGTGGCGAAGCGAATATCTCCCTTGCCGGCCCCTGTTCTACGATCTCGCCATGACGAATCACCATCAACTGGTGGCTGAGCGCCCTGACGACTGCAAGGTCGTGGCTGATAAACAAATAACTCAGATTGTGCCTGCGCTGCAGATCGCGGAGCAATTCGACCACCTGACCCTGCACGGTGCGGTCGAGCGCAGAGGTCGGCTCGTCCAGCAGGATCAACGACGGTTTCAGTACCAGCGCGCGGGCGATGGCCACCCGCTGACGCTGACCGCCGGAAAACTCGTGCGGATAGCGGTGCCGGCTATCAGGATCCAGGCCGACTTCCTCCAGAGCCTGAATGACCATCTGCTCCCGTTCGGGCGCAGTGCCGATGCGGTGAATCTGCAGCCCCTCGCTGATGATCTGAGCAATCGACATGCGTGGGCTCAGGCTGCCGAATGGATCCTGAAACACCACCTGGAATTGCCTGCGCATGGGCCGCACTGCATTCTGGCCAAGGCCGTCCAGACGCTGCCCGTTGCATTCAATCAATCCTTCGCTCTCGATCAGGCGAAGCAGCGCCATCCCGAGCGTGGTCTTGCCCGAACCACTTTCACCGACAATGCCCAGCGTCTGGCCACGTTGCAGCGAGAAGCTCGCATCGGTCACGGCTTTGACGTGATCTACGACCCGCTTGAACACGCCCTGGCGTATCGGAAACCATACGCGCAGGTTTTCGGCTCGCAGGATCGTCGGTGCTTGTGGATCCGCTTCAACCGGATCACCCGATGGGTCGGCAGCCAGTAGCTCGCGCGTGTACTCATGCTGAGGGCTGGCGAAGAGCGTTGCACAATCATTCTCTTCGACGACGCGACCTTGATACATGACACATACGCGGTGCGCGATTCTTCGAACCAGATTCAGATCATGGCTGATCAGCAGCAGGGCCATGCCGAGCTTCTGCTGAAGCGATTTGAGCAACTCAAGGATTTTGAGCTGTACGGTAACATCCAGCGCCGTGGTCGGCTCGTCTGCGATAAGCAATTCAGGTTCGTTGGCCAGGGCCATGGCTATCATGACCCGTTGGCGTTGCCCGCCTGAAAGCTCATGTGGATAGGCCTTGAGTCGGCTGGCCGGGTCAGGGATCCCGACCAGGTCGAGTAACTCGAGCGTCCGTTCTCGGGCCGCGACCTTGTCCAGACCCTTGTGCAGGAACAGCACCTCGTTGATCTGCCGTTCGATTGTGTGCAACGGATTCAACGACGACATTGGTTCCTGGAAAATCATCGAAATGCGGTTGCCCCGCACCTGACGCAACCGTTTCTCGTTCGCCGTCAGCAGGTTCTCGCCGCGGTAGAAAATTTCCCCGGTGGGATGGCGGGAAGAAGAGGCGGGCAGCAGGCGCAAGATGGAATGCGCTGTGACGGATTTGCCCGAGCCGCTTTCTCCTACCAGTGCTAGCGTCTGTCCGGGGTTGAGCTCGAAGCTGACACCTTTTACCGCGAGCGTTTCTTCCCGTTCGGACGCAAACGCGACGCTGAGATTTTCGATCCGTATCAAAGGCTGGTCGGTCATGTCACTTCCTCGGGTCGAAGGCGTCGCGCAGCGCCTCGCCAATGAACACCAGCAGGGTGAGCATCAAGGAGAGCACGACGAACGCGGTGAGGCCCAGCCACGGTGCTTGAAGGTTGGACTTGCCCTGCGAGATGAGCTCACCCAGCGAAGGAGATCCGGCCGGCAAGCCGAAGCCGAGGAAATCCAGCGAAGTGAGCGTAATGACACCACCAGTGAGGATGAACGGAAAAAAGGTCAGGGTCGCAACCATCGCGTTGGGCAGGATGTGGCGGAACATGATCACCTGATTACTGGCCCCGAGAGCGCGCGCGGCCCGCACATACTCCAGATTGCGGCCGCGGAGGAATTCGGCGCGCACGACGTCGACCAGCGACATCCAGGAAAACAGCAACATGATTCCCAGCAGCCACCAGAAGTTGGGCTGAACGAAACTGGCGAGGATGATCAACAGATACAGCACCGGGAGGCCGGACCATACCTCGATGAAGCGCTGCCCGATCAGGTCGACTCGCCCGCCATAGAACCCCTGGACAGCGCCCGCCACCACACCGATGACGGAGCTGACGATAGTCAGGGTCAGAGCGAAGAGTACCGATATGCGAAAACCATATATGACGCGCGAGAGCACGTCGCGCGCCTGGTCGTCGGTTCCCAGCCAGTTGTCGGGAGAGGGCGGCGCGGGAGCCGGAACGTCGAGTTCATAATTGATCGTCGAATAGCTGTAGGGGATCGGTGGCCAGAGCATCCAGCCTTCGCCTTCCTCCTCGATGAGCTGTCTCACGTAGGGGCTGCGGTAGTCCGCTTCGATAGGAAATTCACCACCGAACTCCGTCTCTGCATACCGGGCGAAGACCGGAAAATACAGCTCATCCTGATAGCTCAGCACCAAGGGTTTGTCGTTGGCTATCAGTTCAGCGCCAAGGCTCAGTACGAATAGCACCGTGAATATATGCAGTGACCACCATCCGCGCCGGTTGGCCTTGAAGCGATCCATGCGCCGCTGATTCATCGGTGACAGTTGGAAACCCATGCTCAACCCTCCCGACTTTCAAAGTCGATGCGTGGGTCGACCAGCGTATAGGCGATGTCGCCAATCAACTTAACGATCAGGCCGAGCAGGGTGAAGATGAACAGCGTGCCGAACATCACCGGGTAGTCGCGGTTGATCGCGGCTTCGAAACCAAGCAGCCCGAGGCCATCCAGAGAGAAGATCACTTCGATCAGCAACGCCCCCGTAAAGAACACGCTGATCAAGGCCGAGGGAAAGCCGGCGATGATCAGCAGCATGGCATTGCGGAAGACGTGGCCGTACAGTACGCGGCGTTCGGTCAGCCCCTTTGCCCGGGCGGTGGTCACGTACTGCTTGCCGATCTCATCAAGGAAACAGTTTTTGGTGAGCATGGTCAGCGTGGCGAAGCTGCCGATGACCATGGCTGTGATCGGCAGGATCAGGTGCCACAGGTAGTCCTTGATCTTGCCCCAGGTATCGAGTTGATCCCAGTTATTGGAGGTTAGGCCGCGAAGCGGGAACCAGTCCCAATAGCTGCCACCGGCGAACAGTACGATGAGCAGGATGGCCAGCAGAAACCCGGGAATGGCGTAGCCGACAATGATCAGCGAGCTGCTCCACACATCGAACGCTGAACCATGCTTGATCGCCTTGCGAATCCCCAAGGGTATGGATATCAGGTAGGTCAGCAGCGTCGTCCAGAGCCCCAGGGAGATCGAGACGGGCATCTTCTCCAGAATCAGGTCGGTCACGCTGGCGTCACGGAAGAAGCTGTCGCCGAAGTCGAAAGTCAGATAACCCTTGATCATCAGCCAGAAGCGCTCATGCGGTGGCTTGTCGAAGCCGTACATCCGCTCGATCTCGGCGATGATGGACGGGTCCAGCCCCTGTGCGCCGCGATAGCTGCCACTGGCCGCAACTTCGCCCTGGGCACTGCCGGAGATTCGGCTGGTTGCCCCTTCCATACCTTCCAGATTGGCGATCATCTGCTCTACCGGGCCACCGGGCGCGGCCTGAATGATCAGAAAGTTGATGAGCAAAATGCCGAACAGCGTCGGGATGATCAGCAGAAGACGACGAACGATATAAGCCAGCATTTAGTCTTCGGCCCCGCTGGCTTCTTGCGGCTCGCTCTGTGTGCTGGCAGGCGCCGGCTCGCCAATCAGCGTCTCGGGTGCCGGTGCGTCAGGCTTGCTCTGATCGACCCACCAGGTGCGCAGACCGAGATCATACTTCGGCGCAATCGCCGGGTGGGCAAACTTGTCCCAGTAGGCCACGCGATAGACCGGAGTGTAGAAATTCGGAACCAGGATATGCTTGGCGCGCAACACTCGATCCAGAGCACGGGTGTGGTTGATCAATTCTTCGCGTGAGTCGGCTTGTATCAATCCTTCTACCAGGGCGTCTACCGCCGGATCACGTAGCCCCATGAGGTTGCGACTGCCGGGGTTGTCGGCGCTGGACGAATGCCAGTATTCACGCTGCTCGTTCCCCGGCGAGTTGGACTGGCCGAAGCCGCTGACCACCATGTCGAAGTCGCGGCTGCGCAGACGATTGATGTACTGCGAAACGTCGACCCGGCGGATATTCATTTCGATGCCGAGGGATGCGAGATTGCGCTTGAACGGCAACAGAACGCGCTCGAAATCTGCCTGAACCAACAGAAATTCGAACTTCAGCGGTTCCCCGGCTTCATTCACCAGTTGATCGTCCTTGATACTCCATCCGGCCTCCTGCAAAAGAGCATAGGCCTGACGCATCTGCTCGCGAATGACGCCGCTGCCGTCGGTTTCCGGCGGGCGATGAGCAGGGCCGAATACCGATTCGGGCAACGTGTCCCTAAGCGGTTCCAGTAGCGCCAGTTCGGCCTCGCTCGGCGAGCCTTCGGCCGCTAGTTCGGAGTTGCCAAAGAAGCTCTCGCTGCGTGTATAGGCCCCGTGGAACAGACGAGCATTGGCCCATTCGAAGTCGAACAGCAGGCTGATGGCCTGGCGCACGCGCGGATCATCGAACTGCGGCTTGCGCAGGTTAAAGACGAAACCCTGCATGCCCTGAGTGTTCTGGTTGGGGATTTCTTCCTTGATGATACGGCCGTCGCGCAGCGCGGGGCTGTCATATCCGGTGGCCCAGTTCCGGGCGCTCACTTCTTGATTGAAGTCGAACTGTCCGGCCTTGAATGCTTCCAGTGCGACGCCGGTATCCCGGTAATAGTCGACGACGATGCGATCAAAGTTGTGAAAGCCTTTTTGAACCGGTAAGTCCTTCGCCCACCAGTCCCTTACCCGTTCGAAGGTGACTGAGCGGCCAGGACGAACATCGGTAATGCGATAGGGGCCGCTGCCCAGCGGTGCCTGCAGGCCGCCGCGATCGAAGTCATTCTCTGCCCAGAAGTGTTCCGGGAGGACAGGTAGCTGTCCGAGCACCAGCGGCAGCTCTCGATTCTGCCCATCCTTGAAGCGAAAGGTCACGGTGTGGTCATCGTCTGCGGTGACGCTTTCGACGTCGGCATAATAGGCCCGATAGAAGGGCGTGCCTTTCTCCACCAGCGTATTGAAGGTAAACACGACGTCGGCGGCGGTGACCGGCTCACCATCATGAAAGCGCGCTTCGGGGCGCAGATGAAAGCGTACCCAGGTGCCGTCCTCGGCACGTTCGATCCGCTCGGCGATCAGCCCATATTCGGTGAATGGTTCGTCGAGAGAATGAAACGTCAGGGTGTCGTAGATTAGATCGAGCTGCTCTGCAGCGGTGCCTTTGCTGATGAAACCGTTGAACGAGTCGAAGCCGCCAAAACCTGAGAGGCGCAGCGTTCCGCCTTTGGGTGCCTCCGGGTTGGCATATTCGAAATGCTCGAAATCAGCTGAATATTTCGGCGGCTCACCGTAAAGGGTCAGAGCGTGGTTGCCTGGGGCGGCCTGGGCCAGCGAGGCGAGCAGGGCGAGACATCCGCCGAATAGCTTGATGGCATGCATGTGAGGGCTCGTATGTCCGATCATCTTGTTCTGTCTATCCACCAGCTGCGTATGGACAGCGAATAGGGGGGCGTCGCGGCAGATTCCAGCCAGTGGCGATGCGCGATGCGGTGGTAGTCGATATACCAGTTCGGGATCGTATAGTGCCCCCAAAGGAGCACCCTGTCTAACGCCCGGGTTGCGGCGATCTGCTGCTCGCGCGTCGACGCGGCGAGCAGGTGTTCGATCATGCGATCCACTACCGGATCATCGATACCGGCGTAGTTTCGGCTGCCGCGTACGTCCCGTTGGCTGGAGTGAAAGTAGGCGTGCTGCTCCATACCGGGGGACAATCCCTGGGGGAGGGTGGCGAAGATCATGTCGTAGTCGAACTGGTCGAGGCGAGCGCGATACTGGGCGCGATCGACCGTGCGGATTTGCATGTCTATCCCCAACCTGGCGAGGTTGGCGCGGTAAGGTTGCACAATGCGTTCAAGACTAGGGTTGACCAGTAACACCTCGAAACTTAGCTGCCGCCCACGCTCGTCCCGCATTTCACCGTTTTTCAACGTGTAGCCAGCCTCGGCGAAGCGTTCCACAGCGGCGCGCTGCGTTTTGCGTGGAATGCCGCGGCCGTCGGTCTGCGGCAGGCTGAAGGGTTGGCGGAACAAACCGTCCGGCAACTGCTCCCGGTAGGGCTGCAGATAGAGGAATTCCTGGCCCGCCGGCAGATCGGTGGCCGCGAAGGGACTATTCGGAAAGTAGCTCAGCGAGCGCTCATAGGCATCGTAGAACAGCACGCGGTTGGACCACTCGAAGTCGAAGAGCATGCCGAGCGCTTCCCGCGCCGCGCGCTGGTCGAATGGCGCACGGCGGGTATTGAAGAACAGTGCCTGCGTAGCGCTGGGAATGCTGTGAGGCACGGCTCGCTTGACCACCTCGCCGGTACGCACTGCGGGGAAATCGTAGCCGGTCGCCCAGTTGCTCGACTTGTGATCGAAGTAGATATCGAATTCGCCGGCTTTGAAGGCTTCGAACGCGACGCTGTTGTCGCGATAGAACTCGACTTCCATCCGGTCGACGTTGTACTTGCCACGATTGATGGGCAGATCTTCACCCCAGTAGTTCTTCACTCGTTCGAAGACCAGTCGCCGTCCCGGCTCGATATGCGTAATGCGATAGGGCCCGCTGTTGAGCCCTGGCTCGTATGTCGTACTGGAGAACTCCCGGTCGCGCCAATGATGTTCCGGCATCACCGGCAGCTCGCCGAGACGCAGGATCAATAGCGGGTTGTCGCTGCGGCTGAAGACAAAACGAATGCGGTGCTTGCCCAGTATGTCAACGCGCTTCACGTCCTGCAGCATCGACCGGTAGTTCGGGTGGGCTTCGCGTTTGAGTAGCCGGTAGGTGAATTCGACATCCGCCGCCGTGATCGGCTGGCCGTCGTGAAACCGGGCCTCGGGCCGCAGATTGAACACAACCCAGCTACGATCATCGGAAAACTCGAGCGATTCGGCGATGAGGCCATAGGCTGAGTACGGCTCGTCCCCGGAGGGATCATACGCACCGCTCCCTACCATCAGTGGTTCATTGAGCTCGCTGATGCCGTAATGAAGAAAATTTCCGGTATTGGCCGGGCTGGTGCCCTTCAATGTGTAAGGATTGACGGTATCGAAGGTCCCCGAGCCCATGACCCGCAAGGTGCCCCCCTCGGGTGCGTCCGGATTGACGTAGTCCAGGTGTTCGAAGTCGGCCGTATAACGCGGTTGCCCGTACAGAGCGTAGCCGTGTTGCTTGTAAACAGCCGCCTGAACCCAGGCCCAGGGCAGCATAAGCAATATCAAGATAAACAGGGAGTTGCGCTTAAACGTCATTAGTAGCCATCTGGTCTGATCAGCGCTCACGCTACCATCCCGACGCTCCTGACGAAAGTGTGTCGTTCTTATGGCAGATGCAGCGTGAGCTGTTGCCCTGGTCGCAACACAGGACCGAGCGCGTTCCACTTGCGGATGCTGTCGATTCCAACCTTGAACTGACGGGCAATGCTATATAGTGAATCGCCCGCCCGCACCACATAGGTGTGTTTGCGTGGGCCGGACGCCACGGCCAGGGTTGCCCCCGGTAGAGACAGCGTCTGGCCCACGGTTAACGCCGAGCCTTTGAGCTTGTTGTGTTGCTGAATGTTGCTCACGCTGATCCCATGTTTCCGTGCGATGAGCCACAGATTGTCGCCGGGCTTGACCTTGTAGGAGGCTGGCTTGGGTGCACTGGCGCTGGCCAGTGCTGTCGGAGGGGCGATGCTGTCGCCGAATTGGGGAAGCATGAGTGTCTGGCCGGCGTGAATGACGTTGCCGTCGAGGTTGTTCACGTCGCGTATGGCACTGACGTTGACCTGATGCCTGCGGGCGATCTGCGAAAGGGTGTCGCCACGACGGACCTGGTAAGGCTGGAATCCCAGCCGCTCGGACTCGGGCAGATCAACCAAGGCGGCTGCGAACTGCTCGGCATTGGCGACGGGTACCAGCAATTGATACGAGCCCTTGGGTGCGGTCACACGATGATTGAAGGCCGGGTTGAGACTCAGCAGCTCTTCGGTCGAAATGGAAGCCAGTTCCGCCGCCTTATGCAGATCGATCTGCTGGTCCACGGTGATTTCCGCAAAATACGGTTCATCATGCAGAGCCGGCAGTACGGTGCCGTAAACAGCCGGGCTTTCGATTATCTGCGCCAGCGCGAGCAGTTTTGGAACGTAATTCATCGTCTCGCGGGGTAGCTGCAGGCTCCAGTAATCGGTCGGCAGTCCCAGTTTGCGATTGCGCTTAACTGCGCGGCCGACGCAACCTTCTCCGCAATTGTAGGCCGCCAGGGCCAGCAGCCAGTCGCCATCAAATTGCTGGTTCAGCCGGGTCAGGTAGTCCAGTGCCGCGCGGGTCGAGGCGGTAATGTCCCGGCGGCCGTCATACCACCAATCCTGACGTAGCGAGTAGAGCTGTCCGGTCGAGGGGATGAACTGCCAGAGTCCGGCCGCCTTGGCACTGGAATAAGCCATCGGATTGTAGGAGCTTTCCACAAACGGCAGCAGGGCTAGCTCGGATGGCATTTCGCGCGCCTCGACCTGCTCGGTGACGTAGTGGAGATAACGGCGAGCCCGCTGCGTGCTCAGCTCGAAATAACGCGGCTGGCTGGCAAACGCCAGGCGCTGCTGGTCGATACGGGGGTCGTCGATGGCTGCAGGGTCGAGCAGAAAGCCCGCGCGCAAACGTGACCACAAGGTATGCGGCTGATTGGCATCAGGGCTGCCCGCGCTGCGGCCGTAGGGCTTCGCCGGGCTGTTTACGGAGTCGAACACGCCGCCGTCCACATACGCCGGTTGTCCGTCGGAGGCGTATTCGGATGTGGTCTGACAACCCGCCGCAACCAGCAGCCCCAGCGTCAGAAGTCCTTTTCTGCAAGCGTTGCGAGCCTTGCCAACTGCGAGATTAGACATAAGCGAGCCCGTTCGATTTTCGGCGATTCTAGGAAGTCACCCCCCGAGGGTCAAGGAAAGGGTTCTCGCTTTTGGATAAAGGGCAATTTTGCAGAGCGCTGGATTTGCCCTCGTACATTCGCGATCGGGCTCAACGAAGCAGTCAGAATCGATCCTTCCAGGCGCGGATAGCGGCGAATGTCGCTTCCCCCGGACTGACCGTTTCGCCTGCCTGGTTGGATGCAGCAGCGACAACCGCCGGCTGTTCGCAGCGGAGAAACGGGTTGGTCAGCTTTTCCAGGCCGATGCTCGAGGGCAGGGTAATCCGACCTGCGGCGCGGAGACCTTCGACCACCTCCAGACGCACCCGGATGTCGTCATTATCCGGTTCGACGGCACGCGCAAAACGCAGGTTGGCTTGCGTGTATTCGTGAGCGCAGAACACTCGAGTAGGATCTGGCAGTTCGGCCAGACGAGTCAGCGAAGCGTGCATCTGCGCCGCGGTACCCTCGAACAGTCTGCCGCAGCCGCCGGCAAACAGCGTGTCGCCGCACAGCAGCCACGGATCTTCATCCTCGCCACCGAAGAAGGCAATGTGCCCGCGAGTGTGTCCCGGTACATCGAACACGCGTGCGGTCTGGCCAAGCAGGCGAATTTCGTCGCCATCGCTCAGCGGTCGATCAACACCGGCGATATCTTCGCCAGCCGGCCCGAACACCTTGCATCCGGTCGCTGCCTTGATCGCCTTGAGTCCGGCGGTGTGGTCGGGATGATGGTGCGTGATGACCATGGTCGTGAGACTGTACTCGGGATGTCGGCCCAACCATTTGATGACCGGAACCGGATCGCCTGGGTCAACCACAGCGGCTTGCAGAGAGGTTTCGTTCAGCATCAGCCAGATATAGTTATCGTTGAATGCCGGTAATGCGATGAACTGTGGCATGCGGGTCGCCTCTTCTGGAATATAGTGAGTAATCTTATAGGAGCCTTGGCGGATCAGGCCAACCGGAGGTGCCATGGAAATCCCCGACGTTTCGAGATCGATAAGCCAGGACGACCTGCTCAGGTTGCTCGACGTAGCGCGTGCCTGGCTGGAATCGCCGCCCGGTCTGATGTTACTCGAGGCCGAGCGCGAGGTGATGCGCAACCATCTGTCGCGCTGCTTTGGACAACACCTGGTGCAGTACGGTCTGGCACCGGCACTGCTCGATCAGGAACGTAGTGTGCTGCGCAATCACTGGCACCTCGACCTGTCGACCGCGTCGGGCGCGATACCTGCTGAAGAATCTCAGTGGCCGTTCGCCCCGCAATCGCTCGATGTCGTCGTCCTCCATCACGGTCTGGACTTCTGCCTGACGCCTCGCAGTCTTCTGCGCGAAGCGAGCCAGGCGGTCAGGGCCGGAGGCCATATGCTGATCTTCGGCTTCAATCCCTGGAGCCTCTGGGGGGCGAGTCATTTCACCGGCCGCGGCTGGTTCAGTGAGGCTGGTTTCGTCAGTCCGGCACGCCTGACTGACTGGCTCGAATTGCTCGGCTTCGCGGTGGAGAAACGCGTCGATGGGTGCTATCGTCCGCCGCTCGCCTCGGAAGCCTGGCTCGGACGATTACATCGCCTGGAAAACTTTGCCGGTCGGCACCAGCTTCCTGGAGGCGGATTCTACTTTCTCGTCGCGCGCCGCCAGATGCTGGGTACTACGCCCCGTCGCGAGCGCGGCATGGTTTTCCCTGCTTTGACGTTACCGCCGCTGGTGGTCGGAAGTCGCAGGACGCACAAGCGGAACAGGAAATGACCCATACCATCGAGATCTTCACCGACGGCGCCTGCAAGGGGAATCCCGGCCCGGGCGGCTGGGGTGTGTTGCTCAGACTCGGCGAACATCAGAAGACGCTCTACGGCGGCGAGTTGCTGACTACCAACAATCGCATGGAGCTGATGGCGGCCATCGAAGGTCTGGCTGCGCTGAAGCGACCGGCGAAGGTCGTGCTGACCACTGACTCCGAATATGTCATGAAGGGTATTCGTGAATGGATGCCCAACTGGAAAAAGCGAGGCTGGAAGACCGCCGCCAAGCAGCCGGTAAAAAATGCTGACCTCTGGCAGAAGCTTGATGTGCTGGCAAACCAGCACGAAGTGGAATGGCGCTGGGTTCGGGGACACAGCGGACATGTCGAGAATGAACTTGCCGATGAATTGGCCAATCTGGGTGTAGCCAAGGTGCTGGCAGAGAAGGATAAGCAGAATGCGTGAAGTAGTACTGGATACCGAAACCACCGGTATCGAGGTGCGCGAGGGGCACCGCATCATCGAAATTGGTTGCGTCGAAGTCATTGATCGACGCCTGACCGGCCGGCACTTCCACGTCTACGTCAATCCGCAGCGTGAAGTGGAAGAGGGCGCCTTCGCCGTACATGGTATCAGTGACGAGTTTCTGGCAGACAAACCCCTGTTCAGCGACGTCGTCGATGATTTCATGGAATTCATCATCGGCGCTCGGCTGGTCATCCACAACGCAGCGTTCGACGTCGGCTTTATCGACGCCGAACTGGCCCTGTTGAACCGCGGACACGGACGCGTCGCCGATCACTGTAGCGTGACCGATACGTTGTTGATGGCCAGAGAAAAGCATCCTGGTCAGCGCAACAGCCTGGACGCGCTATGCAAACGCTATGGCGTAGACAACTCGCAGCGTGACCTGCACGGCGCCTTGCTCGATGCCGAGATTCTCGCTGACGTCTATCTGACCATGACCGGCGGCCAGACAGCGCTGTCGCTGGCGGGGCAGGGGTCGGATGAGAATGAATCGGGTGTTATCAGTGTTGTCCGCCGGCTCCCGGCCGATCGCCCGCGACTGAAGGTCCTGGCCCCCAGCGAAGACGAGCTGGCGTTGCATGTCGAACGGCTGGCGGCAATCGAAAAGTCGGCCGGCTTTGCCCTATGGAATGGCAAGCCGGCCGAGTAAGCCTTCAGATCCAGTTGGTTACCGCAAACGGGCCCACTCCGCCGAGTACCAGAATGTACGGCAGGGTCATGACGACCATTCGCCCGTACAACAGGCGCACCAGCGGCGCAACGGCCGAGGCCAGCAGAAACAGGAAAGCGGCCTGCCCGTTGGGTGTCGCCACGCTCGGCAGGTTGGTTCCGGTATTGATCGCAATCGCCAGGCGGAGCCATCAGCAGGAAGAACTCGACAAACTCCCTACCCGCTATCCGCTATCCGCTATCCGCTATCCGGGCGATCGGCAGATTCTGCGGCTCGCCTACCAAGGATGCAGACTCCGCCGAGGCCATCGCCAGCGTGAATATGGATTCGACGACGAGGATCCAGCCGGTGAGGTAAGGCCCCAGCAGCCACATGAACAGCGGTGTCCGCACGAGAAAGGCGGCGATGGTCTGTTTGTACCAGACGGGCGCCTGGCCGAGAAAATTGCCCGCGAGGGCCGGTAGGATGGCGCTGGCCATGAATTGAAGTCCTGTCCCTAGGTTGAGGAAAGCTCTGAATGGCTCCTCGATCGCTACGGACCCGGTCCGCCGGCGGTGGTCATTCAGTGGTTCCCTCCCGCCTTCCGGCGCGCCGCGCATGATACGTCAATGCGCTCTGGGAGGGTGTCGCGAGTGTAGCTGGCGAAATGTGACGGTGGGCATGCCAAGGATGGCCGCGGCTTGTTATAGTCCTCGGCAACAAAAAAGAGCAGTGTCCGGCAGTGCGCGACCGGCAGCGATTATCGTTGTGGCTGGCGGGCTCGGCAATGCCCCTTCAGGAGTAGTCCGAATGACCGATTACAAGTCGCTGCGCGTTACGCAGCAGGACCGGATCGCCCATATCCAGATAAACCGTCCCGGTAAGGTCAATGCAATGGATTCGGCTTTCTGGACCGATATAATCACCGCGTTTCAATGGGTCGATACGACCGATACGATTCGGGTCGTGGTCATTTCCGGTGCGGGCGACCACTTCTCGGCGGGCATCGATCTGTCTTTGCTGGCGCAGGCTGCAGGTCGGATGGGTAACGACATCGGCCGCAACGCCGAGGTGATTCGCGGCAATATCCTGCGGCTTCAGGACTCGTTCAACGCTGTGGATCGTTGTCGCAAGCCGGTCATCGCCGCCATCCATGGCTATTGCCTGGGCGGTGCGATCGATCTGATCTCCGCCTGCGACATGCGCTACTCCACGGCCGACGCGCGGTTCGGTATCAAGGAAATCGACATGGGAATGGCTGCCGACGTCGGCACGCTGCAGCGATTGCCGCACCTCATAGGCGATGGCATCATGCGGGAACTGGCCTATACCGGGCGCGTCTTCGACGGTTGTGAAGCCGAGCGTATCGGGCTGGTCAATCGGGTGCATGACAACCATCAGCAATTGATGGAGCGGGTCATGGTGATCGCCAGCGACATCGCTTCCAAGTCGCCTCTGGCCATCCGCGGGACCAAGGAGATGATTCGTTACGCGCGCGACCATAGCGTCGAGGATGGCCTGAACTATATCGCTAGCTGGAATGCGGCTATGCTGCAATCCGAGGATTTGAAGGTGGCCATGGCGGCGCATATGACGAAGACAACGGCGTCGTTCGCCGATTGAACGGCCTGGAACCTGATAACAGGGACGGTGGGAGACGGAATGCGATGTTAACGGGTGCCACATCACTTGATCTTGTCAGGGACGAACTCTTCGCCAGTATCGGCGAAGTAGAGGATCTGCTTCAGCAGTTCCTCGACGATCGTCATAACGGCAGCCTGATGCAGCGGGCTATCGAAGGACTCCAACAACTGCGCGGCACGTTCGCTCTGATCGAAATGCACGGAGCCGCCTTGCTGCTGAACGAAATGGTCGCGCTCGCCACCGATGTGCCCGAGCACGACGGCACCGAGCGCAACGCGCCCTTGTCGGCCCTGTGCGACAGCCTATTTTTGCTGGAACGATACATCGAGCAAAGCAGGCAAGCGGGTTACGAGCAGCCAGAACTATTCATTCCGACGATCAATGATCTGCGTAAGCATCGCTCCGACGCCGAGCCTCTGGCACAGAGTCATTTCTATCGCCTGGAAGCATCGAGCCTGCCCGCCGCAGTACGTGCCGTTTGCGGCGATGGTCTGGAAAAGCATGTCTTCAACCGGCTCCGGCAGATGTATCAGCTCGGTCTGCTCGGCCTGCTCCGTGATGATGGCATAGGCGCTTCCACGCCTTTGATGCAGCGCGCGTTGCAGCGCTGGGAAGCCAATCTGCCTTCACAGCCAGCAACCCTGTGCTGGGTGGCCTCCGCCGCAATCGAGGCGATCGAGGAAACGCCGCTGCATCTGACGATGCAGCGCAAGCGGCTGTTCGCTCAGGTGGATCGCGAAGTAAAACAATACGCCAGCCAGCCTGTAGACGATGTCGAGCCGGCACGGTCGCTGTTGCGCGAGCTGCTGTATCTCGTGGCGCTGGCAGGCCCTCAGTGCCAGCGCTGTAGCGAGGTCAAGGCAGCCTTCGACTTGCCCCTCCCCGGCTATTCCGAGCAGGAACTTCTCCAGGCTTTCGATCGACTGCGCGGACCGGGTGTCGACGTGATGCGCTCGGTAGCCGAAGCGCTGCGCGAGGAAGTCAGTGCGATCAAGGACTTGCTCGATCTCCTGGCGCGTAATGCCAGCGACCCGGAGCCGGCCCTGGAAACGCTGGACGGCGCGCTGCAGAAACTATGGAAAACCTTGGGCATGCTCGAGCTGCAAGACGTATCCGATGTCGTTCGTCGCTGCGTCGGCCGGCTCGAACGCTGGCAGCCAGGCGATCAGACCGTACTGGAGGAGGTAGCTGACGCGGTATTGCAGGCCGAGATGGCGGTGAATCGTCTTGACGGTCAGGGCGACACGCGGGGCAGAGCAGGCGAGTCAGGAAACGCCGGCGAGCCGGTCGAGCTCAAGGAGGCGCGCATCGTCCTTATCGAGGAATCTCAGGCGGGACTGGCATTGGCCAAGCGCTCTGTCACGGCCTACATGGAGTCCGGCAGCGATACCATGCATCTGATGAACGTACCGTCATCGCTCGAAACCGTTCGTGGCGGGCTTATCTTCCTCGGGATGACACGGGCGGCAAGTATCATTCATCTCGCAGCACGGTTCATCCAGGAAAGCATGCTTGAACGCAAGGAAGAACCTCAACCGCAGCAGCTTGAAGTGCTGGCCGATGCACTGACCGGAATCGAGTTTTATCTGGAATCCGCCGAGCGTTCTTCGGTCGCCACCGCCGACGTGCTGACATTGGCGGAAGATAGCCTCGCCGAGCTCGGCTACAGCATCAATGAGGCGGGCTGATATGTCCGGCATTCGTAATCGTTTCGTTCCGGCGAACGGATCGGACTTCGATGCGTCCACCGGCTGGGTGGTCGTATACCACCAACAGAGCTTTGCCATGTATGACGGCCAGCTGCTGCATGAGCCGGATATGGCGCGCTTCATGGGCGATGTCGAAACAAGACTGCTGCTGGGATATCTTGACGGCAAGCCGTGTCAGCTGGTGCGGTTGAGCGTGCCGGCTGAGCTGCCCGGGGTAAGCTGGCACGGGTTGCGTGGATTGATCGGCCAGGTGGACGACGCGACTTTCCGCCTGCTCGGTCTGGCACAGCAACTTGACGCCTGGCATGACTCGCACCGGTTCTGTGGGCGGTGCGGGCAGGGCATGCAGCCGCGCGGCGACGAGCGTGCCATGGAATGCATGCATTGCGGCCTGCGCCAGTATCCAAAGCTGGCACCCTGCATCATCGTGTTGATCACCCGCGGAGAAGAAGTGTTGCTTGCCCGGTCCCCGCATTTCCGACCCGGCTTCTTCAGCACCCTCGCGGGCTTCATAGAGCCTGGCGAGTCGGCCGAAGAGTGCCTGCATCGTGAAGTGCAAGAAGAGGTCGGTGTCACTGTCGACAATCTCGAATATCTGGGAAGCCAGAACTGGCCGTTCCCCAATTCTCTGATGCTGGGCTTCCATGCCCGCTATGTGAGCGGCGATATCGTTCCGCAGCCCGGCGAGATAGAAGAGGCGAACTGGTACCACGTGGATGAACTGCCGGGCATTCCGCCCCGCGGTACCATCTCGCGTTGGCTGATCGATTGTCACCTGTCGCGTCTGCGCGGTCTGCCACTCCCACCGATTCCTGCCTGAACTTCCCCGAGGATCCGATGCAATATTATGGTCTGGCCGGCTTGCTGACGCTGATTGCACTTGCGGTGCTCGTCCTTGCGTTGCGCCTGGGCGGTCGGTTGGGCTGGTTCATCCCCTGGTTGCGCGGCAACCTGGTTCTGTTGCTGCTTGGTTTGGCAGTGGCGGTCTGCCTCGCGGCTGTTGATATCGCCCGTTTTCGGGCATTGAGCGAAGCTGGGCAAGCCGCGACGCTGGGGCTGCGTGAGCTCGCCCCGCAGCGCTTCGAAGCGCATGTGCAGACGCAAGATGGTGCGCACGTGCTGATCTTGCATGGCGACATGTGGGAGTTGGACGTTCAGGTGTTGCGCTGGGAAGGCGTGGCGGAGCTGCTCGGGCTCGCGGATGGCTATCGCTTGAACAGGCTTTCCGGGAGATTCGTTGCATTGGAACAGCAGGAAGCCGCTGCGGCGGCACAACCGTCCGATCTGAATGAGACGCCTGCCTGGAGAGATGTCTGGCGCTGGCTGGATCAATTGCACGAGCCGCGCCTGGTTCAGGCTGATGCCTTCGTCGTGCGCTTCATGCCGCTTGTCGATGGTGCGCGATATGCTTTGGAGATTGGCCCGACCGGCCTGACACCGGTTCCAGTCAACGAAAAAGCTGAACGACACTTCCAATCGAACTGAATCAACCGGACTGAGTCCGCCGGCCCGAAGGCCGGCGTTCAGTATCAGGCGAGCATGCCGCCATCTACGTTGATCGCTGCGCCAGTGGTGTAGCTCGACGCATCGCTGACCAGATACAGCACGGTCCCAGCCATTTCCGACGGATCTGCCGCACGGCGTAGCGGAATGCGCTGCAGTGCATGCTTGAGAATCGAGTCGTTGGTGGTTAGGGCCGAGGCGAACTTGGTGTCGGTCAAGCCTGGGAGCAAGGCATTGCAACGAATGCCGAATTGAGCGCATTCCTTGGCGAATACTTTGGTCATGTTGATCACGGCCGCCTTGGTGATGGAGTAGATGCCCTGCATGTCGCCCGGAACCATGCCGTTGACCGATGCAACGTTGAGGATAGCGCCGCCACCGTTTTCGCGCATCAATTTACCTGCCTCGACCGACATGAAGAAATAGCCGCGGATGTTCACATCTACGGTTTTCTGGAATGCGGTGAGATCGGTGTCGAGGACGTTGCCGAAATAGGGATTGGTGGCCGCGTTGTTGACCAGAATATCCAGCTTGCCGAATTCGCTGCGGATCTTGGCGACGGTGTCAGTGATCTGGCTCATTTCGCCGATATGACACGCCATTGCGGTGGCTTTCCCGCCTGCGGCGGTGATTGCGTTGGCCACTTCCTGGCAGCCCTCGATCTTGCGGCTGGTCACGATGACATGCGCACCCTGTTGGGCCAGAAGCTTGGCGATCGACTCGCCGATGCCGCGGCTGGCGCCGGTAACCAGTGCTACTTTGCCGTCGAGATCGAACAGTTGAGTCTTTTCCATGGGGGGTCCTTTATTCAGCGGCTCAAAGAGCCGATTTGCCGATGACGGACAAGCTGACCTGTTCGAGCAGCTTGTTCATGTGAATGAAAGAGGCGAAGCGTTTGTCCTGCGTCTGGCCGTGGTAGAACCGGTAGTAGATCTGCTGGACGATCCCGGCCAGTCGGAACAGGCCGTAGGTGTAGTAATAGTCGAGGTTGTCGATGGTGATGCCGGCACGCTCGGCATAATAGTCAGCGAATTCCTGACGGGTCAGCATGCCTGGAGCGTGGCTTGGCTGGCGACGGATCAGTTGCATCGGCTGCGGATCCCCGGCTTCGATCCAGTACGCGAGGGTGTTGCCAAGGTCCATCAGCGGATCGCCGATCGTGGTCATCTCCCAATCCAGCACGCCGATGATCTGCATCGGGTTTTGCGGGTCGAGAATGACATTGTCGAAGCGGTAGTCGTTATGGACAATGCCCGGCTTGTGATGGTCGGCAGGCATCTTGTCACGCAGCCAAGACATGACGGGGCCCCAGCTTGGCGCGTCAGGCGTCGCAGCTTTCTGATAACGATCGATCCAGCCCTCGATCTGACGTTGCACGTAGCCTTCCGGCTTGCCCAGGTCCGACAAACCGCAGGCAGCGTAATCGACGTTGTGCAGATCGACGAACTTGTCGATGAAGCTTTTGCACAGTTCGCGCGTTTGCGCTTCGTCCAGCCCCAGTTCGGGCGGCAGCTCCGAGCGCAAGATCACGCCCTGGACGCGCTCCATTACATAGAACTCCGCCCCGATGACCGACTCGTCAGTGCAGTGGGCGTACGCCTTCGGGCAGTAAGGGAAGCCTTCTTTAAGCTGGTTCAGGATCCGGTATTCCCGGCCCATGTCATGCGCCGACTTGGCTTTCTTTCCAAACGGTGGGCGCCGCAGAACGAATTCCTGCTCCGGATAGGCAACCAGGTAAGTCAGGTTGGATGCGCCACCCGGGAACTGGCGTATCGTGGGTATGCCATGCAGGCCATCGATCTGGCTCTTGAGATAACGGTCGACGGCATCGACGTCCAGCTCTTCACCCTCGCGGATGGTGCTGGCCTGATCGGTCAGAGTCATGGTTTTCCTTATGATGGTCGTTTCGAACAATCAGTTAATCTAATGCAGGGTGCGGATCGCGAACAAGCTCGAACAGCTGTTTGATTCCCCTTATCAGATTGCGTGTTGGAACTAGATTGGCTGGGTCAATGCCCAGCGATCCCGCGGGCAAAAAAAACCGGAGCAGGGCTCCGGCTTTTCTTTGCAGGCTTTTTAAGCCGGGAACAGCTCGCCCAGCTTCAGGGCCAACATCATGTCGCCCTCGGCGCGCAGCTTGCCGGCCATGAAAGCCTGCATGCCGTCGGTCTCGCCGGAGATAACGCCGTTCAGCGTGTCGCTGTCCATGATCAAGGTGACGTTGGGGTTTTCGGCGTCGCCTTTCTGTGCATCACAGGTGCCGTCCTTGACCTTCACGAAGAAATTGTCGTCGTCTTCGATGTTGAACTGGAACACCAGATTCAGACCCTGCGCGGCGGCCGGGTTGAACTTGGATTCCATGTTGTTGATGATCTGATCAGTAGTCATTGGCCCTGTTCCTATATTTGCTTGGTGGACGGCGACGGCTTCGTCACCTGATGATTATCTGTAGGTCACCCACTCGGACCGCTGGTGGACATCAAGGTGAGCCTGGCTATTGAAGGAAGCCAGACTGAGCTTGTCCCTACGGTATTGTAGACGGCTCACAGAGGTATTCACGATTTGCCAGTTCAGCTCGAAGGCGCTTGTGGCCGGCATTCCCGTGATCAGTTGCACGGCGGCGGTGATCATGCCGCCCGATGTGAAGATGGCGATAGTCTGGCCGCGCTCCGCTTCTTCCATGACGCGCTTGAGTCCGTCGCGAACCCCCGCAACGAACTGCGGCCAACTCTGACAGTCGGCAGGGCAATTTTCATCGGTGATCCAGGACGTGATGACCTGACTGAATACCTTCTGAAACTCCTTGCGATGCTGGCCGGCGTTTTCCACGAAATGCTTCGCGTCCGGCTGAGTCTCGAGGATCCGCGGCAGATAGGTATGCATGACCTCGTCAGACCGATATTCGTTGAACCCGGTATCGATCGAGATCTCCCGCGTGGGGGCATCGGCCATCTGCGCCAGGGCGTGGTGGCATGTATCGATCTGCCGTTTCATGTTACCGGCATAGCAGCGATCGAAGCGTACGTTCAGCTTGTTGAGATACTCGCCAAGCAATTTGGACTGCTTGATGCCAACCGGAGAGAGTACGTCGTAGTCCTCGGCGCCGAGGGAAGCTTGACCGTGACGGATGAGATAGATGCTGCCCACGTATTGTTATGCCTGTCCGGAAAATGTCTCACTGAGGGTATGGGCGGGCCCATATCCTGTCAACCGAAAATCATACAACCGTTTGAATCGAGACGGCACCGGTCGGTCCCAGCCGTTCGTCCATCCTGTATGCTTGGTTCAGTCACTTTTGCGGGAGATTCATGCGTGGAATGGTTAGCCGATTACGGAATGTTCCTGGCCAAGGCAGCGACAGTGCTGCTGGCGTTGGTCGTGTTGCTGGTGATGATCGTCTCTCTGAAGGATCGACACCGTCGACCGGATGGTGCGCTGTCGGTCAATAAGGTCAACGAGCAAATCGCTCGCATGACCGAGCGGCTTGCCCAGTCGGTGCTGGACAAAAAAGGGTTCAAGCTGAGACAGAAGGGTCGCAAGCTCGACGCCAAAAGCCGAAGCAAGAGCGCTGAAGAGCGGAGCAGGGTGTTCGTGTTGTGCTTCGATGGCGACATCAAGGCAAGCGCGGTCGATCATCTACGCCATGAGATTACTGCAGTGCTCGAAATGGCACGTGCCGAGGATGAAGTCGTCGTCAAACTGGAGAGTGGCGGCGGGATGGTCCATGCTTACGGTCTTGCCGCTTCCCAGTTGGTCCGTATCCGCGAAGCCGGAATCCCGCTTACTGTCTGTGTCGACAAGGTCGCGGCGAGCGGGGGTTACATGATGGCCTGCATCGGTGACCGGCTCCTGGCGGCACCCTTTGCCATGCTCGGATCGATCGGCGTGGTGGCGCAGCTGCCGAACTTTCACAAGATCCTGAAGAAGCATGACGTTGACTACGAAATGCTTACAGCCGGCGAGTACAAGCGCACCCTGACCGTGTTCGGTGAAAACACCGAAAAAGGTCGGGAGAAGTTTCGCGAGGATCTGGAAAACATTCATCGGTTGTTCAAAAATTTTGTCAGCCGCTACCGACCGCAGCTGAATGTCGATGAGGTCGCAACCGGCGAAGTATGGTTCGGCATCGAGGCACAGGAGATCAAGCTGGCAGACGAGGTGCAGACCAGCGACGAATACATCACTCGACGTGTCCGTGAAGCGGATGTGTTCGAGGTCAACTACGTGACGCGCAAACGCATGCAGGACAAGCTGGCTGGTGGTTTCACCGGCATCATCGACCGCCTGCTGGTCGTCTGGGCTTCACGCTTTCACAACCAGAAATTTTGGTAGGAGCCCACATGTCAGAATTCAAGGCCCTGGTAGTCAGCGAAGAACAAGGCCGCTATGTTTCGAACGTGGTCACGCGCCGCGTAGAGGATCTGCCTGAAGGAGAAGTTCTGATACGGGTGAAATACTCGTCGCTGAATTTCAAGGACGCATTGTCTGCAAGCGGTAACAAGGGCGTCACCCGCCAATATCCGCATACCCCGGGGATCGATGCGGCCGGCGTGGTCGAATCCAGCTCTGTGTCTGAACTGAAAGCCGGCGATGAAGTGATCGTCACCGGATATGATCTGGGGATGAATACTGCAGGCGGCTACGGCCAGTACATCCGGGTCCCTGCCGGCTGGGTTCTCAAACGCCCGGATGGCCTGACGTTGCGCGAAAGCATGCTGCTGGGCACTGCTGGCCTCACCGCCGCCCTGTGTATCGACAAGCTCGAGCAGGGCGGCATGATCACCGGCCAGGGCCCGATATTGGTTACTGGCGCAACCGGGGGTGTCGGTAGTATTGCCGTGGCGATGCTCGCCGGCCTGGGTTATGAAGTTGCCGCCGCAACCGGCAAGGCGTCGCAAGCCGACTTTCTGAAGAAGCTGGGTGCGACGACTATCGTCGAGCGCTCCGAGCTTGAGGCGGGCAAGGAGAAACCGCTACTCAAGGAGCGCTGGGCCGGTGGAGTGGACACTGTCGGTGGCGACATTCTGTTCAACGTAGTGAAATCACTGCGTTACGGAGCGACCGTAGCCTGCTGCGGCCTGACAGCCGGTACCGGTTTCCAGGGCAGTGTCCTGCCGTTCATCCTGCGCAACGTGAACCTGATGGGCATCGACTCAGTAGAGCAGCCGCTGGTGGTGAAAGCTTCGATGTGGGATAGACTGTCGGTCCAGTGGAAGACCGATCTGAGCTCTATCGAGCATGAGGTCGGGCTTGATGAGCTTCCCCAACAGATCGAAACGATCCTGGGTGGACAAATGGTCGGTCGGGTAATCGTCAACCTGGGTTGACCGGAGGCGGCCTTGGCAGCCAGGGCCGCTGGCACACGCTTATCCTTCTGCTGCTGCCATTGCCCGTTCTACCTGGGCGACCATGTCGTCCACGTCCGCCTCTTTGACCGGTTCGAGGTCACCGCGAAGGATTCTCAGCGCATAGCGTTCCTCGTCGATCTCTTCAGCAGACCGGAAGCCCATCTGGTGAAACAGCTTCATCGGCGCGCACCGGCCTTGAACGGCGTGCTGCATCAGAAACCCTGTGGCGCCTGCAGGCAGTAGCAGCCAGTACTTGCTGCGGAACAAGCTCATCAAGGTTCCCGCACCGGCCAGCGCTGCTGCGTTGGCTTCGAGCAGGCGTTCGATGCTCCATTCCTTGTCCAATTCGTGCAGGCGCTGATTGATTAGGCGCGGGTTGGCCACGTAATACAGCAGGTTGGCCTCGAGCCGCTCGCGGTTGAGCGGGCCGGTCTCTTCTGAAGACTGGGCTACGGGGGATGAAGGCTGGGCACGCATGGGTTTCTCCTGATGACAAGACGCATGCGAGTTGGACAGCGGAAGACAGAGGGTCGTTCGGTAGGGAAAAGAAGAACATAGCTGGCGCGGCGAACCTCGCCAGCTATGTGTAACGACTCAGCCGCGGCGACGAAACAGCGGCAGAGGCTGGTCGGTAGCGGCTTGGTAGGTTTCCGAGAAGTCCTTGAGGCTCTCAAGTGCCTCGTACGGATCGCGATCGGCACGGACTGCAAAGGCATCGAAGCCGCAGCGCTTCATGTAGAACAGCTGGTCACGCAGAACATCGCCGATGGCGCGTACTTCGCCTTTGTACCCATAGCGATCGCGCAGCAGACGTGCCGTCGAGAAATGGCGCCCGTCGCTGAACACGGGGAAGTTCAGCGCCACGACCTGGAAGTACTCCAGCTCGTCGGCGATGCACTCGATCTCTTCGTCGCTATCCAGCCACACGCCCAGGCCGCCATCGCGGACCTTCAACGCATGGCTGTGCTCGAGCCACAGTCCCATCGGCACCAGCAGGTCATCGCTGTTGGACAGGCCTTCGAGCGTGGCGTCCTTGGGTAGCAGATGCCAGGTTTCATCGACGACCTGGTCGTTCTTAATTATTCGCTGCATAAACGCGCTCCTTGAACGGATCCATGCCGATACGCTGGAAGGTGTCGATGAATTGCTCTTCCGCTGTGCGCTGTTCGACGTAGACGTCGACAACCTTCTGGATCACTCCTGGCATCTGGTCGGCAGCGAAGGATGGGCCGAGAATCTGGCCGATCGCCGCATTGCGCCCGCTGTTACCGCCGAGCGATACCTGATAGAACTCTGCACCTTTCTTGTCCACACCAAGCACGCCGATATGGCCGACGTGGTGATGACCGCAGGCGTTCATGCACCCGGAGATGTTCAGGTCGACGTCGCCAATGTCGTGCAGGTAATCCAGATCATCGAAGGTGCGCTGGATAGCCTCGGCGATCGGAATCGACTTGGCGTTTGCCAGTGAGCAGAAGTCCCCGCCCGGGCAGCAGATGATGTCAGTGAGCAGGCCGATGTTGGGTGTGGCGAAGCCCTGATCGCGGCATACCTGCCACAGCGAGTAAAGTTCGGACTGACGCACGTCGGCCAGGACCAGGTTCTGCTGGTGCGTTACCCGCAGCTCGCCGAAGCTGAACTGGTCGGCGAGGTCCGCAGCTGCTTCCAGCTGCTTGTCGGTGGCGTCGCCGGGCGCTACAGCGGTTGGCTTGAGTGACAGCGTCACAGCGGCGTAACCGGGCACCTTGTGAGCATGCACGTTGCGCATGGCCCAGTTGTTGAAACCCTTGTCGCTCTCGCGCATGGCCAGGTACGTCGCGTCATCACCGTCCAGCTGCGCGTAGGCAGGGGCGGTGAAGTGGGCGCTCACCCGCTCGAACTCGTCCTGAGTCAGGGTGGCAGGGCCATCCTTGGTATGGACCCACTCGGCTTCGACTTTTTCAGCGAAGGCAGCGGGAGTGAGCGCTTTCACCAGTATCTTGATCCGCGCCTTGTACTTGTTGTCACGGCGACCATAGCGGTTGTACACACGCAGAATGGCGTCGAGGTAGGTAAGCAGATGCTGCCAGGGCAGGAACGCACGGATTTCCGAACCGACCATCGGCGTACGACCAAGCCCGCCGCCGACGAGCACGCGGAAGCCGACTTCGCCAGCATCGTTCTTGACGACATTCAGGCCGATATCGTGGACGCCGATCGCTGCGCGATCTGCTTCGGCACCGTTGACGGCAATCTTGAACTTGCGCGGCAGGAAAGCGAATTCCGGATGAAAGGTCGACCACTGGCGAATGACTTCGCACCACGGGCGCGGGTCGACAATTTCGTCTGCTGCGACGCCGGCGAACTGGTCAGTAGTGGTGTTGCGGATGCAGTTGCCGCTGGTCTGGATCGCGTGCATCTGCACCTCGGCCAGATGCGCAAGAATGTCCGGAACCTCTTCCAGGCTCGGCCAGTTGAACTGGACGTTCTGTCGGGTGCTGAAGTGCGCGTAGCCCTTGTCGTATTCACGCGCGATGAACGCGAGCTTGCGCATCTGCCGGGAGGAGATCAGGCCATAGGGAATGGCGATGCGCAACATGGGTGCATACCGCTGAATATACAGGCCATTCTGCAGGCGCAGCGGCAGGAATTCCGGGTCGCTCAGTTCGCCGGCAAGATAGCGGCGGGTCTGATCGCGGAACTGCTTGACGCGGTCCTCCACGATCCGTTGATCATACTCGTCGTAGATATACATGCTGACAACCTGTTCTGGGGGCGCTGCCCCTTGTCTAACAATGGCTCGGCCCTACCGGGCTTCGGAAGCGCGCAGACGATAGCAGTTTTCCGATATGCACAAAAGGAATGTTTATCTATATGTTTAGATGGAAAACGCAGCTTTCCGGGCGCTTGTGCTGGCAGGGGGATTGGGCTTTACTAGCTAGGGTAGGTAACGCGCTCACAAGGTGCAACAACAATAAGAGGAACACCTATGAACGACCATGAAACGCATCAGCAGCACGACTCCGACAGTTATCTGGACGCCTTTGCGGCGGTAGCGCTGATTCTCATCGCGGTGGTCGCCGCGGTTTTCTGGATCAGCCAGCAATAGCTCATCAGCCTGCCATAGCCTGGCCGGTCAGACTCCGGCCAGATGCAGAATCAGTTTGACCACTCCGAGAATGCCCAGCACGAACAGCGCAGTAAAGGCGATCCCTAGGACGATGAAATGACTCGGCTTGCCGTGGGTGAAATCGCGTTCCCGCGCCTTGTTGCTTTGCACGCCAAGGGCAGCGAACAGTACGCTGACTACCGTGTCGCGAAAGCGCATTCCCTGTTGCTGGTTCTGTTGTTCTTGGTCTGCCATCTCCAAACCTCCTTCGGTCTGCTCTCAGCATAGCTGGATCAGATGCAGATGTCCGCCCAGTGTCGGCGGCGCCACATGATCGCGAAGATCAGCGATGTAACGGCACGGTATCCGCTTTGCAGCAGCCAGATGGAGAGTAGCCCGCCCCCGAGTACCGGACCGGCGAGATAGGCGCACGGCAGGAACAGCAACCATTGGCTGCCGAGGTTTACCCCCATGACGGTGCGGCTCGCTCCCGCCCCCAGCAGCGCCTGAGTCAGCACCAGCGCCGTCGCGTCCAGCGTCATGCCCAGTCCCGTGATGCGCAGCGGCCAGTCGCCCAGGGCGAGGAGCTGTGCGTCGTGAGTGAACAGGCCGAGCACCGCCTGCGGTGCAAGCCAGAAAGGCAGCCCGAGCAGGAAAAGCGCGCACCCAGCGACCCGCACCACATCCCAGCCCCAGCGGTAGGCTTCGTCGGGCTCTCGCTCGCCAAGGCTATGACTGACCAGGGTGGCCGCAGCCATGCCCATACCCACGCCAGGCAGAATCAGAAACAGCGCCAGATTGATCAGTACATGAGCGATGGCCAGTTCCTGCGTGCCAATCTGACCAATAATCCAGAACAGCGTGGTGATGCCGGTCGCGAAGAGAAACTGCTGCAGCGAATTGGGTATCGTCAATGCGAGGAGGTTACGCAACCGTTTCATTCTCGGGCGTCTACGCAGGAACCCATGCCTGCGTGCCGAGCGGTGCGTGATCAGAAAATGGGTTGCGCAGCCGACGAGCATGGCTATGCAGGTACCTAGCCCGGAGCCCGCTGCGCCCATTTCAGGCAGGCCGTAGCGACCGAAAATCAAACCGTAGCTGACCGTAATGTTGAGCACATGCATGCCCAGCAGGATCAGCAGATAGGTCCCGGACTGGCGAATACCATTCCAGTAGCCGCGAAAGGCGAAGTTCGCGCCGACAGCGATGATTGCCAAGGTGCGCCAACGGAAATAGTCCGCGCCAATGCCGGCTACTTCCGGGTCTTCGGCAAGAAGACCGATGATCCGCTCGGCGTTGAACCAGCATACAAAGGTCAAGGGAACGGCAAACAGCGCGACGATGAGCAACCCGTCATTCAAGGGCGTGGCGATCTGGCCGACATTGCCCTCGCCATGACGCCGCGCGACCATGGCCTGGACCCCAGCGCCCAGGCCCATCACCAGGGCGATGGCCATGAAATTGGCGTAGCTACCCAGACCTACGCCCGCCAGCGCTGCGCTGCCGAGACTGCCGACCATAGCCGCGTCGACCAGATTGAGCAGGCTTTGGCTAAGCATGCCGCCCATGATCGGCAATCCCAGAAGCGCGATGCTTCTGAGCCGATCACGGGCAGGCAGAAGGGTCATGGGGCGGGGTCGTAACCGAGGTTCGGTGACAACCAGCGTTCGGTGACCTGCAGCGTTTGTCCTTTGCGCTGGCTATAGGATTCCACCTGATCCCGATCGATCTTGCCCACTGCAAAGTACTGGCTCTGTGGATGGGCAAAGTACCAGCCGCTGACCGAAGCAGCGGGGAACATCGCGAAATGTTCCGTGAGCTCTACGCCGGACTCGCCGCGAGGATCAAGGAGCGCAAAAAGTGCCTCTTTCTCGGTGTGGTCGGGGCAGGCGGGATAACCCGGCGCGGGGCGGATGCCGCGATACTTCTCGCGGATCAGCGCATCCTTGTCCAGTGTCTCGTCCGTGGCGTAGCCCCAATGCTCGCGCCGAACGCGCTCGTGCAGCCACTCGGCACAGGCTTCAGCGAGGCGATCGGCGAGTGCCTTGACCATGATCGCGTTGTAGTCGTCACCTTTGGCCTGGTACTCGACCGCTACTTCCTCGGCGCCAATGCCTGCGGTGGTGATGAAGCCGCCGACATAGTCGGTCAGGCCGGAGTCTTGGGGGGCGACGAAGTCGGCGAGCGAGAAGTTCGGTTTGCCGTCAGGTTTGATCGTCTGCTGACGAAGGTGGTGCAGCCGCTGCGAAGGCTGACCGGCGTCGTCGAACAGTTGGATATCGTCGTTATCCACCTGGTTCGCTGGCCAGAAGCCGAACACGGCACGAGCCTTGATCAGCTTTTCGTCGATCAGCTTGTGGAGAATGGCCTGCGCATCGTCGAATAGCGAACGAGCGGCCTCGCCGATAATCTCGTCATCGAAGATGCGCGGATATTTGCCGGCCAGTTCCCAGGAGATGAAAAAAGGTGTCCAGTCGATGTACTCAACCAGCGTATGAAGATCGATATTGTCGAGTATTTTAACGCCAGTGAACGAGGGTGCCGGTGGCTCGTATGCTGCCCAGTCGATCACCGGCTTGCGCTGCAGCGCATCGGCATAGGACAGGCGTTCGGTGCGGGCACTACGGCTAGCGGTGCGCTCGCGCACCACGGCGTAGTCCTCGCGGATCTTGGTGATGTAATCCGGCTTGATTTCCTTCGACAGCAGGCTGGTGGCTACCCCCACCGCACGTGAGGCATCGGTTACGTAAATCACCGCGTCGTTGCTGTACTGCGGCTCGATTTTTACCGCGGTGTGGGCCTTCGACGTCGTCGCACCGCCGATAAGAAGGGGCAGCTTGAAGCCTTGGCGCTGCATTTCCTTGGCGACGTGCACCATTTCATCCAGCGACGGTGTGATCAGCCCGGACAGACCGATGATGTCGCACTTCTCGGCAATGGCTGTTTGCAGGATTTTCTCTGCCGGCACCATTACGCCCAGATCGACCACGTCGTAACCGTTACAGCCGAGCACTACGCCGACGATGTTCTTGCCGATATCGTGGACGTCACCCTTAACCGTGGCCATCAGGATCTTGCCCTTGGGCTCGGGGTTATCACCTTTTTCCGCTTCGATGAAGGGAATCAGGTGGCCGACGGCTTGCTTCATCACACGGGCTGACTTCACCACCTGGGGCAGGAACATCTTGCCGGCGCCGAACAGATCGCCGACTACGTTCATGCCGGACATCAACGGCCCTTCGATAACCTCGATCGGGCGGGCATAGGCCTGACGCGCCTCTTCGGTGTCTTCGATGATCCAGGTAGTGATGCCCTTCACCAATGAATGCTCGAGGCGCTTGCTGACGTCCCAGCTGCGCCATTCCTCGCTTTCCGCTTCCTTGACGCTGCCGTCGCCCTTGTACTTGTCGGCGATCGCCAGTAGTGCCTCCGTGCCGCCTTTCGAGCGGTTGAGCACCACGTCCTCGACGATTTCGCGCAGCTCCGTCGGGATCTGGTCGTAAATCTCCAGCTGACCCGCGTTGACGATACCCATGTTGAGGCCGTTGCGGATCGCGTGGTAGAGGAACACCGAGTGGATCGCTTCACGAACCGGATTGTTGCCACGGAAGGAGAACGAAACGTTGGAAACCCCGCCGGAGGTCAGAGCGTGAGGCAGTTCATCGCGGATGTAGGCACAGGCGTTGATGAAGTCGACTGCGTAGTTGTTGTGCTCCTCGATGCCTGTAGCGATCGCGAAGATGTTTGGGTCGAAGATGATATCTTCCGGCGCAAAGCCGACTTCGTTGACGAGAATGTCGTAGGAGCGCTTGCAGATTTCCTTCTTGCGCGCCTCGGTATCAGCCTGGCCCTTTTCGTCGAAGGCCATGACAACCACAGCGGCGCCGTAGCGCTTGCACAAGCGGGCCTGCTGGCGGAATTGGTCCTCGCCTTCCTTCATGGAAATCGAGTTGACGATACCCTTGCCCTGAATGCATTTGAGACCGGCCTCGATGACTTCCCACTTGGAGGAATCGATCATGATCGGCACGCGAGCGATATCGGGTTCGCCGGCAATCAGGTTGAGGAAGGTGACCATGGCCGCCTTAGAATCGAGCATCCCCTCGTCCATGTTGATGTCGATGATCTGCGCGCCGGCTTCGACCTGCTGCAACGCTACTTCCAGCGCTTCGCTGTAGTTGTCTTCCCGTATCAGCCGGGCGAACTTGGCGCTCCCGGTGATGTTGGTGCGCTCGCCTACGTTGACGAAGAGCGAGCTGCGATCGATGGTGAACGGCTCGAGGCCGGACAACCGGCAGGCCGGCGCAATGGTCGGGATGGTGCGGGGCGGATACTTGGCCACCGCCCGGGCAATCGCTTCGATGTGCTCGGGCGCTGTACCGCAACAACCGCCTACGATGTTCAGGAAGCCCGCGGCGGCAAATTCCTCGACGACCGCGGCCATCTGCTCAGGAGTTTCGTCGTACTCGCCGAAGGCATTCGGCAATCCCGCGTTGGGGTGGGCCGAGACGTAGGTATCCGCCTTGCCGGACAGCTCTTCCAGATACGGACGTAGCTCTTTCGCGCCGAGCGCGCAGTTGAGTCCAACCGAAATCGGCTTCGCATGGCGCACCGAGTTCCAGAATGCCTCGGTAGTCTGGCCCGACAGCGTGCGGCCAGAGGCGTCGGTGATGGTGCCCGAGATCATGATCGGCAACTCCACGCCGAGGTCCTCGAAGGCCTGCTGCACGGCGAAGATCGCCGCCTTGGCATTCAGCGTGTCGAAGATGGTCTCGATCAGGATTAGGTCAGCGCCGCCTTCGATCAGTCCCCGGGTCGAGCTCACGTAGTCCTCGACCAGTTGATCGAAACTGATGTTGCGATAACCCGGATTGTTCACGTCCGGAGAGATCGAACAGGTGCGGCTGGTCGGGCCGAGTACGCCGGCAACGAAACGCGGTTTGTCGGGTGTCTCTGTGGTCTTCTCATCGCACACCTGACGGGCGAGGCGGGCGCCTTCCACGTTCAGTTCGTAGGCCAGGTCCTGCATGCCGTAATCGGCCTGAGAGACTCGGGTGGCGTTGAAGGTGTTGGTTTCGATGATGTCGGCGCCCGCGTCGAGATAGGCGCGCTCGATCGCCGCGATCTTGTTCGGCTGGCTCAGGATCAACAGGTCGTTGTTGCCCTTCAGGTCGCTCGGCCAGTCAGCGAAACGCTCGCCGCGGTAGTCCGCTTCTTCGAGCCGGTAGCTCTGGATCATGGTCCCCATGCCACCGTCCAGAATCAGGATACGCTGGCGCAGGGCGTCGCGCAGGGCGGTCAGGCGGGTGGTCAAATCAGGCATGTGGAGCTCCGGTAATGCACATCGAAAAGCCGGCTAGCTTAGCAGAAGCGGGGCGAATGCTGAACGATTGCCCTATCACGTCCTGTGATTGCCTCCCTGAGAGGGTGCAGGAACTTTCGATTCGCCTCTGGTCGTAATTTGAGCAGCCATCCATTTCAGCAGGAGGTCGATATGAGTAATTCCCTTAAAGGCAAGCGAGTCGCGTTGTTGGTTACCGACGGCTTTGAACAGGTCGAGATGACTTCTCCGCGTGACGCGCTTCGTGAGGCAGGCGCGATCGCCGATATCATTTCAGCCAAATCTGGCGAGGTGCAGGGGTGGAATCACACGGATCCCGCCGACACCTTTACCGTGGACCGGACCTTCGATGCCACACATGCGGACGACTACGACGCCGTGGTGCTCCCCGGTGGCGTGGTAAACGGTGACAATATCCGTTTGCACGATCTGGCCAAGTCGCTGCTGAAGAACGTAGCCAAGGCCAACAAGCCGATCGCGGTCATCTGTCATGGGGCCTGGATCCTGGCGTCAGCCGACCTGGTCAAGGGCAAGAAGATGACCAGCTGGCCTTCGCTCGCCGACGATCTGCGAAACGCAGGCGCAGAATGGGTCGATCAGGAAGTGGTGGTCGACGGTAATCTGATCAGCAGTCGTAAGCCGGACGATCTCGATGCGTTCAACCGGGCGCTCATTGATAAGCTCGCGGCCTGATCGGTCTGTCGGTCGCCGCCGCAGGGTGGCGGCCGACGTCTTTAATCGGTGCTTGCGCAATACCCTACTAAATCAGTAAGGCTTTATTCGCGCCCGCGAATCCCTTACACTGGCCGCCATAGTCACTGCTCAAGAGGCGTTACATGGCAGGCATTCATTTCACCGAAGGTGCCGAAAAATATCTGGCCGATCTGCTTTCCAAACAGGATTCGACCGGCATCGGCATTCGTGTGTTCATCACTCAACCCGGCACCCCCTATGCCGAGACGTGCATCGCGTACTGCAAGCCCGGCGAGGAAAAGCCGGAAGATCGGCTGATGCCGCTGGACTCCTTCAACGTCTGGATCGATGCGGTCAGCGAGCCGTTTCTCGAAGACGCGCTAGTCGATTACGCCACCGACCGAATGGGTGGTCAGCTCACCATTAAGGCACCCAACGCTAAAGTTCCGATGGTGAATGACGATAGCCCTCTCAACGAGCGCATCAATTATCTGCTGCAGACCGAAATCAATCCCGGTCTGGCCAGTCACGGCGGTGAAGTGAAACTGGTCGACGTTGTCGAAGGCGGGGTCGCCATTCTTCAGTTCGGAGGCGGTTGCCAGGGTTGCGGCATGGTCGATGTGACGCTCAAGGAAGGCATCGAGAAGACGCTGGTTGCGCGAATTCCGGAACTGACTGCGGTACGTGACGTGACCGACCACACGGTCAAGGAAAACGCCTACTACTGATTGATCAGCCATGGACGCCCGGCGGTCAGGCCGACGCCAAGACGCTAATTTCTGTGGTAGCGTTAGGCCATTAATGATTTAGCTAGTGAGAGGCGTTGTCATGGCTGGAGTTCTGGATTCTGTCAATCAGCGTACCCGGCTGGTCGGTGAAAACCGCCTGGAGATATTGCTGTTCAAGCTGTCGGCGCATCAACAGCTGTTTGCGCTGAACGTGTTCAAGATCCGTGAGGTCTTGCAAATGCCGGCATTGACGCAGATGCCGCAACGGCATCCCCATGTAGTCGGCGTCACGCATTTACGTGGACAGACCATTCCGGTCATCGATTTGTCAGCCGCTATCGGGTTGCGGCCGCTGCCGGTCACTCCGCAAAGTACCGTCATCGTGACCGAGTACAACCGGTCGGTGCAGGCATTCCTCGTCGGTAGTGTCGAACGGATCATGAACCTGAACTGGGACACCGTGCAGCCACCGCCGCGTGGCGCAGGCCGCTCGCATTACCTGACCGCCATTACTCGCCTGGAAGACCAGCGCCTGGTCGAGATCATCGACGTGGAGAAAGTGTTGGCGGAGATCGTTCCGTTCAATACCCGCGTCAGCGCGGATCTGCTCGACGATGCCTTGCTGGACAAGGCGCGGGGTAGGGAAGTACTTCTGGTCGATGATTCGCCAACCGGTATCAACCAGTTGCGCGAGACGCTGTCGCAGCTGAACCTGACGATGCATGTAGCCACTGACGGCCTGCGAGCGTTGAACCAGCTGAAAGCCTGGGCTGATGCGGACGAACATTTCTCGGAGCGTCTCCTCATGGTCATCACCGATGCAGAAATGCCCGAAATGGACGGCTACAGGCTAACCGCGGAGATCCGCAAGGACCCGCGGTTGCAGGATCTGTATGTCGTTTTGCATACCTCGCTTTCAGGCAACTTCAACAAGGCGATGGTGGAAAAAGTCGGCTGCGACGGGTTCCTGTCCAAATTCCAGCCTGATCAACTGGTCGAGGTTGTCCGCGAGCGGCTCAAGCGTCTGGACAACTGACCGCACGCCTAGGCCGCAACGCCTGGATTCCGGATGCTTGCTCTGCCTCCGCGCGCGATCACTGCACGCGGAGGTAGCGCTCGTGATTCTCCATCACGGGCTGCTTGATCCCCAGTTTTTCCCCATAGATCACTGCGTAGCTCAACACGCTTTGCACGTATTGTCGTGTTTCGTCGAAGGGTATCGCCTCGACCCATACGTCCGACGGCAAATCGTCCACACCGCGTGTCCACTGCCTTACGCGTCCGGGACCGGCGTTGTACGCCGCCGAGGCCAATACACGGTTGCCCTGGAACTGGTTGTTCAGCTGCGACAGATAGGCAGCACCCAGCGCGATGTTGCGCTCGGGTAACAGGACGTCATTGGGATTGGATAGCGGAATACCGTAGCGCTTGGCGGTCTCCCTCGCAGTCCCAGGCATCAGCTGCATCAGTCCCATGGCGCCGGCGTGAGACCGCGCATCGGCCATGAAAGCACTTTCCTGGCGGGTGATAGCGTAGACCCACGGCGACTTCAATTGCCGCGCGGCAGCCTGCTGCATGATGGGCTCCTGATAGGCAAGCGGGAACCGGATGTCCAGATCATCCCAGTGCTGTGCCTGGCTAACGCTTCGTATAGCCGGGAAGTACCACTCCATCTCCCGGGCCATGGTTGCCTGCGCGACCAGTTCATCACGGTCGAAGAAACGGCTGGCGTGATACCACTCGCGCCGTGCATCGACCACCTGACCCCGGGCAAAGAACTCACGGGCCCGCCGGATATTTCCGGTCTGGCTGACCTTGGCTTTCACTTCGGGCGCCACCTTCGCCGGCTGGTGGTTGAGCGCATACGGCCGGCCACTCTGTTCGGCGGCAAGAAATCCGTAGAAGTCCCGTTCATTGGCCAGCTGAGCGTAGCCCTCCTTGATATCTCCGGACAATGGAGAGGACAACTGAGCGCTTCGCAATTTCCAGTACCGCCAGCGACTCTGCTGATTCAGCGTGTCGGGCAACGTCTGAGACAGGTCCCGCGCCATAGCGAACTGGCCGGTACGCAGCGCCAGACGGATACGCCATTCGCTGATCTGATCATCCTGCATCGTCGGATCGTTGCTTTCCATGAACGCGAGCGCCGCCGGGTCGTGCCGCTTTGCCATGCGCACGCCGATGTCGCGAGTGATCGCCAACCGATCGCTCTCAGCGAAAGGCAGGTCGCGGTACAGCGGCCACAGGGCGAAGGCGGCGGCGGGATCGTCGCGGCCCAGTCGGCGCAAGGCAACGGTCACTACATCGGTGACTTTCTCCGCAGGCTGGTTAGCGCTCGGGCGGTATCGCTCGTGATTCTTCAACAGCGTAGGCCGGGTCGCCGTTTCAACGAATCGCTCAGCCAGTGCTTTTTGGCTGGGTACATAACGAGTCAGATAGCGCGCCAGGGCGTCCTGACGGTATAGCAGGGCGAGGCGAATGCGCTGCCAGGCTACCGTTTCGGTCAAGCCGCCAGCCTGACGCCAGCGCTCAAATAGCGGATCGCAATCTTTCGGTTGGGAGCGTCCGACTGTCCAGAGTTCGGTGGCACGGCGCATGGCTTCCTTATCGTTACCCTCGCGCCAGCTTTGCAGTGTCACCTGACAATCCAGCCCGGCGTCTCGGCTGCTTTCGTCATAGTGCTTGTGGAACAGCGACCATTCGCCGTCCCGTGCGAGTCGGCGCAGCCATTTGTTTTTTAGCAACTGAGCGGCCGGCACGTCGCCATGCTCGAGCAGAAAGGCTTCGACCTTGCGATGCTCGGGTTGCGCCTGACGATTGAGTTCGCCCAGAAGCAGGTATGGGTACAGGGGGTAATCAGCCAGACCGGGCTTGAGCTGATGATAGCGAGCCAACTGGTTGGAATTCAGCGCCGACATCGCCTGGTCGTAAGCACGACGCTGGTCCTGCAGACGGTCGGCGAAGGCTGGTTGACACAACAACAGGCCGGCAACTGGCGCGGCGATCAGTTTGAAAAACAGAGAGGTGTAGCGGCGCATCATGAATCCTGCCCGGACGGGCGGTGGAGCAGCGTGGGTGTGTAGCGTTGAGTACAGCTTAGCCGTTTGCCTGGTGGCCGAATAGTGGTTCGGCGTCGCATTAATCATGCAGCTGACGACAGGTAAGGCTAGAATGCCGGCCTGTATTTTTCAAAGGTGTGTTATGGCGCTTCTCTCGTTTACCGACGTCTCGCTGGCCTACGGGCTCAATCCGCTGTTGGACAAGGTCTCGTTCCAGCTCGATCGAGGCGAACGCGTGTGTCTGATCGGTCGCAACGGCGCTGGCAAGTCCAGTTTGCTCAAGCTCATCGACGGACAGCAGGCACCGGATGACGGCGAGATATGGTTCGCGCCCGGCCTGAAGATCGGCCAGTTACCGCAGGAGTTGCCCCAGGCAGACGACTCGCAGGTATATGACATCGTTGCGGCCGGCCTGGCCGGGGTCGGCGAGCTGCTCGCGGAGTACCACCATCTGGTGCACGGCGAGATGGGCGAGGCCGAGCTGGCGCGCCTGGAGAAGGTTCAGGAGCGGTTGGAGGCCAAGGACGGTTGGCGATTGAATCAGCTTGTCGAGACCACACTCACCCGGCTCGGCCTTCCTGCGGAGAAAACGATGGCAGAGCTTTCCGGCGGCTGGCGCCGCCGAGTTCTGCTGGCGCAGGCGCTGGTGTCTGAGCCCGATGTGCTGCTGCTCGACGAACCGACCAACCATCTCGATATCCATACCATCGCCTGGCTGGAAGAGGTTCTGCTTGATTTTCGTGGTGCTGTGCTCTTCATCACCCACGATCGTCAGTTTCTGCAGGCACTGGCGACACGCATCCTCGAACTCGACCGGGGCGCGCTCATCGATTGGCCGGGCGACTACGCCAGTTTTCTGGTGCACAAGGAGCAAGCGCTGGCCGCGGAAGCGACTGCCAATGCGCTGTTCGACAAGCGTCTGGCTCAGGAAGAAGTCTGGATCCGCCAGGGTATCAAGGCCCGTCGTACCCGTAACGAAGGGCGCGTGCGTGCGCTCAAGGCAATGCGTGACGAGCGCTCCCAGCGCGTCGATCGACAGGGAAAGGCGAGCTTTCAGCTGGAGACGGCCGATGCTTCAGGCAAGCGCGTGATAGAAGTCGAGGACGTATCTTTCGCCTGGCCGGGTCGTGCCCCGCTGGTACGCGATCTGACGACCTTCATCCTGCGAGGCGATCGAATCGGCCTCATCGGTAACAACGGTTCCGGCAAGAGCACGTTGCTCAAGCTGCTGCTCGGTCAGCTGGAACCGACGTCCGGCAAGATCAAGCACGGCACCAAGCTGGAAGTTGCCTATTTCGACCAGCTGCGTGGTCAGCTCGAGCCTGAGAAGTCGGTGATCGATAACATTTCCGAAGGCCGTGATTTCATCGAGATCAACGGCGAACGCCGGCACATCATCAGCTATCTGGGAGACTTTCTTTTCTCACCGGAGCGATCGCGGACGCCGGTAAAGGCTCTATCTGGTGGTGAGCGAGCGCGTCTGCTACTGGCGCGATTATTCAGCAAACCGGCCAACGTGCTGGTCCTCGACGAGCCGACCAACGACCTCGATGTCGAAACGCTTGAGCTGCTCGAAGAAGTTCTTGCAGGGTTTGACGGTACGGTGCTGCTGGTCAGCCACGACCGGGCATTTCTGGACAATGTAGTCACCAGCAGCCTGGTATTCGAGGGCCACGGAAACGTGCGCGAGTACGTCGGCGGCTATGCGGACTGGCTTCGCCAGGGCGGTCGGGTCGAATCCCTGGCCGACTGGGGGCAGGACGCCGCCGCGCCGGAAGAAGCCACCCAGCCGACACCGCCCCCGGCAGCCGTCCCGAGTGCGCAGCCGGCTGTGCCAAAGGCCAAGCTCAGCTACAAGCTGCAGCGAGAGCTGGAAGCTATGCCGGTCGTGCTTGAGCGGTTGGAAAAGGAATTAGAGGTTCTTCAGCAGCAGGTCAATGCGCCCGATTTCTACCAGCGGAGCCATGAGCAGACGGCGCCAGTCATTGCTGCAATGGAAAGCAAGCAGGCCGAGCTCGACCAGGCGCTGGAACGCTGGGCCGAACTCGAAGACTTGCAGGGATGAGGCTCAGGTCAGGCTTTTTTCTTGCCGAGCCTGACCGCAATAACGTCGCAGGGCGCGCCGTGTAGTACGTCATTGGCTGTCGAGCCGAGCAATAACGCGAGGCCGTGCCGGCCATGGCTGCCGACGACAATCAGGTCGCAGGCCTGCTCTGTACTGACTCGATGGATTTCCTGGCGCGGATGGCCAAAAGCGATCTGCAGCTGATCTTCAGGTAATCCATAGTCGCCGGCGAAGGCTTGCATGCGCTCGCGGGCCTGATCGAACTGCTGCTGCTGGAGCATCGACAGATCCATTGGCACATCACCGCCGTAGGCCATCGCCAGAGGCTCCACCACATGCAGCAGGGTCAGCTTCGCGTCCAATGCCTTGGCCAGCGACACAGCGTGATCGGCAACGTCGCGGCATTCGTCGATCAGATCTACCGCCACTAGCAGATGAGAATAAAGCATGCAGGTTCCTCCTGGCTTTTCAGCCGATACTAACAGCGTTTACCTGCCAGTCCATACTCTCTACAGCCTTTCTTCTGAGGCCAGCCGCAAGGGTGCAACGGCATGACCTGGCTGATCGTGGGTCTGGTCGCCGCTATCCTTTTATCCACCCTGCACAAAATGATGCCGCGCGGGCGCCAGCTACAGTTGCACCGGCTGCGAGACCGGGCCCGAGAACTTGGATTTACGGTCGATAGGCAGGCGTCGCAACACGACGACCGGCTCGAAGGATGCATCGGCTATCGTCTGGCGCTTCCGCGCTGTCCGCTCGACCAGGAGTTCAGCGCAAGACGTTTGAACGGCGTCTGGCAGATGTCCGGAGGGGAGTCGGTTCAAGCGCGACTACTGGCGGTGCTGGTGACGCTGCCGGACAACGTCCTCGGGCTGGACAGGCACGGTTTCACGCTGGTGGTTCATTGGCAGGAACCGGACGATCTGGCCTCCCTTGAACGTCTCGACACGGCGTTGCAACCTCTTAGGCAGCCATCTGTCTCATAGAGACGATAATGCATCGTCACGTCGAAACGGTCTCATTAATCCATGTTAACTATCTGAATTATAAAGCCAGAAGGCGGCGGACAGATGGTCCGAGCGAGATGCTTTTGCCAGCCGCCAATTGACAAGACGCGTATTTTCCTCGAAGGTGTGCCGACCCGAATCAAACAAGCGTATGAATTTTTGCTCGCTAACGGGTTCATCGCATCGGGACGTTCATGACACCGGTTGGCAGGGCAGACCCCGTGAGGGTCGGTCCGCCAATCGGTGTTTCTCATGTGCTTTTATAGCGTGGAGATCAGTTGATGATTTACGAAGGTAAAGCCATCACGGTTCAAGCCCTGGAAGACGGCATCGTCGAACTCAAGTTCGACCTGCAGGGCGAGTCTGTCAACAAGTTCAACCGGGCCACTCTGGCCGAACTGCAGTCAGCGGTTGAAGCCATCCAGAACGACGCCAGCGTCCGCGGCGTGATCGTGACCAGCGGCAAGGACGTGTTCATCGTCGGCGCCGATATCACCGAATTCGTCAATACGTTCCAGCTGCCGGAAGAAGACCTGGTCGCCGGCAACCTCGAAGCGAACAAGATTTTCAACGCATTCGAAGACCTCAACGTTCCCACCGTCGCCGCGATCAACGGCATGGCGCTGGGTGGCGGTTTCGAGATGTGCCTGGCCTGCGATTACCGCATCATGGCCCAGAGCGCCAAGGTCGGCCTGCCCGAAGTGAAGCTGGGTATCTACCCGGGTTTCGGCGGTACCGTTCGCGCCACACGGATCATGGGCGTGGACAACGCCATCGAGTGGATCTGCTCCGGTGGCGAACAGCGCGCAGACAAGGCACTGAGCATGCGTGCCGTTGACGCTGTGGTTGCGGACGCCAAGCTCAAGGAAGGTGCCCTGGACCTGGCCAAGCGCGCCGCAGCCGGCGAGCTGGATTACAAGGCCAAGCGTCAGCCCAAGCTGGAAAAGGTCAAGCTCAATACCATTGAGCAGATGATGGCGTTTGAAACCGCCAAGGGTTTCGTCGCTGGTCAGGCTGGCCCGAACTACCCGGCTCCGGTCGAAGCGATCAAGACCATCCAGAAGGCTGCCAACCATGGCCGCGACAAGGCACTGGAAATCGAGGCAGCAGGCTTTGCCAAGCTGGCGAAGACCTCCGTTGCAGCGAGCCTCGTAGGCCTGTTCCTGAATGATCAGGCGCTCAAGCACAAGGCCAAGCAATACGATAAGCAGGCAGCAGACGTGAAGCTGGCCGCTGTACTTGGCGCAGGCATCATGGGTGGCGGTATCGCTTACCAGTCTGCGGTCAAGGGCACGCCGATCCTGATGAAGGATATCCGCGAGGAAGGCATTCAGCTGGGCCTGGACGAAGCCTCCAAGCTGCTTGGCAAGCGCGTTGAAAAAGGCCGCATGAAGCCGGATCAGATGGCCAAGGCGCTCAACGCCATTCGCCCGACCATGTCCTATGGCGACTTCAAGGAAGTCGACATCGTGGTCGAAGCCGTCGTCGAGAATCCCAAGGTCAAGCACGCGGTACTGGCCGAGGTGGAAGGTTATGTGAAGGACGACGCGATCATCGCCTCGAACACTTCAACCATTTCCATCACCTATCTGGCCCAGGCGCTCAAGCGTCCGGAAAACTTCTGTGGTATGCACTTCTTCAACCCGGTACACATGATGCCGCTGGTCGAAGTCATCCGTGGTGAGAAGTCCAGTGAACGTGCTATCGCGACTACCGTCGCTTACGCCAAGAAGATGGGCAAGACGCCAATCGTCGTCAACGACTGCCCGGGCTTCCTGGTCAACCGCGTCCTGTTCCCTTACTTCGGCGGCTTCGCTCGCCTGATCGGCATGGGCGCGGACTTCCAGCGCGTTGACAAGCTGATGGAGAAGTTTGGCTGGCCGATGGGCCCCGCCTACCTGATGGACGTTGTCGGTATGGATACTGGTCATCATGGCCGTGACGTCATGGCCGAAGGTTACCCCGACCGCATGGCTGACAAGACCCGCACCGCGGTCGACGTCATGTATGACGAAGGTCGTCTGGGCCAGAAGACCGGCAAGGGCTTCTACTCCTACGAGATGGACAAGAAGGGCAAGCCGAAGAAGCAGGTTGACCCGCAAGCCTATGAACTGCTCAAGCCGGTAGTTCAGGAACAGCGCGAGTTCACCGACGAAGAGATCGTTGAAATCATGATGGTTCCGCTGTGCCTGGAGACTGTTCGCTGCCTGGAAGACGGTGTCGTCGAGTCGGCTGCGGACGCAGACATGGGTTTGATCTACGGTATTGGTTTCCCTCCTTTCCGTGGCGGCGCCCTGCGTTACATCGACACCATCGGTGTGGCCGAATTCGTAGCCATCGCCGACAAGTACGCCGAATTCGGCGCCATGTATCACCCGACAGAAAAGTTGCGTGAAATGGCGAAGAACGGTCAGAAATTCTTCGGTTAACCGCCCAGCGCACAGAGCGAGAGTGAATTTATGAGCCTGAATCCAAGAGACGTTGTCATTGTCGATTACGGCCGCACCCCGATGGGTCGTTCCAAGGGCGGCATGTATCGCAATTTCCGTGCTGAAACCATGTCAGCCAACCTGATCGACGGGCTGCTGGCACGCAACCCGAAGATCGACCCGGCGGAAGTCGAAGATGTCATCTGGGGCTGCGTCAACCAGACCCTGGAGCAGGGCTGGAACATCGCCCGTATGGCATCGCTGATGACCCGCATCCCACACACCAGCTCGGCGCAGACCGTCAGCCGTCTGTGTGGTTCGTCGATGAGCGCGCTGCACACCGCCGCTCAGGCGATCCAGACCGGCAACGGCGACGTGTTCGTCATTGGTGGCGTGGAGCACATGGGTCACGTCGGCATGATGCACGGCGTCGACCCGAACCCGGCACTGTCCCTGTACGCCGCCAAGGCGTCGGGCATGATGGGTCTGACCGCTGAAATGCTGGGCAAGATGCACGGCATCAGCCGCGAAGCGCAGGATGAGTTCGGCGCGCGTTCGCACCGCCTGGCTCACAAGGCCACCGTCGAGGGCAAGTTCAAGAACGAGCTGATCCCGATGGAAGGTCATGACGAAAACGGCTTCCTGAAGGTTTTCGACTTTGACGAAACCATTCGTCCGGAAACTACGGTTGAAAGCCTGGCGCAACTTCGCCCGGCGTTCAATCCCAAGGGCGGCACCGTCACTGCGGGTACGTCTTCGCAGATCACCGATGGTGCCTCGTGCATGATCGTCATGTCTGCCGAGCGTGCTCAGGCCCTGGGTCTCGAAATCAAGGGTGTGATCCGTTCGATGGCTGTTGCTGGTGTGGATCCGGCGATCATGGGCTACGGTCCTGTTCCGTCTACCCAGAAGGCCCTCAAACGCGCCGGCATGACCATGGCTGACATCGATTATGTCGAACTCAACGAAGCCTTCGCAGCGCAGGCCCTGCCCGTGCTGAAGGATCTGAAGGTGCTCGATAAGATGGAAGAGAAGGTCAACCTGCACGGCGGCGCGATCGCCCTGGGCCACCCTTTCGGTTGCTCCGGCGCACGTATCTGCGGGAGCCTGCTGAATGTGATGGAAGAGCAGGGTGGCACCATTGGCATCGCGACCATGTGTATCGGTCTCGGCCAGGGTATCACCACGGTCTTCGAACGCGTTTAAACGCGTCGAGTCGAAAGAACCGGGGCCAAGTGCCCCGGTTTTTTATTGAGGAGAATTCAATGACTGTCCGTCCCGGCCGATACCGTCACTATAAAGGAAAGGACTATCAGGTAATTGGCACCGCCCGCCATTCCGAGACAGAGGAAGAGCTGGTGGTGTACCGCACTCTGTACGGAGACCACGACCTCTGGGTGCGTCCGCTGGAGATGTTCACCGGACATGTCACCGTGGATGGCGAAGCATATCCACGCTTTACCTTTATCAACGAAGACGTGTAGGCTCTGGCGCTCCGGGCTGCTTGTCACATTGCACGCAGTACCGACCATTATTCAGCCCGCAAGGGCGACCGGATTCGATCGAGCTAGGAACACATCTACTCATGGGAAAAACACTGGTCATTGTGGAATCGCCGGCCAAGGCCAAGACGATCAACAAGTACCTGGGTAACGATTTCGTCGTAAAGTCGAGTATCGGGCACATCCGCGACCTGCCCACCAGCGGCAGCGGCAAATCGGAGACCAAACCCAAGGGTGGGCGCAAAGCCGCCTCGGCTCCAGAAATGGACAAGCAGGCCAAAGCTCGCATGCAGCTGGTCAAGCGCATGGGCGTCGATCCTGAGAACGGATGGAAGGCCCACTACGAAATTCTGCCGGGCAAGGAAAAGGTCATCGACGAACTGCGTCGCCTGGCCAAGGACGCTGATACCGTCTATCTAGCGACGGATTTGGACCGCGAGGGGGAAGCCATTGCCTGGCACCTGCGGGAGTCGATCGGCGGCGATGAAAGCCGCTACAAGCGTGTTGTGTTCAACGAGATTACCAAGAAAGCGATTCAGGAAGCGTTCTCCAAGCCGGGCGAGCTGGATATCAACCGCGTCAACGCCCAGCAGGCGCGCCGGTTCCTTGATCGGGTTGTTGGCTATATGGTGTCGCCCCTGCTATGGGCGAAGATTGCACGCGGGCTGTCCGCCGGGCGCGTGCAGTCGGTGGCCGTCAAACTGATCGTCGACCGTGAGCGTGAAATCCGCGCGTTTATTCCGGAAGAGTTCTGGGAAATCCATGCGCTGCTCAATACGCCCAAGGGCGAGGCGGCGCGGTTCGAAGTCGTCAGGGAATCGGGCGAAGCATTCCGGCCGCTGAACAAGGCGCAAGCCGATGCAGCGCTGAGCAAGCTGGAGAACTCGAGCTACACCGTCACCAAACGCGACGACAAGCCGACCACATCGCGCCCAAACGCGCCGTTCATCACCTCGACACTGCAACAGGCTGCGAGCACGCGACTGGGCTTTTCCGTGAAGAAGACCATGATGATGGCTCAGCGGTTGTACGAGGCGGGCTACATCACCTACATGCGTACCGACTCGACCAACCTGTCGGCGGACGCAGTCGACATGGCTCGTAGCTATATAAAGAACACGTTCGGCGACAAGTATCTGCCCGAGAAGCCGAATTCCTACAGCAGCAAGGAAGGCGCGCAGGAAGCTCACGAAGCTATACGTCCATCCGACGTCAAGCTCAAGTCTACCGATCTCAAGGGCATGGAGCGCGATGCAGAGAGGCTCTACGAGTTAATCTGGCGCCAGTTCGTCGCCTGTCAGATGCCTCCGGCGAAATATTTGTCCAGCAGCATCACTGCCGAAGCCGGAGCGTTCGAGCTGCGCGCCAAGGGCCGTATTCTCCAATTCGACGGTTATACCAAAGTGCTGCCCCCGCAGGGCAAAGGCGGCGAAGACGAAGTGCTGCCCGATGTGAAGGTCGCGGATGCGCTGAAGTTGAAGAAGCTCGATCCGAAGCAGCACTTCACCAAGCCTCCGGCGCGCTACTCCGAAGCAAGTTTGGTCAAGGAACTGGAGAAGCGCGGGATCGGCCGCCCGTCGACCTACGCGTCGATCATCTCGACCATCCAGGACCGTGGCTATGTCGAACTGAACAACCGCCGCTTCTATGCCGAGAAGATGGGCGACATCGTTACCGATCGGCTCAGTGAAAGTTTTCCGAATCTGATGGATTACAGCTTCACCGCGCGGATGGAAGAGTCGCTCGACGACGTCGCTCAGGGCGAAGTGATCTGGAAGAAGGTGCTCGACGACTTCTATGCCGATTTTAGCAAGAAGTTGGCCAACGCCGAGACGGCTGACGGCGAGCGCGGCATGCGTGCCAACGTGCCCACGCTGACCGACATTTCCTGTCAGGTCTGTGGGCGTCCGATGATGATCCGCACGGCTTCCACAGGTGTGTTTCTGGGTTGTTCTGGTTATGCGCTGCCGCCGAAGGAGCGCTGCAAGGAAACCATCAACCTGGTGCCGGGCAACGAGGTCGCATCGGACGACGAGGAAGACGAGTCCCGCGTATTGCGCGCCAAGCATCGTTGCAAGCTATGCGGCACGGCGATGGATAGTTATCTGGTCGACGAACATCGCAAGCTGCACGTTTGCGGCAACAACCCCGATTGCGCCGGCTTCGAGATCGAGCAGGGGCAGTTCAAGATCAAGGGTTACGACGGGCCGTTGATCGAGTGTGACAAGTGCGGCAGCGACATGCAGCTCAAGACGGGGCGTTTCGGCAAGTACTTCGGATGTACCAACGCGGAATGCAAGAACACTCGCAAACTGCTGAAGAGCGGCGAGGCCGCGCCGCCGAAGATGGACCCGGTCAAAATGCCGGAGCTGCGCTGCGAAAAGGTCGACGACGTATACGTCCTTAGAGACGGTGCCTCGGGCCTGTTTCTCGCTGCCAGCCAATTCCCGAAAAACCGGGAAACCCGTGCGCCGCTGGTAAGCGAGCTACTGCCACACCGTGAAGAGATCGATCCCAAGTACCACTTTTTGCTCGACGCGCCTACGCAGGACCCGGACAAGAATCCGACAGTCGTGCGATACAGCCGCAAGACAAAGGAGCAATATGTTCAGAGCGAGCTCGAAGGCAAGCCCACCGGTTGGCGGGCTTTCCACGATGGCAAACGCTGGAACGTGGACGACGCTCGAAGCAAGAGCAAAAAGTAGGCGAGGCGGCATGGCAAACGAAGTCTATACCCGTACCAACCAGGCTCTGTTCTTTGCCAGGAAGGCGATCGCCTCCTGGCATGAAGTCAGTCAGTCCGGAGCGCTCGATACCGTCACCCTGAGCGCATACCATCGCGAGCACGCCTTGTTTCATTTGTACCGGGGGGTGCTTGGCCTGATCCACGAAGTGGCGGATCGTTACCGCTGGCCGCTGATGGACGCACGCAGCGTTGAAGCGGTGTTGCTAGGGGATGTGGCGGCGCGATGCCCCGGTCCCGAGCTGGCTGAATTGAGCGAGCTGGCGGGTTCGGCCGATACCTGGCTAGGGCGTCTTCTCGGTGCCTGGCAAAAGCTCCAGGCACCACCGGTGCCTCAGGAAGCCAAGTCTGCTTCGGACGACCTGATCATCGCCAGTAGTGCGGTGGCTGGGTCGCCGGAATGGTCACGGGAGGATGCGCAAGAAGCTGTCGCTGCCTTGGCCGAGCGCGTTAATCGTTACCGGGAGGGGATGGTGGAGTGGTAGCTACGCTCCGATAGGCAGCGGCATTGTGTTAAACTGCCGCCTTGCTAGACAGAGGAGCCGATATGCCTTCACCTTTTCTCGAAATCGTTGAACTCGCCAATGGCAAGGTCGTACTGCGGCGTTCCGATGACGACGGTGAACCGCTAGTGGTCATCGAGTTTTCAGCAGATGCCAAGGATTTCCTCAACGGTCATCACATCGATGTCGCCAAAGCCATGATCAGTGCCGGTATGCAATTGGCGGGGCAGGTCGTGGATGATGACGAGTTCGTGCCGGAAGACCGCGTTCTGCATTGACGCGTCGGGCCACAGCGCCCGGGGCAGCCATTTCGGCTGCCTGTGCTGTTCAATCACGCTGCGCGAGTGGCTTGCAGCTGAACATTCAGACTACTGCAGTTGCCCATGGATGCCGCTCTCGAAAGCAACGCGGTTTCGCGGGCATCACTGGTCAGCCAGCTCACCACCGTGTGGCTTTTCCCTTCGCGCAGCACTTCACAACATAATTCGAGCGTATCCATTCCAGGACGGCTCCGAATCACCAGAATGCGGCCGGAATCCAGGCCAGCTGAACGCAGCCATTGCAGGCTGAGCTCCGCGGGAGGATCCAATAGCGTCAGCCAGCCGGTCGAACTGGAATGGCTTAGCTCCCGCAACACTGGCGCCAACCATTGCAGGCATTGGCGTGGCGAGCCGTTGAGTGCGATTTCGCTGAAACCTGTCTCGGCGGGCTGCGAGGTCACGTTTCGCTCGACTGCTGCGCCACGGCGCCGCTCGGTTGCTGCGGGCTTGCCCAGTGGCGCCATCCGGGCACGTGAAGCCATCCAGGCGTTTTGGAAGAGACTCAGTTGATCCAGTGCTTGCGAGTTCCGAGCATACTGCATGTTTTGCTCCTAGCGGCGGATAACGCCGACGCTCAAACCTTCGATGATTAATTCCTGTTCGGACAGATCAATCTCAATCGGCGCGAAATCCGGATTCTCCGCAATCAGCGACACTTTGCGGCCCTGCTTGTGGAAACGCTTGACCGTCACCTCATCGCCGATACGGGCAACAACGATCTGTCCGTTACGTACCTCGGTAGTGCGATGTACGGCCAGCAGGTCCCCGTCCAGAATGCCAATATCCTTCATGCTCATGCCCTTGACCCGCAGCAAATAGTCGGCCTTGGGGCGAAAGAACTCCGGATTGAGCCGGCAGTGATCCTCGATGTTCTCCAGAGCCAGAATCGGCGCACCGGCAGCGACCTGACCGATGATCGGCAGCTGATCATCGTTGGCTGCCTCGGCTCCAGGCAGGCGAATGCCGCGCGAGGCGCCCGGGATCATTTCGATAGCTCCCTTGCGAGCCAATGCGCGAAGATGATCTTCGGCCGCGTTGGGCGACTTGAAACCGAGCTCTTTGGCGATATCCACCCGCGTCGGCGGGTAGCCGTTGTTGTCCATGTACTCCTTTATGAAGGCCAGGATCTGTTCTTGCCGCGCCGTCAATTTCTGCATGGAGCCTTACCTGTCTGTTTATACAGTAGCTGTGATTATATACAGTTCGGGCGCGTCGGCAAGCGTCACTTTGTTGCGTTTGCCGAGGGCTCACCGGATACTGCGGCGAGGAGCCGGCCCGCTGGCCGTTCGAGTTGACGTCATCACGTTTGAAACGTATGTTTAAAACATCTGTTTGCTCAGGAAGCCTTTTTATGGCGCAGTCCGATACTGTCGAGCGCATCCTCGACGCCGCAGAACAACTGTTCGCGGAGAAGGGGTTTGCCGAGACGTCTCTACGGTTGATCACCAGCAAGGCGGGCGTGAATCTTGCGGCGGTGAATTATCACTTCGGGTCGAAGAAGGCCTTGATCCAGGCGGTCTTCGTCCGCTTTCTCAATCCGTTCGTCAATAGCCTCGAAGCAGAGCTAGATCGGCAGGAGGCAAGTGGTGCAGCCGATCCGAGCCTGGAGGAGCTGCTGGAGATGCTGGTGCGGCAGGCTTTGCAGGTCAAGCCGCGAAGCGGGAACGATCTCTCGACCTTCATGCGCTTATTGGGTCTGGCGTTCAGCCAGAGTCAGGGTCACCTGCGCAAGTATCTTGGTGAGGTCTACGGCCGGGTTTTTCAGCGCTACATGAATCTGCTTCTCAAGGCGGCTCCGGCGCTGCCGCCAAGCGAGCTATTCTGGCGTGTGCATTTCATGCTCGGCAGTGCGGCTTTCACCATGTCCAGCATGAAGGCATTGCGCGCTATCTCAGAGGCAGAATTCGGTGTGCACAACGGTGTCGACGAGGTATTGCGTCTGATGGTGCCGTTTCTTGCGGCGGGTATGCGCGCCGAAGGCGGCATGACACAGCGGCTCTCCTCAGCAGACAGCGTAGCGGAATCCGCCTGACGCTCTTAACTGCGCGACCCTGATCCGTTATCGTGTGCACTTTCCACCGGAGACGTGCATGCGACTCGATTGGCTCCACATCTCGATTCCGCACCAGCGGGTGACTGGCTTCTCTGCCGGCGAGCCGGTGTGCTCCTATGACGTATCCACGGCCCTCCACGGGGCAGGGGAGACGGAGGGCAGCGGTTGTACGCCAAGAGGGCACCACCGGGTCCGCGCGCGGATCGGCGAGGGGTTGCCGGTTCGCTCGGTATTCGTCGGCCGACGCCCCACCGGTGAGGTCTGGAGCCTGGAGCTGGCGCAGCGCTACCCGCGGCGAGACTGGATACTGACTCGTATCCTGTGGCTCTGCGGAGAAGAGCGGGGTTTTAACCGGGGCGGCCAGCGCGACTCGCAGCGCCGCTACATATATCTGCACGGAACCGGCGATGACCAGCCCACGGGACAACCGCTGTCCCATGGCTGTATCCGCTTGGGCAACGACGACATGCTCGCACTGTTCGACATGACTCCGGCCGGTTGTGCTGTTTTCATCGACGAGACCGAGGCTGACCCGGTCAGCCGGCTTCTTTCCCAATCTTCGGAGACACTATCTTGATTCAGGGATCCCTGATGCTCGACGTGGCTGGTACCTGGCTGACGCCGGAAGACCGCCAACTGCTGCGCCAACCGGAAGTCGGCGGCATGATTCTGTTCGCTCGCAATACCGAATCGCCTGCTCAGGTTCGCGAACTGGTGCGCGCTATCCGCTCCGAGCGGCCTGACATGTTGATTGCCATCGACCAGGAAGGTGGCCGGGTCCAGAGGCTCCGCCGCGATGTGGTTCGCCTTCCGGCTCTGGGGCGTATCCGCGCGGAGGCAGGCGATGCGGCCGAGCAGGTCGCAGAAGCAGCAGCCTGGCTGATGGCGACGGAGGTGATCGCCTGCGGGGTCGACATCAGTTTTGCCCCGGTACTCGACCTTGATTACGGCCGCAGCGAGGTGATTGGAAACCGCTCGCTTAGCGGCGACCCGGATGAAGTCGCGCGTCTGGGCAAGGCATATATTGCCGGCCTGCACAGGGCCGGTATGGCCGCCACTGGCAAGCACTTTCCCGGTCACGGCTGGGCGGAAGCCGACTCGCACGTCGCTTTACCGGTCGATGAGCGTTCAGAAGCTGAGATCCGCCGCAGTGATCTGAAGCCGTTCGCTGCGCTGGCGAAAGAGCTGGACGGCATCATGCCCGCACATGTGATCTACCCGGCCATAGACAGCCTGCCCGCAGGGTTCTCGACCCGCTGGCTGCAACAGATTCTGCGACAGGAGTTGGGCTTCGACGGCGTCATCTTCAGTGATGATCTGACCATGGCCGGTGCCCACGCGGTAGGTGGAATGCCTGAGCGGGTCGATGCCGCATTGCGCTCCGGCTGCGACATGCTGCTGGTGTGTAACGATCGCGGTGCCGCCGAACAAGCGCTCGGCCACTCGCAGCGGATTGGCATGCAGCCGGGCACCCGTGCCGCTCGGATGCTGGCACGCCACACGCCAGTGAGTGATTACAAGAGCGATCCGCAGTGGTCACACGCGGTGTCGCTGCTCAAGGACAAGGGACTGATCGAAACCATCTCATGAACGAGTTGATTACCGCTTTGCCAACGGACCTACTACCCTCCGTCGGCGGAGCCTGGATTTATCAGGTTTTCGCCGTGATCTTCGTTTCGCTGGCGCTAGCGTATGTGGGCAAGCTGATCCTTGACCGCGTCGAGCGGCGCGCGCTGAAAAGCAACTCCATTTGGGACGACACGCTGGTGCTCGCCGCGCGTCGGCCACTGTGGGTACTGATCTGGACCATGGGGCTGCTCTGGGCAGGGCAGATCACCGCAGCGCAAATGGAGGAAGAATTGGCCGGCGTGCTCGATGCGGTGCAGCAGATTCTGCTGATCGTTCTGCTGGCCTGGTTCCTGCTGCGTCTGATGATGCAGGTCGAGGTTCGGCTGGTCGACCCGAACTATCGCACCAAACCCATCGACCAGACCACCGTCAGCGCCATCGGCAAGTTGCTGCGTATATCAGTGATCATCACTGCGGCACTGGTCGTGCTGCAGGCTCTCGGCTACAGCATCTCTGGTGTGCTCGCATTCGGCGGGATTGGCGGGATTGCGGTGGGTTTCGCTGCCAAGGATCTCCTGGCGAATTTCTTTGGCGGGTTGATGATCTATCTCGACAGACCCTTCGCAGTTGGCGACTGGGTGCGCTCGCCCGACAAGGAAATCGAAGGCACGGTGGAGCATATTGGCTGGCGACTGACGCGCATCCGCACGTTCGACAAGCGTCCGCTGTATGTACCCAATTCGATCTTCAACAACATCGTCGTGCAAAATCCATCGCGCATGACCCACCGGCGAATCTACGAGCATATCGGCATCCGCTACGACGATATCCAGCGCATGCAGCCGGTGCTCGAGGCGGTGAGGGAGATGGTCGCCAGCCATCCGGAGATCGCCCAGGACCAGACGCAGATGGTTTTCTTCGACCGATGTGCGCCATCGTCAGTCGACTTCTTCGTCTACTGCTTCACGGTCACCACCGTATGGGCGGAATATCATCGCATCAAGGAAGACGTGTTGTTGAAGGTCCTCGCCATTGTGCAGGAGCACGGGGCAGAGATTGCTTTCCCGACATCGACGCTGCACATTCCCGAGGCGGTACGGATCGATGAGGCGCGTAGCCGAGAACCGAAAGCCGGACGAGGGGAACTGGCATGAGTGGCAGCATCGGCATAATCGGAGGCACAGGGCTCAGCCGGCTGCAGGGACTGGAGCTAACCGAGGAGCGTTACATAAACAATCCCTACGGGAAGCCGTCGTCCACCGTGCGCAAGGGACGGCTTGCCGGGCGCGAGGTACTGTTTCTCGCGCGCCATGGTGATCCGCATTGCATACCTCCGCACAGGGTCAATTACCGGGCAAATCTCTGGGCGCTAAAGGAGGCAGGCGCGGAGGCATTGGTTGCGGTCAATGCCGTGGGCGGAATAGACCCAGCAATGGGAACAGGCCATTTTTGCGTTCCGGATCAGCTCATCGATTACACATGGGGCCGTGACGCCACCTACTTTGAAACCGACCTCGATTTTGTCACGCATATCGATTTCGCCCAGCCATACGATGAAAGATTGCGGCAGACGCTGATCGACGTGATGAAGCGCCACGGCATAGCTCATAGCGCCCACGGCACGTACGGGGTCACGCAAGGGCCACGCCTGGAAACCGCGGCGGAAATCAGGCGCATGGAGGCCGACGGCTGCGATATCGTGGGTATGACGGGTATGCCCGAGGCAGCCCTGGCGCGTGAACTGGGGTTGCCTTATGCCTGTCTCGCTCTGGTGGTCAACCCTGCGGCGGGGAAGGCCGAAGGGCCCATCACCATGGCCGATATCGAGGCGGTGCTGAGCAGTGGCATGGATCAGGTCCAGGCAGTACTCAGCGCCTTCATCAACGATGTCTAGTTAGCCCGCAGGCGAATCAATACTCCGAGGCTGGGGTGGTCCAGGTAATGGGTCTCGTCCAGCCGCAGCTTGCGGGTCTGCTCAATGCGTTCGGTGATAGGGCTGCCATCGGCAGCGACGTGATTCAGCCAGAACGAAACGTTGGCCTCCAGTCCGGAACCCTGATCAATACCGACCAGCCCTTGAACGCGCTGTGGATCGGTTCCCATGTTCGATGCCGGAGAGTCGGTATCCGTGACTGCTATCGGCATCCCCAGTCCCACAGGCTGGGTCCAGGCCTTGTGAAGCTGCAATCGGTAACCCTGCCGGCTCATCCGGGCCATCTCATCGTTCAGTTCCTGACGGGTCGTGTCGATCTCGCGGACCTGGCTATTGGCTGTCTCGCGCAGCACGAGCGCTTGGTCTGCCCAGTCCAGGTCGGCCGGCTCCGCCGGCAACAAGCGGGAGGAGGGCTGGCTGAAAAAGGCGACCTCGACGATCACCGTCTCAGGGTTTTGCGCCCGCACGGAGGCGGCGATCAGGGTCAGGCAGAGCAGTGCAGCACCATTGGAAAGTAAAGATCGAGCCGATTTCATCAGTGTTTTCCTTGAGCTTGACTATGGGTTGCTGCGCCTTTTTCGAGCCGATCGATCAGGGCTTCTACGGTATTGAGTCGCAGGTCTGCGTTGCCCATGGGCGCGTTGAAGCGAAACAGCGTGGCGCCTTCGAGACGATAGCGTTGCGGCTGCTCCTGAATCAGGCGCACCAGGGTGAGCGGGTCCACCCGGGTGTCTGCGGCAAATTCCAGGCGACCGTGCTCGGGGCCGACGTCGATCTTGGCGATGCCGAGCGGCTCGCAGCGCAGCTTGAGCGAGGTGACCCGGAACAGTGTCTTGACCGGCTGTGGCAACAGGCCGAAACGATCGATCATCTCGACCTGCAAATCCTTCAGCGCTTCTTCGTCCGCGGCGTTGGCGATGCGCTTGTACAGGATCAGGCGGGCATGGACGTCAGGGAGATAATCATCCGGAATCAGCGCTGGTAGGCGCAGGTTGATGTCCGGACCGCCACCCAGCGGCTGATCGAGCTCGGGCTGTTTGCCCTTGCGGATGGCTTTCACGGCTCGCTCGAGCATGTCCATGTAAAGCGTGAAGCCGACTGCCTGAATCTGCCCGCTCTGGCCTTCGCCGAGCAGCTCGCCGGCGCCGCGGATCTCCAGGTCGTGGGTCGCCAGGGTGAAGCCTGCGCCCAGATCCTGCGCCATGGCGATGGCTTCCAGACGCTTTTCGGCATCCCCGGTAATCTTCTTGCCCTGCGGCGTGAGCATGTAGGCATAGGCCTGGTGATGGCTACGGCCGACGCGCCCGCGCAACTGGTGCAGCTGTGCCAGACCGAACTTGTCTGCGCGCTCGATGATGATGGTGTTGGCGCTGGGTACGTCGATGCCGGTCTCGATAATCGTCGTGGTCACCAGCACGTTGAAGCGCCGATGGTAGAAGTCGCGCATTACCTGTTCGAGCGCTCGTTCGGGCATCTGGCCGTGGCTGATGCCGATGCGTGCCTCAGGCACCAGCTCGGCCAGGTCAGCCGCGCATTTCTCGATCGTCTCCACTTCGTTGTGCAGGTAATAAACCTGTCCGCCGCGTAGCAATTCACGGAGCAGTGCTTCCTTGACCACAGGCGCCTGCTGCTGCATGACAAAGGTTTTGACCGACAATCGCCGCGCCGGCGGGGTCGCGATGATCGACAGGTCGCGCATCCCTGACATGGACATGTTCAGCGTGCGCGGGATCGGCGTGGCGGTAAGGGTCAGCACGTCGACCTCGCTGCGCAGCGCCTTGAGGCGCTCTTTCTGGCGCACGCCGAAGCGATGTTCTTCATCAATGATGACCAGGCCCAGGTCCTGGAACTGGATATCATCCTGCAGCAGCTTGTGGGTGCCGATCATGATGTCGACCTTGCCCTCGGCCAGCTCCGCCGCGGCGGCCTTGATCTCTTTTGCAGACTTGAAGCGAGACATCACTTCCACCTTTACCGGCCAGTCGGCGAAGCGGTCGCGGAAGCTGTTGAAATGCTGCTGGGCGAGGAGAGTGGTGGGAACCAGCACGGCCACCTGTTTGCCGCTGTGCACGGCGAGAAAAGCCGCGCGCATCGCCACCTCTGTCTTGCCGAAGCCGACGTCGCCGCAGACCAGGCGATCCATCGGCTGGTTGCCAGTCATGTCCTTGACCACAGCTTCGATCGCCGCCTGCTGATCGGCGGTTTCCTCGAAGGGGAAGGTGTCGGCGAAGGCCTGGTAGTCCCGTTCCGGGTGGGCGAAGCTGAAGCCGGTCCGCGCTGCGCGGCGGGCATAGACGTCGAGCAGTTCGGCAGCCACATCGCGTACCTGCTCGGCGGCCTTGCGTTTGGCTTTCTGCCACTGCTCAGAGCCGAGGCGATGCAGCGGGGCGCTGTCGTCGTCAGCGCCTGTATAGCGGGCGATCAGATGCAGATTGGACACGGGAACGTACAACGTGGCTTCTTCGGCATACTCAAGCTTGAGAAATTCGGCCTGTTGGTCTTCGACCGTCAGGTTGACCAGCCCGCGATAACGCCCCACACCGTGATCGATATGCACCACAGGCGCGCCTTCGCGCAGCTCGGTCAGATTGCGAATGACCGCATCACCGAGATCCGTCGCCTTTCCGCGCCTACGGCGCTGCATGACGCGTCGGCCGAATAGCTGGCTCTCGGCGATCAGCGCCAGGCGAGGCGTATTCGAAACCAGTCCGCGATCGATCGGCGCGATGACTATGCCGTTAGCCGCCTGGGACACAACGAAGGCATGCCAGTTTTCGAAGGTGTCGGGTTTCAGTCCGATGCGGCCAAGCAGGTCGAGCATGGCCTCCCGCCTGCCTGCAGATTCGGCGGCAAACAATACGCGACCGTCGAAGGTATCGAGAAACCGCTCAAGCTGTTCGAGGGGCTGCTCCAGCTTGTTATCGATGGGCAATTCAGGCGGAGGAGCGCAGTCGAAGTTGAAACGTCCGGCGCCGGGTTCGAGCTCGCCGTCATGGCAGACGATCCGCGGGTACGGCTTGATCCGTGCGAAGCACTCCTCAACCGGCAGGAAGAGTTCAGCAGGCGGCAGCAGTGGGCGGGTGACGTCGACCCGGTGTTCTTCGTATCGGTTGCGCACATCCTGCCAGAAGTGTTCGGCGCTGCCCTCGATGCCGGGCAGACTGAACAGCATGGTGTTGTCAGGCAGATAGTCGAAAAGACTGCCCTGCTCGTCGAAGAACAGCGGCAAGTAGTACTCGATGCCGGGCGGGATCAGGCCCTGGGTAATGTCCTGATACAGCGGCACCTTTCTATGATCGATCTCGAAGCGTTCGCGGAAGCGTGCCCGGAAACCAGTCAGCGCTGATTTGTCTAGCGGGAACTCGCGAGCCGGGAGCAGATGGATCCGATCGACCTTGTCGACCGAGCGCTGGGTCTCGGGGTCGAAGGTGCGTAGCGTTTCGATCTCGTCATCGAACAGATCGATGCGGTAGGGCAGGCGGCTACCCATGGGAAACAAATCAAGCAAGGCACCACGCACCGCATAGTCACCGTGCTCATAAACGGTGTCGACACAGCGATACCCGGCAGCGTCGAGGTTGGTGCGCATGCGATCGATATCCAGCCGCTGTCCCACCTCCAGCATCAATACTGCCCCACCAAGGAACGGCCGCGGCGGTGTGCGGTGAAGCAGGGTAGTCATCGATACAACCAGGATCGCCTGATCGACCTGAGGCAACTGGTAGAGCGTTTTCAATCGCTGGCTGATGATGTCCTGATGTGGCGAGAAGCGGTCATAGGGGAGCGTTTCCCAGTCGGGAAAGTTGAGCACGGGCAGTGCAGGAGCGAAAAACCGCAGCTCCTGCTCCAGTTGATCGGCCGCGGCCGAATCGGGCGTGACGACCAGGCTAAGCCCCGCATGCTGTCCCGCCCCATCGGCGATAGCCAATGCCCGGGCAGCCCCCTCCAGCTTGCCCCAAGCGGATTTGCCGCTGGTATTGAACTTAGGCACGGGTAGGGTCGTCTGATTGGCAGGCATGCTCTGGGGTCCATCGGGAAAAGCGACTAGTGTAGCCTCCTCTGGCGGTATCTGCTTCAACCTGACAGCTTTTTCCGGGATGATTGCCTCAGATGGCATGCTGACAGCATACTATTGCCCCTTGATTCGACAAAGACCTGGAAGGAAACGCCGTGACTCAAGCCAATTTCGAACAGTGCCTGGAAGCCTGGACTGATCGTGAAGCAACTGCAGAGGCCATGATCCCCCTGATCGGACGCCTGTACCGTGAACACAATGTAGTTACCTCGATCTATGGTCGTGGTCTGGTCAACCGCTCGGTGATCAGTCTGCTCAAGTCGCATCGTTTTGCTCGCCAGATTGATGACAACGAACTGTCCGTGCACGACACCTTCAAGGTCATCAAGCAGCTCCTTCACCTGGACCTGGGCCCTGCGTCCATCGACCTCGGCCGGCTGATCAACAAGTTTCGTGGCGAAGGCGACGATGATCTCGACGGCTTCCTGCGTCGCGAACTGGCCAGCGTAGTCGGCAAGAAAGGCGAGAAGCGCCAGGGCCGCGATGTCGTTCTTTACGGCTTTGGTCGGATCGGTCGTCTGCTGGCCCGTATTCTCGTCGAAAAGACCGGTGCGGGCGATGGCCTGCGTCTGCGTGCCATCGTCGTGCGCAAGGGCGCAGCCAATGACCTGGCCAAGCGCGCCAGTCTGCTGCGTCGCGACTCGGTTCATGGTTCGTTCCAGGGCACCATCACCATCGATGAAGAAACCAATACCCTGACGGCCAACGGCAACTGCATCCAAATCATCTATGCCAGTGACCCGACCAGCGTCGACTACACCCAGTACGGTATAGAAGATGCCATCCTGGTCGACAACACCGGCGTATGGCGTGACGAGGCTGGTCTCTCCCAGCATCTCAAGTGCCCAGGCGTCGCTCAGGTCGTACTGACTGCGCCTGGCAAGGGCGACCTGAAGAACATCGTGCATGGCATCAACCATGCGACGATCACGCCGGAAGACAAGATCATCTCCGCGGCGTCCTGCACCACCAATGCCATCGTGCCGGTGTTGAAGGCGATCAATGACAAGTACGGCATCGAGAACGGCCACGTTGAAACCGTCCACTCGTATACCAATGACCAGAACCTGATCGACAACTTCCACAAGGGCAATCGTCGCGGCCGGAGTGCTGCGCTGAACATGGTCATCACCGAAACCGGTGCCGCCAAGGCCGTAGCCAAGGCTCTGCCTGAACTGGCCGGCAAGCTGTCGGGCAATGCGATTCGCGTTCCCACGCCGAACGTGTCGATGGCCATCCTGAACCTGAATCTGAAGTCGTCCGCCGATCGTGATGAGGTCAACGACTATCTGCGCCACATGGCGCTCCACTCGGAGTTGCACAAGCAGATCGACTTCACCAACTCGCAGGAAGTGGTCTCGAGTGATTTCGTTGGTTCCCGTCACGCGGGCGTGGTCGATGCCGAAGCCACTATCTGCAATGACAATCGCGTCATTCTCTACGTGTGGTATGACAACGAGTTCGGCTACAGCTGTCAGGTAGTTCGTATTGTTGAAGACATGGCTAACGTCAACCCGCCGGCATTTCCGGCCTGATCGTTAGTGATGCAAAAAAAAGGGGCGCCTCGGCGCCCCTTTTTTATTGAGCACTTATCGCGCCGAAAGGATTTTTTGACGAAGTTTGCGAGAAATCCCTCCTTCGCCGAGCCAGAGGCGGGCATAAGCTGTCGCCAGTTCCGGATCGTCCGAGGTGAATATCACCTGTCCATTGCGCTGCAGCGTGAGCTGCGGGCTCGTTCTCAGCGTCAGGCTATAGCGATCCCCCTCGCGGATATCGGAAATCTGCGCATGCAGCTCCTCGATGGAAGGTGCGAGCTGTTCCAGCTTCTCGGCTGAATGCTGCCGACGTAGCGCTTTCCAGGCGAGATCCAGCGCGTCTTCGCGGTCAATGTCGCGATGGTAGTAAATATCCAGGCGAAACGGGTCCGCTGTCAGGTTCAGTTCGGTAAGAGGCACCTCTTCAGGCGTAAATAGCGCCGCACTGAAAACGTCCACGAAAAAGTACGTCAGGACATCGGCCTGGCGCTTGATCAGGGTTGTTTCACCGCTCTGGATCAGGGGTGGGAAGCCGGCCTGATTCAGGCGTCGTTCGCTCGCGTGCGCAGGAAAGGCCGCAAGGCCGGCCGCGATGAGCAGGATAGAAAGTTTCATTACAGCCCTTGATGCCGTTGGGATAGCCTAGTTATGGACTGCGAAGCGGCGCTGGTCAACCTGCGCCGGCGGAGTGGCGGTGCGCAAAAACCCTGAAAAAACCAAGCGCTTGAGTAGCATTGGTAAGGCATGGTCTTTATACTTAGCGGGATTTTTGATGGGGGTTTGTGGTCGCCTCGCCCTGATTCCGTACCTTGCTGCAGCGCCAGTTCTCGTCGGGGCACTTCGTGTCAGCGCCCGGCAGCCCGCCCTTTAAGATTCCAACCAGTGATTAGGCTATTCGTATGATAAAAATCAAACGGGGCTTGGATTTGCCAATCACCGGGTCACCCGAGCAGCGTATCGATGACGCACGTCAGGTACGCAGCGTAGCCGTAATCGGCTTTGACTACCACGGTATGAAACCGACCATGGAAGTTCAAGAAGGGGACCGGGTCAAGTTGGGGCAGATCCTGTTCAGTGACAAGAAAACGCCAGGAGTTGTCTATACCGCGCCTGCCGCAGGGGTGGTCAGCGCCATCAATCGCGGCGACAAGCGGATACTGCAGTCGGTTGTAATCGATGTCGAGGGCGACGACGCGGTGGCGTTCGAGAGCCACGACGCCTCTCGCCTGGAGCAGCTGAGCGATGAAACGGTTCGCCAGCAGCTAATCCAGTCCGGTCTCTGGACTGCGCTACGCACCCGGCCCTTTAGCAAGGTTCCGGCCGTCGATGCCAAGCCCAGTTCGATCTTCGTCACCGCTATCGACACCAATCCGTTGGCGGCCGACCCCGTCGTGGTTCTTGCGCAGTACCGCACCGAATTCGAAAACGGCCTGCGCGTTCTCGCCAGGATCGCCAAGGTCTGGCTGTGCAAGGCTGAAGATACCAACATTCCCGGGGACAACGTCGCCGGCGTGCGTAGCGAGACCTTTGCCGGGCCGCATCCGGCCGGGCTTCCCGGCACGCACATACATATGCTTGATCCGGTCGGCGAGGCCAAGCAGGTCTGGCACATCAACTATCAGGACGTCATTGCGGTCGGCAAGCTGTTCACTGAAGGCCGCCTGTGGACCGAACGTGTGGTCGCGCTGGCGGGTCCCCAGGTCGAATCGCCGCGTCTGCTGCGCACCCGCCTGGGCGCCAATCTCGACGAGCTGACTGCTGGCGAACTGCTGCCCGGTGAAAGTCGCGTCATTTCCGGTTCGGTCTTCGGTGGTCGCCATGCTCGCGGCCCGGTAGCCTATCTGGGCCGTTACCATCAGCAGGTGTCGGTGCTCCTGGAAGGTGCAGATCGCGAGATGGTGCACTATCTGCGTCCCGGTGCAGACAAGCACTCGGTCATGAACATCTTCGTTTCCAAGTTCACGCCCGGCAAACGCTTCAACATGACCACCACCACTAACGGTAGTCCGCGTGCGATGGTTCCGGTAGGCAACTATGAGGCAGTCATGCCTCTGGATATCCTGCCTACCCAGCTGCTCCGCTACCTGATCGTCGGTGACACCGAGATGGCTCAGAAGCTCGGCGCGCTGGAACTGGATGAAGAAGACCTGGCCCTGTGCAGCTACGTCTGCGCCGGCAAGTACGAATACGGTCCGATCCTGCGGGACAACCTGGACCGTATCGAGAAGGAGGGTTAAACATGGGTCTGCGTTCATTTCTGGACAAGATCGAACACAACTTCGAAAAGGGCGGCAAGCACGAGAAGTGGTACGCCCTGTATGAAGCAGTGGATACGTTCTTCTACCGTCCAGCCGATGTCACCCGCACCACCGCGCACGTGCGCGACGGTCTAGATCTCAAGCGGATGATGATCACCGTCTGGATGTGTACCTTCCCGGCTATGTTCTACGGGATGTACAACGTTGGCTTCCAGGCTAATTCCATCTATGCGGAAACGCCCGAGCTGCTTGGCATGCAGGAAGACTGGCAGATCGCCCTGATCAGCATGCTGGCCGGCTTCGATCCGGCGAGCCTGTGGGACAACTTTGTCCATGGCGCGGCGTATTTCCTGCCGGTCTACCTGGTGACCTTTATCGTTGGCGGGTTCTGGGAGGTAGTTTTTGCCTCGATCCGTAAACACGAAGTCAACGAAGGCTTCTTCGTTACATCGGTGCTTTTCGCTCTGATTCTGCCGCCGGATATTCCGCTTTGGCAGGTTGCGCTGGGCATCAGCTTTGGTGTGGTCATCGGCAAGGAAGTGTTTGGCGGTACCGGCAAGAACTTCCTCAACCCCGCTTTGACCGGTCGTGCTTTCCTGTTCTTCGCCTACCCGGCGGAACTGTCCGGTGACGCGGTATGGACGGCAGTTGACGGCTACGCCAGCGCCACGGCCCTGAGCGCAGCGGCTATGGGCGGCATCGAAGCGGTCGTAGCACAGGGCATCACTTGGTTCGACGCCTTCGTCGGCAACATTCATGGCTCGATTGGTGAAACGTCAGCGCTGGCGATCTTCATCGGTGGCGCGGTGTTGTTGATCACCAAAATCGCCAGCTATCGCATCGTGTTTGGCGTGATGATCGGCATGATCGCGTTGAGCTTGCTGTTCAACCTGATCGGTTCAGATTCCAATCCGATGTTCGGCGTGCCGTGGTACTGGCATCTGGTTATGGGCGGTTTCGCCTTCGGCATGATCTACATGGCCACTGATCCGGTATCTGCATCACTTACCAATCAGGGCAAGTGGATCTTCGGCGCGCTCATCGGCGTGATGGTCGTCCTCATCCGGGTGGTCAACCCGGCGTTCCCGGAGGGAATGATGCTCGCGATTCTGTTCGCCAACCTGTTTGCTCCTCTGATTGACCACTTCGTCGTTCAGGCCAATATCAACCGGAGGCTCGCTCGCAATGTCCAGTAATAGAGAGTCCGTCAGCCGCACCATCATTGTCGCGCTGCTGGTTTGTCTGGTTTGCTCCATCGTGGTGTCGGTAGCGGCAGTTTCACTCAAGCCGGTGCAGGTGACTAACCAGCTGCTCGACAAGCAACGCAACATTCTGTTGATCGCAGGGCTTCTGGAAGAGGGCAGCAGCATCCCGGAGCAGTTCGAGAAGATCACTCCGCGACTGGTCGACCTTCGCACCGGAAAGTTCAGTGATGCAATGGATCCGCTGTCCTATAACCAGCAGGACGCAGCTCGTGACGAGAATCTCTCTCGCGCGCTCGAGGCGCATGAAGATGTGGCCAGTATCCGTCGACGCGAACATTACGCGACGGTGTACATGGTCGAGAACGCAGAGGGAATCGAAACCATCATTCTGCCGATCCACGGCTACGGTCTGTGGTCGACGCTATATGGCTTCATCGCTCTGGAAGGTGACATGAACACCATTCGCGGCCTGGGCTTCTATCAGCATGGCGAAACTCCGGGTCTTGGTGGCGAGGTGGACAATCCTCGCTGGCGGGAGTTGTGGAAAGGGAATCTGGTCTACACCGAGGACGGTGAAGTAGGTGTGCAAATCGTCAAGGGTACAGTCGACGGTAGCGATCCGCGTCGTCAGTACAAGGTAGACGGGCTGGCCGGCGCTACATTGACCAGCCGTGGAGTGGAACACCTGGTGCGCTTCTGGATGGGCGACACCGGCTTCCGTTCCTTCCTCGAAAATCTGAAATCAGGGGAGGCATGACATGGCTAACGTAAGCGCCAAAGGGGTTCTCTTCGATCCTCTATTCAAGAACAACCCGATTGCTTTGCAGATCCTCGGTATCTGTTCGGCTCTGGCCGTCACTACGAGCCTGAACGTGACCATGGTCATGTGTCTGGCTCTGACATCCGTGGTCGCGCTGTCGAACCTGTTCATCTCGGTTATCCGGCATCAGATCCCCAACTCGATCCGCATGATCGTGCAGATGGTGATCATCGCGTCGCTGGTTATCGTGGTGGATCAGCTGCTCAAGGCCTACGCCTTCGATATCAGCAAGCAGTTGTCGGTGTTCGTCGGTCTGATCATCACCAACTGTATCGTGATGGGTCGCGCGGAAGCGTTTGCCATGCAAAACCCTCCTCACCTGAGCTTCCTCGATGGTGTCGGCAACGGTCTCGGTTACAGCTTCATTTTGATCGTCGTGGCCACTATCCGCGAGCTGCTCGGCGCGGGCAAGCTGTTCGGCTACAGCATTCTGCCGGTAGCCAGCGAAGGTGGTTGGTATCAGCCAAACGGTCTGCTGCTGCTGCCGCCGTCAGCGTTCTTTATCATCGGCCTGATCATCTGGGCTCTGCGTTCATGGAAGACCGAACAGGTTGAAGCCAAGGACTACATGATGGCGCCGCAGTCGCGTGCAGTTAAGGAGGCGATGTAAAGCCATGGTTGAACACTATATAAGCCTGTTGATCAGGGCCGTTTTCGTAGAAAACATGGCGCTGGCGTTCTTCCTCGGGATGTGTACCTTCATTGCTATCTCGAAGAAGGTCCAGACTGCGATTGGTCTTGGTATTGCGGTAATCGTGGTGCTCACCATCACCACACCCGCGAACAACCTGATCTATCAGTATCTGCTCCAGGATGGCGCTCTCGCCTGGGCTGGTTTGCCGGAAGTGGATCTTAGCTTCCTCGGTCTGTTGAGCTACATCGGCGTGATCGCTGCCATCGTGCAGATTCTCGAGATGCTGCTAGATAAGTACGTCCCGGCTTTGTACGCCGCGCTGGGGGTCTTCCTGCCGCTGATCACGGTCAATTGCGCGATTCTCGGGGCCTCGCTGTTCATGGTGGAGCGTGATTATTCGCTGGGTGAAAGTACGGTGTTCGGTTTTGGCGCAGGTCTCGGCTGGGCGCTGGCGATCGTCGCTTTGGCGGGCATCCGCGAAAAGCTCAAGTACAGCGATGTGCCAGACGGTCTGCGTGGTCTGGGTATCACTTTCATCACCGTAGGACTCATGTCCCTCGGCTTCATGTCGTTCTCCGGCGTGCAACTCTAAAAGGAGTCTGACTGATGAACATGGAAATCTATCTAGGCGTCGGGATGTTTACGGCGATCGTGCTGGCCCTGGTTGCGGTCATTCTCATGGCGCGCGCCAAGCTGGTCAGCAGCGGCGACGTGAATATCGAAATCAATCACGAACGCACCATCACCGTTCCGGCTGGTGGCAAACTGCTCAATACGCTCGCGGCCAACGGCATCTTCCTGTCGTCCGCCTGCGGGGGCGGCGGCACCTGTGCACAGTGCAAATGCGTAGTAGAGAGCGGCGGTGGCGAGTTGCTGCCGACAGAGGAATCCCACTTTACCAAGCGGGAGGCAAAAGAAGGCTGGCGTCTGTCCTGCCAGACGCCGGTCAAGCAGGACATGCAGATCGAAGTGCCGGAAGAAGTATTCGGCGTGAAAAAATGGGAATGTACGGTTCAGTCGAACCCGAACGTGGCCACCTTCATCAAGGAACTGACTCTCAAGCTTCCAGAGGGCGAAAACGTCGACTTCCGCGCGGGTGGTTACGTTCAGCTCGAATGTCCGCCGCACACAGTCCACTACAAGGATTTTGACATCCAGCCGGAATTCCGTGGCGACTGGGACAAATTCGATCTCTGGAAGTACGTATCCAAAGTCGACGAAACCGTCATCCGCGCCTATTCGATGGCGAACTATCCTGAAGAACGCGGTCTGGTGAAGTTCAACATCCGTGTCGCTTCGCCGCCGCCTGGTCGGGATGAGCTGCCACCGGGCAAAATGTCGTCTTGGGTTTTCGGGCTCAAGCCCGGCGACAAGGTCACCGTATATGGGCCTTTCGGCGAGTTTTTTGCCAAGGACACCGACGCCGAGATGGTCTTTATCGGTGGTGGCGCAGGTATGGCGCCGATGCGCTCGCACATTTTCGACCAGCTCAAGCGTCTGCAATCAACGCGCAAAATTTCGTTCTGGTACGGTGCTCGTTCGCTGCGTGAAGCCTTCTACGTCGAAGAATATGACAAGTTGGCGGCGGAAAACGACAACTTCGAGTGGCATCTTGCGCTGTCTGATCCGCTTCCCGAGGACAACTGGACGGGTCCCACTGGATTCATTCACAACGTTCTCCACGAGAACTACCTGAAGAATCACCCGGCGCCCGAAGACTGCGAGTTCTACATGTGCGGTCCGCCGATGATGAACGCGTCGGTGATCAAGATGTTGCAGGATCTTGGCGTGGAACCGGAGAACATCCTTCTCGACGACTTCGGCGGCTAGGAATGTTGCGACGCGTCACTCAGCCCGTTATTGCTGTTGCCTTGGCAGCGGCTCTAACGGGCTGTTTCAATTCTGCCGAGCCGGTACTCGAAGTGACCGGCTCCACCATGGGTAGCAGCTATTCCATCAAGTGGGTGGGTGTTGGAGATTCGCCTGAACCGGCCGCGCTGCAAGCGTCGCTGGAAGCCATGTTCGAACAATTCGATCGAGAGGTCTCGGGTTGGCGCGAGGACTCCGATCTGGCGAGTTTCAATGCTTCTCCGGTCGGTGCTTGCCGACAGATTCCCGAGTCGCTTGTGGACCTGGTCAAGGCAGCCGAGTCGCTGAATCAGCGTAGCGGTGGCGCTTTCGATATTACCGTCGGGCCGCTTCTGGATCTGTGGGGCTTTCATGGTCCGGTTGGTAAGCATGTGCTTCCTGGTGATGATGAGCTCCGGCACGCGCTCGAGCGGGTAGGGCAGCACCACTTACGGCTGGACGGGGACCAATTGTGCAAAGACGCCGATGTGTTGCTTGATATCAGTGGTCTGGCAGCCGGGTACATGGTCGACGAAGTGGTGGAACACCTTGGCGTGCATGGCATCACAAGCTATATGGTGGAAATCACCGGCGAACTCAAGGCGGCCGGCCTCAAGCCTGGCGGCAGCCCTTGGCGCATCGCCATTGAGGAGCCTCGTGACGACGACCGGGTAGCTCAACTGATTCTGCCTCTTGATGGTTACGGTGTATCAACCTCGGGGGATTACCGTAACTTCTTCGAGTATGAAGGCAAGCGGTATTCACACACCTTCAACCCACGCAGCGGTACACCTGTGATGCATCAGCTGGCAGCGGTCACCGTACTGCATCCGTCAACGATGCAGGCTGACGGTCTATCGACGGTTTTACATGTCCTGGGACCGGAAGAGGGTTGGGAATTCGCGCTGGCTCACGATGTGGCAGCGCTGTTTGTGGTTCGCCAGGGTACGGGTTTCGTTTCCCGTGCGACTCCCGAATTCAATGCCCTGCGCAAGGGCAAGGAGTAGATTATGGTTTGGCTTCTGGCTTTTCTGTTGATGGCTCTGGTTGTTGCCGGGATGGCCGTCGGCGTGATGATGGGACGCAAGCCTATCGCAGGCTCGTGCGGCGGTATCGGCATGCTCGGTATCGACAAGAGCTGCTCAATATGTGGCGGCAACCCGAACAAGTGCGAGGAGACCAACGGCGACTCCGAGCAGGGCGAAGGTGGCCGCAAGGATCTGGCCTACGACGCTACCAAGGTCGACTAGGCGGCTCCAGCGGCACATGCAAGCATTCCCGCACGCGAGACAAGGAACCAGTAATGGCCGTATACAACTATGACGTAGTGGTGCTGGGCTCAGGCCCGGCAGGGGAAGGAGCCGCGATGAACGCGGCCAAGCACGGACGCAAGGTGGCCGTTGTCGAGGCCAGTCCGGCGGTTGGAGGTCATGCCACTCACCTGGGTACCATCCCGTCAAAGGCGTTGCGTTACGCGGTCAAGCAGATCATCAACTACAACACCAATCCGATGTTCCGGACGATTGGCGATCCGCGCTGGTTTCCATTCCCTGAGGTACTGAAAAGCGCGGAGAAGGTCCTGCACAAACAGGTCGCTTCGCGTACCAGCTACTACGCGCGTAACCGGGTCGATGTCTTCTTCGGTCGTGGTAGCTTTGCCGATGAGAACACTATCGAGGTGGTCAGCCATTCGGGCGCCGTCGAGAAATTGATCGGCAAGGAAATCATCATTGCAACCGGGTCTCGTCCCTATCGGCCGGCGGATGTGGACTTCAACCACCCGCGCATCTACGACAGCGATACCATTCTGCGGTTAAGCCACACGCCGCGCACCATGATCATCTACGGTGCAGGTGTGATCGGTTCGGAGTATGCGTCGATATTCTGTGGCCTGGGTGTTAAGGTCGATCTGATCAATAATCGGGACCGCTTGCTCAGCTTCCTTGATGACGAGATTTCAGACGCCTTGAGCTATCACCTTCGCAACAACGCGGTGCTGATTCGTCATAACGAAGAGTACGAGAAGGTCGAAGGTTCCGGTAACAGCGTGCTGTTGCATCTGAAGTCCGGTAAGAAGGTAAAGGCCGATGCATTTCTCTGGTGCAATGGTCGGACAGGTAATACCGACGGCCTTGGGCTGGAAAACATCGGGTTGAAGGCGAACGGTCGGGGCCAGCTGTCGGTGGATGAAAATTACCGTACTCAGGTGCCTAACGTCTATGCAGTCGGTGACGTCATTGGCTGGCCTAGTCTGGCCAGTGCCGCGTTCGATCAGGGTCGTTCTGCGGCCGGCAATATCGTCAGTAACGACGCCTGGCGATTCGTCGATGATGTCCCGACAGGCATCTACACGATTCCCGAGATCAGTTCTCTGGGCAAGACGGAGCGCGAACTCACGGAAGAGAAGGTGCCGTACGAGGTGGGCCAGGCGTTCTTCAAGAACATGGCGCGGGCCCAGATCAGCAATGAGCCGGTCGGTATGCTCAAGCTACTGTTTCACCGCGATACGCTCGAAGTGCTGGGAATTCACTGCTTTGGCGACCAGGCCTCGGAGATCGTGCACATTGGCCAGGCGATCATGAATCAGAAGGGCGAGGCCAACACCATGAAGTACTTCGTGAACACCACGTTCAACTACCCAACCATGGCCGAGGCTTACCGCGTGGCCGCTCTGGATGGGTTGAACCGCCTCTTCTGATCCAGTTCGGCCCGGTACGTAGCAACCGGGCCCTGGTGTTCAGGACGATGTCAGGGTTCGTACGGCCAGAGCCGGCACGTCAGTAATGATACTGTCCACATCCATCTCAACGAGCCGCCGCATCAGGTCCGGCTCGTTCACTGTCCAAACTGAAACGTGCAATCCGGCCTGCTGCGCCTGACGCACGCGTTGCGCCGTACAAAGCTTCCAGTTCAGGACGAGAAAATCGCAGCCATAGCGCTGGGCGCTTCGTATCGGATCGAGGATCCCGTACTCCTCGACCAGGCCCGTAGAGAGTCCGTATCTGGAGTCTCGGGCATAGCGCAGCAGTGTGCGACTGCTGGAAGTAATCACCACACGCTTCTCGAGTCCGAAATGTGAGACCAGGTCCGCGATAGCCTGCAGCACGATTCGAGACTGCCCTGCGGAGCCGCTCTTCACCTCAAGTTGATAATGTTCGATCTCCGGACAGGCTTCGAACAGCATCTGCAAAGTAGGAATAGCGCAGGCTGACGGCCAGTTGGGCAAGGCGTATCGCGCGTCGATTTGATTGAGCTCTTCAGCGGTGTGCTGACTTACCTTGCCCCTGATCCTCGTGGTGCGCTTGAGTGTTGGATCATGGATCACCATGAGTTGCCGGTCGGATGACAAATGCAGGTCAAGCTCAACGCGAGTTACTCCGGCTTCCAGAGCTCGATTGAAACTCGGCAGGGTATTTTCCGGTGCCTCGCCCCGGGCACCCCGATGGCCGTACAGAATAGTCATGGGTTGGTGGACGTCCGTGGCTGGTGCTGACGAACACTGTGAACCACATGATCGTGTTCCAGGTATACGCTGAAGCTGGCGTAATCCCACCGACGAATCGGCGGTTGGCCGACCGCTTCGTGGCGTCGCGATGGTTGCCCATGGCGCTTGAGCAGGGTCTGGGCGCTCATGCCTCGCTGCGGCAACGAGTCAGGCTGCCGGGCGGCCTGCTGCTGGCCGAGAGGTATCGTCAAGGTATCGGCGTGAGCCAGGCCCAGAGAAAGCATGCAAAACAAGAGTGCAAATGGAACTGATTTCATTCGGCTGTCCGTTGCGGGGTGGATCTGGCGGCACGGATATCCTGTGCCTGCTTTTGCAGAATATGGCGGGCCAGCAACTGGCGCTGCTGATCATCCAGCGCATCGAAACTGACTGCTATTATCCAGCGAGGGGAGTCGGGGAGCCGGTCGCAGCGAATCACCTGTGCCGGTAAGACCAGGCCCAGTGGAGTCGGCTGCAGTACAAGGCGCAGAGATAGCCAGTCTCCCTGATTCAACGCTTCGTCACAGCTGAAGGACATCCCGCCCTCGCTAAGCGTGACGTCGGTAGGATGACCAGGTTCGTCAGCCACCTGAAGCGACACGGCCTTACCAATGAGGTCGATTCGCTTATTGATGATCTTCAAATAGTGCGCGAGGCCGCGGTCTCGCTCGGCAATCTGACGAAGCAGATGTTGCGACTCGTAGTCGAGCCGGTGCAGGTCGCTGAGCAGCCCGAACAGAGGAGAGCGCTCACCAAAGCCAGCATCGGCCTCTGGGCTGGGAACGATACGATAATCCAGAAACAGGGTCTCCTGGATTCTGAAGAAGTCGCGCTTGTCGTCGGGGTTGTCGTCTGCTGGTTGCATGCTGGGGCCGTTTACCGAAACCGATTTCAGTGTAACATGTCAGCCCGAACGGCCTGCGCCCGGGCCCACCCGATTCTCTGGTGACTGGAATTTCATGTTCAGACCGCTGCCTTTCTTCATTGGCCTGCGCTACACGCGTGCCAAGCGACGCAATCACTTCATTTCCTTTATATCACTGATTTCCATGCTTGGCCTGACGCTGGGCGTGCTGGTGATGATTCTTGTGCTCTCGGTCATGAATGGCTTCGATCGTGAGCTGCGCACGCGAATCCTGGGAATGGTGCCACACGCCACCATCAACGGATATCAGCCGATCGACGACTGGCGGTCGCTGGCTGATGCGTTGCTCGCAGATCCGAGAGTGGAAGCCGCCGCGCCGTTCGTGCAGCTCCAGGGCATGTTGACCCACGACGGAAACGTAGCGCCGGTGTTGGTCAATGGTGTGATACCCGAAGCGGAAGCCCGGGTTTCGATCATCGAGGACCATATGCAGGCTGGGTCGCTCGATAATCTTGCCGATGGTGAATTCGGGATCATCATAGGCGAGCTGACCGCGCGCCGGTTCGGCGTGGGGGAAGGGGATATGCTCACTTTCGTTCTACCTGAGGCATCGGTTACGCCGGCCGGCGTGTTTCCTCGGCTCAAGCGATTCCGAGTGGCGGGCATATTCAAGGTAGGAGCCGAGTTGGACAGCTCGCTGGCGCTGATTCACGCCGGCGACGCAGCGCGGCTCACACGCTGGAAGCCGGGTCAGGTGCAGGGGGTGCGCATCAAGCTGCAGGATCTGTTCGAAGCTCCCCGTGTCGCCTGGGACCTGGTGACACGGCTTCCCGGAGAGTATTACGCCCAGGACTGGACGCGTAGCCACGGTAATCTCTTCGCCGCTATTCGCATGGAAAAAACCATGATTGGCTTGCTGCTGCTGCTGATCGTCGCGGTCGCTGCATTCAACATCATTTCCACCCTGGTGATGGTGGTGACCGACAAGAAAGCGGACATCGCCATCCTGAGAACGCTGGGTGCTTCCCCAGGCACCATCATGGGCATATTCATGGTTCAAGGGTCGGTCATCGGTGTGGTCGGGACAGTCGCCGGTTGCATTCTCGGGGTGTTGGCGGCGCTCAACGTCTCGGCGCTGGTCGCCGGGTTGGAAGGCATGCTCGGCACGCAATTCCTGAGTTCCGACGTGTACTTCATCAACTACCTGCCGTCCCAGCTGATCTGGAGCGATGTGGTACTTATTTGCGCGGCCGGGCTGGGCATGAGCTTCCTGGCGACGCTATACCCGGCCTGGCGTGCGTCGCGTACCGAGCCAGCGGAGGCCCTGCGCTATGACTGATGTCGTGTTGGAATGTCGTGAGCTGAGCAAGGAATATGCGATTGGTCCGCAGCGACTCAAGGTTCTTGATGGCGTCAATCTCACCCTTCGTCGCGGTGAGCGTATCGCCATCGTGGGCAGTTCAGGGTCTGGCAAGACGACGCTGCTCAACATGCTCGGTGGACTGGATACACCCAGCGAAGGCGAGGTTTGGCTGGCAGGACAACAGATGTCGGCGCTACGTGAATCGGAGCGGGGCAAGCTGCGCAATACCGGTCTTGGCTTCGTCTACCAGTTCCACCATTTGCTCGCCGAGTTCAGCGCGCTGGAAAACGTATCGATGCCTTTGTTGATTGGTAGTCGTCCGATCGCCGACGTGCGGGCGCGAGCTGAGGAGATGCTTGCACGGGTGGGGTTGTCTGCGCGGACCGGACACAAACCGGCCGAGTTGTCCGGCGGAGAGAGGCAGCGGGTGGCGATCGCCCGGGCATTGATCAACCAGCCAGCCTGCGTGCTACTCGACGAACCGACCGGGAACCTCGATCAGCACACGGCGCGAGGCATCCAGCAACTGATGCTTGAGCTGAGTCAGAGTCTGAAGACAGCGTTTCTGGTGGTGACGCATGATCTTGCCCTTGCCGGGCAGATGGATCGTGCACTGACCCTGAACGAGGGCCGGTTGCAGGAAAAGCAGATCCGCTAACTTTTCGTTCAGCTCTGGTGACGACGTCTCATTTTGCGTCGTTGCCAGTTGCGGTAAACCCACAAACGCCAATACAACATCGTCGCGCTGTAGCCAATGAGCGCCGCGATGATGCCGATCAGTAGTGAACCCACCAGGAGCGGTTGCCAGAGATGCTGAATCTCTGCGCTCAACCACGTCAACGATAGTTCCATCGGCATGGTGCGCTCAGGCGTGCCGAGCAGCAGGGTGCCGATCTTGTATTCAATGAAAAAGATCGGCGGCATGGTTACCGGATTGGTCAGCCACACCAGGCCGACCGAGATGGGCAGATTTGCCCGCGAAGGTACTGCTACGGACGCTGAAAGCAGCATCTGCATCGGAATTGGCAGCAGGGCGACGAACAAACCAATGGCAACTGCTCGAGCCACACTGTGGCGGTTAAGGTGCCACAGGTTTGGATCATGCAGCATCGTGCCGAGGAAGCGCAGCGACTTGTTGGCTTTGATGCGCTCGGGGGTGGGCATGTAGCGTTTGAGTAGGCGGCGCGGCATCGCAAACCATTGGCTGCTGGAAGAGTAAAACCAATTATGCATGGAATGTCAGGCAGTAACTACCGCCTGACAGAGCAGTGGCGAACAGGATGTTTCCACAATGAATCTACCGCTAGGCCTGACGGCGGTGTTCGTCGGGCTGATCACGCCGCTTTCGTTTCCGGCGCTTGCTCCGCCATGGCTTATCGCAGTCTTCGCAGTCGCTTCCTGTACGGCAGCGATGCACCCACGCTGGCGTCCTGTCGCGCTGTTTCTGCTGGGTCTGGCATGGGCATGCAACCATCATCAGACGGCGATGGACGAGCGACTCCCCGAGCATCTCGACAACCAGCGAATTACGTTCACCGGGCAAGTAGCCGGCTTGCCCGAGCGGACCGCGCTTGGTTGGCGTTTTCTCATCGAGAATGCGCATCACGCCGAAACTGGCGGCGCGCTTCCGATCATGCGGGCGCACTGGTATGCGGGCGAGGCGGTAGAGCCCGGAGAGCGGTGGCGCTTTGTTGGCAACCTGCGTCGACCGCGCGGCATGTCCAATCCGGGGGGCTTCGATTACGAGTCCTGGCTATTCGCTCAACAGATTGGAGCGGTAGCGAGTATCCGCTCAGGCGAACGTATCGAGGCCGAGGCCCAGAGCCTTTCACGCTGGCGGAGGCTGGTGCGTCAGCGGCTTAGCGAGACGCTCTCGGCATACCCCGGTGGGGAGCGCTTGATCGCTCTGGTGGTCGGGGACCGCAGCGCGCTCGACGACACTGATTGGCAAACGCTGCAGGCCACTGGCACCGGGCACCTGATGGTGATATCCGGACTGCACGTAGGTATGGTCGCAGCCGCGGTTTTCGCGATGGTCTCGGCAATCGGTTGGCTGGGATTGCTGCGCGTATCGTACCCGCAACAATGGCTTGCGGCGCCTTTGGCGCTATCGGCTGCCGCCCTGTACGCCGGCCTTGCCGGGTTTGCAGTGCCCACCCAGAGAGCGCTGCTCATGGTGGCGCTGGTGCTGTTGGCGCGTTTGCGCTACCGGCAGATCAACGCCTGGGTTTTCTGGTTGGGCGCGCTGTGCGCGGTGACGATCCTGGCTCCGGCCGCGCCGCTGAGGGCGGGTTTCTGGCTCTCTTTCGTGGCGGTAGGGCTGTTACTGCTCGGCATGGCCGGGCGCCTGGCCATACGCGGAATCTGGTGGCGCTGGGGGCGGGCGCAATGGGTCATCTTCATCGGCCTCTGGCCGTGGCTGGTCCTCTGGGGTATGCCCGGAAGCCTGACTGCTCCGGTGGTCAACCTGATTGCCATTCCCTGGGTCAGTCTAGCGGTCGTACCGGCCGCCCTGCTTGGCACTCTGACTGAGCTTTATTTCGACTCTTCGACCCTGCTGTGGTTGTCCGCAAAGGCTTTGAACGCTTTGTTTTATCTGCTGGAGCATGCTGCGTCGTGGCGTGCGCCGGTAACGCTTGGGTTTCCGGGGTGGGTCAACTGGAGCATCGGAGCGGCTGGCGCATTGGCGCTGATAAGCCCTCTATCCAGTATTCTTCGAATCCCGGCGCTGGCCTGCCTGGTGGCGCTGTTTCTCCCAACTTCGCGTATCCCCGAGCCGGGCGGGTTCTGGGTGACAGCGCTGGACGTCGGGCAGGGCCTGTCGGTGTTGGTCCAGACACACTCCCACGTCCTGCTGTATGACACTGGCGCGCGCCTGCGTAGCGGCTTTGACCTGGGCGAAGCGGTCGTCTACCCGGCACTGCTCGATCTCGGCGTCAGTAAACTCGATACGCTCCTGCTCAGCCACGCCGACAACGACCATGCTGGCGGAGCGGCGGCGCTTATGGAGCGCATTCCCGTAGGGCGCGTGCTGTCTGGCCAGCCCGATGAGCTCGCCAGCCTAGGCGCGCAACCCTGCCAGCCGGGGGAGAGTTGGAGCAGGGATGGGGTCGAGTTCCGTGTCGTGTACAGCGCACCGCCGCCTGCCCCTGCAAATGAGCGTTCCTGCGTATTGCGTATTACCAGCCAATGGGGTTCGGTTTTGTTACCTGGTGATCTGGGTATTCGCGGCGAGTATCAAATGCTCGCCGAACCGTTGAGGGCGGATCTGCTGATCGCGCCGCATCATGGCAGCCGAACGTCGTCCTCCTACGCCTTCATCCGCGCGGTTTCGCCGCGTTGGGTGGTGTTCAGCTCGGCTTTCTACAGTCCATTCGGGCATCCGCATCAGAAGGTTGTGGAACGTTACCGAGAATTGCATGCGGAACCGGTTTATACTGCGCGCTCCGGGGCGATCAGGTTCGAATTTGACGAGTCAGGTCCAGGCAGGTTGAGCTGGCACTGGCGGGATGAGAACAGACGCTTCTGGCACGAATAACAACATCGATTTTCACAGGCGGCTGACGGACGAGCCGTGTACGGGCCTGTGCTAGAGTCATATCAGTTTGGGGGAGGGATCGCTTGTGTGGGAATTGATCAGTGCCGGTGGCTGGCTGATGTTGCCGATTCTGTTGTCGTCGGTCATCGCCGTGGCAATCATCATCGAACGCTTATGGACACTGCGCACCAGTCGCATAGCCCCTCCCAATCTCCTCGGCCAGGTCTGGCGCTGGGTCAAGGATGGTCAACTTGACGCCGTCAAATTGAAGACCTTGCGCGCTGATTCGCCGCTCGGCGAGATCCTTGCGGCCGGTCTGGCCAATGCCCGTCATGGCAGGGAAATCATGAAGGAGTGCATTCAGGAGGGGGCGAGCAAGGTGATCCACGAGATGGAACGCTATCTCAACACGCTTGGTACCATCGCTGCGATCACCCCTTTGCTGGGTCTGCTGGGAACCGTCATCGGCATGATCGACGTGTTCAGTGCGATCATGACCCAGGGAACCGGCAACACCGGTGTGCTGGCCGGCGGTATTTCCAAGGCGCTCGTGACCACAGCGGCCGGCCTCACGGTGGCCATTCCTGCGTTGTTCTTCCACCGCTTCTTTGTACGTCGTGTTGACGAGCTGGTGGTGAGCATGGAGCAGGAAGCGACCAAACTGGTAGAGGTCATGCAAGGTAATCGTGAGATCGACAGCGGTGCTGGTGGCGAACCTGTTCCGCTACGTACCGGCAGCGGTCGTAAAGGGGCCTGACCGTGAATTTCCGCCGACAGAAACTCGACGAGGTCGGGGTCAATCTGACGCCGTTGATCGACGTAGTATTCCTGCTGCTCATCTTTTTCATGGTTTCCACCACATTCACTCGCGAAACGCAGTTGAAAATCGATCTGCCGCAAGCCGGCTCCGGAGAGACGGTGGACTCGGCTGCTCCGCAGCAGATCGAGGTTACGATTTCCGCTGCGGGCGAAACCGCGATCAATGACAAGGTTCTCATCGACCCGAGTCTGGAGAAGCTCATGGCTGCCCTGCAGCGGGAGTCGGCAGGGAATAACAACCTGCCGGTTATCATCACTGCCGACGCCCAGACCCCACACCAGGCAGTGATTACGGCGATGGATGCGGCTGGTCAGCTCGGTTTCGGTCGGCTGCGTCTGACTACCAGTCAAATGGAGGCGGGCGGCTCGCAGTGAGCAGTCCAGCTGTTGAGCGATTTTTCCTGCGCGCGTGGTATGAGCGGCATCGCTGGCTGATGCTGCTCAGACCGCTCTCCGCGCTATACGCCAGTCTTGTTGTCCGCCGCCGAGCACGATATCTGTCCGGTCGGGCGGAGCAATGGGCGCCACCGGTGCCTGTGATCGTAGTCGGGAACATCACCCTTGGAGGCACCGGCAAAACGCCAATGTGTCTTTGGCTGATCGAGCACCTGCGCGCCAGAGACTTGCGCGTCGGGCTGATCAGCAGAGGATATGGCGCCGAGCCGGGCGACTTTCCGCGATTTGTCCAGGCTGGCGATGCGCCGACTCAGAGTGGCGACGAGCCGCTGTTGATCGCTCGGCGCTTCGATATACCTGTGGTAATTGATCCCGACCGGCCTCGTGGTTGCCGCGCCTTGCTAGAGCACCATAGGGTCGACGTGATCATCAGTGATGATGGTCTGCAGCATTATCGGCTCGGGCGTAGCGTCGAATTGGTGATGATCGATCACGCTCGCGGCCTGGGTAACGGACGCTGTCTGCCAGAGGGCCCTCTGCGCGAGCCGGCGGACCGACTGAAAAGCGTGGATCTGCTGGTGCGCAATGGCGCGCCTGCCGACGCTGAGGGCTGCTACGCGATGCGTTTAGAGCCAGTAGCATTGGTTAACGTGCGCAGCGGGCAGCGCATGGCTATCGATAGCTGGCGCGGGACACGAGAGGTCGAGGCGCTGGCAGGCATCGGTAACCCTCAACGCTTCTTCGATACGTTGCAGCAGCTTGGCTTTGCGCCAAGAAAACATGCCTTCGGCGATCACGCCGATTACAATGCAGACAGTTTTGCCGGATTCGACGCCTCGCGCCCGGTCATCATGACCGAAAAGGACGCGGTCAAATGCAACGAGCTGGCGCAGGACAACTGGTGGTACCTGAGCGTGGAGGCGGTTCTAAGCGACGCATTCGCCAAAGCTCTGGACGCCCGGTTGCCCCGATCACTTTTCCCTGGAGAGCCCTGATGGATCCGAAACTGCTCGATATACTCGCCTGTCCGTTATGCAAAGGACCTTTGGTCCAAAACCGGGACAAGAGCGAGCTGTGGTGCCGTGCCGATGGACTGGCTTATCCGGTGCGCGACGGCATTCCGGTTATGCTGGAAAGCGAAGCCCGCGCCCTTGACGCCGATGAGCGTCTGGATCGCTGATATGTATCACGTCATTATTCCCGCCCGCTTTGCCTCCACCCGTTTGCCTGGCAAACCGCTGCAGGATATCGCAGGCAAGCCGATGATTCAGCGAGTCTGGGAACAGGCACGCCAAAGCAGTGCGCTTAGCGTGACGGTTGCGACCGATGATCAACGGATCGTCGACGCTTGCAGAGGCTTCGGTGCCGACGTGGTGCTGACGCGTGAGGATCACCCCTCGGGTACCGATCGCTTGCAGGAAGTCGTGTCTCACCTGGAACTGCCTGCGAATGCCTGCGTGGTGAACGTGCAGGGTGATGAGCCCATGCTTCCCCCGGCACTCATTGAGCAAGTGGCAGCCGACCTGCAGGCCGCCCCTCAGGCGAGCATTGCCACGCTGGCGGAACCGCTGACCGATATCGACGCGCTGTTCAACCCGAACGTAGTGAAGGTTGTGACCGATCAGGCGGGCTACGCGCTGTATTTCAGCCGCGCGCCTATGCCTTGGTGTCGCGACCAATTTGCCGGGGGGCGGCCGGCCTCGCTGCCCGCTGATGTCGCCTTTCGTCGGCATATCGGTCTTTATGCCTATCGAGTACGCTTCCTTCACGATTACGTCTCCTGGCCGGTCAGCCCGCTGGAAACCGTGGAATCGTTGGAGCAGCTACGCGCGCTCTGGTACGGCCAGCGCATCCATGTAGCTGATGCGTGCGTAACGCCACCAGCGGGTGTCGATACATTCGAGGATCTGGCGCGCGTCCGTTCGCTTCTGGGCGGCGCATGACTGCCGCGCTTGGATCGGTGAGCGAGCCGTGATGACCTCGGTGCGCCAGTCCGTTGATCTCCGACATTACAACACCTTCGGTATCTGCGAACCGGCAGATCATCTCGTTGAAGTCGAGACGCTCTCACAGCTGCTCGACGCACTGGCGCTGGCGGACCGACATGGCTGGGCCGTTACGATTCTGGGCGGCGGCAGCAATGTCGTTTTGGGCGGACCGGTTCCGGGCCTGCTGATCTGCATGCGCAGCCTTGGCAGACGAGTGTTGGCTCGGCACGATGACGCGGTGCTAATCGAAGCTGCAGCGGGCGAAAACTGGCATCGGCTAGTCGCCTGGTCTCTCGACCAGGGGCTCTCCGGGCTGGAAAATCTTTCATTGATTCCGGGTACTACGGGTGCGGCGCCGGTCCAGAATATCGGCGCCTACGGTATCGAGTTGGCCGATGTGTTCGACAGTCTGGACGCACTTGATCGAAAGACGGCTCAAGTCCTGCGCTTCGATCGGCAGGCCTGTGACTTCGGCTACCGGGATAGCGTTTTCAAGCGTCATCCGGGGCGCTTCGTCATCCTCCAGGTTCGGCTACGTCTGTCACGCACGCCTCGATTGCGCGTCGATTATGCACCGCTTCGGGCCGCCTGGGATGAGACCGGTCTGACCCGGCCCGATTCCCGTGTGGTCGCCGAACTGGTCTGCCGCATTCGTCGCTCCAAACTTCCTGATCCGGCGCTGATTGGCAATGCCGGCAGCTTTTTCAAGAATCCTGTGGTCTCGAGCGAGCAGGCAGAGCGTTTGCGTAGGGACCATCCCGCCATGCCCTGCTATCCACAGGGTGTGGACTCGGTAAAGCTCGCCGCGGGCTGGCTGATCGATCAGGCAGGCTGGCGTGGGCTGCGGCGAGGTACGGTCGGGGTGCATCGCGATCAGGCGCTGGTGTTGGTCAATCATGGCGGTGCGAAGGGGAAGGACGTGATGGCTCTGGCAGATGAGATTCGCTCTGACGTGGGCAGCCGCTTCGGGGTTGCTCTCGAGATGGAGCCGCAGTTGCTCGGCGGGTAGATCAATACTGGTTGTTCAGAAGCAAAAAAAGGGATGCCGAGGCATCCCTTTTTCATGTCGCCCGGAATTTATTCCTTGGGCTTCTGGTCATCCTCGTCTTCCTTGCTTTCGAACTGCTGTGCGAGAGCATGGGTGTCGGGGTGACCAGTCTTCCCTGTGCCATCTTCAGTCGGAACGTCGTTGGCCTGAGACTCATCGTCCAGCTGCTGGCCCATCACGTTGGTGTCCGGATGGCCGGCAACGTCGCTGGGTTCGGGCTGGGTCTGAGTATTCACTTCCGCTTCCGACGGCATGTCAAGCTGCTGTTCCAGTACGTTCAGGTCCGGATGCCCCACATCGCCGGTTGCGTTGTGCACAGGCTTCTCTGCTGGCTCGGTGGCTCCGCTTTCACCTTCGCCCTCGAACTGCTGCGCGAGCACGTTGGTATCGGGATGTGCGTCGTCACCGGTCGCGTTGGCCGAGCTCGGTGCTTCGGCAGTCTCCAGGGGCAGGGTGGATTGCTGAGCTTCGGCTGCCTCGGCAGCTTGCTGCTCGGCCATGCGCTTGGCTTCCTGCTGACGGCGACGCACTTCACGCGGATCATTATACGCACGACCGCTTTCGGTCAGAGCCGGTGCAGCCGCGGGCTCCTCAGCGACTGCGGGCTCGTCAACGGAGGGCTTGTCTGCAGCGGCCGGGGCGGGCTCTTCTGCCTGCTCTGGCTTGGCTTCAGGTTCTGCCTGTGCTTCGACCTGGTTGACGGTTGGCGCTTGAACCTGTTCGGGCTCGTCGGACAGTTCCGCCGTCAGACCTGCGTCAGCATCGATCGCTTCGGCGCTGTGTTCGCCAGCCTGATCCCGCCGCGACTGGCTGAAGGCTTCGACTGCATTCGAGATCGATTGCTCGGCGTCGGCTGCATTCTGATTGAGGCCTTCTTCGACTGGCGTCTGGACGTCGCCCGGAGCATCGTCGCTAGTCGTTTCCGACTCGCTCGGGCTCATGTTCGCCGAAACCTCGCCAAGGCCGGAAGCAATCGCAGCGGTAGCGGCGGCGGCAGCTTCGGTCGAGACCTGAGGCGTCTTCTCTGCGGCTTCCTGTCCGGCCTCGGACTGGTCATTAGCCGCTTCGTCACCACTCGCAGCGGTTTCATCCTGAGCGGGTCGGCTACGGCGGTTGTTGCGGCGGCGCTGACTGTTGCGCGAGCGGCGCTTGGGACGATCGCCCTCGTTCTGCTCGTCCTGCTGCTCGGCATCAATGGCTACGGTGTCTTCGACATCCGGCTTTTCTTCCTGACGCGGACGACGTTCGGACTGGTTGCGTGGTTCTACAGGCGCATCGGTGCGCGCTGATTCTTCCTCGCGTGGTGCGCGCTCGGCTGCTTCCGGATTGCGACGGCGGCGGCGGGTAGTTTCCACCGGCTTGCTTTCAACAGCCTGCTCGGTCTTGCGTTCCGCCTGCTCAGTCTTGCGTTCTGGTCGTTCGGTACGCTCAGCTCGCTCCGCGCGCTCAGGACGCTCGTTTCGCTCCTGACGACCGCCAGCCTGCTTGCGATCGCCTTCGCTGCGCTCAGGCCGCTCGCTACGTGAGCGGCGACGTCCGTTACGACGATCGTCGCCACGGTTGCTGTCACGGCTCGGCTTACGCTCCGGGCGCTGCTGCTCGGTTGGAGCCTTTTCTTCAGTGACCTCCGGTTCCGAGTTGCCGGCGAACAGGCTTACCAGGGACTTGATGATGCCTTTGAACAATCCCGGCTGGCTCTGCTGGATGACCTGGGTGACGGCTACGGGGGCCGGAGCGGGGGTCGGTGCCGGACGGGAAGGGGCGATGCTCTTTACTGCCGCTTCCTGACGAACGATCGCACGGGTCTGGCTGACCTGAACGGGTTCCTCGGCAACCACCTCAACCTTCATGGCGTAGCTGGTCTCGTTGTTGACCACTGACTCGTGATCATCACGCAGACGCTGTACGTCGAAATGCGGCGTTTCCATATGCTCGCTTGGCAGGATGACCAGACGCACCTTGGTGCGCTTTTCGGTCTTGGCCAGTGCTTCGCGCTTTTCATTGAGCAGGAAGGTCGCGACGGCGATCGGCACGTGGGCACGTACTTCCGCGGTGCGCTCTTTCAGCGCTTCCTCTTCGATGAGCCGCAGGACCGAAAGGGACAAGGATTCCACGTCGCGAATGGTGCCGCGACCGTTGCATCGCGGACATACGATGCCGCTGGTTTCGCCAAGCGAGGGACGCAGGCGCTGACGGGACATTTCCAGAAGGCCGAAGCGGGAGATGCGCCCGACCTGCACGCGGGCGCGATCGGCTTCGAGGCTTTCGCGGACTCGCTCTTCGACTGCGCGCTGGTTCTTGGCCGGCGTCATGTCGATGAAATCGATGACGATGAGGCCGCCGATATCGCGCAAGCGCAGCTGCCTGGCGATTTCTTCGGCGGCTTCGAGGTTGGTCTGCAAGGCAGTTTCTTCGATATCACCGCCCTTGGTCGCGCGAGCAGAGTTGATGTCGATCGAAACCAGTGCTTCGGTGTGGTCGATCACAATGGATCCACCTGACGGCAGCTTCACTTCGCGCTCGAATGCGGTCTCGATCTGGCTTTCGATCTGGAAGCGGTTGAACAGCGGAACGCTGTCGTCGTACAACTTGACCTTGCTGGCGTACTGCGGCATCACCTGACTGATAAAATTCAGTGCTTCTTCCTTGACCGTTTCGCTGTCAATCAGCACTTCGCCGATGTCCTGGCGCAGGTAGTCGCGGATGGCGCGGATGATGACGTTGCTTTCCTGGTAGATCAGGAAAGGGGCGGTGCGCTCGGAAGACGCTGATTTGATGGCTTCCCACAGTTGCAGCAGGTAGTCGAGATCCCACTGCAGTTCCTCGGCGCTGCGGCCCAGGCCGGCGGTGCGCACGATCATGCCCATGTCGGCAGGAATGTTGAGGCTGTTTAGTGCTTCGCGCAGCTCGTTGCGCTCTTCACCCTCGATGCGACGAGAAATACCGCCAGCACGGGGATTGTTCGGCATCAGAACCAGGTAGCGTCCGGCCAGACTGATGAAAGTAGTGAGGGCTGCACCCTTGTTGCCGCGCTCTTCCTTGTCGACCTGGACGATGACTTCCTGGCCTTCCTTGAGCACTTCCTTGATGTTGACACGGCCTTCAGGCTGTTTGGAGAAGTATTCCCGCGAGATTTCCTTAAGGGGGAGGAAGCCGTGACGTTCGGACCCGAAGTCAACGAACGCGGCTTCGAGGCTGGGCTCGACGCGAGTGATGCGGCCCATGTAGATATTGGCCTTCTTTTGTTCCCGTGCCCCGGATTCGATGTCCAGGTCGTACAGGCGCTGGCCGTCTACCAGTGCGACGCGCAACTCTTCAGGTTGAGTTGCGTTGATCAGCATTCTTTTCATGAAGTACCGTTGTGTCCAGTGCCAACCGGAACGACACATAACGGCACCCGAGACTCATCTGCCAGGTGTCAGGTGTGTTTCTGCATGGGCCAACCTTGCCCTTGTTCAGAGTTCATATCGTTGCCCGGGGCAGCGACAGTTCGGTCTGTATACGGCGAGTACAGAGAAACGCATCTTCGAACCTTCTTCACTACCAGCTGTGCACCGCCATACTGCGTTGAAGGGCGTAGGCATCCACACTGTGGATATAACCGAAACGCCTCATTCGCCTTCTCTGGCTCTGGCCCGCGGAGGTGAAAGGTTCTTAGGGAGGAATCAGCCGGACTTGGACGGGGACACATTAATTGGCAAGTGTCAGCGCTCGTCACATGATCCTGAAGCTGTGCATCTCCACCTAAACACTTACCCATCTGAATCGGGTGCCGCTCATCGTCATCCAGCGAGCGGGTTGAATATTCTGCCTGCCACATGGCAGACAGCATGTCGAGCACGGCTCACCGGCATCTTCTTTTAGCCTGGCCAAGCCTCTGTCTCGGTATTTCTGGGGAGTTGGGCCAGGTTCCTTCGAACCCGGGTTCCCCGGCTGCAAGACAAGCAGCTCGCTGGACTATATCAGCATTTTTTAAGTGCTTCAATTAGCTCAAAAAATGTATTATGCGCGCATGACAGAGCCTTCCTCCAGCACCTCCGCATCCGTTCAGACCGACCTCATCGATGAGGGTCATGCCGGTCAGCGCATCGACAACTATCTGATCACCCGTCTCAAGGGCGCTCCCAAGACGCTGGTCTACCGCATCCTGCGAAAGGGCGAGGTGCGCGTCAACAAAGGCCGGATCAAGCCTGACTATCGGCTGAAGGCCGGCGATCTGGTGCGCATCCCTCCAGTGCGGTTGCCCACTCCGGAGGAGCCGGTGCTGGTCGGTCAAGGCATCCTGCAGGCGTTGCAGGACAACATCCTGTATGAAGACAAGGGACTGATCGTTATCAACAAGCCTGCGGGCCTGGCGGTACATGGCGGCAGCGGTGTCAATTTCGGTGTGATCGAAGCGATGCGTCAGCTTCGTCCGGAGTGTGATCAGCTGGAATTGGTCCACAGGCTGGATCGAGACACGTCCGGCTGCCTGATGATCGCAAAGAAGCGCAGCATGCTTCGCCATCTTCATGCGGCGCTGCGTGGTGACGGGGTGACCAAATGCTACATGGCTCTCGTTCGTGGTCGCTGGCCCGCGACCACGCGCCGTGTTCACGCCCCGTTGCAGAAGAACAATCTGCGATCCGGCGAGCGGATGGTGGAAGTGAACGCCGAAGGAAAGGAGTCATTGACGGAGTTCAAGGTTCTGCAGCGCTTTGGCGATGTGGCAACCCTGGTCGAGGCTCGACCGATCACCGGGCGGACGCACCAGATCCGTGTCCACGCCCGGCACGCCGGTCACCCGATTGCCGGAGACCCCAAATACGGTGACGATGAATTTTCTACTTTGGTTCGAGAAGTTGGCGGTAAGCGGATGTTCCTGCACGCCTTTTCCCTCTCTGCGGAACTGCCGGACGGCTCGCGGCTGGACGTCCGGGCAGAGCCGGGGCCAATATGGGATCGCACTCTGAACAAGCTTGGTTCGAATGGCTGATCTGCGTGCGCTCATATTCGATTGGGATGGCACCTTGGCCGATTCGGTCCTGCGTATCGTCCGGGCAATGCAAGCCGCTGCCGATCTGACAGAGCTGCCGCGCTGCTCCGATCGTGCCGTGAAAGATATTATTGGCCTGGGTTTGCCCGAGGCTATCTCTACGCTGTATCCGACCATCGATGCCGATCAAGCGGAGGTGCTGCGCAGTGCATACAGCGGCTGCTATCTGCAGCTGGAGCAGACCCCGTCACCCTTGTTCCCTGGCGTGCTTGACGCCCTCGATGCGTTCCGCCGGCAAGGCGTCAAGCTCGCTGTGGCGACGGGCAAAAGCCGGAGGGGGCTGCAGCGGGTCATGGCAGCCCATGACCTGGAAGGCTTTTTCGATTCGACTCGGTGTGCGGATGAAACCGCGAGCAAACCGGACCCTCTGATGTTGCGGCTGATTCTAGCGGAGCTCGATGTGCAGCCGGCGCAGGCAATGATGCTCGGAGACAGTGAATTCGACCTGCGTATGGCCTCGGCTGCCGGGGTGCGTCCGGTGGCGGTCAGTTATGGCGCGCAGCCGCGTGAGCATCTCTTGCGCTTCGCTCCGGAGCGATGTATTGATGATTTCAACGAATTTCACGGCTGGGTAATGCCGCAGCTAAGCGGCCGGCCGGTTACAGAGGTATAACGATGCAATCGGATCGGTGGACGGAAGGCGAAATGGTGTCACGCGAAGACGAGGTAAAGGGTGGCGAGGATCGTAAGGCCTGGACCCTGTTAGAGAAAACCCTGATGGCGTCGGTTCAGGAGCAGCGCCGCTCGCGTCGCTGGGGTATCTTTTTCAAGATCCTCACGTTTGCCTATCTGTTCGCAGCGGTAATGCTTTTTTCTCCTTTCCGTGGCATGGATGAGAGCAAGGGTGTCGGCGAGCCGCACACGGCGGTGGTCGAAGTGCGCGGCACAATTGCCGATCTGGAAGAGGCTTCGGCAGATAACCTCGTTACCAGCTTGCGGCGCGCTTTCGAAGATGAAAATACGCGGGGCGTGGTGCTGCGCATCAACAGTCCGGGCGGAAGCCCTGTGCAGTCCGGCTACGTCTACGACGAAATCAAGCGACTACGCGGCGAATACCCCGAGACGAAGGTATATGCGGTGATCGCCGATATCGGTGCCTCGGGGGCCTATTATATAGCTGCAGCGGCTGACGAGATCTACGCAGACAAGGCCAGTCTGGTGGGGTCGATCGGCGTCACCGCTGCTGGCTTTGGTTTCGTCGAGACGCTGGACAAGCTCGGTGTGGAGCGTCGGACCTATGCGTCTGGAGAACACAAGACCTTCCTTGACCCTTTTCAGCCAGAAAAGCCCGAAGAGCGCGAGTTCTGGCAGACAGTGCTGGACACCACGCATCGCCAGTTCATCGAGCAGGTCAAGGCGGGGCGGGGCGACCGGTTGAAAGACCATCCCGAGTTATTCAGCGGGCTGGTATGGTCCGGCGAACAGGCTCTGGAGTTGGGTCTGGTCGATGGTTTGGCGAGCACCTCGACGGTAGCCCGGGACATCATCGGTGCGGAGGAAACTGTCGATTTCACCCACCGCGAATCACCACTGCAGCGGTTCACTCGCCAATTGGGTACCAGCATGGGCAATGCCATTGCCACCCGGTTGGGTCTGGAGTCGTCGCCAGCGCTGCGCTGAGTCCGATCAGGGGAGGTTGATCCCTTCATTGGCAAGCATGTCGCACAGCCTGATCAGCGGAAGACCGATCAGGCTGTTGGGGTCGTCTCCGCGCAAGGAGGCGAATAAACTGATCCCCAGTCCCTCCATCTTGAAGCTCCCAGCGCAGTCATACGGTCTTTCGGCGTGCAAGTAACGCTCAATGCTGTCATCGCTCAACTTCCGAAATGTTACGTGAAAGCGCTCGACGGCGAGCTGCAAGCGTCCGTTCGCCGTATTGAGCAGACAGAGCGCGGTCGAGAACGTGATGCAGCGGCCGCTAGAGCGGCGCAGCTGAATCGTCGCCTCGGCATGGTTTCCGGGTTTGCTTACAGGCTCGCCGTCCAATAGTGCAACCTGATCAGAGCCAATGATGAGATGTGCCGGGTAGCGTTCCGCGAGTGCATGGGCCTTGGTTTTGGCCAGACGCATAGTGAGATCCTCTGCGGATTCGCTGCTGAGCGGCGTTTCGTCGATGTCAGGGCTGCAGCATTCGAACTCGATACCCAGGCGCTGCAACAGGTCCCGGCGATAGGGTGAGCCGGAAGCCAGGATGAGGCGAGTCATCGCGTTCCTCTATTTAGGGGTGGGCTGAATGTATCGACGCATTCTATAGTGTTTAAGGCCCGGCGCAGCCGGTACAAATTCGATGCAAATAGTTTTGACAGTAGCCACCTGCATCCATAGAATTGCGCGCTTATGTCTGGACCCATACCTGCACACATAGAACCACGCCGACTCGTCGATCGCGGAATCGTCCTGAAAGGGCCGGTGAGCGCGGCGAAAATGTCGCGTCTGAATGCTCTGCTTGCCGCTCCGGCCGGCGATATCCAGGTCGAGCTGGAGTTCGGTCGCGACGAACAGCGCATTCCGATGATGGGCGGTCACTACCAGGTCGATGCGACGCTGATTTGTCAGCGGTGCCTTGAGCCGGTGGAGATTCCGCTGAATAGTCGATGCGAGGTGGGGTTCGTGGAAAACGACGAGGCGGCTCGCACGCTGCCGCGTCAGTATGAACCGGTTATTCTGGATGATGAGTCGCTCGATCTGATCTCATTGATCGAAGACGAGTTGCTGCTGGCATTACCTGCAGTTCCGATGCATCCAACAGGAACATGCCAGCATCCGCCTGGTTTCCAGTCCGATGATGCCGGGCAGCCGGAGGAGGAGGCGAGCAAGCCCAACCCCTTCAGCGTGCTGGCCAAGTTAAAACGCGATACCTGAGCTTAGGAGCTTAAAGTCATGGCTGTACAGCAGAACAAAAAGTCCCGTTCCGCACGCGACATGCGTCGTTCGCACGACGCCCTGTCCGCACCGGCGTTGTCCGTTGACAAGTCCACCGGTGAAACTCACCTTCGTCACCACGTGTCGCCGGACGGTTTCTACCGCGGTCGCCAGGTGATCAACAAGGACAACGACGAATAAGTCTTGTCCGCGTCAGTCCGTCTTGCGATTGATGTGATGGGCGGGGATTTCGGTCCTCGCTGCATTATTCCTGCTATTGCCCGCTGTCTCTCGACACATCCTGGGCTCAAGGTCATTCTGGTTGGCTCATCCGAGTCGATGCATGAACAGGTGACTCACTATCCGCTTCCTCAGGATCGGATACGCTGGGTACCGGCGACCGAAATCATTCTTGCCGATGACTCCCCTGCTAGCGTGCTTCGTCACAAGCGCGATGCGTCCATGCGCGTGGCGATTGAACAGGTCCGTGATGGTGTGGCTGACGGCTGTCTCAGTGCTGGCAACACCGGTGCTTTGATGGTTCTAGCTCGCTCTATTCTAGGCACCCTTGAGGGTATCGAGCGACCGGCGATCATGGCGGCGCTCCCCGTGTCAGGCAAGGCGTGTCATGTTCTGGACATGGGCGCGAACGTCGATTGTTCGGCAACACAGCTGTTCGAGTTTGCGGTCATGGCATCCGAGACCGTGCGCGAGACCACTGGGCTGGCCCGGCCGCGTGTTGGTCTGCTCAACATTGGGCGCGAAGTCCACAAAGGCGGGAAGGTCGTCCGTGACGTCTCCGACATGCTCAGACGCTGCCCGGCGCTGAATTATGTCGGTCATATCGAAGGTGACGGTCTGTTTCGTGACGAAGCGGATGTCGTCGTCTGCGACGGGTTTGTCGGCAATGTCGTGCTCAAGGCCAGCGAAGGCCTGGCGCTTTATCTTCAGTCCGAACTCAAACAGGCGCTCGCGGCGAATCGCTGGCTCCGTCTCATGTCTCCATTGTTGCGCAGCGCGCTGAAGCCGTTTGGCGAACGGCACGATCCGGCTCGCTACAACGGTGCCAGTCTGCTCGGTCTCAACGGCGTGGTGGTCAAAAGCCATGGTGCAGCGAACCAGTTGGCCTTCGAGACCGCGATCGAGCGGGCAATGATCGCTTGTCGGGCGGGACTGCCCAAGCGAATCGCCCATAAGCTCGCCGAGTGCCGGCTGCAGTTGTGACCCTTGTCTGCCCGTGGGCATCAAACCTCCGGACCGGCGAGCTGTCCTAGCCTTCTATAAACGATAATGTTCAAAAAGAGGAAGCGCATGAACCAATCCCTCGCTTTCGTATTTCCCGGCCAAGGCTCTCAATCCCTTGGCATGCTGGCGGATCTGGCGTCGAACAACCGCATCATTGGCGATACCTTCAAGGAAGCCTCCGATGCGCTTGGCTACGATCTTTGGGCGCTGTGCCAGGCCGGGCCGGAAGCCGACCTTAACCGCACGGACCGTACCCAGCCAGCCATCCTGACAGCCTCTATCGCGCTGTGGCGACTCTGGTGCGAGCAGTCCCGGGTGCGGCCAGCCTTCGTGGCGGGACACAGTCTCGGCGAGTATTCTGCGCTGGTTGCCTCCGGGGTCATCGACTTTCCCGATGCGGTCCGTCTGGTTGAACGTCGTGGTCAGCTGATGCAGCAGGCGGTCCCGGAAGGAGAGGGCGCCATGGCCGCTATCCTCGGCTTGGACGACCAGCAGATCGTCGATGTGTGCGCCCAGGCGGCGCAAGGCGAAGTGGTCAATGCGGTCAATTACAATGCACCTGGCCAAGTAGTGATTGCCGGCAAGGCATCGGCTGTCGAGCGCGCCATCGAAGGGTGCAAGGCGGCGGGAGCAAAGCGGGCGATCGGCTTGCCAGTCAGCGTGCCGTCGCACTGCGCACTGATGAAGCCCGCTGCGGAGCAACTCGCGCGCGATCTCGGCGATCTGGTCTGGAATGAGCCATCCAGCACCTTGGTGCAAAACGTCAACGCAGCGCCGGCGGACGATCTCGCGGGTCTGCGTACCCTGCTGGTACAGCAACTATATAGCCCCGTGCGCTGGGTGCAGAGTGTTGCGTTCATGGCCAATCAGGGTGTCACCGATATCGTCGAATGCGGTCCTGGGAAAGTTCTGTCGGGCTTAAACAAGCGTTGCGTGAAGACGCTCGGAACGTACAATCTGGATAGTGTTGACGGGTTCGCCGCGACACGTGATCGATTCGCAGAAGGAGTCTGAAATGAGTCTGGAAGGAAAGGTAGCGCTGGTAACCGGTGCCAGCCGCGGCATTGGCCAAGCGATTGCGCACGCTCTCGCTGCTCAGGGCGCTGTCGTGATCGGCACCGCCACCAGCGACTCGGGCGCCGAAGCGATCGGCAACAAGCTGCGCGAAGCCGGTTTCAAGGGAGCGGGGCTCAAACTCGACGTACGTGACCCGGCATCGGTCAGTGAGGTGCTGGAGTCGATCGTCAGCGAATACGGCGCGCCGGCCATTCTGGTCAACAATGCCGGCATCACCGCTGACAATCTGCTCATGCGGATGAAAGACGAGGAATGGGAGGACGTCGTGGCAACCAATCTCGGTTCGGTCTACCGTTTGTCCAAGGCTGTTTTGCGAGGCATGACCAAGGCGCGTTGGGGGCGTATCATCAACATCAGTTCGGTGGTCGCGGGAATGGGCAACGCAGGTCAGTCCAACTACGCAGCGGCGAAAGCCGGAATGGAAGGCTTCACCCGAGCGCTTGCTCGCGAGGTCGGTTCCAGAGCCATTACGGTCAACGCGATCGCTCCGGGTTTCATCGACACCGATATGACTCGGGCGCTGAACGACGGCCAGCGGCAGGTCATGCTTGACCAGATTCCCCTTGGGCGTCTCGGGCAGGCTGAAGAGATCGCGGCGGTGGTTGCATTTCTCGCCAGCGACTCGGCGGGCTACATCACCGGAGCAACTGTGCCGGTGAATGGCGGCATGTTCATGAACTGAATGGGTGGTCACACCCGTCCTACGCGACTATGCTCTGGCTTGCGCAGACATTTCAGGTTGGTTGGGCCCTACAGCCTGGCCATGATACATAGATTCTTTTTCGCGCTTGCTTAAGCGCAAATCGTTTCTATAAACTACTCGCAGTCCGGCTTCTCGGAACTGCAAACAGGAGTGAGAACACAGGTATGAGTACCATCGAAGAACGCGTCAAGAAAATCGTTGCCGAACAGCTCGGCGTCAAAGAAGAAGAAGTGACCAACAGCGCTTCTTTTGTTGAAGATCTTGGCGCTGACTCCCTCGACACCGTCGAGCTGGTGATGGCTCTCGAAGAAGAGTTCGAGACCGAGATTCCGGATGAAGAAGCCGAGAAGATCACCACTGTCCAGGAAGCTATCGATTACGTGAACGCTCACCAGAAGTAATCGCGTAACTGGCAGACCGAAAAAGCCGCAGTGATCACTGCGGCTTTTTTGCATCTGCGCAACGCATTTTCTCGGTAAGTTGCCGCCACCCTCAATTATGCGGACAATAGCGCGATTCGCTGCGGGCCGGGCCCGTTGACGATCCCACCATAGGTAAATGAAGGAGTCTCCTGTGTCGCGCAGACGCGTCGTGGTAACTGGGCTTGGAATGCTGTCACCTCTTGGTAACAACGTGGACAGCAGCTGGCAGGCCGCCCTGGCGGGACAAAGCGGAATCGGTCCGATCGAGCACATGGACGTCAGTGCCTTTGGTACACGTTTCGGCGGGTCGATCCGGGACTTCGACATCGAGCCCTATATGTCCGCAAAGGAAGCGCGCAAGCTCGATCTGTTCATTCAGTACGGCATAGCAGCGTGTATCCAGGCCATCCGGGATTCCGGGCTGGAAGTGACGGACGAGAACCGCGACCGCATCGGGGTCTCGATGGGGTCAGGCATTGGCGGGTTGACCAACATCGAGAAGAATCATGAGCTGTTGCTGGCTAGCGGACCGCGCAAGATTTCTCCTTTCTTCGTGCCAGGCTCGATCATCAACATGGTGGCCGGCTACCTGTCGATCCAGTATGGCCTGCAAGGTCCCAACTACGCACTGACCACTGCCTGCACGACCGGGACGCACAGCATCGGCATGGCCGCGCGGAACATCGCCTACGGCGAAGCCGATGTGATGATCGCTGGCGGCTCCGAAATGGCCACAAGCTCGCTTGGCCTGGGCGGTTTCAGCGCGGCGCGAGCGCTGTCTACCCGCAATGACGCTCCGCAACAGGCGAGCCGGCCCTGGGACAAGGATCGTGACGGCTTCGTCCTGTCCGATGGTGCCGGGGCGCTGGTTCTCGAAGAGTACGAGATGGCCAAGGCGCGAGGCGCTACTATTTACGCCGAACTGATTGGCTTCGGCATGAGCGGCGATGCCTATCACATGACCGCGCCGCCAGAAGACGGTCGGGGTGGTGCGCAGTGTATGCGCAATGCATTGAACGATGCGCGGGTCGATCCTGCTTCAGTGGGTTACATCAACGCGCACGGTACCTCCACTATGGCGGGTGATCTGGCCGAGACGCGGGCAGTCAAGTCGGTGTTCGGTGAGCATGCCCAGCAGTTGGTGATAAGCTCGACCAAGTCGATGACCGGGCACCTGCTGGGCGCGGCCGGTGCAGTGGAGGCAATATTCAGCATCCTCGCACTACGCGACCAAGTAGCTCCGCCAACAATCAATCTGGATAATCCCGACGAGGGATGCGACCTGAATTACGTGGCGCACGATGCCCAGGATCGTCAGCTTGATGTCGTCGTGTCGAATTCATTCGGCTTTGGCGGCACCAACGGCAGTCTGGTCTTCAAGCGCCTTGGCTAGGTCGAACCGTCTGTGATTGCTGAGGCTTTGCAGCTTAGGCTGGTCAACGGCTTACCGGTCGAGCATGTGCCGGCAGATGACCGTGGCCTGGCATACGGTGATGGGCTCTACGAGACATTTCGCGTCAGCAATGGTCGCGTGACGCTGCGCGAGCTGCACTTCGAGCGGCTTTGGCGCGGCGCCGGGCGGTTAAAGCTCGAACTCGACCAGAGGCTTATCGAAAGCGAAGTGGCCGAAATTGCCAGGCAGATGCATGAAGGTGTGTTGAAGCTCACCGTAACGCGCGGATCCGGGCCGCGCGGTTATCGATTTCCCGACCCGCAAACGCCGCTTCGCATCATCCAGACCGCGCCCTTGCCTCCGGTCGGCATCAGCGCAGGCGAGGCCGGAGTCAGACTGTTCTGCTGCCAGACCCGTCTCGCTCAACAACCTCTTCTGGCCGGGATCAAGCACCTGAATCGGCTGGAACAGGTTTTAGCGCGTTCTGAGTGGCAGGATCCGGCGATCCCGGAGGGTCTGATGCAGGACACCGATGGGAACCTGGTTGAAGGCACCATGAGCAATCTGTTCCTGCGCTTTGCGGATACCTGGGTTACCCCGGATCTCTCATTGTGCGGCGTGCAGGGAGTAATGAGGGATCATCTGATCAACGCATTGCGCGGATCCGGAGAAACGGTAACAGTGCGTCACGTCAGAATGGAAGAGCTGGGGCACAGCACTGAAGTGTTTTGCTGCAACAGCGTGTTCGGGGTCTGGCCGGTGGTAGGCGCTGCAACGTGTGAGTGGCCCATCGGTGCCGCGACACGGCAGGCCCAGGCATTGTCAATGCAGGCTCTGGAGTGAAGTCGTCAGTGAAGAAGATTGCGTTAGCTATTGTTTTTATTATTGTTCTGCTTTTCGTTTTGGCGGTCGGCGGCTATCTGGTTTTAGCCTCTGCGCTGAATCAGCCGCTGCGTATCGACGCTCCGCAGACCCTCGACGTTACGCCGGGTAGTACGCCGGGACGGGTTCTGGCATCGCTCGAGCAACGGGACGTGCTGTCTCGCTCGCAATGGATTCGTCGTTATTGGCAGTGGAAGATGCCGGATGCGGTATTGCAGGTCGGCGAGTACCCCGTCGAGCCCGGCATGAACGTTCAGGATTTGCTTGCCCTCTTGCAACGCGGCGCTGTGTTGCAGCGAAGCGTGACCCTGGTAGAAGGCTGGACCTTCAAGCAGTTCCGCTCGGAGCTCGCTCGGGCTGAGCGCCTGGAACAGACCCTTGCGGAAGATATCCCGGCGGAGCAGGTCATGGGCGAGCTGGGGCTCGGCGAAGAGCATCCGGAAGGGCAGTTCTTCCCCGACACCTATCTGTACACCCTCGGCATGAGCGATCGGGATGTGCTGATACGAGCGCACCGGCGCATGCAGGAGGTATTGGCCGAAGAGTGGGAGAAGCGTGACGACGGCTTGCCTATCGACACACCGTACGAAGCGCTCATTCTTGCTTCGATCATCGAGCGTGAAACTGGCGTTCCGCACGAGCGGGACGAAATCGCCGGGGTCTTCGTCCGCCGGTTGCGGCAGGGGATGCGCCTGCAGACCGACCCGACAGTGATCTACGGCATGGGCGACCAATACGAGGGCCGCATCGGCCGAGCCAACCTGCGCGAAACGACGCCATACAACACCTATATGATCGATGGCTTGCCACCGACCCCCATCGCCATGCCCGGGCGCGAAGCCATTCGCGCGGCGCTCAATCCTGCCTCGGGATCGAGCCTGTATTTTGTCGCCCGCGGCGATGGTTCGCACGTGTTTTCCGACACGCTTGACGAGCACAACGCTGCCGTCCGGCATTATCAGATAGAGCAACGTGCCAAGGACTATCGATCGAGTCCTGCACCTGCCGAGCGAAATGCGGGAGATCGGCCGTGACCGGTTTGTTCATTACCTTCGAAGGTCCGGAAGGCGCAGGGAAGTCGACCAATCTGAAGATTTTCGCCGAGGCGCTCAGCGAAGCGGGTTGCCAACCCTTGCTGACCAGAGAGCCAGGCGGAACGCCCGTTGCCGAGCAAATCAGAGGCGTGTTGCTGGCGGACCACGATGAGCCTGTCGCCGCCGACGCAGAACTCTTGCTGGTTTTCGCCGCACGTGCACAGCATTTGCAAGCCCTGATCCGCCCAGCGCTCGAGCATGGGCGAGTCGTTATCAGTGATCGGTTCACAGACGCCACGTACGCTTACCAGGGCGGTGGTCGCGGGATAGATCCGCAACGCATTGCCTTGCTGGAAGACTGGGTACAAGGGGCGTTGCGCCCGGATCTGGTGGTGGTCTTCGACGTGCCGGTAGAAATCGGACTGGAAAGGGCTCGGGCGCGTAACGCGCTGGACCGGTTCGAACGCGAGCCGAACGCGTTTTTCGATGCTGTAAGAAGCACCTACCTGGCGCGCGCCGCAGCCGATCCGGCGCGCTATCGCATCGTCGATGCCAGCGGCGCTCTGGAAGACGTTCGGGCCCGGATGCAGCCGGTCATAGACGAAGTGCTGGAGCGTTGGCGTGCTTGAGCAGGCCAGGGCCCCTTGTCCCTGGCACGAACCGATATGGGGCTCGCTGGTGGCGCAGCCGCGCCACGCCCATGCCTACCTGTTTGGCGGCCCGCCCGGTATCGGCAAGCGGCGTTTTGCCGAGGCGTTCGCAGCCTTCCTGCTGTGTCTGAGTCCGCGTCAGGGCGTCGCATGTGGCGACTGTCGAAGCTGCCTGCTGCGGCAGGCGGGCAGTCACCCGGATGTACTGACCGTAGTGCCCGAAGAAGAGGGCAAGGCGATCCGCGTCGACTCGGTCCGCCAGCTAGGCGATTTCATAGCCCAGACTGCCCAGCAGGGCGGCCGTAAGATCGTCCTGCTGCACCCCGCCGAAGCGATGAACCTGAACGCAGCGAATGCGTTACTCAAATCACTGGAAGAGCCTACACGTGACACCTTCCTGTTGCTGGTGAGCGATCAGCCCAGCCGTCTGCTTGCGACTATTCGCAGCCGTTGTCTGGTCCAGACATTGGGGATGCCGTCTTCTGCCGATGCAGTGCAGTGGCTGGCGCAGTTGATGCCCGATCTCGATTTGAAGCAAAGTGAGGCGCTGCTGCTGATGGCCAACGGTGCTCCGCTGCGAGCGGCCGATCTGGCGGCGATGGATGCGCTGAACATGCGCGCTCAGGTGGTCGACGGCGTGAAGGCATTGCTGAAAGCGCAGGCAGGGGCTTCGCAGCTGGCTGAGCGCTGGTCGAAGATACCGCTCGAACTCATCATCGACTGGTTCCACAGCTGGACGCTCGATCTGCTCCGGCTGTCGACCGGGGCTGTAGAAACCGCGCTGAATGCCGATATGGACAAAGTGCTCGGTTACATGGCTCAGCGGCTTGATCATCGAGCGTTCATGCCATGGCAAGCCTGGCTTCTGGATCACCGAGGGATGATTCTTGGCAAGGCCAACCTGAATCGAGTGCTGTTACTCGAAACACTGCTGATACAGTGGAAACAATTGGTGGAAAGGCGTTAACCTCGACATCAGCCCGACCCCACAAGGATCTGACGATACATGAGCAACCCGACTGCGCCGGGGCCACGCAATGGCATCCTGTCGTTGACCATCAAGGACAAGTCCGTGCTGTACGCCGCCTACATGCCTTTCGTCAAGCATGGCGGTCTGTTCATCCCGACCAACAAGAGTTACCGGCCCGGCGATGAAGTGTTCATGCTGCTCAACCTCATGGACGAGCCGGAGAAGATACCGGTGGCCGGCAAGGTCATATGGGTCACGCCCAAGGGCGCGCAGGGTAACAGAGCGGCGGGCATCGGCGTGCAGTTCAGCGACCAGGACAACACGGCTCGTAGCAAGATCGAAACCTACCTGGCCGGGGCGCTCAAGTCGGACCGTCCAACGCATACGATGTAACCATGCTTGTAGATTCCCACTGTCACCTCGACCGCCTCGATTTGACGCCGCATTCCGGCTCGCTGGACGTCGCCCTAGACGCAGCCCGTGAGCGCGGCATCAGCAAGTTTCTCTGTATCGGTGTAGACGCGGCCAACGCGCCGGTGGTTAAGGAATTGGCCGAGCGCTACCAGGACGTGTATTGCAGCGTTGGTATCCACCCGCTGGATCTGACCGCAGACGCCTCAACCAGTCTCGAGTGGCTGCTCAAGACGATCAATCATCCTCGGGTAGTGGCGATCGGTGAAACCGGTCTGGATTATCACTACGAACCGGAAATGGCCTCGCAGCAGCGTGACTCGTTTCGCTGCCATCTTCAGGCAGCCAGGCAAACCGGTAAGCCTGTGATCATCCACACTCGCACTGCGCGTACCGATACGCTGGACTTGCTGCGCGAGGCCGACCTGCCGCACGCTGGCGTCCTGCACTGCTTTACCGAAGACTGGGAAATGGCCCGGGCCGCGCTGGACATGGGCTATTACATCTCGTTGTCGGGCATCGTCACCTTCCGGAACGCCGATGCGCTGCGTGACGTAGCCCGCAAGGTGCCGACCGAGCGGTTGCTGGTCGAAACCGACTCGCCGTATCTTGCCCCTGTGCCGCATCGGGGCAAGCCCAACGAGCCCCGGTTCGTACGTGAAGTTGCCGAGTTTCTGGCCGAGCTTCGTGGCGTGACGCTGGAGCGGCTGGCGGAATCCACTACCGAAAACTTCCATCGCCTGTTTCCACTCGCGGCAGACTGACGCAAAAAAAAACCCGAATTCTGGGGGAATGAATTCGGGTCAAGACCATTAGGAGTGTTGCACAGACGGGGTTGCAGGCCCGTCTGGACAGGACGCGGAACTTGGGGGAGACACCGCATCCTGATGACTTTCAGTATCGTCGACGATGCGGAGCTTTCCAGTCGATTTCTCGCCATTTATAAACTGATTTGGAATACTTTCCGGTGCCGCTTATCGTGAAGCGCGTTAATCGCCCGTCTCGGCAATCGCTTGGTCCAGAATCCCCAGCGCCCGCTCCAGAACGACCTGAGGAGTATAGAAGTGGGGCGACCAGCGTATTCCACCCCCGCGTTGGGCACAGACTACACCCTCAAGCTTCAGCGACTCGAACAGCTGCCGTTGATCGATACCGTCGACCGCGAAGGTCACGATTCCGGCTCGCCGACTTTCATCGGTTGGACTCAGGATTCTGATACCCGGACGCGAGCGCAACGCTTCGATGAGAAAACCAACCCGCTCCTGCAGGGCGTTGGCTACCTGTTCCATGCCGGTTTCCAACAACAGATCGAGACTCGCCGACAGTGCGTGCTGGGCGAGCGTATTCGGGCTGCCGGCCTCGAAGCGTCTGGCACTGCTCGCCGGCTGCCAGTCCAGCCTGTCGTAATTGCCCATATCCTCGACCATGTGCCAGCCGAACTGGGTCAGCTGCAATCGGTCGCGCGCTTCGCGGCGACAATAGAACACGCCCAGGCCTTCTGGTCCGATTAGCCATTTGTGTCCATCTGCCATTGCGAAGTCGCAGTCGATCGCCTGTACGTCGAGGGGCAGGGCCCCCAGCGACTGAATGGCATCTACGCAAAACAGGATGCCGCGCTCCCGACAGGCTCGTCCGAGGCGCTGCAGATCCATGCGCAAGCCACTGGCATATTGCACCGAGCTGATCGTCAACAAGCGAGTTCGCGGCGTCATGGCGGCTATGATCGAGGCTTCCGGGTCGTAACCCTTGAGACCGACGGTGATCAGGGACACCCCCTGGGGCGCCAAAGCCTCCCACGGGATCCGGTTGGACGGAAACTCTTCGTCACTGGTCAACACCTCGTCCCCCGGCTGCCAGTCCAGACCCGCCGCAACGAAAGACAGTGCCTCGGAGGTATTTTTCACCAGAGCTATGTCGGTCTTCGACGGCGCGTTGAGCAAGCGCTGCAATTGGCCGCGCAAAGCCAGCTCCAGGCGACTCCAGCGAGGATAGGCACGTGCCCCCTGGGTCCGATTTTCCAGAGCAAAGGCGCATACCGCGTCACTGGCACGGCGCGGCCAGGGGGCTACGGCCGCGTGATTGAGATAGCAGATCTCGCTATCGATCGGGAATTCGTCTTTCCATCTTGGATCTTCGTGCATGGCTGACTCCTGGAATTCAGTGTGTAGCCTAGGCGATCGCTCCCGGGACGGCAAAGCTGCAGGCGATACCGGATTGAACCTGACAGTCAGCTTGCAACCAGGCGTGTGCATTCAGTCATTAAGTTGGCATAATGATCCACTTTGCGGCTCGGATTTTCAGGTACATCAATGCAGAAAGAATCACGTAAAGTGCGCGAGTTCAGGCGCCGCGAGCAAGAGATCCTGGACACGGCCCTGCGTCTTTTTCTCGAGCAAGGCGAAGATAGCGTAACGGTCGAGATGATCGCGGACGAGGTCGGCATCGGTAAAGGCACGATCTACAAGCACTTCAAGTCCAAGGCGGAGATCTATCTGCGGCTGATGCTTGATTACGAGCGCGACCTCGCGGAGTTGTTGCATTCGGAAACTATCGAGCGGGACGAAGAAGCCTTGTCTCGTGAATATTTCGCTTTTCGCATGAGCGATCCGGATCGTTATCGCCTGTTCGATCGCCTGGAAGAGAAGGTGGTCAAGACCAACCAGTTGCCGGAAATGGTCGAAGAACTGCATCAGATTCGTGCCTCGAACTTCAATCACCTCACCGGAGTGATCCAGGAGCGGATCGACGAAGGCAAGCTGGAGGACGTACCCGCCTATTTTCACTACTGCGCGGCCTGGGCATTGGTTCACGGCGCCATGGCGATGTATCACTCGCCGTTCTGGCGAGAGGTCATCGAAGACAAGGAAGGCTACATGCAGTTTCTGATGGATATTGGGGTACGGATGGGTAATCGTTCCAAGCGCAAGAAAGACGCCGACAACGCAGGCAAAGGTGCTTGATCGGGCTCTTTTGAAACCGCGGCGCCAGGCCGCGGTCTGACAGGCTACAGAGTTTCGGAGACGAACCTTGCGCACTGTCACCGTTGTATCGCTAATGGTTCTATCGCTCGCTTCCGGCGCGCTCCAGGCCCGCGAGTATCGCTACACCGACGCACACCTGCATTACGTCGATTTCTTTCAGAACAGCGAAGGCATGCTGCCTCTGCTCAGCCAGATGGATGAGCATCGCATCGATGCCGTGATGATTTCAGGCGTGGCCGTTGCGAAGAAATGGCATGAGAACGAGCCGCGTCGCCCGCGCTATTACGCCGGCGACGATGCAGGCGCCTACTGGTTTACCGGGACCGATGCGATTCTTGCCCATGCGTTGCTTGATCTACCGGAGCAGCAACGTGAACGGTTTCATCCTTTCCTCACCGGCTTCAACCCGAACGACAAGAACTCCGATGAGCACATCCGTCGAACGATCGAGATGTTCCCCGGCCTGTGGAAGGGGATCGGCGAGGTGTTCACCCGTCATGACGATCTCACCGCTCTGACGCATGGCGACGTGCCGCGCGCCAACAGCGAAGCCATGACGCGCGTCTATTATCTGGCCGCAGAATTCGACATGCCGGTCATGGTGCATAGCAACATCACCTCCAAGCGAGAACGTGAACCCCTGTATCTGCACGAGATCGAGGAGCCGCTACGCGCCCACCCTAAGGTTCGATTCATTTGGGCGCATGCTGGTACATCCGCTGAAATTCACCGTCGCCAGGAACGCCTGGAGTTTCTCCATGACACCCTGGATAGAATGCTCGCGACCTACTCCAACCTCTACATCGATCTATCCTGGAGCATGCTCGATACGTATTTGCTGGACGAAGCGGGTGAAGCGGACGCGGAATGGGTGCGGTTGGTCGAACGCTACCCTGACCGCTTCATGATCGGGTCGGACGTGGTAGGGCGGTTCGACAATCTAGGCAAGCATCTGTCGCGCTTCGATGCGTTTCTCGATGCGCTCGAAGCGGACGTAGCCGTGAAAGTTGCGCAGAGCAATTTTCTCGCAGTGCTGCCAAAGCGGCCGGTTGTAGCCGAGGAGAAGTAGCGCGAAAAGCCGAGCCCGTCGCCGGGCCCGGCAGTGCGTCACTGTGTGCGAAGCGGCGGGTTCTGCCAGTATCCGCAACGGTGATAGGTGAGGAAGTTCATGGCACTGGTGCTGGCGGAGGCTGGTACGTCCAACACCATATACTGACCCGACGACGCCTGCGGCCAGCTCGCCGCTACGCCATCTGCGGTATTGGGATCGCCGTTCCGAGCGAAGCTGGTCCAGTAATCCACCATCGTTTCGGCCAATGCATCGACATCGGCTTGGCTGCCCGCGTAACGGTCGCGCATGATGCTTTCAGGATAAAGTACGTAAGGGATTTCTCCGGCATGCGTCGCGCCTAGCGGAAAGCTGGCAAAGGATGGGCGGACCAGCGTCCACGGAGCATTTTCATCACGGAACCAGTACTTGAACGTGTTCATGTTTTTGCCCGCGAATGTCGCGGCTTGGCCTGCGCTGTTACAGGCAAACATGAAGTCGGTCCAGATCGCTGACAGCGCCTGGGAAAAAGGGCTGGAGGCTTCGCTATAAAACCCCAGATAGTCGCTGGCGATCTGTTGGTCGTCGAAGGGCGCCGCAGCCTGATAGGGCGCGAAGAACTCGGCAACCCGGTCTCGATATTCGCCTTCGCCTTGCGCTTCCAGCGAAGTGCCGCCCAGCTCGTCGAGCGCGACGAACAGCGTGCCTTCGTTCTGGTTGCTTCCGATCATGATGTCCAGATTGGTGTTGAAGTCGTTCTCGCCAAGCGCTTGCTGAATCGATTTCGGCAAAAGGTCGGTTGCCGGATCCACGGTCGGGATGCTCTGAGATCCCTGAGCCGAGAGCAGCGCAGGGATCGAGGCGCTGCGCAGGCACTCGGCTACCGGTCCGGTCTCCGGGCAACCTAACGCGTCTGCCACCGAAAGACCACCGGCCTGAGAAACCGCTTTGGGCGACTGGAAGGCAGCGTAGGAGCCGCTTTGCACGATCGCGCGCTGGAACAGGTCTTCGTCTTCAGCCCTGGGCGATACGATATGGCTCATCACGCTGTGGCCACCGGCCGATTCGCCAAAGATGGTCACGTTACCTGGATCTCCACCGAAGGCGGCGATGTTGCGCTTGACCCAGCGCATCGCTTCCTGCTGATCCATCAGGCCATAATTGCCGCCATCCGACTCCAGCGAAGGATGCGCGAGAAAGCCGAGATTGCCCAAACGATAGTTCAGCGTCACAACGACGACGTCCTTTGCAACCAGCCGCGTCGGGTCATATTCGCCGCCACCGTTGCCGAAGACGAAGGCCCCACCGTGAATCCAGATCATTACTGGGAGGTCATCAGCACCGGCAGGCGCGTAAACGTTCAGGAACAGGCAATCCTCTGAGCCTTGGACCTGCTGCGTGAGCAGATCGACCTGGGGGCACATGGCGCCAAACTCTTCGCTGAGTTCGAGCACGCCTTCGCGTTCTGGCGCTGGTTCGGTCGGAGCAAAGCGCAGCTCGCCAACCGGCGGGGCAGCATAGGGAATCCCGCGGAAGATCCGAATGTCGCCAGATTCGATCCCGCGGATTTCACCCTCGGTAGTGGTGACTTGCAGCGGGTTGGCCGGCGCAGCCGGGGCAGCAGAGTTGGAGCTGCCGCCGCCGGAAAGACAGGCGCTAAGGCTGAGTCCGAGCAGCGCAACGGTTAGGGCGCGCAGCGGGGTAGTTGGCTTTGTAACACGATCGAAATTCATTGTTTTTATGTCCATGGCGTGGGCGGAAGATCAATCTGATCCGGATTGATTCAGCAACCATAAATGAACCAGCCATGCATTGGCTAAACCCAAATGGGTGATGGTTGGGTACGGCAGGAATTGCAAGGCCTCGAGAAAAAACTCGGCGGATGCGAACGAGCCTGTGTTGGCTGGCGAGCTGGCAAGCTTATTGGCAGACTGGCTCAGTCAGGTAGGGCGAGAGCACGCGAAAAAGACGCGGCCCGTTGCGGGCCGCGCCAATTGCTTTACGGCGTTAGCGGTGCCTGCGTTTCCGGATCGGCCCAGAGATCGCAGTTGTGATATTCAGCGTAACTGGTTGCGGGCACGGGACCTAGCTGAGCGGGGTCGAGATCGAGGATTGTTCCCGACTCACCCACCGCACTCCATTCCACGTTGCCGGAAGCACCATCGGTGCTGTTCGGGTCGCCGAACTTGGCGAAGTTTGCCCAGTAGCCAACCATGGCGTCAGACAGGGCTACCTGGGATTCGGTAGCGCCACGCTCGACGAAAGTGGATTCGTCAGCCAGCACGTACTGGATCTCGAACGCATGTGCCGCGCCCCAGGGTAAACCCGGAACCGTGTATGGAAGGATGCTCGGAGCATTCTCATCGGTGAACCAGTAACCGTACGCATCCTGTCCTGCTGCATTGATCTGTTGCAGCTGATTGACGTTGGAACAGGCGAAGCGCCAGTCGGTGTTGATTGCCGAGAGCGCACGGGCATAGCGGCCGGGATCGTCCGGTTGAATGTTCTCAAGCGCAACGATGCGCTGGTAGTACTCGTCCGCTACGGTCTGACGATCGTACTCGCGCGGATCGCTTGCCAGCAGGGCGTCTACCTTGTCCTGATAGTTGGCGGCTGTCACCCCGGTCTGGGTTTGCAGAATTTCGATACCTACGAACAGCCGTCCTTCGTGCAGGTTGCTGCCGATCATCACTGGCACCTGATTGAAGGTTCCGCTGGATAGACGCTCATCAATCGATTCAGGCAGTACTTGGCCGCCGGTTACTGGCAGGTAGCTGCCAGCCTGCGCGTCGAGGATGGCATCGACCGGCAATTCGCGCAGACAGGTCGCGACGTCCGGGCTCTGGTCGCAACCGGTTGCGGCTACCAAAGGTTGGCCGAATACCGCTTCGCCCGCGGGCTGGCTGAGCTGTGTCGGGCTGTAGGAACCACTCTGGACGATGGCTTTATCGAAAAGGCCTGCCGAGCCGGGCGATGCCAGGTGGCTCATAACGCTGTGTCCGCCAGCTGACTCGCCGAAAATGGTCACGTTGTCGGGATTGCCGCCGAACCCGGAGATGTTTTCTTCAACCCATTTCAGAGCGAGCTGCTGATCCATCAGGCCGTAGTTGCCGTAGGAACCGTTTTCATCGGCGAGAGAGGAGTGCGGCAGGAAGCCCAGGGCGCCCAGACGATAGTTGATAGTGACTACGACGATGCCCTGTTCGACCAGACGTGCCGGTTCGTAGCTGCTGCCGCCGGACCCGGTCGTCAGGGAGCCGCCATGAATCCATACCATCACCGGGTAATCACCCGGCTCCGGTGGGGCGTAGACATTCAGGTAAAGGCAGTCTTCGTTGTCGCTGTAGTCACCGAATGTGGCGTCAGGCTGCGGGCACGATGTGGCGAATTCCTCGCTGAGAACGAGGCGCTCCGTCCGCTCTGCCGGGAGCTCCGGGGCCGCGAATCGCTCTGGCTCCGCCCCGTAGGGAATGCCCCGGAAGACGCGCATGTTGTTGAGTTCGATGCCCGCAACGGTACCCTGCTGGGTCTCGACGGCCAGCGGGTCGGCGGCTGCAGGCGGAGGGGTATCGTTGTCGCTGTCGCCACCCAGGCAGCCGGTCAACGAGACTGCAAGTACGGCTGTAGAAATGGCTGTAAGAAAAAATCGCGGCTTGGTCATTTCGCTTTTGTTGTTGTTCATTGTTCTGTTCCCGAAGTTGTATGACGTTGGGTCATATCCGACTTTTATCCCGATTGGGCCCTGTACCTTAGAGCAATCGCCTGCCTTGGCGCCAAAACCCGATCGGGGGGTTTAACTCCGCGTGTATCTGGTCTATTTTGACGGGTTGCGAAGTCAACTCTATTGAGAATCCATGCCCCAGAATTCGTTCCCGATCAGCTATATCGAACCCGTCTTCCGTCCGCCGAGCGAGGCGCATTCGCTGATCCTTCCGGTGACCAACGGCTGTTCCTGGAACAGATGTACGTTCTGCGAGATGTACACCGCGCCGCAGAAGAAATTCCGCGCTCGTGACGAGCAGGACGTCATGGAAGAGATTCGCCGTTGCGGCGAGCACCTGATCGTACAGCGGGTTTTTCTCGCAGACGGCGACGCGATGATTCTGCCAACCCACCGGTTGTTGCGGATACTTGAGGCCATACGCGAACACATGCCGACCGTGGAGCGCGTCACGTCGTACTGTCTGCCGCGCAATCTGAAGCGCAAGTCGGTCGATGAACTTGGCGAGCTTCGCGAGGCAGGCCTGGCGATGATCTATGTGGGCGCCGAGTCCGGCGATGACGAAGTGCTGCGCCGGGTCAACAAGGGCGAAACCTATGCCTCAACCGAGGAGGCTTTGCTCAAGGCGGGCGAGGCGGGGCTGCAACGTTCGGTGATGATTCTCAACGGGCTTGGGGGCCAGAGCCTCAGCGAGCAGCACGCGGACAATTCCGCCAGGCTGATGAACGCCACACAACCCGAATTCCTCTCCACGCTGGTCGTGAGTTTTCCTCAAGGCATGGAGCGCTACCAGGAGCAGTTCCCCGACTTTCGGCCGCTGGAACAACAAGGGTTATTCCTTGAGATCGAACGCCTGGTGTCCTCGCTCGAGTTGAAAGACACGGTCTTTCGCAGCGACCATGCCTCCAACTATTTGGTTCTGAAAGGCATTCTCGGAGCGGACAAGGCGCGCATGCTGGCACAAGTGCGCACTGCAATTGAAAGCCCGGCTACCGCCCGTCTGCGTCCGGAATGGATGCGCGCCCTTTGACACTACCGGAGTAACCCGATGCGCTGGATCGTCCTGGTTGTATCTGTCCTGATGCTTGCTGGATGCATGAAACCTTCGGACATGCAGAAGGAGGCCAGGTACTACCTCGGCGATACCGGGCTCATGGATCACTACCAGATCCATCGCAGCGCCAGTCGCACGTTGCAGAGCGACTCGCAGCTTTACATAGCACAGGGACACTTCGTTCCGGTCGGCCATCCCTATGCACGGCCGAACGTTGTTGCGGAGGAAGCCTTCGCCGCCGCCGTGCAAGTGTTCCCGTTGGTGCGCCGTGCGGAGCAACCGCTTGGGTTGGAGGAAGCGCTTTTGGCAGCTCGGATGCAGCGCGCTCACTATCTCATGTACACCCGATTCGCCAGCGCTCGCGAAGGCGTCAGCACTACGGAGCAGTGGGAAAGGAGGGACAGCTGGAGCGACGTCGGGATCGACCGAGCCGTGCTGCAGCTGATCCTCATTGAAACTTCCACCGAGCATGTTGTCGACTTTGTAACCATCGAAACGCGCGGCGGCTTCCTGCAGTTCTACAAGGCCAACGCCGAAGACCTGTTGCGACCGCCGCTCGAAGACTATACCCGGCGCCTGCTTGGTCGCTGACGGAGGCTCGCATGACTGATGACAAGCGCAATCCCGAATCATTGCTGGACGATATTCCCGATCACCAGGATCTGGTCAAGCGCCGGGCGCCAGCCCCGGTGCATTTGTGGAACCCTCCGCTAAGCGGCGAGATGGACATGCGCATCGCCCGCGACGGTACCTGGTATCACGAAGGCGGCCCGATCAAGCGCCTGGCCCTGGCACAGCTGTTTTCCGGTATTCTGCGCCACGATGATGATGGTCGCTATTATCTGGTTACCCCTGTCGAGCGCTGGGCAATCCAGGTCGATGATGCGCCGTTCGTCGCGGTGCGTCTGTCCGTTCGTGGCGAGGGCAGGGACCAGGTGCTCACGTTCACCACCAACCTCGAAGACGATGTCGAAGCCGGTCCGGACAATCCGATCCGCGTCAGTATCGAGTCGGAAACCGGTGAGCCATCTCCTTACGTGCGGGTGCGTGACAACCTCGAGGCACTGATCGGTCGCAGCGTGTTTTATGAACTTGCCGACCGGGCGGTCGAGCACGAGCACAACGGCCGCCCCGCGCTAGGTGTATGGAGCCACGGCGAGTTCTTTCCCATCGACGGTTCTGCCACGCCCGGCTGAACCGGTTTTCGCCTTCAGGCGCGTCGCTCGCTCCCCCCCTGGCGGCCACCCCAGTCCCCGTGCGGCTTCGCGCCAAGTCAAGATTCCCTGGTCGCAAAATAGTGTATTTTTCGAGTTGATCTTTACCATATGTAGGTCTAGGATTCGTCGAAATGCACAACAAGTAGTGTTTCTTGCCTAAAGGCCCGCCGCTCGGTAAACCCCTGAGCCGGCGGGCTTTTACGGTGTAGTCGAGCGTCTCAGGAGAAAAACATGAGCCAAACAGCCAAGGTGCAGCGCCTGCATAACGTGGTCACCAGCATCCCGATGCAGCCTGCTTCGGAAGACATCTGGGATACCAAATATCGCCTCAAGACCAAGGACGGGGTCGCGATCGACAAGAGCGTCGATGAGAGCTACCAGCGTGTTGCCCGTGCCTTGGCTGATGTGGAATTACCCGAGCTCCGTGAAGAGTGGCACGAGAAATTTCTATGGGCGTTGCGCCACGGTGCGATTCCGGCTGGCCGTATCACGTCCAATGCCGGCGCGCTCGAGCACAAGCCTGCGACCTCGACTATCAACTGCACCGTGTCGGCCACGATCGGCGACTCGATGGACGATATCCTGTCCAAGTTGCATGAGGCCGGTCTGACGCTGAAGGCTGGTTGCGGTATCGGTTACGAGTTCTCCACGCTGCGCCCGAAAGGTGCCTACGTGTCCGGCGCTGGCGCGTATACCTCCGGCCCGCTGTCGTTCATGGATATCTACGACAAGATGTGCTTCACCGTCTCGTCAGCCGGCGGCCGCCGCGGTGCGCAGATGGCGACCTTCGACGTCGGTCATCCGGACGTAGCCGATTTCATCCGTGCCAAGCGCGAGGGCGGTCGTCTGCGTCAGTTCAACCTGTCGCTGCTGATTACCGAAGACTTCATGAAGGCCGTCGAAACCGACGGTGACTGGAAGCTGTCGTTCCCCCTGACTCCGGCCGAAGCCGAAGCCGACAAGGTCAATCTCGATGATCCGGAGCAGGTGATCTGGCGCGAATGGCCGAATACCGAGCGTTATGTCAGCCGTGCCGATGGCCAGGTGGCCTGCCGTGTATTCAAAACGCTGAAGGCTCGTCGGATCTGGGACATGATCATGACCAGCACTTACGACTTCGCCGAGCCAGGCTTCATCCTGATCGACCGCGTCAACCAGATGAACAACAATTGGTTCTGTGAAGAGATTCGCGCAACCAACCCCTGTGGCGAGCAGCCGCTGCCGCCGTATGGCGCCTGCCTGCTGGGTTCGATCAACCTGACTCTGTTTGTTCGCGATCCGTTCACCGACAAGGCGCGGTTCGATTGGGACGAGTACCGCAAGGTCGTCGACATCTTCACCCGCATGCTGGACAACGTAGTCGAGATCAACGGCCTGCCGCTGGAACAGCAGCGCAACGAAATCTTCCGCAAGCGTCGCCATGGCATGGGCTTCCTCGGCCTGGGCTCGACGATGACCATGCTGTGCATGAAGTACGGCGACGCGCGTTCGCTGGAATTCACCGAGCAGGTTTCCAAGGAGATGGCGATCCAGGGCTGGCGCACCTCGCTGGCGCTGAGCGAAGAGAAGGGCGCCGCGCCTATCATGGACGAAGAGTTCGACGTGACCGAGGCGATGCTGGCCAAGCGTCCCGACATGCGCAAGGACGGCTTCAAGGTCGGCCAGAAGGTGAAGGGCAAAGTACTCTGGGCCAAGTACAGCCGCTATATGCAGCAAGTGGCGGGCGAAGACAAGGCTCTGGTCGAAGCGCTGGCCGAAAAGGGCTCGCGCTTCACGCACCACAGCTCGATCGCACCGACCGGCACCATCTCGCTGTCGTTGGCCAATAACGCCTCGAATGGCATCGAGCCGAGCTTCGCGCATCACTATTTCCGTAACGTGATCCGTGAAGGCAAGAAGTCGAAGGAAAAGGTCGACGTGTTCAGCTTCGAGCTGCTCGCCTATCGCCACTTCGTCAATGCCGAAGCGTTGCCGAGCATGGAAGCCGGCACCCGCAACCTGCCGGAATATTTCATCGCTGCGGACGATGTGAAGCCGACCGAGCACGTCGATGTCCAGGCCGCCGCGCAGAAGTGGATCGACTCGTCGATCTCCAAGACTGCCAACGTGCCGACCGATTATCCGTACGAAGACTTCAAAGACATTTACATGTACGCCTACCACAAGGGTCTGAAGGGTTGCACCACCTTCCGCTTCAACCCCGAGGCGTTCCAGGGCGTGCTGGTCAAGGAGCAGGATCTGGCCAACACTACCTACCGCTTCAAGCTTGAAGACGGCACCTTCATCGAGGCCAAGGGCGGAGACGAGATCGAGTACGACGGCGAACTGCACAGCGCGGCGAACCTGTACGACGCCTTGAAAGAAGGCTACTACGGCAAGTTCTGAGCGGCTGGCGGACCCTGTCTGCCACATCCAACGATTGAGTGAAGCCCCGCGGAGCGGGGTGAGGAAAAGAAACATGGTTCTGAAAATCAGCAGCAAGATCGTCGACTACTCTGTGGTCAAGCCGGAAGAGCCCAAGGTCGAGGCGCCTGCCGCACCGGCTGCACCCAAGCTCGAGGAAATGCATGAGAAACTCAAGCGTCCCGAGTTTCTTGAAGGCTCGACATACAAGATCAAAACGCCGAACTCGGAGCATGCGATCTATGTGACCATCAATGACGTGGTGCTCAACCACGGCAGTGACCATGAGATGCGCCGCCCTTTCGAGATTTTCATCAACTCGAAGAACATGGAGCACTACCAGTGGATCTCGGCCCTGACGCTGATCATCTCTGCCGTGTTCCGCAAGGGCGGTGATTGCACCTTCCTGGTCGAAGAGCTGCGCAGCGTGTTCGACCCCAAGGGTGGCTACATGAAGCGCGGTGGCCGCTGGATGCCATCGCTGGTAGCCGAAATTGGCGACGTACTCGAGCAGCATCTCAAGCGCATCGGCATGATGAGCAGCGAAATGGACGAGCACCAGCGCGCCTATCTCGAGCAGAAGCGTGCCGAGTTCGTCAACATGAACCCGCAGAGCCAGGCCGCGGCCGATTGTGACGACAGCACCGAGACCTATCCGCCCGGAGCGCAGATGTGCGGAAAGTGCCACACCCAGGCGGCGGTGTTGATGGACGGCTGCATGACCTGCTTGAGCTGCGGCGATAGCAAATGCGGCTGAGCGATCAAGTATCGCTTCCCTAAAAAAAGGCCCTCTCAGGGCCTTTTTTGTTTCTGTGGTTGCCTCTTGAAGCGGTACTGCTCCCCCATCAGGGGGGTGAAACCTCAGCGTCCACCCGCATACATTCGAAGCATGCCGGTGAGCCGGCTCGCACCTCTGAACGGGAAGCGGCCGCCATAGACGTACAAGCTCAAGGGAAACCATGATGACAATAATAATACCCAACCCGCGTTCTACCCTGGCTCTGCTGTGGGCGTTTGGTGGTCTTTCCCTGACTGCCCTGGCCGCACCAGTCAATGAACAGGCGCTGCGCGAGCAGAGCGACGGTGAATGGCTGAGCTATGGTCGAACCCGCGCTGAACAACGCTTCAGTCCGCTGAAAGAAATCAACCAGGACAGCGTGGCGAAGCTCGGACTCGCCTGGTCTATCGACCTGGACAACAACCGCGGGCTGGAAGCGACGCCGCTTTATCACGACGGCGTTCTGTACACCTCGTTGTCTTGGAGCCGCGTCATGGCGGTCGACGCCGATTCGGGAAAAATCTTATGGAGCTTCGATCCCGAGGTGAACAAGGCCAAGGGACGCCACGCCTGTTGCGACGCGGTCAACCGCGGCGTGGCGCTATGGAAGGGTAAGGTTTACGTAGGCACGCTGGATGGCCGCCTCATTGCGCTCGATGCCAAAACCGGTGAGCCGGTATGGACCAAGCAGACAACCGACAACAGCAAGCCATACACCATCACCGCGGCGCCACGTATCGTCAAAGGCATGGTGATGATCGGTAACGGCGGCGCTGAGCTCGGTGTGCGCGGCTACTTTTCAGCCTACGATGCGGAAACAGGCGAGATGCGCTGGCGGTTCTACACCGTGCCGGCGGACCCATCGCAGCCTGTGGAGCATCCAGAGCTGACCGAAGCGGCGAAAACCTGGAGCGAGGATACCGACTGGTCGCTTGGTGGCGGCGGTACCGCCTGGGACGCGATGGCTTACGATCCGGAGCTGGACCTGCTCTATGTGGGAACCGGCAACGGTTCGCCCTGGAACCGGGAAATCCGCAGCCCAGGCGGCGGCGACAACCTGTTCCTGTCCTCGATCCTGGCAATCAAGCCTGATACCGGTCGGCTGGCCTGGTACTACCAGGTCAATCCGGGCGACACCTGGGATTTTACCGCCACCCAGCAAATCACCTTGGCGGAGCTGGAGGTCGACGGCAAGCCGCGAAAGGTGTTGATGCAGGCGCCAAAGAACGGCTTTTTCTATGTGCTGGACCGCGAAAGCGGCGCACTCATCTCGGCGGAGAAGTTCGGCAAGGTAACCTGGGCCGAGCGCATCGACATGGCCACCGGCCGACCTGTGGAAGTCCCCGGCGCCCGCTACGAGAAAGAAGCGGTGACAATGTGGCCAAGCCCATTCGGGGCGCACAACTGGCACCCGATGTCATACAGCCCGCTGACGAAGCTGGTCTATATCCCGTATCAGGAAGTGCCTGGGATCTACAGTAACGAGGGCAAGAGTTACGTACCCAAGCATGGTTTCAATACCGGTTCGGGCTCATCTGAAATCACCGAGTTGCCGCGCGACTACACATCCGGTGCGCTGATCGCCTGGGATCCGGCCAAGCAAGAAGCTGCCTGGCGCGTCGAATATCCGCATCACTGGAATGGCGGAACCTTGGCAACGGCCGGCAATCTCGTTTTTCAGGGCACCGCTGCGGGCAAATTCAAGGCCTACAGCGCCGATGCGGGAAAGGAGTTGTGGTCGTTCGACGCGCAAACCGGCGTTATCGCCGGGCCTATGACCTATCGCCACGAAGGCGAACAGTACGTAGCGCTGATGGCTGGTTGGGGCGGTTCCGCTGCACTGTTCGGTGGTGATGCGGTAGTGGCCACTGGTGTGCGCAATGTTAGTCGTATGCTGGTCTTCAAGCTCGATGGCAAGGCAAGCCTGCCGACGCTTGGAGATGTGCCGCAGAGCCAACGCACGCCTGAGCCGGTGGTGGCATCGGAAGAGGATATCAAGGCAGGTTCGGATCTGTATGCTGCTTATTGCGCCGTATGTCACGGCACAGGGGTCGTCGGTGGAGGCGTGTTGCCGGATCTGCGCCATTCACCGGATGCGGTGCGTCAGGCGTGGGAGGCTATTGTTCTGCACGGGGCATTTCAGTCGAAAGGCATGGCCGCCTTTGGTGACAGCCTTAGCGAACAGCAGGCCAGGCAGATCCTGACCTACGTCCGGCATCGGGAATATCAGACCTGGACCGAGGCGATGAAGGCAGCTGGAAGCCAACAATAGCGTCCGACTCGGACCGAAAGGTCCATAGCGCTGAGTATTTGCTCTAAATCAACGCGTTTTATGATGGGGGACGCTGGCTCGCCAGACGCTCCCCTCGTCGCTGTTCACTGCTATGCTGGGGCAAGTGCCGATCAGGCACATACAACAAAAAGAGGCTGGTAATCCATCAGCCCGACCAGCATGGAAAGACTCGATGAGCATGAGAACAGGCGCACTGATTCCCGATCGTCCTCTCCGAGCCGAGCCTCGTGACGATTGTCCGCCACTGCTGAAAACCAAGCTTATCCCACCGCGGCGCGGCCGCAATATCCTTCCCCGGCCAAGACTCGAAGACCTGCATGCACGCGTCGCCGAGCACCGTCTGACGGTGCTGGAAGGCCCGGCAGGATACGGCAAGACCACGCTGGCAACCATCTGGTGCGACGATCTTGCGGCTCGCGGGCACGCGGTTGGCTGGCTCTCGCTGGATGACGAGGACCAGCATGTCGAGGACATCCATCGGTACCTGTTTGCCGCGGTGGCGCAGGCCTTCGATCCTCTGGGTGTGGAAGGGCAGCATGCACAGCCCAGGTCGATCATAGAGCTGATCAACACCCTCAGCCAGGCTGCACGCCCTCTGGTTCTGTTCATCGACGACTGTCATCGGGTAGATGATGAAGTCCTCGTCGGCGCGCTGAGCAGGCTCTTGCAACGTGCTCCCGGTTCGACTCATCTGGTGCTGTGTTCCAGAAGCGCTATCCCGACCGCAATCAAGCAGAATCTCTATCTCGATGACCTGCTGCAACTGGGCGCCATCGAGCTGCGTTTCGAGCTTGATGAAACCCGCGATCTGCTGCGTAAGGCAGGCGCCGAGTCGAGCCTCGAACTGGCTGAGTTGCAGCGGTACACCGAGGGTTGGGTCACCGGGCTGCGTGCCTGTCTGCAAGCCCCGGCATCGACCGGATCGAGTCACGGGGCGAGCATGCGTTGTATCCGCCACGTGTTCGACGAGGCGCTGCAATACCTTCCCGCGGGCCAACGCCGTGCGGTTTTGCCGTTGGGCATGCTCGACAAGTTCAGCGATGCGATGCTACGTAATGTGCTCGGTGAGCACGCCGCCTTTGGCCTGATCGATGCGCTGCTGGATCAATCGGTGTTCATCCAATCCTTGGATGACAGCCGCGCCTGGTACTGTCTGCATCCGATGTTCCGCGAATATCTCAAGGTCCGATATCTGCGGCGCAATGGCGAAGACGCGAACCGGTTTCTGTTGACCGCGGCAGACTGGTGCGCCCGACACGAGCGCTGGCTCGATGCTATCCGGCTGGGAATGGAGGGCGGGCATCTCGATGCGGTCCGCGGCTGGATCGAAGGTTGTGCAATGCAGCTACTGGAGCAGGGCGATTTCGCCGCACTGGTTTCGCTGGAAAAACGCTGGCAAACGCATTCCTCGGGTGCACCGTTGGCGCTCAAGATAGCCAGGGCCTGGGCGTTAGGCGTGGCGCTGGAGCCTGACAGCGCGCGGGCGATGATGGCCGAGATAACCTCGGACATCACCTCGATGGGCGAGGAAGGTGTCTGGATCGAGTGGGAGATGCGCTCGCTGGAGGCCATGCTGGCCGGCCTGGCAGACCAGAATCACATTTCCGGCCCGCTAGCGGAAACCTGCTACAGATCGGCAACGTTACGTCCCTGGGTCCGGAATGTGTTGCTCAACCTGATCAGCTGCAGTCATTTCCACGCCGGTCGCTGGGATGCGTTCTACACCGTTCCACCGACGCTATGCGGACCGGGCATGCCGGCGGGCATGCTGTTTCACGATTGCTACCGCCAATCGCTGCACGCTCTGGCGCAATCGATACAGGGACGGCTGCAGGACGGCATTAACGATCTGACCGAATTCCTGCAACGCGTGTCGGCTCGTTTCGCCGACATGCCGGAGCGGCCCAACCCGGCATTGGTGGCATTGCCTCAGGCAGTGATAGCCCAGCTGCAATATCTGCTCGGCGATCGGACCGCGGCGCAGGCCTGTCTCGCCCAGGGCATTGACCTGGTCGACATGGCCGGATTCCTCGACTGCACCGCGGCGGCCTATTGCACCAGTGCCAGGCTCGCCTGGCATCAGGGCCAGCATCAACGTGCCCGGCGCCTGCTGGAACAGTTGGAAGGACTCGCCAACATCCACGATTGGGACAGATTGCGCGCCAGGGTGCTGATGGAGAGATCCCGGATCAATTTGCTGGACGGCAAATTTCGCGAGGCGGCGGCTTGCGTCAGTGGACTCGCTGAATTATCGACGCGACACACCGACGCGCCGACCTGGGAATTCGACGTATACGCGACCTTGTCCGCGCTTTGGCTGGCCATGCATCGGGATGATCTCGACGAAGCTCTGATAGACAAGGCGCAGGCTTTGACGCTCAGGTTGCACGATCGCGAGCTGCGACTCTGGCACGCCGAGCTGGGACTGGCGCTGGGCCTCGTGCAAGATTTGCATCAGCACCCTGGCAACGATCCGGCTTTGCTTGAACAGGTACTGATGAGCGTCGAGCAGAGCGGCGCGTTGGCGATCGTATTCGACTGTCCACTCGGAGATCAGGATGCCCGCTGTCAGGAGTCGATTGTGCCTTCTGTCTGGCAACGAATCCGGCAGATCCGCGCCGATGCCGGCGTAGGTATTCAGCAGGATGAACGGCAGGCCGCTGCACTGCTGGATTTGACCGTCAAAGAGAGACAGGTGATGCAGTTGGTTGCCGAAGGCAAGTCGAACAAGCAGATTGCCCGCGATCTGAACGTGGCGCCGGAAACCATCAAATCCCACATGAAAAGTATCTTCGCCAAACTCAAGGTGGATAACCGCGCACAGGCGGCGGTGATGTTGCGCCAGGGAGGGTGAAAAAGGCGCTTCCCCGGCAGTCACGAGGAAGCGCAAGGCTCAGCAACGAAGGAGTTGGTACTCCCCGGTTGATACCGGGGAGCGGAGGGCTAGCGAATACCCGAGGCGCGCAACGCGTTGGGGGTGTAATCGGCAGACGATGCCTTGAAATCCAGATCGTAGTTGTTACGTTCTTCGTTGGTCATGCCCAGCGCCACGTACCGGCCGTTTTGCAGGTCATACAGTGTCTCGATGGCATAACCGGGCACTTGCACCTGGAAGCGCTGCTGGGCGATTGCTTCAGCGACCCGCCAGAGACCGCCGCGGCCGTCGTAATGGTCGATCGCCGCGGCCTGCCAGTTGTCTTCGTCGATGAAGAAGTGACGCTTGGCGTAGACGTGACGCTGGCCGTCCCGCAGGTTAGCTTCGACCTCCCATACGCGGTGCAACTCGTAGCGCACAAGATCCTGGTTGATGTGTCCGGCCTGGATGATGTCTTCGTATTCGACGTCACGCGAGGCGATCTTGTAGTTGTTGTACGGGATGTACATCTCGCGCTTGCCAACCAGTTTCCAGTCATAGCGATCCGGTGCGCCGTTGTATAGATCGTAGTTGTCAGCGGTGCGGGTGCCATCGGCGCCGAAAGCCGGACCGTCATAGGCGACCTGCGGCGCGCGACGCACACGGCGCTGGCCAGCGTTGTAAATCCACGCCAGGCGCGGCTCCTTCACCTGGTTGATGTTTTCATGCACCAGCAGCACATCGCCGGCCAGACGCGAAGGCGAGAGCACCCGCTGGGTGAAATAGAACATCAGGTTGTCGGAAATCTTCGGGCCATAGTCGGTGAGGGCGGTGGCGAAGGTGAATTCGTCCTGGAAGATGACCATGGTGTTTGAGCCGTTCGCTTGCGGGGTTGCCTGGGCGATGGTTCGCTTGAGGCTACCACCACGGTAACGGGTGATATGGTTCCAGACCACCTCGACGCCGCTCTGCGGAATAGGGAAAGGGTAGGCGCTATCGAAGTTCTCCAGCCCGTTTCCGCCTTCGACCAGCCTGGTATTCACGGCGTTGCGCGCGACCGCCTCTTCGATCTCGGTCGGAACAGTGTTGGTCCGGCGGGTCTCGTAGACGTGCATCCGGTAGGTTTCCGGGTAGCGGGTGAACATCGCCATATGGCCCGGGCTCAACTTGTCCTTGTACTGCTCGGCGTTTTGCGCCGTGATGGTGAACAGGATCTTGTCGTCAGGGAAGGGCTCCGAGTAGAACCCGTCTTTGTCGACTGCGGCTGCATCGGTCGGCATGCCACCGGTCCATTCGGGAATCGTGCCGTCGGCATTGCCGGCGCGCTCGGCGCCCAGCGGGGTCAGTTCGTTGCCGAGCCTGGACGCTTCTTCCTGCGACACCGCTGCGTGGACGCTGACGGCGAGTGTGCTCAGGGCGAGCAGGGCCAAGGTGCGGCGACTAGCTTGTGCGATTGATTTCATTGTTGTTCTCCGTGCTTCAGAAATTCACGCCGACGCTGACGGCAACGAAGTCGCGATCGGTCAGAGTATTGAAGTCGCCACCGAAGTAGTTCGTGTAGCTCAGGCTGGCGTTGTATTTATTGTTGTACAAGGCGTTGAGGCCGACGCTGGCGGCCTTGGCGCCTTCGTTGAAGTTCTGGCCGTAGCCTTCCACGTCATGGGAAAACGCCAGGCTCGGCGTCAGCGCAACACCGGCGAAGCCGCTGTAATCCAGCGCGGCGACCAGTCGATAGCCCCACGAATGCTGGGTATAGAAGCCCTCGTCCGAACAGTATTGCGGTTGCGCCGTATTGACCGCTGTTTCACACAGGCCAGGCACAGCCAGTTCTCCCGAACCGAAGATCGAATCACGGCCAAAACGTAGCTCGTCGGGGCCGCTCTTCAGCCCGCCAATATGGTTGTAGCCCACTTCTCCTACGAGCGAGAGCCGGTCGGCACCGAGCACGTTATCCATGAAATGGATGGCCGTTACCTGGGCCTGGGTGACCGGCATCCGCTTGTAACCACGGATATCGTAGCCAGCCGGGGCCGGAACGCCTGGAACCAGGCCGGGGTAGTAGCCGCTGAGGTTGACTGGCGTGAATGGGTTGGCGCCGCCACCCAGTGCAGCGGCCACGGTATCGTTGGTGCTGATCTGCAGCGGCTGGTTGGGTCGGTAGCTGACTTCGCCGGATACCGACATGCCGCCCAGGTTGGTCTGGAAGCTCAGGCCATACAGACGGATGTCCTCGGGGTAGTCGATGTAATAACCCGCATCGAGCGGTACCTCGACGACATCGAGATGCGAATTGTAGGCCGCTCCGGTTGGTGCCCCGGTTCCCGCGACGTTGCTGTAAAACGGGGTCCGGCTATGGAAGTTCATCGCATACAGGCCGAACTCGGTGTCGTTCAGCGCCGGCACGAACCAGCGAAAGGCGGCGCCAAACTGGCCGCTGTCGGTCGGCTCGCGATTCTCCAGACGCGGGACGTAGACCATCGGCCCACCGCTGAGCTGGGTGCCGTCGACTACCGTGTAGTTGCAACCCTTGGCTACCGAGTCGGTGAACGAAAAGAAGGTGCCGCAGTTATCGAGTACCAGCGGATCCCACTCGAGCTGATAGAACAGCTCCATCCCGAGGTTTTCGGTCAGGCTCTGGGACAGGTAAAGCATGTTTACCGGAATCAATCCTTCCTTGATTTCCGCGCCGGGACGGCGAAACGCCGCAACATCGACCGGGTTGATGCTGTTGATGCTGTTCTGGATGAAGGTGCTTTCGCCCCAGCTTACGACCTGGCGGCCGACACGCACCGAGCCGGGCATGCTGCCGATGGCGTAATTGTGATAGATGAAGGCGTCGAGCAGTTCGGCCCCGGAGGCCTTGGCCAGATCCCGGCGGCCGCTGTCGTCGATGTCGTACAGATCCTGGCTACCGTCCTTCATCTCGAAGTCGTACCAGTACTTGCCACGCACGAAGACGCCGGTGTCACCGTACTGCAGCGAGAGGTCGTGTGTGCCCTTGAAAATGGTCGAGATGACATCGCCTTTTTCGTAGTTCAGGCGGCCGTCGTCGGAGTTGGCCGCATTGGCCCGGCCCCCGTTGTTGATCCAGATGAGATCCTCATCGCGCTCGGCAGTGCTCCAGGCCGAGCCAATGGAAAGCTGCGAATCGAACTGACCTTGCACCTCACCAATATCGAAGCGTACCGCGTGAGCCGGCATTGCTGCGGCCAGAGCGACCGCGACGGTCAGAGGCTTGAGGCCCCAGACCAGATTTTTTGTAGTTATTCTGCTCATGATTCCCTCGCGTCGGGCTTTTTCTTGTTGTCACCGGGGCGATGTCTGCGCGCCGTCTGTCACGGCCTTTCGCACCCCACTCGACACTATGCCGCTCCGGTTGAACCCTGAACCCCCCTTATGGGGGGGACGCTCGCCGGTGGAGGTTGCAACTGACCGCGCCAGGCGGATAATGCGGTCCTTGCCAAGGGAGACCCGCCATGCCGTTTTCAGACATTCAACTGCTCATGGGCGCCATTGCTCTCGCCTCGCTGATAGGCTGGGGCGCAACCGCCGCATTGCTCCTGCGCCGTCAGAGCCAGCGCCAGGCCGAGCTCGAGGCAGCCATCGTCCAGCTGGAAGAACAGCGCGAGCGTGGTCACCGTCTCGAAGTCGAGGGTCATCAGCACCAGGCGCGCCACGGCACGCTGGAAGCTAGGCTGGAACATGTGCAGGAAACGCTCGACGCCTTGCGCGCCCAACACAAGGAGATCTCCGTGCGTTTGACTGAGGCCGAGCGCCTGAGCCATGACTGGCAGGTGCAGGCCGAGCGGGCGCAAACCATGAGCCGCGAACAGCTGCGGCAAATGGAGGAGCTACGCGGCGAGCGCGAAGCGCTTACCGCTCGGCTGGTGGAGCTGCAGACGGTGCATGAGCAACTGAATGTCGAGCACTCGACATTGCGCAACAGCCTGGAACATCGCCAGCAACACTTCACCGAACAACAACAATTGCTCAAGGAAAGCCGCGAGCAGTTGAAAATGGAATTTGAACAGTTGGCGGGGCGTATCTTCGAGGCGAAAGGGCAGGCGTTTTCCCAGCACAGTCAGCAGTCACTCGACGCGTTGCTCAAGCCGTTTCGTGAACAAATCGACCAGTTCCGCACCAAGGTTGAAGATATTCATCACAAGGATACCCAGCAACAGGCTGCGCTGGCGCAGGAGCTGATGCACCTCAAGGAGCTGAACCGGCAGATCACCCAGGAAGCGCATGATCTGAGCACCGCGCTGCGCGGGCAGAAAAAGACCCAGGGCAACTGGGGCGAGTTGATTCTGGAAAATGTGCTCGAGCGTTCCGGCCTGCGTGCAGGGGAGGACTTCAAGCGAGAGGTCAGCTTCACCAACGCAGAGGGTCAGCGCCAACGTCCGGATGTGCTGGTGTACCTGCCGCAAGGCAAGCATCTGATCATCGACGCCAAGGTGTCGCTCAATGCCTATACGCGCTACATCAATTCCGAAGATGATGCCGAGCGCAATATCGCGCTGGCCGAGCACGTCCAGGCCATCGGGCAACGCATTCGTGAACTGTCCGACCGTAACTACTTCGACCTGCCAGGCCTGAACGCGCCGGAAATGGTGTTCATGTTCATCCCGATCGAATCGGCCTTCGTCGAGGCGCTGAAAGCGGACGAGAAACTCTTCCAGAAAGCTATCGAGCAGAACGTGCTGGTCGCTACACCGACCACGCTGCTGACCAGCTTGAATATCGTCCGCCAGTTGTGGCGCTTCGAAGATCAGAACCGACATACCGCTGAACTGGCCGACCGCGCAGCCAAGGTTCATGACAAGTTGCGGACCTTCCTCGGCAGCATGGACAAGATCGGCAAGAACCTGGAATCGGCGACCGATGCCTATCAAAAGGCGTGCGATCAGCTGGTGAACGGACGCGGTAACTTGGTCAAGCAAGTCAACGATTTCAAAGAGTTGGGCGTCTCTGTTAAAGCAGAACTTGGCGAGCAGTGGACCGATCGTGGCGGTCTGGAGCTCGGACATGCCGTGCCGGAGCAAACGCCGGAATCCGTCAACGACGAGCGGTGAGCGCGTCTGCAACGCAGTCTGCTTATTGATGACAGTGTCGCGCTGGGCGCTGAAACCGAGCTGCTCGGCGCGCTCCCGGAATCGATCCCGAGGGCAAGCAGTTCGGTGTGCCGATTCCCGACTATCTCGAAGGCGAGGCGTTCGATCGTCGGTTCGCTGCACGATTTTCTTGTGGCACGCCTGCCATAATCCCGCTCTATTCTTGCCGCCTTGTTTTGGTGCGTGTGTTTTGCGCCGCACCAAAACGATTCGACCCATCCCTGAGCTTTTGATCCCGCAACCCTACCAAGCCTGAGCCAAGCCCCTGCTGGCACGCCTATTGCTCTGTCCGGTTATCCGTAGACAGGGCAGGGCGACATGACCGCAGCGTGGTATCTCGAGCAACTCGATAGTGCAGTGAGCTGGCAGGCTGGCCTGGATATGGGCATCGTCAATCGCGCGGGACGCTCCGTAATCGATCGACTCGCCCATCGGGGTCCGCTCCGTGTTCAGCGTCCGCTTCATCCGGAAGGCCCGCAGTGCCCCCATGTCTATATTCTTCATCCGCCTGGCGGCCTGGTAAGCGGGGACACTCTGCGTCTGAATACCGATGTCGGCGAGGGCGCGTCGGTGTTGCTCACCACGCCGTCTTCCGGCAAATGCTACCGGGCGCGCGAAAACGGCACGCTACAGCAGCAGCTCAACCGCTTCACGGTCGCTGCGGGCGGCTCGCTTGAATATCTGCCGCAAGACACCATCGCTTATGAGGGTTGCAACGCCCGGCTGACCACGCGGGTGGACCTGCTGGGTGATGCGCGCGTCTGTCTGTGGGATCTGCTGTGTCTGGGTCGGCCGGCTGCAGGCGAGGGCTTCACAGCAGGCCGCGTCGATCAACAACTGGATATCTGGCGCGCCGGCCGGCCGCTGTATATCGAGCACAACCGATTCGATGGCGGTGATCCGCTGCTGTCGGCGCGTTGGGGGCTGGGTGGCTGCAGCGTAAGCGGCACCTGGCTCGGCACGCTCACGCTGGATCGCACCGAGCTGGATGCGCTGCGTGAGGACTGCGCGGCCATCCCACAACTGGCCCTGACGCAACGACACGGTCTGCTTATCGGACGCTACCTGGGCGACTCGGCCGAGCATGCACGACTGACCTTCATGCGGTTGTGGCAACAGCTACGCCCGCGCATCAATGGACGGCCCGCCTGCGCGCCGCGAATCTGGAACACCTGAACGGAGTGCACCCATGGAGCTTACGCCCCGTGAGAAAGACAAGCTCATGCTGTTTACCGCAGCGCTGGTGGCCGAGCGCCGCCTGGCTCGCGGCGTGACATTGAACTACCCGGAAGCCATGGCCTATATCAGCGCGGCAATCATGGAAGGCGCACGCGACGGCCGTAGCGTGGCGGAGATGATGAGTTTCGGGCGCACGCTGCTGACCCGCGAACAGGTCATGCCCGGTGTGCCGGAGCTGCTGGCCGAAGTGCAGATCGAAGCGACCTTTCCCGACGGCACCAAGCTGGTGACCGTGCACAATCCCATCGTATGAGGCCCGGCCAATGATTCCCGGAGAAATCCAGACGCTGGAAGGCTCGCTGACCCTCAATGAGGGACGCGAGACGCTGCGCCTGAGCGTAGCGAACACCGGCGACCGACCGATTCAGGTCGGCTCGCATTATCACTTTGCCGAAACCAACGCGGCGCTGCGCTTTGACCGTGAAGCGGCGAGCGGCTTTCGCCTGAATATCGCCGCCGGCACCGCGGTGCGCTTCGAGCCGGGCCAGAGCCGCGAGATCGAGTTGGTTGCGTTGGCCGGTGAGCGCAAGGTCTACGGCTTTCGCGGCCAGGTCATGGGCAGCCTTTGAACGCCTGTCGCAAGGGGGAGAGAACATGGAAATAAGCAGGCAGGCTTACGCTGAGATGTACGGCCCCACGACGGGCGACCGGGTTCGACTCGGCGATACCGAACTGTGGATCAGCGTCGAGAAGGACTACACCCGCTACGGCGAGGAGGTGAAGTTCGGTGGTGGCAAGGTGATTCGCGACGGCATGGGCCAGAGCCAGCGTGGCAGAGCCGATACGCCGGACACCGTTATTACCAATGCGCTGATCCTCGACTGGTGGGGCATCGTCAAGGCCGATGTAGCGATCAAGGATGGTCTTATCCAGCATCTGGGCAAGGCCGGCAACCCGGACATTCAGCCGGGGGTGGATATTATCATCGGGCCGGGTACCGAAGTCATCGCCGGGGAGGGGATGATTCTCACCGCTGGCGGCATTGACGCGCACATCCACTTCATCTGCCCGCAGCAGGTCGAGGAAGCGCTGATGTCCGGCGTCACCACCATGCTCGGCGGTGGAACCGGCCCGGCGACCGGAACCAACGCCACGACCTGCACGCCGGGCGCCTGGCATATCGCACGCATGCTCGAGGCGGCCGAAGCCTTGCCCATGAACCTGGGCTTTCTCGGCAAGGGAAACGCCAGCCTGCCTGATGCGCTGGAAGAACAGATCGAAGCCGGTGCGATGGGGCTCAAACTGCATGAGGACTGGGGCACCACGCCGGCGGCCATCGACTGCTGCCTAAGCGTCGCTGATGCCTATGATGTGCAGGTGGCGATCCATACCGATACGCTGAACGAGTCCGGCTTCGTCGAGGATACCCTGGCTGCTATCAAGGGCCGCGTGATCCACACCTATCACACCGAAGGCGCCGGCGGTGGCCATGCGCCGGACATCATCAAGGCCTGCGGCGAGCCGAACGTCCTGCCGTCTTCGACCAACCCGACGCGGCCCTACACCATCAACACCGTCGATGAGCATCTGGACATGCTCATGGTCTGCCACCACCTGGATCCGTCGATAGCCGAAGACGTCGCCTTCGCCGATTCCCGCATCCGCCGCGAGACCATCGCCGCAGAGGATATCCTGCATGACTTGGGTGCCTTCTGCATGATCTCCTCGGACTCGCAGGCCATGGGCCGGGTCGGCGAGGTCATCACCCGCACCTGGCAGACCGCGCACAAGATGAAAGTGCAGCGCGGCGAGCTACCCGAGGACAACGACTGGTCGGACAACTACCGCGCGCGTCGCTACGTGGCCAAGTACACCATCAATCCGGCGATCACCATGGGCGTGGCGCACGTCGTCGGCTCGATCGAAGCCGGGAAGCTGGCCGATCTGGTCCTGTGGAAACCGGCGTTCTTCGGCGCCAAGCCGAGCCTGATCCTCAAAGGCGGCGCTATCGCCGCAGCGCCGATGGGCGATCCCAATGCATCAATCCCGACACCGCAACCGGTGCATTACCGCCCGATGTTCGGCGCCCTTGGCAAAGCGATGAACCACACCTGCATCACCTTCGTTTCCCAGGCTGCGCTGGAGGCGGGCATTGGCGAGCGGTTAGGGCTGTCACGTCGGCTCGAAGCCGTGCGCAACACCCGCAACATCGGCAAGACGGACATGAAACTCAACGACTACATGCCGCAGATCAGCGTCGATCCACAGACTTACGTGGTCGAGGCGGATGGTGTCGCGCTGCTGTGCGATCCGGCAGACGTGCTGCCCTTGGCGCAGCGTTACTTTTTATTCTGACTGGTTGAGGAGAGCTCATGCTCGAATGTCATCAATGGCTGGACGGGCCGGGACCGGCGCACCATGAGCTGGAGCTGACTTATGAACTACGCACCCGTAGCCGGTTGCGTACGCGCACACGCGAGGGCGTCGAGGTAGGTCTTTTTTTGCCGCGCGGGCGCGTCTTGCAGCACGGCGACCGGCTGCTCGCCAACGACGATACGGTCGTGGTCATCCACGCCGAACCCGAGCCGCTGTCTCGCGTGCTGTGCGACGACACGCTGCTGTTGGCGCGGGCCGCCTATCACCTGGGCAACCGGCATGTTGCGCTGGAAGTCCAGCCCGGTCAGCTGCGCTATCAGCGCGACCACGTACTGGAAGGCATGCTCAAGGGCCTGGGGCTGGATGTGGAAGACATCGTCGCACCGTTCAACCCAGAGCCTGGCGCTTATCACGGGCATACACACAGCGTAGCTACCCCGGCAGCACCCTTGCTGCGTCTCAACGGGCATACGCATGCCAGCCATTGAAACGTCCGATAACGCGTTGCTGCGCGTCCTGCAGCTGGCCAGCCCGGCCTTGCCGATCGGCGGCTACGCCTATTCGCAAGGGTTGGAATACGTCATTGAGCAAGGTTGGGTGAGCGATCTCGACTCGGCCGCCGACTGGCTCGAGGGTCTGGCGTCCCAGGGGTTGGCCCGGCTCGACGTACCGCTGTTGCTGCGCCAGTACACCGCATTGGAACAGGGCGACACCGATGCGCTGGCGCGATGGAACGACTGGCTGCTGGCCAGTCGCGAAACGGCCGAGCTGTATCTGGAAGACAGCCAGCAGGGCGGTGCATTGCTGCGTCTGTTGTGCTCCCTGGAATTGCCGGTCGCCCTGGACTGGCCCAAGGGCGAGCCAATAGCGCTGGCAACGGCGTTTGCCATGGCTGGCTGGTATTGGCAGACCGGAAGCCGGCAGCTGGCGCTTGGTGTGTTGTGGAGCTGGTTGGAAAACCAGACCGGTGCCGCGACCAAGCTGATTCCGCTGGGGCAGACCGACGCGCAACGTTTGCTCGACCGGCTGTTGCCCTGCCTGCCTGCGGTGGTGGACGCCGCGGCATTACTCGAAGACGACGATCTGGGTGCCGGTCTCCCCGGTCTGGCATTTGCCAGCGCCCGGCATGAAAACCAATACACAAGACTGTTTCGGTCATGAGGAGCAATACCATGAGTAGCAAACCCGCTCTGCGCGTAGGGATCGGCGGGCCGGTCGGCTCGGGCAAGACGGCCCTGGTTCGCATACTGTGCGAGCGCCTGTACCCGCATTACGACCTCGCGGTCATCACCAACGATATCTACACGCGGGAGGATGCCGACTTTCTGTTGCGCCACGAGGCGCTGCCGGCCGACCGGATTCTTGGGGTGGAAACCGGTGGCTGCCCGCATACGGCAATACGCGAAGATGCTTCGATGAACCTTGCCGCCGTAGCCGAATTGCAGGAGCGTTTCCCGGGCATGGAGCTGATCTTCGTTGAGAGCGGCGGGGACAATCTGGCCGCGACGTTCAGCCCCGAGCTTTCCGATCTCACCCTCTATGTGATCGATGTTTCCGCCGGTGACAAGATTCCGCGCAAGGGCGGGCCGGGCATCACCCGTTCCGACCTGCTGATCATCAACAAGACCGACCTGGCCCCGCTGGTGGGGGCCGACCTTGGCGTCATGGACCGCGACGCGAAGAAGATGCGCGGCGAACGGCCATTCGTGTTTTCCAATCTGAAAAGCGGGGCGGGTGTCGACGACATCATCGCCTTCCTTGTCAGTCAGGGCATGTTGCACGCCTTGCCCGCGCCGACCACTGCGACACAGGAGTCTGAGCATGAATAATGTGCTATCTCGTTCCATTGTTCTTGCTGTCCTGCTGGGTGCTCCAGCGCTGGCGCAGGCTCATTCAGGCCATGGCGACCTGGGTGGCCTGGCTTCGGGGCTGGCGCATCCGTTCGCCGGGCTGGATCATCTTCTTGCGATGTTGGCGGTAGGCCTGTGGGGCGCTCAGCTTGGCGGGCGTGCGCGGTGGGCGCTGCCGTTATTGTTCGTGGTATTCATGCTGATTGGCGCCGGGGCAGGGCTCGCCGGTGTGGCTATTCCGGGCGTCGAGCAGGGCATCGTGGCCTCGGTAATGGCATTGGGTATGTTGCTGCTCTGGGCGCGCCGCGTGGCGCTGCTGCCCGGTGCAGTGCTGGTCTCTACCTTTGCCGTGGTGCATGGCGTAGCACATGGCACCGAAATGCCTGTTGATGCGGGCATGTTGGGGTACATGCTGGGCTTCGCTCTCAGTACCGCAGTGCTTCACCTCGCAGGCGCGGGACTGGGGAGCCGGCGTACGGCTGGGCTGGCCCGGCTTATCGGCGCCGGCATCGCTCTGGCTGGGGTAGGGCTCGCGCTAGGCTGAATGCTACGCGCTCGCCGCCTCGCTCTTCGCCGTTTAGACTGTGATGGTCTGACGGCGAAGATGCCTTCCTCTTGTTCGGCGCCCAATCTGCCGATCGGTCCGATCTTCCGCACTCAGATGTACTCTGTCATGTCCCTCGCTTTCGCTTTTTGTTTTTCGCTGCACCAAGCGGAACGGGTATGGTCATAGTTCCAGGACGGCATAAAAAGAGGTGTACATGAGGGATGCACTGGATCGTGCGGTGGAAGCGGTCGATCAGGTTCTTTTCGGAAAGCGGCACACGGTACGACTCGCGGTGGCCTGCCTACTCGCCAAGGGCCATTTGCTTCTAGAGGACTTGCCCGGCATGGGCAAGACAACGCTGTCTCAGGCGCTGGCGCGAGTTCTGGGCCTGAGTCATCAGCGCATTCAGTTCACTAGCGATCTGCTGCCAGGCGACATATTGGGTACATCGGTATTCAACCGGGATACTGCCCAATTCGAGTTCCACCCCGGCCCGGTCTTTGCCGAACTGATTCTTGCCGACGAAATCAACCGCGCCACGCCCAAAAGCCAGAGCGCATTGCTCGAGGCGATGGAGGAAGGGCAGGTTACCGTCGACGGCGCGACCCGCGCCTTGCCGGATCCATTCTTCGTCATCGCGACCCAGAACCCGGTCTCGCAGAGCGGCACCTACGTACTTCCAGAGTCGCAACTCGACCGTTTTCTGATGCGCCTATCGCTCGGCTATCCTTCCGAGGTAGCGGAGAAGAGCCTGCTGCAGGGGGACGCGCGACGCGTTCGCCTGGACAGAATCGAACCGGCGTTGACCCGCGATCAACTGCACGCGCTTCAGGCGATGGTCCCGGACATTACGGCGACCGATGCAATCATCGATTACATCCTCAGGCTGGTTAACCGTACGCGGGAGGGGCAGGTCTGTGCCTGGGGGCTCTCGCCCCGTGCAAGCCTCGGTCTGCTGGCAGCCTCTCGCGCCTGGGCCATGCTGCAGCACCGTAGCTATGTCATTCCCGAGGATGTACAGGCGGTGCTACCGGCCGTGGTCAGTCATAGGTTGCGCGCCAGTGAGGATCCAGCCGGCCACGGCGGCGAAGGGTTGGCGCAATGGCTGCTCAACGAGGTATCGGCAGTGTGACGGCGCGTTCGTCTGCGCGCCCGCGTGGCGCATTCGCCCGCTGGTTGAACCGGCGGATCCCGGCGGCGAGCCAGGTGCGGCTCGATCATCGACGTATCTTCATTTTACCCAGTCGAGCCGGACTCGGCATGTTGCTGTTGCTGCTGATCATGCTGCTGGGTGCGATCAACTATCAGAACAGCCTGGTCTATGCGGTCACGTTCACCCTGGGCAGCCTGTTCTGGGTAGCCCTACACCATACGTACCGCAACCTCGCCAGTCTGCAGTTGCAGAGCAGCGGCAGCCGCTCCGTTTTCGCTGGCGAGGCCGCGCCCTTTGAATTGAAGTTGCGCGGCGGACGGCGCGAACACCAGTCGATCAGTCTCCGCTGGCGCGGTACGCCAGCGCAGCGCATCGATGTGCCGGGCAATGGCGAGATCGATGCCACCTTGTTTCACCCCACCCATCGTCGGGGCTGGTTCAGCCCCGGCCGCCTGCGCGTAGAGACCCGGTACCCGCTTGGCTGGTTCGTGGCGTGGAGCCTGGTGGACCTGAACTGGCAGGTGCTCGTCTATCCCAGACCGGTCGAGGCCGAACTGCCGAAACAGAGTCGTAACCGCGAAGGTGAAGGTGAGCAGCCGCGTGGTGAGGGCGTCGAGGATTTCCAGGGTCTCCGCGACTACCAGCCGGGCGACTCCAAGCGCCGTCTCGACTGGCGCGCCTGGTCCCGTGGCCAGGGGTTGCACAGCAAGGTTTTTGCCGAGCCATCCCATAGCAGTCTGTGGCTCAGTCTCGACGATGCGCCGGCCATGGACCTGGAAGGCCGGCTGGGCTGCCTGACCGGTTGGATCTTGCAGCTCGATCAGGCGGGGCAGCCTTTCGGGCTGATACTCGGCGGCACGCGCGTTGAACCGGGTCGGGGCGAGGCCCACCGCGACGCCTGCCTCAGAGCGGTGGCGTTATACCAGGAGGGTACATGAGCGCCGCGCTGATTCCCCGTAACAGTCTGGTGTGGCTCCTCACAGCGCAAGTGGTGGTGCTGGCGCCGCATCTGCCGCGTCTGCCGATATGGGTCGCTGTTCTCTGGCTGGTCTGTGCTCTGTGGCGGGTACAGATTCAACGCATGCGCTGGAACTATCCAGGCAAGTTGATAAAGGTACTGGCGCTGGTCACCACGTGTGCGGGTGTGTTCTCTGCACAGGGGACACTGATCGGGTTGGACGCGGCGGTGATGCTGCTGCTGTTGCTGTTCATGCTCAAGCTACTGGAGATGCGCACGCCGCGCGACGCCCTGGTGGTGATCTATCTGGGATTCTTCATTGTCGCGACCGCGTTCCTGTTCGACCAAGGGATCGTACTTGCGCTATATCAGTGCTTCTCGCTTCTGGTGCTGGTCGCCGCATTGGTCGGCCTGCAACAGACACCCGCGCGCAACGACCCGGCACGCGCGTTTCGCACCGGCGCGGTGATGTTGCTGCAGGCGATCCCGCTGATGCTCGTGTTGTTCCTGGTTTTTCCGCGAGTCGGGCCGTTGTGGGCGGTGAATACGCCCGGGCAGGACCGAATCGGATTAGCCGAAAGCATGGCGCCGGGGGACGTAGCGGAAGTGGCGCGCTCCGGCAATCTGGCGTTTCGCGCCAGCTTCATCGGCGAGATCCCACCGCACCCACAGCTTTACTGGAGGGCACTGACGCTCGGCCATTTCGACGGGCGTAGCTGGAGCCACTCGGGCTTCGCCTCCAGTGGGCCGGTCCCACCCTGGGAAGCCGCGGGCGAGCCGATTACCTACCAGGTGATGATTCCTCCGACCGGACAGGCCTGGGCATTCAGCCTCCGCGGCGCTACCAGCCTCGACGATCGCCTGGTGTTGACCCGCGACTTCATGCTCCAGGCGCGCCGACCGATCAGCCAGACGCTGTTCTATGCCGCCACGTCGTGGCGCCAAAGTCGGCTGGATCCGCAACGGCTGGATCCGCTGCAGCGCCGGGTGTACACCGGCCTGCCCGAGGGGTCGGACCCGAGGACGAGGGCCTGGGCTGCGTCACTGCGCGAACAGTACCCGGATGATCTGGAACTGGTTCAGGCGGTGCTGGCGCATTTCAACCGTGAACCCTATCACTACACGCTTCGCCCCGATCGGTTGGGCCGACATACCAACGACGAGTTTCTGTTCGATAAAAGACGCGGTTTCTGCGCGCACTTCGCCGGAGCCATGGCGTTCGTGCTGCGTGCTGCAGGCATCCCCGCGCGCATCGTGGCCGGTTATCAGGGTGGCGAGGTCAACCCGCGCGGCAACTATGTACTGGTGCACCAGTTTGACGCGCATGCCTGGGTAGAAGCCTGGATACCTGGCGAAGGCTGGATATCGGTCGACCCAACCTTTCAGGTTGCTCCCGAGCGCATCGAGCAGGGGATCCAGGACGCGATCATGGACGAGGGGACCTTTCTCGAGAACGCACCGCTTGCCAGCGCCCGTTACCGTAACATCGGCTGGGTCAACGACATCCGGCTGACCTGGGATGATGTGAACTATCAATGGCAGCTGAAAGTGCTCGGTTACGAAAGCGAGCGACAGCTGGAATTTTTCAAGCGCTGGCTGGGTACCACGGACTGGCAGCGCATCGGCATCTATGCGCTGGTTGCGATGCTGCTGGTGATGATACCGCTCGCGCTGTGGACGCTGCGCCCGCAACGGCACCGCCGCGACCCTCGTCGCGAGGCGTGGCTCCGGCTTAACCGGCGCCTGGCGCGGATCGGACTGCAGGCCGACAAGGCTGAAGGGCCCCGAGCCTGGGAGGCGCGACTGTCGGAGGCGCTACCTCGGCAACGCGATGAATTGGCTGCTTTCTTCGACGAGTACGTTCGGCTCACCTATGCGGGTGCAGCGGGAGCGGGCGGGCGTAGGCAATGGCGAGACTTTGAACGCCGTCTCAAGCGACTGCTACGTGCGATTCCAAGACGCACACAGGCGGTCGCCAACAGCCGATAGCGGATCAATGCTTGCCGGCGAAGCCGCCAGACCTATAATGATCCGCAACCGATACACGATCCTCCTCACGTCTAGCGGAGCAAGCATGCATCCCTTCAGCGCGACACGGCCGCCTCGGCTGGCCGTAGGTCTCGGCCTGGCCGGCCTGGTTCCCTTTGTCACGGGGGCGCTTGGCATGTGGGTCACGCCCGAGGCTTGGCGTGAACGCGTGCTGGAGGAGCTGATGGCTTACGCTGCCATCGTCCTGGCCTTCATGGGTGCAATTCACTGGGGCCTGGCGATGCGCGCCGATGAGCGTAGCGAGAAGGCCCCAGTGCAGCTCGGCCTGTCGATCATTCCGCCGCTGCTTGGCTGGGTCGCGCTCAGCCTGCCGGTCGATTTCGGGCTTCCGGTCATTTTCGTGGCGTTCGCGGCACTATACTTCGCCGACATATGGGCAGTTCGTCACGGGCTCGCGCCAGTGTGGTATCCCTCGCTACGCAAACCGCTCAGCATCGTGGTGGTGACCTGTCTGGGCATCGCCTGGCTTAGCACGGTCCAGGGCTTCTGAACCGAGCGCCGCCGCGCCGCTACTCGGCGGTCCTCAGGATACCCGACTGGGCTACCGCCTTGCCTATTTCGCTCAATGCCTGACCCGCTTCCTCGGCCGAAGCCGCGCCGCGCGTGCAGGCGGCGACGATCACGCCGTCCTGCTCGGTGTCGCCTCCGAGCATGCCGGTCGAAATGACGCCAGCATCGCATACCCGTCGAGGGAGGTCGCTACGCAAATGTGCATAGCTCGCCGAGTCAGGGAGGCTGCTGCCCAGTCGACCATGTCCGAGACGCATCATCGTCAGCAGGGCCTCGGTACTCTCCGGAGATAAGGCTTGGCCCGATTGCACCGTGGCCAACACGCCGGCGAAGCTGTCGAGCTGACCAGAATTGATGGGCGTGGCGTAGTACAGGGCGTAGGCGCTGGTAAGATCCGGCACCTTCAGATCCTGCTCGCCGATACCCAGCCGCTGCTGGAAAGCTTCGACCTGCGCATCCGCGTCTCCGGCCTTGCGTATCTCCAGAAAATCCGTAGCAGTAAGATCGAAGGCACCTCGATGCATGATGCCGAATACGTTGCGGTGCATTTCCAGCGGCCGCGTGATCGGACCCAGCTGTTCATAATCGCTGCCAGGCGGAAGGAGCTGCTGGGCGCGTTGATTCACCGCGTCGAGGCCGACGACACCGATAAGCACGTCTGCAGCGGTCTGGTCGCCGGTTCCGAGCATCTGTTCCAGGAGATAGCCGATGCTCAGCGAGGTGCCCGGCTGGTGCTGGCTGGTTTCCCCCGGGCCATCGACGATGCGCGCTTCTTCAAGTTCCACCGTATCGCTCAGGCTCAACTCGCGCTTATCGATACGGTCGAAGACTTCGACGGCAATCGGCACGCTCATGAGGGAGCCGAGATGCCAGCTCTCATTCGCATGCCAGGAGAGCGAGGCGCCATCGCCAAGCCGCTGGACGTACAGGCCCACTTCTCCCGGGAAATAGTTGTCGATCCGGGTTATTTCATCCTGCAGGGACTTCTGCCAGTCGGTGGCGGCCAGAGCGATGCATGGTAACAAGGTGAGGGTGGTGGTGAGCAGTGCGCGTCTCATGGTGTGTCCATCCGATCGTTGGATTCGCTGGGGTCGAACAGCGCCAGGGCTTCGCCGCATCTCACTTCGAACGGTCATACGACAGACATTCCTGCCCCGTAGCAGGCCGCTGCGGATAGTTGGCAGCGGTCAGGGTTCCTAGATTATGGCAGCGAAGCGCTGGCAAAGTTCGCTCCGGAATCTGCTGCGCTTTTGTAAAGCCCGCATGACGCGCGGGTTGTAGGCGAAGCGAGCCCGATGAGACGTGGATATGCCGCCCGAGTGCGGGTAGAATCGGCGGCTTTCCGAATTCACTGGGATGTACTCATGGGACGCGCCTACCAGAACCGCAAAGAATCCATGGCCAAGACGGCTGACGCCAAGACCAAGCTGTACAGCAAGTACGCTCGGGAGATCTATGTGAGCGCCAAGTCCGGGGGCGTGGATCCTACCGGCAACCTGACGTTACGCGGTCTCATAGAACGGGCGAAGAAGGACCAGGTGCCTGCTCACGTCATCGATAAGGCCATCGACAAAGCCAAGGGCGGCGGCGGGGAAGATTTTGCACTGGCGCGCTATGAGGGCTTCGGACCGGGCAACTGCATGGTCATCGTCGATTGTCTGACGGACAACCCGAACCGCACCATCGCCGATGTGCGCCACTGTTTCACCAAAACCAAATGCAAGCTCGGCGTAGCCGGCAGTGTCAGCCACATGTTCGACCATTGCGCGATCCTGGCCTTTACCGGCGATGATGAAGAGGCAGTGCTCGAGGCGTTGATGATGGCGGACGTTGACGTCACCGACATCGAAAACGAGAACGGTACGATCACGGTCTTCACGCCGCATACCGAATATGCCAAAGCCAAGCAGGCTCTGACCGATACCTTCGGCGACGTTGATTTTGCGGTCGATGAAGTGCAGTTCCTGCCGCAGACCATGACCGCCATAAGCGGGGAAGATGTCGACATGCTGGACAAGCTGTTGGACATGCTCAACGACGTCGACGACGTGCAGAACGTGTATCACAACGCCGAAGTCTGACCGACACACGCCCGCCTGGTGCGGGCGTGCTCACGGGCGCTACGCCTTTCGTACGAATTCCGATTTCAATTTCATCGCGCCGATGCCATCGATCCGGCAATCAATGTCATGGTCGCCGCCGACCAGGCGGATGTTCTTCACCTTGGTGCCGACCTTCACCACCAACGATGAACCCTTGACCTTCAGATCCTTGATCACGGTAACCGAATCACCGTCCGTGAGCGGCGTGCCGTTCGCATCCTTGATAACGGCATCTTCTTCGGTTTTTTCGGCGCTGGCGTCTGCTGCAGACCATTCATGGGCGCATTCCGGGCACACCAGGTTGGCGCCATCCTCATAAGTGAATTCGGAATGGCAGGCGGGGCAGGGTGGCAGGGTGCTCATTAGAATCCTTGGTCGCTGTACGTCGCCCGTCATGGGCGACTGAAGGCCGGGAATGGTGCCAGATCGTACGCCGGTACGTCCATGCACGCTCTATCGGCAAAACCCCATCCCGCTGGTATCCACGTGGAAATGATTTGCATGCGGCTGGTTGTAATCCGGCCCCAGTACGGTCCCGAAGTAGCCGCATGCGGCGTCATGCACGTCGCGAAGAAATGCAGCACGTGCCGGTGCGTCTTCGTCATCCCAGTGACGCAGCACGTTGGCCTCGGTCCCATCATCGAGTCGAAAGGCGGCGATGTCGAAGGCCGAGGCGGTCGCGTGCTGGCTGCGCCTTCCACTGGCCCGGTGATAGATATTGCGGCAGGCGAAACTGCCAAAATGCTCGATGCGTGCGACGCGAGTGCCGAAGTGCCCGAGCGCCAATGGTTGCAATTGCTGGCTCTCGAACATGACCCAGCGCACTGCGAGCGGGCAAGTGACCGTGAATGGTGCATTGAACGCAACATTGCTGCGGCGAATCCGCACCACGTTGCTCAATGGGCAACCGGTTACAGGTGTGTAATCGTCTAGCGGAAGGTAATCCAGCATTTCAGCGTCGGCTGATTGAAGGACATCGAGACACGCTGCGGGATCGTTCTTGAGCTGCGCCAGCTTCCAGTTGGTCACCGGGCTCATCGGATCGTCCAACGACAGCGGATGCCATGGGTTCCAGTGGGCTGGCACGGCCCGCCAGGGCTCGGAGAAATAAACAGCCGCGCAAAATAATGCGAAGGCTGACAGCCTCAACGTGAACCACCCGAATGCCTTCCATCGTTGCCTGTTCGCTTCCATCGGTCACCTGCGCGTTTCGCTAGGCCTGTTGACTACCAGCCCAGCAAAAAATGCCGGGGAATTTTCAACCGGGCTGGCCGTCAACTGAACAGACACTGACAGGAGACGCTATATGAACCGACAACGCGATGACCGCCCGGCCTCTGAACGCAAGATCGACCCGAGCGAAGTGGCCGCCGAGGTCGACGAACTGGAATTTCCTGACGAAGGGGTGATGGGACCAGTCGGTGAGCAGCCGTCCGAACAGGGTTTGCCGCCGGAGCGTGTCAACGAGGCGGGCCTGACCGAGGCCTCGTTCCCGGGTGGCGGGCCGACGATGGATGACGTGACTCCCGAAACTATCCTTCCCGATGATGGAGCCCGCTCGCCCAACGAGCCTGGCGCTGGCGAACCTACCGATCGTCAGCTCTCCGAGGCGAGCATTGACGAAATCGGAGCCCGGGGTGGCCTGGACGAGGCGGAGCTCGGTCGAGTGGATCCACTCGATGGCAAACGCTGGGACGGGGATGAGACCGAGCCGCTGGAGCCTGCTCCAACGGTCGATCGTGATTTCCCGGCCGACCAGAACGAGGAAGGAAAAACTGGCGGCGAATGACCGCCTGGCTGGCCCTAGCGCTCGCTCGGGCTGGCCGACTTGGGCTTGTAGGGCCCGTCGAATCTCGGAAGACCGTCTTCGATGGGCCACCAGTTCGCTTTGGACCCAAAAAAGAAGTGACCGATCGCCCGTGTTTCGAGCGGTTCGCTGATCAGACCCGCGCGAACACGTAGAACGCCTGGAAGGGCATTTTTTTTGCTGAACACCGGTGAACCGCACGTACGGCAGAATACCCTGTACTTGCCGGGCGACGACTCGTATTCACTAAGCACGTCCGAGCCAGCCAGAAGGGCGAAGCTGGCCTCGTCAACGGGGATATTGGTTGCGAAGGGCCCGCCCTGTGCCCGACGACACTGCGAGCAATGGCACACCTGAATAGGCTGGAGTTCCCCTTCGATACGAAAGCGCACGCTGGCGCAAAGACACTGTCCGTTGTACATCAATCCTGTTCCCTGTAACCAGTTTCGGGTTTGAACGCATCCGGTGGGCGCGGCACAAGCACTCGCACCCCTGGATCGGGCAAGCTGAGGCCCTTGATCTTGAACGATTCAACGATGCGCGAGCGAACGTTCGATGCTGTCAGTACGAAATCGTTGCGCCTCGAATCGGTCCAGAAACGTGCCTCCAGCTGCATGGCATTGCTCAGTTCGGTAATCCTCACCGCTGGTGCCGGGTCTGCGAGCACGCCTTCGGCCTTCAATGCCGCCTCCAGTATAGTCTCGACGACAGTCTTGAGGTCAGCGTCATATCCGACTGGAACGGCGACGCTGCCTCGCCTCACCGGGCTTTCGGTGTTGTTGGTGACCCGAGAGGTGAAGACCTCCCCGTTAGGGACCAGCACCGCGCGACCGTCATAGGTACGGATCTGCGTTGCGCGAAGCAAGATGCGCTCGACGCTGCCTTCGGTCGGACCGATTACGATCTGATCGTTTATCTCGAACGGCCGCATGAGCAGGATGAGAATCCCCGAGACAAAATTGGAAAGGATGTCCTTCAAGGCGAAACCGAGTGCGACGCCGGTCAGGCCGAGGCCGGTGGCAAGGGCCTGCGGATCGAATCCCAGCGCGCTGGTCGCAACGATGATGCCGATTGCCCAGATGGAATAGTAGCTGATCTGTTTGATCAGGTTTTCCACCGTCAGGTCCGAGGTAAGGCGCCGCAACACCAGCCGTGTCAGCCAGCGCACCGCCGAAGCTATACCCCAGAAAAGCAATACGACTAGGACGCCTGCCAGAAGCCTGGGGATCACCGTGACCGCAGTCTCCAGCATCCGCGCGAAGGCCGTCTGGACGCTGGCCTGGGTTTCGGTGCTGAAGCGTCGCCAGGCAGACGTGCGTCGCTCGCTGCCACGTTGCAGGGCCTCGTCTATGGTTTGTTTCCAGGTGCTCGCAAGTTGATCGATATCGGTCAGATGTTCGGCGGCATCCTCTGGGGTAATTTCTACCACCGGCCGGCCGGCCACGTTGAGCACGCGGCGCTCACCCTCGGTCGCGATAGTCACCGGACTGATATTCGCCGGGCTTTCCAGCAACCGGTTGAGGCGTCTTTCGATAGTGTCGGCGCGTTCGCGCGCGGCCTCTTGTGTTTCCGCGTCCACCTGAAACAGTGATCGCGCGTCGAGTCGGACGGTTGCTCTCCCGGTATCGGCAAGTGCCGTCACCGAAAACAGCAGAAGATACAGGCACAACAGTAAACGGCTGGTCATCGGTTCGTCAGTCCCGCTGCTACCCGTCACGGGTAGCAGTGTTGATGAAGGTTGCTATGTGGGACTGCGTACTGGCCGATTCGCTCCGCCGATCAGCGACTTGTCTGTTGCGCGGATGTTTCCGGCATCAGCGACGAGTGATGCGAAGTGATCAGCCACTGCTGGCCATCCCAGCGGTAGGTGTAGGTGTAGCGCGCCTCGGCAGTGCTCCCGGTACGGGCGAAGGTGAATGTGTACAGCCCAGAGTCGACGACGGTGTTACAGCCGAGCTCGACCGCTCGCAGCGTGATTTCCCCGCTTGGCTGGTTGCCCAGGAAGTGCTGGAAGTATTCGAGCTTTTCTTCCGGAGTGAAGCGTGGCTTGTCTGACAGAGTAGGGAGCAGAATCGAGTTCCTTGCATAGTTCGCCACGACCTTTTCAGGGTCACCGGTAAGCAAGGATCGGTTCCATCGGTCGAAAAGTTGCATAACGCCGTTCTCGTCGATGGGCTGGCATTGCTCGCTGCGCGCAGAGGGCGGAACGGACGGACTCTGTGCCGCGCAGCCGGCGAGTACGGCGCTTCCAATTAACACGACGATGGTGTTCTTCATGGTGACTCCTGCAGGCTGATTGTGCATTGCGGATGACCGAAGGACGCGCCCCCTGTTCACACTTGGCGACGAATAACCGCGTGTTTCGTGTAGCGATTCACACGACTTGCTTGCGAGCCGCTGGTGCCCGTTTGGCTGCGCTTCACTCCCCCGGCTCGCTTGAACTCGGGGCGGGCAGACACGTCGTAACTGTATGAGTTGACTGTATGTATCGGTAGTGCGCGAACCGACGTACGAACAAAAAGGGAGCCGCGTAACCCACGCGGATACGGCAGGAGCTGAAGCGTGTCTTTCACTGACTGACGAGGAGACTGCCATGAGCGACCCCATAACCCGAGAAACCTTGACTGATCTGGTCAAGCTCGAGGAGCAGATATGTCTGTCGGTGTATATGCCGACCCACCGAACCGTGCCGGAGCGGGATCAGGACCCGATCCGTTACAAGAACCTTCTCCGCGAACTGCGAGAAAAGCTGGCCGCGCAGCACCCCGATGCCGATCACGACGCCCTGCTGGAGCCATTCGAGACGTTGTTGGACGACCGGGATTTCTGGGTCTATCTGCGCGATGGGCTCGCCGTATTGGGAGGCGAGCATTTTTTCCGGGTATTCCCCCTGCAACGCCGCGTTCCCGAGATTGCCTCGGTGGACGTCCGTCCGTACCTGAAGCCGATGCTACGCGTCGCGCAGTCGGCCGACCGCTACCAGGTGCTGTGTCTGGCCCGTGATGATGTGCACTTGTTCGAGGGCAACCGCGATGTGCTTGACGAGGTACACATGGTGGACGAAGTGCCGCGAAACCAGAACGAAGCGCTTGGCTCGGATCTGACCGAGGCGACGCAGAGCGGTAATCCGGGAGGCTACAGCATGGCTTCCGAGCGCGGGGACCCGATGCAGCACGAGGCAGGTGGCAGCGGCAAGCAGGACGAGATCGATCTCGACCGCGACCGTTTCTTCCGTAAGGTCGATGCTGCGATCACCGAATACTACTCGAACCCGAGCAACCTGCCGCTGCTGCTCGTGGCGCTGCCTGAAAACCAGTCGGTGTTTCGCACCGTCACGCACAACCAGCATCTGACTGAAGAGGGCATAGACCTGGACCCGGCAGCGCTGGATCTTGAAGAACTGCGCAAGCGGAGCTGGGAGGTGATGTCGAAGAAGTATCGCGAGCGGCTGGATGGTATCGTCGACCGCTTCGGCGTGTCGCAGGGCCAGGGGCTGGCATCGGACAGTGTCAAGGACATTGGTCAGGCGGCGGTCGCCGGTCGCATTTCAACCCTGCTGGTTGAGGCCGAACGGGTGATTCCAGGTGAGCTGGATCAGGAAAGCGGCGAGGTACGCATGAGCTCAGCAACCGACCAGGGCTCGCATGACGTGCTCGACCAGCTGATTCCTCGGGTGCTGCAGAACGGCGGGGAAGTAATCGTCGTGCCGGCTGACCAGATGCCGGTCGAGACCGGCGCCGCCGCGGTCTATCGCTTCTAGTCGAACCGACCAAAGCCGGCGCGCTTGTTGCGCCGGCTCGGTCTTCCTCAGCGTCTGGCGAGATGCCGACTATTCAGTGGCATTTTCGCTCTCATCGATTGCTTCGTCTTCCTCGGAGCAGCCTGCGGAGTAGCTTCTCGCTGAGAACACCTCCGATAGTATTGTCTGCTCCAGAGCGCTGCGTTGCCCCGGTCTGGCTGGTAGCCGCACGACCAAATGTATTTCAGTCGCCGCAGGGACCTGGATGGTTACCCGTGGATCCACCGAAGGCACGGCCAACCCGCGCTGAGAACTCACCCGATTCATGTACCGACGTACTTGCTCAAGGTAGGGTTCGCATTGCCGCGTCGCGGCGTCCAGCAGTGCCTGACGTGCAGCCTGCCAATCATCATCCCGCTTGAACGGCACGGTGAATACGTGGAACTCATAATCATCGGTAAAGCTTTCATTGACGATCGGCTCGGAGACGAAGAGCGCATTGGGCAGCACGATGACTCGTCCGGTCCGTTGATGCATGGTTTTGCCTGGGCCAACCTCCAGGATCGTTGTCGCCAGCAAACTCTGGTCGATGACGTCTCCGCGAAAATCCTTCACCTGAATGCGGTCACCCAGATTGAACGAGCGTGAGCCGCTCTTGAGCAGTGATCCGGTCAGACAAAGGATCAGCTCTTTGGTAGCAACGACGAAGGCCACCGCGATCGCGACGATGGACAGTGCAAGCGTGCGCAGCTCGTCACCCCAGATGATCACCAGCCCCAGCAGCAGCAGGAGCAGGAAACCATTGCGCGAGTTGACCAACCACCTCCCTCGAAGCTCGGCAGACTGAACTGTCCGCCGGATGAATCGGGCCGTCACTGCTCGGAGGATGCCGATGGTGACCACCAGAATGAGGGAGTTGAGCAAAAGCCCCATCAGGCTGTCGGGTATCTGGACCGAGGGCGGCCAAACGAAATTGTCAAACATCTGAATTCCTGCTGCGCGTATGTGCTGCTCATGATCCTGCGCACGACGCAGCACGTCAACGCAACGCTGGCATCGATGATGCATAGCACTGACGGACAGCAACGAAGGGGCGGCACACAGCGATGCGCAAGGTCGGCATTATCAAGGAAATCTGGCGTTATCCGGTGAAAGGGATGGGTGGTGAGCGCGTCGAGACCTGCGGCCTCGACGCTATGGGCTTGTATGGCGACAGGCGGTGGGCGGTACGGGACCTGAACCGGGATGAGATACAAAGTTGCAAATTCCGCCCTCAGCTGCTGCGCTGCACGGCTCGCACGATGGCTGATTCTGATACGCCGCGTATCGAGTTTCCTGATGGAGAGACGGTGTGCTGCACTGACGCTAGCGTTGAGGAGCGACTCTCCGAGTTGCTTGGTCATGCTTCCCGGATCGAGGCGCTGCAGAGCAACGAAGGGCTGGATCGGTTTCGCCGCTACAAGTTGGGCGCAATCGGCTGGCTCGACGAACTGAAGGCCACGTTTGATCGGGAGCAGGGCGAGCCGCTACCAGACTTCTCGAACCTGCCCCAATCGGTAGCCGATTTCGTTTCGGTCCCTGGAACCTTCTTCCTGGTTGCCCCGGTGCACATCGTGACCACGGCCACGCTATCCCATCTGGAAAACGTGCAGCAGAACGCTGATTGGGACGCTAGACGGTTCAGACCTAACCTTGTGATCGAAACCTTGCCTGGCGAAGAAGGCCTGGCCGAACAGGATTGGATTGGCCAGACACTTCATATGGGCGAGGTGAAGCTGACGTGCATCGCAACCACGCCGCGCTGCGGTGCGATCACCCGAGCCCAGCGCGATTTCGGGGCGGATACACTGGTTCTGCGCACGGTTGTGAGGCATGCCGATCAAAATCTCGGCGTATACGGGCGCATGTCCGAGGCAGGGTCGTTGCATGCAGGGGTTGAGGTCTGGGTCGGCTAACCTGGCCGGCCAGCGCCAGGGCGGCCGATCTGCCTCCAGTTTGGTCCTTTACTGGTGGGATTCGAGTAATCGGGAAGCGGTCTTGCACACGTTTTCTGCACCTTGGTGGATCTCGTCCATGATCGCTGCCACCTCGTTGGTGCGCTGGCGCCCATCTTCGGCCGAACGGCTCACCGCATCGACACGGCTGGTCACGTTCTGGGTGAGATCCCGGTTGCGCTGCACGACGCTTGCAATTTCGGATGTCGATTTGCTTGTCCTTGCCGCTAGCTGACGCACTTCGTCCGCCACAACGGCGAAGCCGCGACCTTGTTCTCCGGCACGCGCCGCCTCGATAGCTGCGTTGAGCGCCAGGAGGTTGGTCTGCTCGGCAATAGCGCTGATCGTCGAAACGATGTCCTCGATGCTCTTGGATTGAACATTGAGCTGCTCGATGAGCAGGGTTGTCTCGCTGACCTGTTCGGATATCCGCGCCGAGGTTTCCACGGTCGCCTGTAGCGAGGTCATGCCTTGCAGAGCGATCTGCGCGGTTTCTTCCGACGTGCTGCTGGCGACCTCGGCGGCCTGGCGGATGGCGAGAGCTTGCTGCACGCGCTCGGTTATGTCGGTCGCGAACTTGATGACCTTGGTGGTTACGCCATGTTCGTCAATGATCGGGTTGTAGGTTGCCTCCAGCCAGATGGTTTCGCCACGGCTGTTGCGTCGTTCAAAGCGCCCGGACTTGAATTCACCATTGGCCAGCTCTTTCCAGAAGTGTGGATTGGTCTGGTTGAACCCGTCCGGACAGAACATCCGGTGGTGTTTGCCAATGATCTGGTCGCCGGAATAGCCCAACGTCTCGAGAAAGTTCTGGTTGGCCCGCACCACTTCACCGGTTGGTGTGAATTCGATCACCGCTAACGAGCGATGCAACGCCTCCACGACAGCTCGCTGCTCCAAGGCTGTGTTGTGCTGTTCCGTCACGTCGGAAGCGATTTTCAGTACCTTCACCACTCGCTGCGCTTCATCAAGGACAGGGAAGTACGTGGCTTCCAGCCATATCTGGCGGCCTCGTGCGTCACGGCGCGGAAAGGTCCCTGAGCGGGCTTTGCCGTTTGCGAGTTCGCTCCACAACTGACGATACGCTGGCAAAGCAGTCAGTTCTGGCGCACAAAGTTTGCGGTGATGTTTACCGCAGAGTTGGGCGAGAGAGTAGCCGGTGACCTGGAGGAAGAGGTCGTTGGCGTCGAGAATGACCCCGTCCGGCGAGAACTCGATGACTGCGACATGACGTCTGACCGCCGCCAGCAGAGCTCTGTCTCCGTCCAGCTCAAGCTTGGTGGCTTGTAACTCGGTCTTGATCCTGTGATTGAACATTACGAAGCGTTCCTGATTGATATCGCGGCGATAGACAATAGCCATCATTCAAGGTTCGTACAACCTTTGTAATGGATTGTTCATTCTTGATATCGGCGATGTACAGGTATTCTTCAGTCTTGCAGGGCTGCGATTTTTTAGAGGGACGACATGCTGGCGGAAAGAAAAACGCCAGCTCGGATCGCTCCTGAGCTGGCGCGGAAGAGCACTTGGGACCAGGCGATTTAGACCAGTCGAGCCCAGAGGTCGTATTCGTCGGCGTCGGTGATCACCACCGTGACGATCTCGCCTGGCTTAAGCGGCTCGTCAGTGTCGATATAAACCGCGCCGTCGATTTCCGGTGCATCGGCCATGGAACGGGCGATTGGGCCGTCCTCGTCCACTTCGTCGATCAACACCTCGAGCGTCTGGCCCACCTTGCGCTGCAGGCGCGCCGCACTGATCGCCTGCTGATGAGCCATGAAACGTTCCCAGCGGTCTTCTTTGACTTCTTCCGGTACCGGGGCCGCCATCTCGTTGGCCGGGGCGCCGTCCACCGCGGAATACTTGAAACAGCCCACGCGGTCGAGCTGTGCTTCGGTCAGCCAGTCGAGCAGGTACTGGAAATCATCTTCCGTCTCGCCGGGGAAGCCGACAATGAAGGTCGAGCGAATGGTCAGCTCCGGACAGATTTCGCGCCAGGACTTGATCCGCGCGAGCGTTTTGTCTTCAAACGCAGGGCGCTTCATCGCCTTGAGAACCTTGGGGCTCGCATGTTGGAAGGGGATGTCCAGGTACGGCAGGATTTTGCCCTCGGCCATCAGCGGGATCAGCTCGTCGACGTGCGGGTAGGGGTACACATAATGCAGGCGTACCCATACGCCAAGTTCACTGAGGGCTTCGCACATTTCCGTCATGCGCGATTTGACCGGTCGACCATTCCAGAAGCCGGTGCGGTACTTGATATCGACGCCATAGGCGCTGGTGTCCTGAGAGATCACCAACAACTCTTTCACGCCTGACTTCACCAGCCGTTCGGCTTCGCCGAGCACGTCGCCGATCGGACGGCTGACCAGTTTGCCGCGCATCGACGGGATGATGCAGAAGCTGCAGCTGTGATTGCAGCCTTCGGAAATTTTCAAATAAGCATAATGACGGGGCGTCAGCTTGATCCCCTGCGGGGGAACCAGATCGACCAGCGGATTGTGGTCGGCGCGCGGCGGGACCACTTCATGCACCGCATTCACGACCTGTTCGTACTGCTGCGGCCCGGTAACAGCCAGTACGTTGGGATGCACATCCCGGATCACGCTTTCTTCGACACCCATACAGCCGGTCACGATAACCCGGCCGTTCTCGGCTATTGCTTCGCCAATGGCGTCGAGCGACTCGGCCTTGGCGGAATCGATAAAACCACAAGTGTTGACCACCACCACATCAGCGTCCTGGTAGGTCGCAACGACCTGATACCCTTCAGTACGCAGCTGCGTGAGAATACGCTCGGAGTCGACCAATGCCTTGGGACAGCCGAGACTGACGAAGCCGACTTTAGGATTGGTCGACGGGAGTTTGGACATGAAAACCTCTGAGACAGACGCGGCGGTGGCGAAGACGGCGTATTCTATCCGCCACAGTGGCACCTTGCCAGACTCGGCGGCTGCCGTTGGTCCAATGCCTCTGTAACGGCACTGTTATGCCGACGAGCGGAGTTCTACTGAGTCAACAACGACCACAAACAAAAAGCCCCGCACAAGGCGGGGTTTTTTGATACTGCGTAGAGCTTAGACCTGAGCGACCGGGATGGACGCTGCGGCCTTCTGGTACGACTCGATTTCGTTGAAGTTCATGTAGCGATAGATATCACTGGACATGCTGTTGAGCTCGGCAGCGTAGCCCATGTATTCCTCAACGGTCGGCAGACGACCCAGTATCGACGCAACCGAAGCCAGCTCGGCAGAGGCCAGGTACACATCGGCGCCATCGCCCAGACGGTTCGGGAAGTTCCGCGTGGAGGTGGATACGACGGTGGACTTGGCAGCCACACGTGCCTGGTTACCCATGCACAGCGAGCAGCCTGGCATTTCCATGCGCGCACCAGCCTTGCCGTAGATGCCGTAGTAGCCTTCTTCGGTCAGCTGGAACTGGTCCATCTTGGTCGGCGGAGCCAGCCACAGACGGGTCGGCAGGGCGCCCTTGTTCTTCTCGAGCAGCTTGCCGGCCGCGCGGAAGTGACCGATGTTGGTCATGCACGAGCCGATGAACACTTCGTCGATCTTCTCACCAGCTACCTGGGACAGCAGACGCGCATCGTCCGGATCGTTCGGGGCGCAGAGAACAGGCTCTTTTACTTCGCTCAGATCGATCTCGATGATGGCAGCGTACTCGGCGTCCGCATCGGCCTTCATCAGCTTGGGATCGGCCAGCCATGCTTCCATGGCCTGGGCGCGACGCTCCAGGGTACGCGGATCCTGATAACCGTTGGCAATCATCCAGCGCAGCAGGACGATGTTGGACTTCAGGTACTCGGCAACGGACTCTTCGCTCAGGTTGATGGTACAACCAGCAGCAGAACGCTCAGCGGAGGCGTCGGACAGCTCGAATGCCTGCTCGGCAGTCAGGTGATCCAGACCTTCGATCTCGAGAATGCGGCCGGAGAAGATGTTCTTCTTGCCTTTCTTCTCGACAGTCAGGTGACCTTCCTGGATTGCGTAGTAGGGAATCGCATGGACCAGATCGCGCAGGGTGATACCGGGCTGCATTTCACCCTTGAAGCGCACCAGAACCGATTCCGGCATGTCCAGCGGCATGACGCCGGTGGCAGCGGCGAAGGCGACCAGGCCAGAACCGGCCGGGAACGAAATGCCCATCGGGAAACGGGTGTGCGAGTCGCCACCGGTGCCGACGGTGTCGGGCAGCAGCATGCGGTTCAACCAGCTGTGGATGATGCCGTCGCCCGGACGCAGGGCAACACCGCCGCGGTTGTGAATGAAGTCGGGCAGCGTGTGGTGCGTGGTGACGTCGATCGGCTTCGGGTAGGCCGCGGTGTGGCAGAACGACTGCATGACCAGATCTGCAGAGAAGCCCAGGCAAGCCAGGTCCTTCAGCTCGTCGCGGGTCATCGGGCCAGTGGTGTCCTGGGAGCCTACGGTGGTCATCTTCGGCTCGCAATACGTACCGGGCCGTACGCCCTCCACGCCACAAGCCTTGCCCACCATCTTCTGCGCCAGGGTGTAACCCTTCTTGGTATCGACCGGCTGCTCGGGCTTGCGGAACAGGTCCGAATGCGGCAGGCCCAGTTCGGCGCGTGCCTTGTCGGTCAGGCCGCGACCAATGATCAGCGGAATACGGCCGCCGGCGCGGACTTCGTCCAGCAGCACCTGAGTTTTCAGTTCGAACGTAGTGATGACGTCGTTGGTGCCGTGCTTGCACACCTTGCCTTCATAGACATAGACGTCGATGACGTCGCCAGTTTCCAGCTCGGAAACGTCAAATTCGATCGGCAGCGCGCCAGCATCTTCCATGGTGTTGTAGAAGATCGGAGCGATCTTGGATCCGAAGCAGAAACCGCCGGCGCGCTTGTTCGGCACGTACGGAATGTCATCGCCGAAGAACCACAGCACGGAGTTGGTAGCGGATTTGCGCGAGGAACCAGTGCCGACCACGTCACCGACGTAGGCAACCGGGAAACCTTTGGCCCGAACTTCTTCGATCTGCTTCAGCGGACCGATGGCGCCTTGCTCGTCCGGCACGATACCGTCACGCGCCATCTTCAACATGGCCAGGGCGTGCAATGGAATGTCGGGACGTGACCAGGCATCAGGCGCGGGCGACAGGTCGTCGGTATTGGTTTCGCCAGGCACCTTGAATACGGTCAGACTCAGCTTTTCCGGAACAGCCGGGCGGTTGACGAACCATTCACCATCGGCCCAGGACTGCACGACAGCCTTGGCGTGCGGGTTGCCGTTCTTGCCGCGGTCTGCGACGTCATGGAAGGCATCGAACATCAGCAGCGTGTGCTTGAGCTCGACCGCAGCGAAGGGGGCCAGCGTTTCGTCGTCAAGCAGTTCGACCAGAGTGGCGATGTTGTAGCCGCCCTGCATGGTGCCGAGCAGTTCGACGGCGCGCTGCCGGGTCAGCAGCGGTGAGGTGGCTTCGCCTTTGGCAACGGCAGACAGGAAGCCGGCCTTTACGTAGGCTGCTTCGTCCACTCCCGGAGGAACGCGGTTGGTCAGCAGGTCGAGCAGGAAATCTTCTTCGCCAGCGGGCGGGTTCTTCAGCAGATCAACCAGACCGGCAGTTTGTTCGGCGTTCAGCGGCTGAGGCACGATGCCCTGGGCGGCGCGCTCTTCAACGTGTTTGCGATAGGCTTCAAGCACAGTAATACCCTCATCAGTCTGTTCCGTTTGTGACGGAACGGTCATCCTCACGGACCATGGCGCCGGATATGAGGTTGGGTGCAAGCGCAAGCCCGAATCTGGTGGGGGGCAACCTGGGTAACTGGGTACGCAGATACGAATGGGGTTGCGGGCAAACGCCTGTCACACAGCCCTAACGGCGCGCCGATTCTACAGTAAGCGCCTGGCAAAGTTAAGTTGCAGGGCTCTATGACCTTGGTAGCAAACTGATTGACACGGTTCGACTCGGAACAGGGAGGACCGGCAGCGATCTATATGGCCGCTGCCAGAACGGCCTATTTCTCCAGAATCTCTTCCAGACGCGCAAGCATGTCGTCAGGCTTGAGTACGAGCACGTCGCTGCCGAGCTGATCGAGCACAACTTCCGCGGTGTTACCGATGAGTGCTCCGGAAAGGCCGGTGCGGGCGACGGTGCCGATCACGGTTACGCTGGCACCGGTCTGCCGAGCAACGCGCGGAATCAACGTGTCAGCCGGCCCTTCGTCAATATGCACCTGCGACTCGGACATGTTGTACAGATCGATGTACTTATGTGCCTCGTCGACGTAACGCGCAGCGATACGTTCGCGCAGCTGATATACCGGGTCGGCGGCCGACAGCATGGGCGCCGGATGAGCGCTGACCAGATGCAGCGTACCGTTGATCATTTCGGTGATATCCGCAGCATGACTGACGATTGTGTCGTGCAGTACGTGATTTTGATCGTCATGGTTGCCAAGATCGACGGCGGCCAGCACCGCCCCGTGCATCCAGGATTCGGTGCTGCGAACCAGTAGTACCGGCGCCGGACAGTAGCGCAACAGCTTCCAGTCGTCCGGAGTGAGCAGGGCCTTGCGGAGCGGGTTGTCCGGTAGATGTTGCTTGATTACAAGTCCGCACCCCTCGCAGCGCTGCGCATGAATGATGGTATCGGTAAGATTGCCGTGCCACTGCTGCGAATAAGTGACACGCCGGCCATCGGCCTCGAGCTCGCTGGCGAGCTTCTGAAGCATGGGTTTGTAATCGTCACGGTTCTCACATATCAATAAATGCAGGTCCGATTCGATCACGCCTGCGATCAGTCGCGCCCGCGTCAGCGCCATCTGTTCGGTTTGGGTGGGGTCGATGACGACCAGAATTCGTTTGACGGCTTGCATGGCGATCTCCCTCTGATGCGTTGCTTTCTTCTATGCCTCACCAGAATGTAGTCGGTTTTCCAGCGCAGACCGTTGATGTGGATCAAACCGGGGTGCCCCGTTGCCTGTGGTGCCGATATAATCACGACATTCCGCCGGTCCATCTCCGAGTGTCCAATGACCCTACCTAGCGAACTTCTTGCCTTTCTGCACGGCGAAACGCCCGATGCCTGGATAAGCCAGGCCATGGAGCATCCGCACGAGCTCCTGATCGACCATGCCAACTGCGAGAAGAAGGCCGCATCCACGGCACTGAACCTGATGTTTCGCTATACCGACAAGCCTGAGCTGCTGCAGAAGATGTCGCGCCTGGCGCGCGAAGAGCTGCGCCACTTTGAACAGGTCACGGCAATCATGCAGAAGCGCGGGATTGCGTACCGCAACTTGTCTGCCAGTCAGTACGCGCAGCGTCTCAGGGAGCACGTACGCACGACCGAGCCGGGCAGGCTGGTCGATACCTTGATCGTCGGCGCTTTCATCGAAGCGCGTTCCTGTGAGCGATTCGCCAAGCTCGCCCCGCATCTCGACGAGCAGCTCGGGGACTTCTACCGCTCGCTGCTCAAGTCCGAAGCGCGGCACTATCAGGACTATCTCAAGCTGGCGCGTCAGTATGCCGATGGCCCCATCGATGATCGCATCGAGTTTTTCGGCAGAGCCGAAGCTCTGGCAATCATCCAGCCGGATAGCGAGTTTCGCTTCCATAGTGGCGCGGCCGTGGAAGTGGTCTGATCCGGCTGAGTGGTTATACTGCCGTGCAGCGGTTGGCAGTCATGCCGCAGCGAACGATGCCAATAAACAGAAAAGAGGAGGGCGCGATGCGCTGGGCAGGATGGGCGGTCGGTGGTTTGATCTGGACGTTGTCTGCGACGGCTGCGGCCTCGGGACCCTGCGAACGCATCGTGGTGACCGGTGATCCGCGGTATCCACCGGTGCTCTGGGCGGATCCCGAGGAGCCTTCCCGGCTCACGGGGGCCGCGGTCGAGTTGCTCGAGCGCGCCCTCGAAGGCAGCGGCGTGAAGGTAGAAACGCTGAATGTAGAGTCGTACGCGGCGGCGCAGGAAGAAGTGCGCAGTGGCCGCATCGACATGCTGGCCGGCGCTTTTCTGACTCCCGAACGGCTCGGGTATATGGATTACGTGCACCCGGCCTACATGGAGGTACCCAGTGTGCTGTTTGTCAAACGCGGGGAATCCTTCGCTTACAGCGGCTGGGATGATCTTCGCGACAAGCGGGGAAGCACGCTGGCCAATACAAGTTTTGGCACGGCCTTCGATACCTACGCGCGCGAGCATCTGAATATTCAGCAAGCGGAATCGATCGAGCAGGCTTTCCGTCAGTTGCTCAATGGTCGTGTCGACTATGTCGTGTTTCAGCGCCACCAGGGGCAGGCATTGGCAGAACAATTGGGATTCTCTGAACAGCTCGACATGCTTGACGGCTCGGTGATCAACGAGCAGCTGTATTTCACCATCTCGCATAACTCCGCCTGCAATTCGCCCGAGCTCCGTGGCGCGCTTGCGCAGGGGATGCATCGCCTGAGCCAGGAGGGCGAGCCGCGGCGACTCTTCGAGAAGTACCGTGATCAATGGGCAGGGCGATTCGACGTTGCGCGTCCAGAGGCCGGGGCCGAAGTGGCCGACTGAAGGAACAGTCTGTTCATCAGCGCATCTGGACCTTAACAGTTGCGCGACTGCTATTCTGTTCAGGTTTTTTCGTGCCCAGCTGTACGGGGCCGCCAACTGCCTGCCTGCGTTAGGTTAGGAGGCTGATCAGGAGAGCGAGCATGGCCAGTCTTTTATACCAGCAGATAGCCCAGCAGTTGGCCGAGGATATCCATAAAGGTTTTTACCAGCCCGGCGAGCGCGTCCCCTCGGTACGCAAGCTGAGCACCCAGAAGGGCGTGAGCCACGCCACTGTGCTGCAGGCGTACGCCACCCTCGAAGATCAGGGTCTGATCCGTGCACGACCGCAATCCGGATACTACGTGCATCGCACCCCCGCACTGACTGCTCCTACTCCGTCCATTTCCAGGGCCGAGCCGCCCTATGCAGTGACGCGCAGCGGCATCATCAGCCAGATTCTCAGCCAGGCGCGCCGCAGTGGTGTGATGCCTCTGGGTGCCGCCGTTCCATCCAGCGAATTTCTCCCGCTGCGCGCGCTGCACCAGCAGATGAGCAAGGTCACGCGTTTTCACGCGCAGCGCGCGTTCAGCTATACCTTCAGTCCGGGCTATGAACCGCTCCGTCGCCAAGTGGCTATTCGCATGCGCGACGCAGGCGCGGTGGTCGATCCGAAAGAAATCGTCATCACCAATGGATGCGTGGAAGCGTTGCAACTGTGCCTGCGCACCGTGACATCTCCAGGCGATTTGATAGCGACCGAATCACCGAGCTACTACGGGCTGCTGCAGCTGTGCGAGCTGCTGGGGCTTAGGGTGATCGAGATTCCCACCGATCCGGAAACCGGTCTCAGCCTCGAAGCTTTGCAAGGGGCTGCGGACCAATGGCCAATCAAGGCGCTGGTGGTGACCAGCCGTGCCGGCAATCCGATGGGGGCAACGATGTCAGAGCCTCGGCAGCGAAAGCTGGTCGGGATGATGGCGCAGCGCGGAATCCAGATCATCGAAGATGATATCTACGGCGAGCTGATGTTCGACCACGGCCGGTCAAAGGCGCTGAAGGCATTCGATTGCTCGGATACCGTCCTGTATTGCTCCAGCTTCTCCAAGACCATCTCGCCGGGCGTGCGAACCGGTTGGGTTATCGCAGGCAAGCATCAGGACGCGATCGAGAAATTGCAGACGTTCACCACGCTTTCGGCATGTAGCGTCAGCCAGATGGCTGTCGCCGCGTATCTGGAGAACGGCGGCTATGACAGGCATCTGCGTTATATCCGCCACGAGTACCGCAAGAACCTCAGCCATTTTCAGCTCGCGGTGCAACAGCACTTTCCCGAAGGGACGCAGATTACGAGACCTCGTGGTGGCTTCATTCTGTGGCTGAGTCTGCCGGGCGCCATCGATACCCAGTTGATGTTCAACCGGGCGCTGGAGCGCGGCATCAGCATCGCGCCAGGCGTGGTGTTCAGCAATACAGATCAATTTAACCATTGCCTCAGGTTGAATTGTGGTATTCCGTGGGATCGTAATGCAGAGCGGGCGATCGTGACGCTAGGCTTGTTGGCTACACAACAATTGGAAGAGCAGCTACGGGGTGGGGCGATGGGTGCCGAAGCGGTAGCCTGAGCGGGGTAGTCTGCACACGTCTGGCCTAGTGTCTGGCGCCGGCCGCGCCAGACAGTCTTACTTCACGACGCCAGCGAAGGAACCGGCTTTTCGCGCAAACCGCGTCTCTCAAGCTGCTGGGACAGCTCGATCAGCTGCTCTCGCATCCAGCGGTTCGCCGGATCCTGATCGGTACTTTCGTGCCAGAAGAGGTGCGTTTCGATTGGCGGTACGTCTTCGATCGGCAATTCGACCCACTGCAGTCCGTGTCGCTTGGCGAAGCGCTCGTGCACGGTCATGACCATGTCGGTCGAGTCCAGGACCAAGGGGGCCATCTGGTAATGCTGTGAACGCAATACCACGCGTCGCTGAAGGCCGATTTTTCCCAGCGCCAGATCCACGTGTCCCAGGCCGTTTCGCCGGCTGGAGATGTGGATATGCGATTGCGCCAGGTAGTCGTCCAGCGAAATCCGTTCTTTCCCGGCCAATGGATGACCTTTGCGCATGACGCACACATAGCGATCTTCGAAGAGCTTGACGTGGCGGACTTGGGTGTCGGTATTGAGCGGCGCGTCGATAGCGAAGTCCAGCCGGCCTGCGGCGAGCTCCTTGGTGGTCTCCCGACGTCGGGTCAGAAAGCTGTCGATGTTCACATTGGGCGCCAGTCGACGGATACGCGCAGCCAGATGCGGCAAAATCACGGCCTCGGAAAGGTCCGTCATGCTGATGCGGTAGGTTTTGGTGGCCTGCTCCGGATTGAAGCTACGGCTTTCCTGCACCGAAACGCGCAACAACTGCAAAGCGTTGCGTACCGGCGTGATGATGTTCTGCGCCATTGGCGTAGGCACCATGCCCTGGGCAGTACGGACGAACAGCGGATCGTTGAAGGTTTCACGCAGGCGGGCCAGGGCGTTGCTCACAGCCGGCTGGGTAATACCGACGATCTGCCCGGCCCGGGTGAGGTTGGCCTCGGTGTAGATGGCGTCAAATACAATGAACAGGTTCAGGTCGACTTTACTGAGGTTCATCGCAACTTCCTTCGAATAAAGTGGCTCACTTACGAGACATGGCACGTTGGGTGGGACGGTCAGTATATATCGCTTATGAATCTTTATACACGCGAAAAATAGGTTCGATAAATCCTGCTGCCTCATCTAGCATTTTTCCGTCGCACCCAATAAGCCACCAAATAAAGGCCAACGACTATGGATTTCGGATACTCCCCCAAGGTTAAAGAATTGCGCGAGCGTGTTGATGCGTTCATGCAGGAACACGTTTTCCCCGCTGAACCGATCTTTCACAAGCAAGTAGCAGAAGGCGACCGCTGGCAGCCGACCGCCATCGTCGAGGAACTCAAGGTCAAGGCGCGTGACGCCGGCCTGTGGAACCTGTTCCTGCCGGAATCCGACCTGGGCGCTGGCCTTACCAACCTCGAATACGCGCCGCTGGCAGAATTGATGGGGCGTTCCGGCCTGGCTTCGGAAGCATTCAACTGCAGTGCTCCAGACACCGGGAACATGGAAACGATCGTTCGCTACGGCAATGACGAGCATAAGGAAAAGTGGCTCAAGCCGCTGCTGGCCGGTGAAATCCGCTCCTGCTTCGGTATGACCGAGCCCGGCGTTGCTTCATCCGATGCGACCAACATGCAAGCCAATGCGCGTCGCGAAGGCGACGAGTGGGTCATCAACGGTCGCAAGTGGTGGACCTCCGGTGCCTGTGATCCGCGCTGCAAGATCATGATCTTCATGGGTCTTACCAACCCCGACGCACCGCGTCACCAGCAGCACTCGATGATTCTGGTGCCGATGGATACCCCCGGCGTGAAAGTCATTCGTCCGCTGCCGGTGTTCGGTTACGACGACGCTCCGCATGGCCACGCCGAAGTGCTGCTGGAAAATGTCCGTGTCCCGTACAGCAACGTGTTGCTTGGTGAAGGACGTGGCTTTGAAATCGCACAGGGTCGTCTCGGGCCAGGCCGCATTCACCACTGCATGCGTTCGATCGGCGCGGCTGAGCGAGCGCTGGAGTTGATGTGCCGCCGCTCCGTCGAGCGTGAAGCCTTCGGCAAGCGTCTCGCCCAGCTCGGCGGCAACATCGACCTGATTGCTGAATCGCGCATCGAGATCAACCAGGCACGTCTGCTTACGCTGCAGGCCGCCTACATGATGGATACCGTGGGCAACAAGGTCGCCAAGAGCGAAATCGCCCAGATCAAGGTCGTGGCTCCGAACGTCGCGCTGCGAGTAATCGATCGTGCAATCCAGATGCACGGCGGCGCTGGTGTTTCCGAAGACACCCCGTTGGCGCACATGTACGCGATGCAGCGTACCTTGCGTCTGGCTGATGGTCCGGATGAGGTGCACCGCGCCTCTATCGGCAAGATCGAGCTGGGTCAGTACATGTCTCGCTAAGATCCCTGCACGAGAAAAAAGGCCCGCTTCCTGCGGGCCTTTTTTTATTGCTCCGCCGATCCGCCATCCACTGATTCGTCACCTAGTACGTCCCGTACGTACAGCTGGTTGGTCAACACCATGACTGCTGCGGCAAGCGGCGTCGCCAGAATCAGACCCAGGGTGCCGGCGAGCACGCCGAATAATAACTGCACACTTATGGTCACCGCGGGCGGCATCTCGACGATGCGATGTTGCAACCATGGGGTCAGCAGCCAGCTTTCCACAGCCTGAACGCTCGCGTAGAGGCCCACCACCCAGAAAACGGTGCTCATCCCATCCAGCGAGGCCAACAGGACGGCCGGAATCAAGGAGATGATCGGCCCGAAGTTGGGGATGAACGACAATATCCCGGCAATCAGACCCAGCACCAGAGCCAGATCGAGTCCGATCAGCCACAAGCCCAGCGTAGTGAAAACCCCGATTACCAGCATCTCCAGCAATTTCGCCAGCAGCCAGTCCTGCAAAGTCGAGCCGGTGGTGAGCAACACTTCGCGAGCGCGCGGGCGGTAATCGACTGGCAGCAGCCTGACGAATCCATCGATATAAATCGAAGGATTCAAGCTGAAGCAAATGCCGATTACAAGCGCGATAAAGAAGCTGGCGATCGCGCCGAACAGTGACGACATGATGGTGGTTGCCGTACTGACGACGCCAGTCGTCTCCATTGCGTCTCGGATGGTGTCGCGCTGATCCATGATCGTCTGCACCCAGCGCGAGTCTTGCGCTCGACTCGAGAGTTGATCCAGCGCCCGGGGCAGGCTCTCAGACAACGACTGAAATTGCTCGATCACGCTTGGCGCCAGAAGCAAGACCCCCCCGCTGAGCACTATCGCCAACAGCACGAAGAAGGTAGCAAGTGCGGCGGGGTACGGCATATGCGTAAGGTTACTGATGCCGCGGCTGGCCCCATGAAAGAGCACGCCGAACAGAATCGATGCGAATATCAGCAAAAAGAAGTCGAATGCCAGCCAGGCGAGCGCCAATAGCACCACCATGACGGCTATCACGCTGCTTCGAACGAGTGTTCGGTGGGCGAGAGCTTTCATCGGATGTGCACGCTCTGATTCAGCCATGTCGTCTCCATGCAAGGACTGGTTGGCCGATTGTTATCGACCTGCCGGTTCAAGCAAATGGACTACGGCTTCGCTATGACGTTCAGTGCGAGCAACCCGACTGGGGCTTCGACAAGCAAACAGGGGAGGGGGGGTGGGTAAAAGACGAAAAGCCATCTGCGCCTGGCAGATGGCCCGAATCATCAGCGAGCGCGGTAGGTGATACGACCCTTGGTCAGATCGTAGGGCGTCAATTCGACGCGGACCTTGTCACCGGTCAGGATGCGGATGTAGTTTTTACGCATCTTGCCTGAAATGTGGGCAGTCACGACATGGCCATTCTCCAGTTCCACTCGGAACATGGTATTAGGCAAGGTGTCGATGATGGTGCCTTCCATTTCAATACTGTCTTCTTTCGCCATTAAGCAAGGGCCTCTCGATTTCGGTTCCACGCGGGTGATTGGACTGCCACCCGCAAAAAAGGTGAGCAATTGTGCCCTAAAAGTCGCCAACAGCCAAGCAAGGTGTCTCCAAGCGACACACGAAGGGTATCTTGCGTTGCGATTGGATCGTCGGAATGCCCTCGAGTTCAGTTGACCTGGACCCAGCGCTGGTTGACCAGCATCTCGATCGGGCGGTACTCGGTCTTGTAGTTCATCTTCCGACAGTTCTTGATCCAGTATCCTAGATATACCGCCCCCAGACCTGAGCGCCGAGCTTCTTCAATCTGCCACAGAATGGCGTAACGGCCCATGCTGCGGCGCTGTTCTGCCGGTTCGTAGAAGGTATATACGGCGGATAGGCCATTGAGCATCTGGTCGGTCACGGCGACCGCCATCAAGCGCCCATCCAGTCGGAATTCGTAGAACAGACTGAACGGCCATTTGCGGACCAGGAACGAGCTGAATTGCTCGCGGCTAGGTGGATACATGTCGCCGTCGGAGTGCCGGGCATTGATGTAACGCGCATACAGGTCGTAGATCTCTTCATCGATGCGCGGCAACGTCGCAGTGACCTGAACATCCCGGTTGCGCTTGAGGATGCGCTTTTGTGAGGGGGTCGGCTCGAATGCGTCGGCTGGTATGCGTGCAGGTACGCAGGCGGTACAGGTACGGCAGTGCGGCCGATACAAATGGTCGCCGCTGCGCCGAAAGCCCAGTTCCGAAAGCTGGCTGTAAGTCGTCAGATCGATAGGCTTCTGAGGATCAAGAAACAGCGTCGTCGCCTGCTCTTCCGGCAGGTAGCTGCACGTATGCGGTTGGGTCGCATAAAACTTTAGATGAGCCAGATCGGTCATGGAGCGCGCTTCCCGATGCCTTTTTCAGGCAAGTATAGATTTTGTTCGTGTTCGTTCAAATTTCAGCATCGTCCGTGCGCCAATGATCGGCTACAGCTTCGTTGCAATGGTCGGCCAGTTGTCGCCGAAACGTTTCCCGGCCGATCGACTCCGCGCCCAGACTGAACAGATGGTCGGTCGGCATCTGACAGTCGATCAGTTGAAAATTCCATGTTTGCAGGCGCTCCACCAGATGCATGAAGGCAAGCTTCGACGCATTGGTGCGACGGCTGAACATCGATTCCCCAAAGAATACCCGACCCAGCGCGACGCCATAGAGTCCCCCGACGAGCGCGGGACCATCCCAGACTTCCACTGAGTGTGCGTAGCCCAGGCGATGCAGGTCGCAGTAAGCGTCTTGCATCTCGGTGGTAATCCAGGTGGCATCAGTGTAGTCGCGCGGCTCGGCACAGCCGCGCATCACCGATGCGAATGCGCGATCGAAGGTCACGCGAAGTCCAGTCTGTTTGCGGAATTTTCGCATGCTGCGTGAAATGTGCAGCGAACGCGGATAGAGGACGGTTCGCGGATCTGGGCACCACCACAGTAGCGGCTGGCCATCCTGATACCAGGGAAAGATCCCTTGGCGATAGGCATTGAGCAAGCGGGGGATCGACAGGTCGCCACCGATGGCCAGCAACCCGTTCGGATCGGCGAGGGCGCGGCCGGCGGGAGGAAAGTCGATCGTATCCGGCCGCAGCCAGGTCAATTGGCTCATGAGCATGCCTTAGGTCGCAAGAACGGGTCTAAATGGTTTATCAAGAAAACGATATAAGTTATTGTCGGGTCTCAAGATAGTTCCTAAACATGGCAGAGCGCAAACGGCTTGCTCCAGGCAGGTCGCGAATCAGACGCCGTCATCCGCTGCTGGCTGATGGCCGCCTGTTGTTCATTCATGCCTCGCACACCTTACAATAGCGACTGGAATTTAGATGGAAGCCAGGATCTTGAAGGACAACCAAGCCAAGAAAGCGCATTTCGCATGGCGCGAACAGCTCACGCTGCGTCTGCGCGAGGGCGCATTGCTGGCGATGATCGCGCTGTGTCTGTACTTGTGCATGGCATTGTTTACCTACAGCACGGTTGATCCCGGCTGGACTCGCAGCGGCGATGTCGCTCAGGTGCAGAACGCTGGCGGACGCATGGGGGCCTGGATCGCTGACGTCCTCTTGCTGGTGCTGGGCTATCTCGCATTCCTGTTTCCGCTGATCGTCGCAGTGAAAGTGTGGCAGATGTTTCGTCGTCGCCACTTGCCTTTCATCTGGAATGGCTGGTTGTTCTCCTGGCGTTTGATCGGGTTCGTATTAACCGTGTTCGCCGGTACTGCGCTCGCGGCATTGCATGGCACTGCGCCTGCCGATTTCCCGGACGGGGCGAGCGCCGGGGGCGTGCTGGGGCAGCTGCTGAGCGATCTGGCTCGTCCAGTGCTGAACATGCAAGGCAGCACACTGCTGTTTCTGACATTGTTCCTGTTCGGCCTCACGGTATTCACCAACCTTTCCTGGTTCCGCGTGATGGACGTCACTGGCCGACTCACGCTCGACCTGTTCGATCTGCTGCGCAGGGGCTGGGGAGCCTGGCAAGCCCGGCGCCAGGCTGGCAAAGCCGATCGTAATCCCCCTGCACGTTCTGGCTCGGTCGCTGCACCGCGGCCAGCGCAACGTGCTGAGCCAGTCTTCAACCCGGAAGAGCAGCGGCGAGCCGAAGCATCTCGTACACAACGTCAGGAGTCGCTGGCCAAGCATGTCGCTGCCCAAGGCAGCCGTCAGCCGCCGGAGATCGTGCCGCCTGAGGCCAAGCCGGTCGAGGCTAGCGCGCGGCTACACAAGGAAAAGCAATCGTATCTGTTCACCGATTCGGTTGAACCCGGCTCGTTGCCCCCGATTTCGCTGCTCGACCCGGCCAGTAAAAAACAGAAGGGTTTTTCGCCCGAATCGCTTGAAGGGATGTCGCGGCTGCTCGAACTCAAACTCAAGGATTTTGGTGTCGAGGCTCTGGTAGAGAAGGTTCAGCCTGGGCCGGTGATCACCCGTTTCGAAATTCAGCCGGCAGCGGGCGTCAAGGTCAGCAAGATCTCCAACCTGGCCAAGGATCTGGCGCGCTCGCTTGCCGTCATCAGCGTTCGCGTCGTTGAGGTTATCCCGGGCAAAACTACTGTGGGCATCGAGATCCCCAACGAAGACCGTGAGATCGTTCGTCTGTCGGAAGTGCTGGAAACCCGCGAATTCGACGAGGCGCAGTCGCCGGTCACCCTGGCTTTGGGGCACGATATCGGCGGCCATCCGATCATGGCTGACCTGGCGAAGATGCCGCACCTGCTCGTAGCGGGCACGACCGGGTCGGGTAAATCTGTGGGCGTCAACGCAATGCTGCTCAGCATTCTGTTCAAGTCGCATCCCGACGAGGTGCGGCTGATCATGATCGACCCGAAGATGCTGGAGTTGTCGATTTACGAAGGCATCCCGCATCTGTTGACGCCGGTCGTGACCGACATGAAGGAGGCGTCCAATGCCTTGCGCTGGTGCGTCGCAGAGATGGAGCGGCGCTACAAACTGATGGCGGCCATGGGTGTGCGCAACCTGGCGGGGTTCAACCGCAAGGTCAAGGACGCGCAGAAGGCCGGCACACCACTAACCGATCCGCTGTACCGCCGTGAGTCGATGGATGACGTTCCGCCCGAGCTGGAAAGCCTCCCGATCATCGTCGTAGTCATCGATGAGTTCGCCGACATGATGATGATCGTCGGCAAGAAGGTTGAAGAGCTTATTGCGCGTATTGCTCAGAAAGCCCGTGCCGCGGGTATTCATCTGGTGCTGGCGACTCAGCGCCCATCTGTCGACGTGATCACCGGTCTGATCAAGGCGAACATCCCGACGCGCATGGCATTCCAGGTTTCAAGCAAGATCGATTCGCGGACCATTCTTGACCAGGGCGGCGCCGAACAATTGCTCGGTCACGGTGACATGCTCTATATGCCGCCGGGCACCAGCCTGCCGATGCGGGTGCACGGCGCCTTCGTTTCGGACGAAGAGGTGCACAGGCTGGTGGACGAATGGAAGAAGCGCGGCGCGCCGAACTACATTGAAGACATCCTCGCAGGTGCCGACGATGGCGGCGGAAGCTACGATGGCGGCGGTAGTAGCGGAGGCGATGGTGATGCAGAGGAAGACGCCTTGTACGACGAAGCCGTACGTTTTGTTACCGAAAGCCGTCGCGCCTCGATCTCGGCAGTACAACGCAAGCTGAAAATCGGCTATAACCGCGCTGCAAGGATGATCGAATCCATGGAGATGGCCGGGGTGGTCACTTCAATGAATACCAACGGCTCGCGCGAGGTCATCGCGCCGCCACCTGTTCGCGATTAGCGGAGACTATATCTAATTATGCTCAAAACCCTGTTGCGCTCGACCGTCACGGTTATCTGTCTGCTGGCTACACCCGCCGTAGCCCTGGCTGACCAGGCGCAAGCTGCAGCACGCCTCAACGAGCTGCTCTCCAAGGCCAAGACGATCAAGGCAGACTTTTCCCAGATGACGTTGAGCTCCAACGGCGCCAACATGCAGGACACGACCGGAACGCTGGTGATGAAGCGTCCGGGCATGTTTCGCTGGCATACGAATCCGCCGCTGGAGCAGGAGCTGGTATCCGACGGCGAAACCATCTGGCTGTACGACCCGGATCTGATGCAGGTTACGGTACAGAAAATGGACAAGCGACTGACCCATACGCCGGCGCTGTTGTTGTCCGGTGATGTGAGCACGCTGCAGGAAAACTTCGATATCACCCACACCGAAGGCGGCAACGTGGTCGATTTCATCCTGACGCCGAAGGTCAACGACTCGATGTTCGAGACGCTGCGCCTGTCGTTTCGTGACGGCGTGATCAATGACATGCAGATGAATGATCCCATCGGGCAGCGCACCAACATCCTGTTCCAGAACGTGCAACTGAACCCGAACGTCGACCCCAGCCAGTTCACCTTCGATATCCCGGATGGGGTCGATGTGATCAGCGAGTGAGCATGGGCCTGTTCCCTGACCAGGCCGCTCACCAACCGCTGGCCGCGCGCATGCGGCCAGCGACGCTGGATGAATACGCGGGCCAGGCCCATCTGCTTGGCCCGGGCCGTCCGCTCCGGGTTGCACTGGAGCAGGGTGCGCTGCATTCGATGATCTTCTGGGGGCCGCCCGGTGTCGGCAAAACGACCCTGGCGCGGCTGCTCGCCACTCTGGCAGATGCCCATTTCGTTACCATTTCTGCCGTCCTCGCTGGCGTCAAGGACATTCGCCAGGCGGTGGACGTCGCCCGGCACCAGGCGGCGCAGAGCGGCCGCCAGACCATTCTCTTTGTCGATGAGGTGCACCGTTTCAACAAGGCGCAGCAGGACGCATTCCTCCCTTACGTAGAGGACGGCACGCTGCTATTCATCGGCGCTACGACGGAAAACCCTTCGTTTGAGCTGAACAACGCGCTGCTTTCACGGGCTCGCGTCTATGTACTCAAGTCGCTTGACGAAGACGCACTCAGTGCCTTGCTCGATCGCGCATTGGCCGACGCCGAGCGCGGCCTCGGCCAACATAAGCTGGCATTGGCCGACGAGGCCAGGCGCATTCTGCTCGGCGCGGCCGACGGGGATGCACGGCGCCTGCTCAACCTGCTCGAGATCGCCGCTGACCTGGTCGAGGACGGCGGCACCATCGATACGCCCTTGGTAAGCGACCTTCTCAACGACACCAGCAGGCGCTTCGACAAGGGCGGCGAGGCTTTCTACGATCAGATCTCTGCACTTCACAAGTCGGTACGCGGCTCGAATCCGGATGCCTCGCTGTACTGGTTCGTACGTATGCTCGATGGCGGTTGCGATCCGCTGTACATAGCGCGACGCGTGGTGCGGATGGCCAGCGAAGAAGTCGGCAACGCAGATCCGCGTGCGCTTGAGCTATGCCTGAACGCATGGAACGTACAGGAGCGGCTAGGCAGCCCCGAAGGCGAACTGGCCGTCGCGCAGGCGATCGTCTATCTGGCCTGCGCGCCAAAGAGCAATGCGGTGTACACCGCTTATAACGCAGCCAGAGCGGACGTCGCGGCCCAGCCTTCGTACGAGCCACCGCTGCATCTGCGGAATGCCCCAACCAAATTGATGAAGGAACTGGGCTACAGCGAGGGCTACCGCTACGCCCACGACGAGCCGGAAGCCTACGCGGCAGGTGAAGATTACTTCCCCAGCGAGCTGGAGCCCCGACAGTACTACAAGCCGGCCAACCGCGGGCTTGAGCAGAAAATTGCCCAGAAACTGGAGTATTTGCGCGGCCTGGATGCGCGCAGTGCAAAGAAAAGGAGGGGGTAATGCTGACCAACACGCTGCTCGCCGTCGCCATCGGCGGCTCGCTCGGTGCTGTTTCCCGCTATGGCCTGGCGCAATGGGTGAGTAGCGTCTGGCCGAAGGCCTACCCACTCGGTACTTTTGCCGTCAACGTCCTAGGCTGCCTTGCGATCGGTGTACTATACGGCCTGTGGCTGGCCCGACCGGAGGCGTCGCCACTGTTGCGTCAGGGACTGATTATCGGCTTCCTCGGCGCGTTTACTACATTTTCCACGTTCTCCCTCGACACTCTGCGTCTTATGGAGAGCGGCGAGAGCCTGCTGGCTCTGGGATATATCCTGCTCAGTGTGTGCGCCTGCCTGGCCGCCACCTGGGCCGGTCTGGCTCTGACGCGCTAGTCAGCCAGGCTGCCACCTGCAACCGATAAGTGATGACACATGCTTGACCCGAAACTGGTTCGTAGCCAACCGCAACTGATCGCTGAACGCCTGGCCCAACGTGGCTTTACTCTCGATGTCGCGTCGCTCGAGTCGCTGGAATCACGTCGCAAGACTGTGCAGACGCGTACCGAAAGCCTGCAGGCAGAACGCAACAGTCGCTCCAAGGCGATCGGCCAGGCCAAGGCTCGTGGCGAAGACATCCAGCCGTTGCTGGCCGACGTTGACCGCATGGGCCAGGAGCTCAACGACGCCAAGCGGGAGCTCGATGCAATCCAGTCGGAGCTGGACGCTCTGCTACTGACCATCCCCAACCTGCCGGACGACAGCGTGCCGGTCGGCGCAGGCGAGGAGGAGAACGTCGAGATCCGGCGCTGGGGTACTCTGCGGGAGTTCGATTTCGAGGTAAAGGATCACGTCGCCATCGGCGAGCAGCACGGCTATCTGGACTTCGAAACCGCAGCCAAGCTGTCCGGTGCGCGGTTCGCGCTGATGCGCGGACCCATTGCCAGACTGCACCGCGCGCTGGCGCAGTTCATGCTTGATCTGCATGTGAATGAGCACGGCTACGAAGAGATCTATACACCTTATCTGGTACAGGCCGAAGCACTGCAAGGCACCGGCCAGCTGCCCAAGTTCGAAGAGGATTTGTTCAAGGTTCCGCGCGGCGAAGACCAGCGCGACCTGTATCTGATACCGACGGCGGAAGTTTCGCTCACCAATATCATCAGCGGCGAAATCATCGATGCCGCCAGCCTGCCGATGCGGATGACTGCGCATACGCCGTGCTTTCGCAGCGAAGCCGGTTCAGCCGGGCGCGACACCCGCGGCATGATTCGCCAGCATCAGTTCGACAAGGTCGAGATGGTGCAGATCGTGCGACCCGACGAGTCCATGCAGGCATTGGAAGAGCTTACCGGTCATGCCGAAGATGTGTTGCAGCGTCTGGAACTGCCGTATCGCACCCTGGCGCTTTGTACCGGTGACATGGGCTTCGGCGCGACCAAGACCTATGACCTCGAAGTCTGGGTACCAAGCCAGGGCAAATATCGTGAAATATCGTCTTGCTCCAACTGCGGTGATTTTCAGGCGCGACGCATGCAGGCGCGCTGGCGCAACCCGGAAACGGGCAAGCCGGAGCTGGTACACACCCTGAATGGCTCCGGGCTGGCGGTCGGCCGGACATTGGTCGCGATCCTCGAGAATTATCAGCAGACAGATGGCAGTGTTACCGTGCCCAGCGCGCTGCGCGGATACATGGGCGGGATCGAGCGCATCGGCTAGTAGCCGCTGCTGTTTTACAAGGCGCGAGGCGTCTTCAGCCATCTGACGAGGCGATGTGAGTATGGAATTCCTGCCACTGTTTCACAATCTCCAGGGGCGCACCGTCCTGGTGATCGGCGGCGGCGAGATCGCGTTGCGCAAGTCGCGCTTGCTGTCCGAGGCGGGCGCTAAGCTGCGGGTGGTTGCGCCCGACATCGAGCCGGAGCTGGCCGCGCTGGTAGAGCAGGGCGGCGGGCAGTGCGAAACGCGCGGCTATCAGGCCAGCGACCTGGAAGACGTTGTGCTGGTTATCGCGGCGACGGATGACCAGGCGCTCAATGCCCAGGTATCTGCCGATGCCCAGGCGCGTCACCTGCCCGTCAACGCAGTGGATGCGCCTGAGCTGTGCACCGTCATCTTTCCCGCTATCGTCGACCGGTCGCCGTTGATCATCGCGGTGTCCAGCGGTAGCCATGCGCCGGTGCTGGCGCGGCTGACTCGGGCGCGTATCGAGACGCTTTTTCCGCATAGCTACGGCAAGTTGGCGCAGCTGGCCAAACGCTTTCGCAGCCAGGTGAAGGCTGCCTTTCCCAAGATCAATCAGCGTCGAGTCTTCTGGGAGAACGTATTTCAGGGCGACATCGCCGAACGCGTCTTCGCTGGCCAGGACCAGGCGGCGGAGCAGCTGCTGGCGGAGCGGTTGACTCAGCAGGCCGGCCAGAGCTACACCGGCGAGGTATATCTGGTGGGCGCCGGCCCCGGCGATCCGGACCTGCTGACCTTCCGTGCGCTGCGCCTGATGCAGCAAGCCGACGTGGTGCTGTACGACCGACTGGTGGCTCCGGCTATCGTCGATCTCTGTCGGCGGGACGCGGACCGCATCTATGTGGGTAAGGCTCGTTCGGAACACGCTGTGCCGCAGGATCAGATCAATCAACAGTTGGTCAAACTCGCAAAACAAGGCAAGCGTGTACTTCGATTGAAAGGCGGCGACCCGTTCATCTTCGGCCGCGGTGGAGAAGAGATCGAGGAGCTCGCCGAGCACCGTGTTCCGTTCCAGGTGGTTCCCGGCATTACCGCAGCAAACGGTTGCTCCGCCTATGCGGGTATCCCATTGACTCATCGCGATCACGCGCAGTCGGTACGCTTCGTCACCGGCCATCTGAAGAATGGCACCACTGATCTGGCCTGGGCTGATCTCGTCACCCCAGGCCAGACGCTGGTGTTCTACATGGGCCTGGTCGGCCTCCCGGATATCTGCGCGCGTTTGCTGGAGTATGGCCGGTCGCCGGACACACCGGTCGCCCTGGTACAGCAAGGTACTACCAGCAACCAGCGGGTGTGGGTCGGCACACTGTCGAACATGCCGGAACTGGTCGCGCGCGAAGAAATCAAGCCGCCGACTCTGATTATCGTCGGCGAGGTGGTGAAACTGCGCGACAAGCTGAAATGGTTCGACCCGCAGCAACAGGAAGCAGCGGGCGGCGTCCTTTGATGATTACCTATGCGGCAACAGGTCAGGCGGAGCGCATGCACGAATGCTGAGAAGCAAGGGCAAACGACTAGCACGCAAGCTGGTGGTCAAACGGGGCAAAAAGACCGGTGCCGCCCCCGGCACGCTGGTGCATATCGGGCGCGAAAGCGATGCCGCGGTTCCGGTTCGTCTGATTGAATACGACGATGACGAATACACCGATATCGACGACGTAGACCCGGAGCGAATCGCCCGGCTTCGCCACACCGACAAGGTGTCATGGCTCAACGTCGATGGCGTCCACAAGCCGCAACTGATCGAGGCGCTCGGCAAGGAGCTGGGCTTGCACCCATTGGTGATGGAAGACATCGTCAATACTGACCAGCGGGCCAAGATCGAGGACTACGACGGCTATCTGTATGTTGTGCTGCGTATGTTGCGTTTCAGCGAGGAAAACAATGAGATCCAGTCCGAACAACTGAGTCTGGTGCTCGGCCCGCACTTCGTGCTGTCGTTGCAGGAAGAGCCGGGAGACGTTTTCGAAGCGGTTCGCGACCGCTTGAGGGCGGGCCGGCGCATTCGGTTCATGCAAGCCGACTACCTCGCTTATGCGCTTCTCGATGCTGTGGTTGATCACTACTTCGTCATGCTCGAGCAGCTGGGCGATCAGATCGAAGCATTGGAAGACGAGCTGATCGCCACGCCGTCGCCTGACACGCTGGGCAAGATTCACCATTACAAGCGTGAAATGCTGCTGTTGCGCAAGTCGGTATGGCCGCTACGTGAGGTGCTCAGCCGGCTCAGCCGAGACGAGAATCCGCTTATCTCTCCCGAAACGCGGCTGTTCCTTCGCGACGTTTATGATCACGCCATTCATGTGGTCGAGACGGTGGATACTTTCCGCGAACTGCTGGTTGGTATGTTGGATCTGTACATGTCCAGCGTGGGTAACCGGATGAACGAGGTAATGAAGGTTCTGACCATCTTCGCCACCCTGTTCATGCCACTGACCTTTATCGCAGGGGTGTACGGTATGAACTTCGAATACATGCCTGAACTTGAGTGGCGCTATGGCTACCCGATGGTGTGGATGGTCATGATCGCAACGGTGATCGGGCTTGTGGTGTTCTTCCGTCGTCGCGGCTGGCTCTCGCTCTAGCGCTTACACGAAGGCCGCGTTGTTCCGCGCAATCGGCGTTTACCCGAGCGACAAGCAGGTATCGGCAGCAGATCAAAACAATCCCATCGCCGGGATATGCCAGAAGGAAGCGATGCGCGCTTCCAAGCCTGAAGGGCGCCCGATCCATCGGGCACCGCAGTTGGAAAGCCCGATCAGGTGAGCGTATCGACGATCCCGCCCTCGACTCGCAGTGCCGCACCCGTCGTGGCGGAAGCCTGTGGCGAGCAGACGTAGACCACCATATTGGCGACTTCGTCCGGAGTCGCCACTCGCTGGATGATAGAGGTGGGACGTTTGGCTTTGACGAAGGCGTTTCCAGCCTGTTCGATGGGCACGCCTTGTTTGTCCGCTCCCGGACGCAGCAGATCCATGACGCCATCGGATAGGGTGGGGCCCGGCAGCACCGCATTGACGGTCACGCCGGTACCGGCCAGCCGTTTCGCCAGCCCACGTGACACTGACAAGTTGGCCGACTTGGTAAAGCCATAGTGGATCATGTCTTCAGGAATGTTGATGCCGGATTCGGAAGACAGAAACACGACGCGGCCCCAGTTCTTTTCGAGCATGTGCGGCACGTAGGCACGCGAGACGCGCACCCCGGACAGTACGTTCACCTCAAAAAAGCGCTGCCATTCCTCATCGGGCGTATCGAAAAAGTCCTGCGCCTTAAAGATGCCAAGGTTGTTAACGAGGATATCTGTGGCCGGTACCTGGCGCAGAAGCGCAGCGCAGCCATCTGCCTTCGAAAGGTCCGCGGCGACTCCGTTGATCGTCGCGTCGGGATTTACCTCCCTCAGGCGCTGAACAGCATCCGAGACACGTGCCTCGGTTCGCCCGTTGATAACGACGCTCGCTCCCGCGGCGGCCAGTCCTTGGGCAATGGCAAAGCCTATACCTGCGGTTGAACCAGTGATCAGGGCCGTTTTGCCGGACAAATCAATACGCATTGCTTACACTCCAGACAGTTTAGCGAGGAAACCAGCATGAGCGATCAGATGAGCGAAGACGCGCTTCAGGCGCTAAAAATCGCGTTCACCTACATGCCCAAGGCCATCGAAGTGAACCGTTACGAACACGGCGATGAGTATGAACGCATTTTGTCGGATATCCAGGCGGTACGGGAGATGCTGCTTTTGAATGGGGTCGACCCGGACGAGGTGCAGGGTGAGTTGCGCCCCGACTCAACGCCCAACTCGACATACTGAACAACGCATGGGAACCGGGGGGAGACCACCCACACGACGGGCGAGCAGACCACAGAAGACGGCCGCCTCACCAAGGAGTAATCAATGCGCGCGCACTACCTGCAACATGCCCCGTTTGAAGGGCTCGGCAGTATCGAAGACTGGCTTCGCGACAAGGGTTATGGCATTACCGCAACCCAACTGTATTCCGACGATCTTCTGCCTTCGCTCCGCGAGGTGGACCTTCTGATCGTGATGGGTGGGCCCATGAGCGTGAACGAGGAAGCTCAGTATCCATGGCTGGAGCGCGAGAAAGCGTTTATTCGAGGCGTCATCGACGCAGGCATACCGGTCCTGGGCGTATGTCTCGGTGCGCAACTGATCGCCAACGTCATGGGCAGCCGCGTTTTCGCCAATAGCGAGCGTGAAATCGGCTGGTTTCCGGTCGAGGCGGTAGAGCATGACAAGGCCGACGTGTTCCGTTTTCCAGCGCGAGCCACTGTTCTGCACTGGCACGGAGAGACATTCGAGATGCCGTACGGTGCGGTGCATCTGGCACGCAGCGAGGCCTGCAGCAATCAAGCGTTTCAACTGGGCCGCAATGTCATCGGGCTGCAGTTTCATCTGGAAGCGACTCCTCGGCTGTTGGAGGAGTTCATCGAGTCATCCGGCGGCGACCTTGAACCTTCTCGCTACGTGCAGTCTGCAGAAGCGATTTTGGCAACCGAAGCGGAACGGCTCGAGGAGGCGCGGCGTCTTATGGTGCAGATACTCGATTTTCTATACCAAAGGCGAAGCAATGCAGATTAAACGGCACGTGTTGAGGTTCTCAGTTCTGGTGTTAGTGGTCGGCCTGATGGGGGGCTGCGTACGGCTGCCAGCTGAGGTGGAACCGGTCCGCAATTTTGACCCGCAGCGCTATCTTGGGACCTGGTATGAAATAGCGCGGCTCGATCATTCTTTCGAGCGCGGCCTCACCAGCGTGACCGCTCAGTACAGCGAGCGTGACGATGGCGGGATAGCCGTTCTCAATCGGGGCTACGATCAGGAACAAGGCGAGTGGAGCGAGGCCGAGGGCAAAGCCTATTTCGTCGAGTCGCCGGATATAGGCCATCTGAAGGTGTCGTTCTTTGGGCCATTCTATAGCGCATATGGAATCTTCGAGCTGGATGAGGCCTATCAATATGCCTGGGTCGCCGGTCACAACCGCGATTATCTATGGCTATTGGCTCGGTCGCCCCAGCCTGACCAGGCGATGGTCGAGCGTTTCGTCGAAACAGCGAAAGAGCTTGGCTACGATACTGGCGAGCTGATATTCGTCGAACACGAAATGAGCGCTACACTTGAGCAGTGATAGCGGTCGTCACCCCGACCGCTGCAAACGGAATTCAGACCAAGGTCTAGGTTGTCTTGCAGTCGCCCGCGTCTGAAACTTGCTTATTACTAAAATTATAATCAGGAGTCTTGCATGAACGCGGTGATCCTGCTGCTTGTGGGTTTGGGCACCATGGCCCTGGGGTATTTCGTCTACTCCAAATTCATTGCCGAGAAGATTTATCGCCTCGATCCCGATTACCGTACTCCCGCACACGAATTCGAAGATGGTGTGGACTTCGTTCCGACCAACAAATTCGTCCTGTGGGGGCACCATTTCACGTCCGTCGCTGGCGCCGCTCCGATCGTGGGACCAGCTATCGCGGTGATCTGGGGGTGGGCCCCGGCATTCCTCTGGGTAGTGCTGGGTACCGTGTTCTTTGCCGGGGTGCATGACGCCGGCGCCATCTGGGCCAGCGTACGCAACAAGGCTCGATCCGTCGGCTCGCTCACGGGAGATGTAGTAGGCAAGCGGGCTCGCAGCATTTTCATGATTGTCATCTTCCTCGTGCTGCTGATGGTGAACGCGGTGTTCGCTGTGGTCATAGCCCGCTTGATGATGAACTTCCCAACCGCGGTTTTGCCGGTCTGGGGCGCCATCATCGTTGCGCTGATCATCGGCCAGTTGATCTACCGGCGCATTATCGGTCTTGGCCTGGTATCGGTGCTCGGGGTTGTCGCGCTTTACGCATTGATCCTGGCCGGTCCGTCGGTCCCGCTTCAGATGCCTGCGGAAGTTGCCGGCATGTCCGGTAACGCAGTATGGATTCTGCTGCTGTTCGCCTATGCGGCGATCGCTTCGATTCTGCCGGTATGGGTGCTTCTACAGCCGCGCGACTACATCAACGGCCTGCAGTTGTTCGTCGGCCTGATCATTCTTTACGGCGCCATTTGCGTACTGAATCCGACCATGGTCGCTCCGATGTTCAACGACAACGTGCCGGCCGGGACGCCGTCGATCATCCCGCTGCTCTTCGTTACGATCGCCTGCGGAGCAATCTCCGGTTTCCACGGTCTGGTTTCCTCGGGGACCACCTCCAAGCAGCTCAATCGCGAGACCGACGCCCGTTTCGTCGGCTATTTCGGCGCGATTGGGGAAGGCGGTCTGGCGCTTGCGGCGATCCTCGTGGCGACGGCGGGCTTTGCCAGCCTGGCCGACTGGGAGGCGATGTACAGTGCGTTCGGCCAGGGCGGCGTGACGGCTTTCGTGGAGGGCGGTGCGTACATCATTCACCACGGTCTCGGATTGCCGGAAGTCACCGCGGCAACACTGCTGACGGTAATGGCTGCGTTGTTCGCTGGTACCACCATGGATACAGGTCTGCGCCTGCAGCGCTACATTTTCCAGGAGTGGGGCGAGATCTATAACCTCGAGTGGATGAAGAAGCCGCTCCCGGCAACCTTGCTCGCGGTCGGCTCCTGTATCCTGCTGGCGTTCGGTGCCGGCGGTGCGGACGGCTCCGGCGGCATGATCATCTGGCCGCTGTTCGGTACCACCAACCAGTTGCTGGCAGGTCTGACCTTGCTCGTAATCACCGTGATGCTGGTCAACCTGCGCCGTCCGATGTGGTACACGCTGGCGCCGCTGTGCTTCCTGCTGGTTATGACGGTCACCGCGTTGGTTTTCCAGTTGCGCACCTTCTACGAGCAAGGCAATTGGTTCCTGCTGTTCCTTGATGTCGTGGTGCTGGTGGCCGCGATTCTGGTCGCCATGGAATGTGCCGCTTCCCTCAAGCGCCACCGCACCAGGGTGGCTAACGAGGAGCGGGGATGACTCGCGGATCATTTCCGCGAGCTCCGCGGGCCTGGCTTAGCCAGGCCCGTTTCTTTCTGGAGGAAGCCTACAGCGCGCGCTACCGGGGAGCTATAGCACGCGCACGGCGCGACGAGGACGACCTCTTCATGTTGCTGGTCTTCGCTGAGCTGATGGGCGTCCCCAACCCTGCCGCGTACTACACCCTCGAGCTACAACCCCTTTTGCTTGAGCGGTTCCATGACTGGCATCGCCGTCAAGGTATGGAACATTCCCCGCTGGATCATTTTTGCTGCTGTTAGGCAGCTGCAATAGGAATCACCATGTTCGATTTGCTGGAGCGCCGCCTGCTTTGGGTTGGCGGCAAGGGAGGGGTGGGGAAGACCACGGTATCCGCCGCCCTGGCAATCCTCGCCGCACGCCGAGGCAAGCGTTGTCTCGTGGTGTCAACCGATCCGGCACATAGCCTTGGTGATGCATTGGATCGTTCGCTCGGGCACCACCCGCAACGCATCCTGCCTAATCTGGACGCGATGGAAATAGATCCGGACGTTGAAGTCGATGCTCATCTGGAAAGCGTGACCGAGCAGATGCGTCGCTTCGCTGCGCCGGAAATGATGACCGAACTGCAGCGGCAAATGCAGCTCACCCGCCACTCGCCGGGCACACAGGAGGCAGCTCTGCTGGAAAGGATTGCGCGGCTGATCACCGACCAGCACAGCGAATACGATCTGATCATCTTCGATACTGCGCCGACCGGCCATACGCTTCGTCTACTGACGCTGCCGGAAGCAATGGCGGCCTGGACCGACGGGCTGCTATCGCATAACCGGCGCTCGGAGCAGCTGGGCAAGGTCCTCAAGCATCTTACGCCGAAGGCTGGGCGCGATGTTGCCAGCCCGTTCGATGACCCACGCGAAGACCGCCTGAGCGATCTGGACCAGAAAACCCGTGACGTGGCGACCGTCCTGCTGAATAGACGCAGGCTTTTTCACCAGGCCCGACGGCAGATCGAGGACTCCCGACAAAGCGGCTTCATCTTTGTGCTCACGCCTGAGCGACTGCCGATACTTGAGACCACCCGTGCGGTCGCCACCTTGCGAGAAGCCGGGGTGCCAGTGGCCGCTGCGCTGGTGAACCGGGTGATTCCCAGTGAGGCCGATGGGCAGTTCCTGAGCCGGCGGCGTGAGCAGGAAGCCGTTTATCTTCAGCGCATCGATGACGAGCTGGGCGATCTGCCGCGACCGCGGCTGCCCTGGCTGGAAACCGATGTCCAGGGCATCGGCATACTTGAGGAGATCGCTGGCCGGCTGGAAAACGAAGGGTTCTGATAGTCTTGAAGCAAAGCGGGGCAGAGCGGATCAGGTAGTCTCGGGGCTGGACAGGTCGACCGAATGTTCCATTGCAGCGACAGCTCGTCGCATGTGCTTTGGCAAACCGGCACCTGACCGGATAGTCTACCTCCATAGAAATCGTCGCCCAGGGATCGGGGAACAATGACGCCAGATATCTCTACTCTCATGCTGGTTCTCGCACTGACCACCGTCATATCGGTCGTCGGTCTGCTGGTCGCCAGCTTCCTGAACCGTCAGATCGTTGCCATCCGTTATTGGGCCGGTGGGTTGACCGTGTTCATACCCGGTCTGCTCTGGCAAGTATTCAGCCCGCCACTGCCGCTATGGATCAGCGCCGTTATCATCACCCAGGCCTATTTCATTCTGTGGTGGGGGACGCGGTGTTATCGGTTTGGCCAGGCGCAACCCCAGTTCTTCAAGGTCATGCTGCTGCTTTGTCTCATACAGGGGAGCGCGTTTTTCGCGTTTCAGGATTCGCTGCGTATCAGCATCATGATCCACAGCGCAGTCGTGGTCGGGGCCTGCCTCGTTACAATGCTTGAAGCCGTGCTGATGCGTCTGCGTCAGCGGGCGTTATTGCTGGCCTGGGTAGTCCTGTGGGGCGCTCACGCAACGGTGTACTGCCGGCGGTTCTTGCTATACGCCCTGGACCCGGCCTACGCCGAGGTCACCAGCATGCACGCCGCGTCATCGGTCGAGGCAGTCAACTATCTCGAAGGCATCGCGTTCATATACGGGTTCTCGCTTATCTGCTTCATCTTCACCACGCTTCGGCTTCAGCAGGCGCTGCGCCGGCAGGCCACGCGCGATCCGTTGACCGACCTGCTCAATCGTCGAGCTTTCGAAGAGACCAGCACCCGGCTGCTCGCCCAGGCACGACGTTTTCGGCGGCCGCTGAGCGTGCTGCTGATGGATCTGGATCGGTTCAAGTCGATAAACGACCAACATGGTCACAAGGCTGGCGATCTGGTCCTGCAGGCTTTTGCCGGTCATCTGGGCAGACATCTACGCGCGACGGATCTCTCCTGCCGTTATGGTGGCGAAGAATTCGTCGTGTTGTTGCCTGACACCGATCTTGCTCAAGCGCGTGAATTATCCGAGCGCGTACGCGAAGCCTGGCAGCGGGTTCCGCTGGACATCGGGACGACCAATCTGGCGGCTACGGTCTCTATTGGCCTGGCCAGCGTGGCACAAGGGGACGCTCATGTTCTTGATGATCTTATCGAGCGCGCTGACCACGCGTTGTACCGCGCCAAGCAACTTGGGCGAAACCGGAGCCACGTCTGGCAGGAAGGGCTCCGTCTGGCCTCGTTCGAAAATGTTGTCTGAAGGGCGGTGAACGGTGCTTGTTTTTGTTTGCTCTGTACCATAGAGTACTTTGCATAACATAAATAAAAGCGAGACTGTCATGCCCCCATCGGCGGAAGAGGCCGCACGCGCACTGCGTGAGATTGCGACGATACGCGCTCGTGCTGCCGGGTTTCAGGACTACCGTGCCGAGTCCAGTCAGCTGATTCTGTGGGGCTTCGCCTATGCACTGGGCTTTGTTCTGACAGCCCTGTTTCCCGCTTTCATCCTGCTGGTCTGGTTGTTCGTTGTGGCTAGCGCCCTGACAGCCGGCACAGTCACTGCCTGTCGCATCAACCCCGAAATTCCCGGCATAGCATGGCGATACCTGACGCTGGTCGGCGCCATCCTGCTCTTCTGCATCATTCTGAACATCATCATGTGGCCGCTCAGCCCAGAGCAGAGCTCGATGATCGGGCCACTGTTCGTTGCGGCGCTGTATGTTATCCGCGGCGTTCAGCTACGGCCTCGGTATCTGGCTCTCGGCGGCTTACTCGCAATAGTGAGCGTCGCCGGCTTTTCGTCTTTCATTCGATCTTCTGGTGGTGGATGGCAGGAAGTTTCGGCGCAAGTCTGATACTCGCCGGTCTGTGGCTGAGGCAGCAGTGATGCAGACGCCGGATGAAATCATCCACCAGCCGGTAAGACTCAAGGTCATGGCTGCGCTCAACACGCTCGAGCCCGGGCGCTGGCTCGAGTTCGTGGTATTGCGATCGATCGTCGACACCACGGATGGAAACCTGGGCGCGCATCTTTCGACGCTGGAAAACGCCAGCTACGTGAAGATCGTCAAGGATTTCGCCGGCAAGAAGCCCCGTACTCGAATCAAGCTCAGCCAGCAGGGGCGCGAAGCGTTCGGTCAGTATGTCGCTACATTGCACGCCATCCTGGCCCCCCAGGATCTGGATTCGTCCAACTAACGCCAACCGATAACACAATAACAAAGGGGTTTTCATGTACATGCACGCTGTCCGTTCTGTCTCTGCTCGCTGGCAAGCCCGGCTGCGGCTGGTTGCCTTGTTGACACTGTTGGGTTGCGGCGGCATGTCCGCTGGGCTGGTGCTGGCACAAGCTGAACCGACTGAAAGGGGCCGCGCGCAAGCTCAGCCACAGGTCGAAGTGGAGCCAGCACTCGGGGCTGCGGAAACTGGCTCTTTTGGTGTGCGAGAGATGTTCGAGCAGGCTGATCTGGTGGTCAAGGCGGTCATGATCGTGCTGGTGGTCTGTTCGCTCCTGACCTGGGCCGTGCTTCTGGAAAAGATCGTCGTGTTCGGCCGAGCCAGGCGAGGCAATCTGCAATTTCTCGCCGCATTCCGGCGCGGCGATACCGCAGCCATGCAGGACCAGGCCGAGCGAAGCGCGATGGGCCGCATGTGGCAGGTAGCGCAGGCCGAGCTGCAACAGTTCGGTCGCCGCGATAACCCGCCGGCCGATCAGATCAATCGTTTGCTCCAGCGTATGTCGTTGACTTCAAGCATCGTGCAGGAGCGGGATCTGGCGCGCCTCGGCAGCATGATGGGTGTGCTTGCGACGATCGGCGCTACCGCCCCGTTCATTGGGTTGTTCGGGACGGTCTGGGGGATTCTGAACAGTTTTGCCAGCATCGCTACGTTGAAGTCAGCGAGCCTGGCGGTGGTAGCGCCGGGTATCGCTGAAGCGTTGCTAGCGACGGCTCTCGGCCTGTTCGCTGCGATTCCCGCGGTGATGATCTTCAACAAGTTCGCGCGGGATATTAACGGCTTCGTCGGTTCCCTCGACAACTTCTCGGCGGAGATGATTGCTTCGGCGTCAAGACAGATGGACGGGGTGCGCTGAGATGGCCATCCACTTCGATTCAGGTCCGATGGTCAAGCGGCATAACTATCAGCAGAACGCGGAAATGAACATCACGCCCTTTGTCGACGTGATGTTGGTACTGCTGATCATTTTCATGGTGGCGGCGCCCCTGGCGACGGTCGATATTCCGGTGGACCTGCCGAGCAATGCAGCCGCGCCGGCTGCGCCACCTGCAGAACCGATCTACGTGAGCGTTCAGGCGAGCGGGGCGCTTTTCATCCAGGAGGAGACCACATCGCTTGCTGCGCTGCCGATGATGGTGCGTAACCTGACCAGTGGCAACCTTGAAACGCGGGTCTTTCTCCGCGGCGATCAGGCCGTTGACTACGGAACGCTGATGCGCGTGATGAACACGCTGCAAAAGGCCGGTTATACCCGTATCAGTCTGGTTGCCACGGAAGAGCTGGTCCCCTGATGAAGGCGAACCAGTCCAACGGCTGGGCGTTGCGTCTGACCGTCATCCTAGCCTCGTTGGCAGCGCATGCCACGCTGGCCGCCTGGCTTTTCAGCGAGCGATTCTCGCAGCCGGTGGTAGCGGCGGAGACTATCGTGGCAGTCGAGCTGGTGCAGCCTCCGGAACCGGAACCGGAACCGGAACCGGAACCGCAAGCCGAGCCTGAACCGGAGCCCGAACCCGAGCCCGAGCCCGAGCCGGAACCTCAACCCGAGCCGGTGCCGGAGCCCAAGTCAGCACCGAAGCCGCGCCCCGACCCCAAGCCCGTACAGAAGAAGCCGGCCGGGCCGCCTAGCCATTCATTTGGCGAAAACCAGGACTGGGCGCCGCCGCCATCCACTGCATCGAACAGCACCAGCAGCCGTGGTCGGCCCGTACCATCCGGCTATGCCGATACCGTCAAAAACCGCGTGATCGCCAATCTGAAACGTCCGGAGGGGTCGGTCTACAAGCCACCGCCGGGGTACAAAGGTGATCCGAACGACTTCAAGCGCCAATGCTACATCCCGTACGAGATCACCATCGACCAGAACGGAACGTTGCTGGGTTACGAGATCGATCGATGCGGAGACGAAGTGCTCGATGCCGCAGCTGAGGCGGCCATCAGGCAAGCCGGGCCCTTCCCGCCGCCACCTAACCAGGGCGGCACCCGCTACACCATTTACGGCACAGCCATATTCATCAAGTAAGCGGAGACTGTCATGCGTGTGATGTGTACTCGAACCGGACTCGCCAGCATCGTCGTCCTGCTGGCAGCATGCAGCTCCCCCGACGTAATGCAGATGAAACCGGTCGACACCGGCCCTCGAAGCTTCCAACCGAGTGTCGAGACGCTCGCCAGCTTCGAGTGTGCAGGCGCGCTGCCGGCCGTGCATCAGGCGATCTGTTCCAGCGAGGTGCTGGCCAGGGCCGATAAACAGCTGGCTGCGCTGTATCGCGACCGGCTGCGCCGTCTCGACGTGCCCGGAGCACTACTGCTTGAAGCCAGCCAGCGCCAGTGGCAGCTCAGCCGCGCCGAGCAATGCGGGTTGAACGAAGCCGCCTCTGACGACGCGCAGGTCCAGGCTTGCCTGCTCGGGCTGTACCGTCGACGCAGTGAGGATATCCTGGATTGGCAGGCCGCCGAGCCGGCGGGAGAAGATCGTCCGCATGCACTCGCGAGCTACGCCGAATATAGGCTCATGGACGGTGCGGAGGCAGGCTATTGTGCGGCGACCGCATCAGCACTCAACGACGACCTGCGCCGTCATGGCTGGCCCAATCCTGGCCGGCTCGATGGGGTCACGCTGCTGGCCGGAACCCACGCCTCCGCAAACCAGGCAAGCGTCGATGGCCGCAGCGTCGAAGTGGCGGTCCACGACGCAGGCCCGTTCGGCGGGTACGAGATACGTCCCCGCGGCCTGAGCGTCGATGGCGCGCCGGTTGCAGACGATCACACTCTGCCTCGCTGGGTAGCCGAGCAGCCGAACTACGGCGGGCGGGCACACGCATCCTCCTCTCAGACGGGAGACTATGGCTCGCTCGATGTATTCGAGCGCAACGGCAAGACCCTGGTACTGATCAGTGAAACCTGGGGCTTCTATTCTGCCGCCGCCAGGGGCGAGTCAGCGTACGCCGGGCTATACGAGCTGCAGGACGGCAAGCTTCAGCGCCGTTGTCTGTATCAGACCTACCTCACCCCGCCGAGAACCAATACCCTCGCAGGGCTGGCTGTTTACAGCCAGCTCGACGACGCGCTGTCGATCATAGCCGGCGAGCCGCTTCCGGGGTACGCACAGCATGAGCGACGCGACAACTACCAGAGCTGGAAGGAACGGCAGTGGACGCTGCTCAACCTGCCGCTCCTGGGAGCCGACGGCTGGTCCCGATACGGTCGAGACGCGGCCATTCGCGAGCGCAACGACGCCGTGATGGAAGCTTTTTTTGCGTGGTCGGAGCGAAACCTGCGTAACAAACAGATCTACCGGCGGGTCATGCCGTTACTGCTGCCAGCCCACCAGGAACTGCGCGGCATGTATGGCCAGCACGGCCTGTCCGCAGAGGAAAGTCAGCGCGCGGCCGACCTCTTACTGCTCGAAACTGTCGCTCGCGCCATGGAAAATCTCGAGGCGCCCGCAGCGGATCCGGGGATGCCGCCAGCGGCGTTCGCCCAATACAGCCCGCGCTTCGCCATCGCTCCGGCGCCCGGCGACCTGGAGAAGGGCCGGCAGTTTTCCACATTGCACAGCGTGGTGCTGAACAACGCACCGTTGCACGTGGTGCAGGACTTCGTCGACTACGAGAGCAACGCGTTGGGCGCCGAGCGAGGCAGGGGGCCGGACAACGACTCTGCCACCATGGCTGCCGTGGGCAATCCGGAAACGCTCGCGCTGCTGCTGCGTGAAGGCTTTGACCCAGACCAACGCAACGCCTGGGGCAAGACGGCACTGATGATGGCCGCGCAACTCGACCAGGCACCCAGCGCCGAGCTGTTGCTGGATAGTGGCGCCGACGTGCATGCGCACACCTCGCCGAATCAAGGCGCTGGCGTGGGCGGGCCGGACCGCAAGGAGGCTCAGGCCGCCCGTCAGACTGCGCTTCTGTTCGCTGCTGCACACGCTCAGGGAGCCTTGATAGATAGCCTGCTTCAGGCTGGCGCCGCCCGGGAGGAGTGGGGCGGATACGATCGCCAGGTTTGCGCGCGTATCAAGGGAAACCCGAATCTGAACGAGCAGGTTCGCGCTACGATCAGTGATCGGCTCTGTGCTACCGAATACGAGCCTGCTCTCACCAGAGCCAAGCCAGGCAATCTGCGCGCCGGCGAAGTGTACGTAGTCAGGGACGGCGGTCAGGAGTATTCCATCAGCCTGAAAGAGAGGGAGGCGATGTCGTTGTTTGGACGACCTCTGCAGATCGCACCGGAAGATTTGCGTAAGCGGCTGCGCAAGATCGGCACTACGGTCGGCACGGCAGCGGTGAGGCGTGGCGGCGGCAAGCTCACCGGCCCGCTAACGCTGGTGTTCGATGACCTTTCAGCCAATAGTGAACAGCTACTGAAACTCAAGGTCAGTTTCCCTGTGAGCCCTGGCACGACGCCAGTGGGCGGATATACCCTGGACTCCAGTGAACCTGCGAAGGTTCTGGCAGTGACGTTCGACCCGCAGCGCAACGACGTCGAAGGCACCTGGAGAGCCCTGTTGAGCGCCGCATACACCCAAAGCTTCACGCCAACTGGCCGGGGTTATGTGACCATCGACATCCGCGGAAAGCCGGTGACCGAATATCAATTGGTCGTCGTCGAAAACCAGCAGTAACCATGAGGCAGCGCTGCGGCGCTGCCTGTGAAACGAGAGAAGAAAAATCAGATACCCGTTGAGTGTGGTGGTGTTGCTCTGTTTGCTTACTGGCTGCGCGACCAGCCTGCCGGAGCACGACCTGCCCCCGAGCTACACGTTGTCAGTGCGGCAGGACAGCAAGATCGCGACGTACGTCGGCAGCCGACAGCCTGAGCCTACCGCTTCCGGGTTCGTGCTGCTGCAAGCGGGCCCGGACGCACTGGCTGCTCGCTTGCAGCTCATCGAGGGGGCCGAGCAGAGTCTCGATCTTCAGTACTACATCTACAATCAGGATCGAACCGGAGCCCTGGTGGCGCAGAGGCTGCTACGTGCCGCCGATCGTGGCGTTCGCGTACGGCTGCTGCTGGACGATCTCGGGAATCAGCTCGACGGCGAGCGGTTGTCCGCCCTGGACCGTCATCAGAACATCGAGGTGCGCCTGTTCAACCCGCTCACCCTTCGCCAGCGCTGGTTGCGCAATATCAGCAAAATCAGTGAGTTCGGCCGCATAAACCACCGAATGCATAACAAGCTGATGATTGCGGACGGGCAGGTTTTCATCACCGGCGGACGCAACATCGGCGACGAGTACTACGCCCTCAGCGAAGTCAATTTTCGCGATCTGGATATCATGGGGATCGGTGCGGTCAGCCCGGAGGTTGCGCGCAGTTTTGATCACTACTGGAACAGCGACAAGGTATTGCCGATCGGGATGCTCGAGCGCCGGGTAGGGCGGACCCGCTTGCAGGCGCTGCGCGCGCGGCTGGTCCGGTCAACATCGAGCTTCGACGAAGAAGCCTACCGCAAACGCATCAAGGTGTCGGCATTTCGCCATTTCCTCGATACCGAAGCGGTTCGCTGGCATTGGGGCCTGGCAGACTGGATATACGATCCGCCAGCGAAGGCGGATCCATTCGATAGGCTCAATACTGTTCCGCTCGTTGGGCGCAGTCTCGTTCGACATGCCTCCGAGGCGGACGGGGAGCTGCTCGCCATTACCGCCTATTTCATCCCCGGAGATGAAGGCCAGGACTTCCTGCTGCGCCTGGCTGAAAATGGTGTGGACGTCAAGGTGCTGACCAATTCGCTAGCGACAACTGACGTGGTAGCGGTGCACAGCAGTTATGCCCCATATCGCGAAGGGCTGTTAGCCGGTGGCGTACGCATATGGGAGCTGAAACCGCCACGTGGCCCCCGTCGCGACGTTCAACCTTTTTTCAACGAATCGACTGCAAGCCTCCACGCCAAGGCGTTCGTATTCGATAGGGAGCGCGTGTTCATCGGCTCGATCAATCTGGATCCTCGATCCATTTCCCTGAATACCGAATCCGGCGTGCTGGTCTACGACGACAAACTTGCCCAGCAGACGGCGGAGCTTTTCGAGCTCTGGACGGGGGAAAACACCGCCTACGAGCTGGAACTACGCGACGGCTCGTTGCATTGGCAGGATGGGCAGCGCACTTGGCGGCGGGAGCCACGAGCCGGCACTTGGCGTCGGTTGGGCGCCTGGCTCTTCCGTTGGTTACCGATCGAAAGCCAGCTTTGAATTCACAGTAGCGGGCTCATGAAATACATCAGTCGCTCCAATGCCCGGGCGGCACGGCTGCGCTGCTCCCAGCGCTCGCGCATCAGTCTCTCGCTGCTCGCCTGATACGAGGCCAACAGGTTGGCGACGTCGCGGCAACCCTCGGGGGTGGTCACTGCCACGGTCAGCTCGAAGTTCAGCTGCAGGCTGCGAATGTCCAGGTTCACGCTCCCAACCAATGCCAGTTGGTCGTCCATGAGCATGGCCTTGGTATGCAACAAACCGCCGTAGAACAGATGGATCTCCACGCCCGCGTCGAGGAGTTCGGCGAAATACGCCCGGCTGGCCCAGTTGACCATCACGGAGTCGTTGCGTCGTGGCAGTAGCAGCTTTACCCGCACCCCACGCCGCGCGGCCTGACACAAGGCGTCCAGTATGGCTTCGGATGGGACGAAATACGGCGTGCTGATGATGATCTGCTGGTTGGCGCGATAGATGCCAAGTAAGACGGCCTGGCCTATGAGGTCTTCGCCATTACCCGGGCCGGACGGAATGACCATCAGCCACTTCGAATGGCTTGCCTCGCCCAGATCGGAGGCCGGCAGATATCGCTCCCCGGTTTCGACCTCCCAATCCCACGCGAAGACCTTGGCCAGCCCGGCAGCGGCCTGCCCATCCACCCGAAGCATGACATCGATCCATTGGCCGACTTCTGCATCCTGTTTGAAATACGCCGGATCGGCGATGTTCATCGAGCCGGTGTAGGCTACCCGGTCGTCAATCACGATCAGCTTGCGATGCAGGCGCAGGTCGATCCGGTGCGCCAGGGCACGTAGCGGTCTTACCGGCAGCGCAGCGACCACTTCCGCGCCTGCCTCCTGCAGCCGAGTGCATGCGTTCGAGCGAAAAAACGGGCGACTGCCGGCGTGATCGAGCAACAAGGACACTCTGACTCCGCGTCGGCAGGCTTCGACCAGCTCGTCGACCAGCTCGTCGACCCGCCCACCCGGATGCCAGATATACGTCTCGATGCGGATGTTGTGCACGGCGGACCGTACATCGCGGCACAATTCGTCAAAGATCGCCTCGGCAGCGCCTAGCAAACGCAGGTCTGCATAGCTCTGTGCTGCGATGCCGACCTGGGTGATCAGCAGTTGGTCAAGTGCTCTGGTCAACTCTCCACCAGGCAGCGATGCGGGTGGATAACTGCCGGAGCGGGGTGAGCCAAGATAAGGTTCGACCATCTGCGCTGCCCGTTCAGCCCGCTTACGACCAAGGTTGAGCTCCCCGACCAGCAGATAGAGGATTGCGCCCACCACCGGCAGAATGAAGATGACCAGCAGCCAGGCCAGCGTGACGCTGACCGGGTTGCGCAAAGCGATTACTCTGGCCGTGACCCCGGCGGTCAGCAGCCAGTAGAATCCGGCCACCACGATACCGAAGATATTCTGGAAGTTGTCCATGCTGCTCCATCAGACCTGTTTCGTCGCGCCTTGGTTCTTACAGACAGTTGTCTGGCTTGGGTAACCCTGCGAGTTTGCTCACCAGTTTGGCTGGGCTGCCGGGAAACAGTTTCAGGAGATACAGGCTGGTACCTTTCTCCGCGCCCAGTTCCAGCCCGATGTGTTTCACCAGGGGCCGCATGGCCGGGGAAAGCTGATATTGCTGATAGAAACGTCGAACAGCCCGGATCACTTCCATGTGTTCGGGGCCGATGTCGAGACCTTCGCCACGCCCGAGCGCATGAGCTACCGACTCGTCCCAGTCGGCGAGATCCACCAGAAAACCGTCCTTGTCCAGAGCGATAGTCTGGTCGCCGACGGCCAGCGTATTCGAGCTCACCAGCTGATGACCTTTTCGTGCGCCACACATAGCTCGACGAGTTGCTCATAACCGATTACCTGGATCCTTGAAGGCAGGGCGTCCAGAGTCAGTCCGCGTCCAAGCATGTCGCTCTCGATGGCATGAATCCTGACACTGGCAGGCAATAGCCCCAACGACTGCGCCTGACCCGTCCCCGGGAGCAACGCATAGACAGCGTCTTCCAGAAGAACCAGGTGCTGGCCCGCACCGAGTGAGCGTAGGCAGCTGGCGAAGCGTGAGTCACTGTGTGGTGAATGGCGTACTAGATGCAGCATCAGAGCGATACCACCTGATCGTAACTATCCAGCAAAAGCGGAATGTCGCTGCCACTTACCGGTCGGGCATCGAGCATGCATTGGTTGGCCAGGATGCCACGCTCGGTCATCGAGTGGTGACAGACCATGACGTCTTCGACGTCGAAGATCGGCAGAGCCTGAAGGTTCGCCGATAATGCCTTGAGCTGTAATTGCTCCGCATCCTGCCCCTTGAGCAACTGCAACACACCATCGTCCATGAACAGGATGCCCGTCGGAACGCCAAACGCCGCGGCAGCCAAGGCGACGTCGAGCGCTTCGCGAGCGGCCGGGCGTGCCGGTGGTTGTCGGGTAATGATCAACAAGCTACGCATGTCAGGTTCCAAAGGTCACGGCGCGATCGGCAGTTTGCAGCGCTTCAATCCATTGGCCGAGGCCGGAAAGCTCCCAGGGCGTGCCCGTATTGCTGCCCGGCTTGTTCCAGCGATTGGCCTCGTCATCATCAAGGATCCCTCGCTTCAGCGCAGCAGCGATGCAGATGACCGCGTCAAGCTGATGCTGTGCGATGAACTCACGCCACTCCACGTGGATGTCGGCTTCGTCCTGCGGCAACACGGCGAGTTCGGTCGCCAGATGAACGCCGTCGCGATAGAAGAACAGATGAGTAATCTGATGACCCTGTTCCAGAACTGCGCGGGCGAAACGGAGTGCACTGCGAGCGGCAGGATCTTGCGGGCCGGCGAGGAGGGCGATGGCAAATTTCATCAGTCAGACCGTTGAAAACAAGAAGGCCCGCATAAGCGGGCCCCGAAGTATAGCCAAACTGTGGTTCAGTCGTCGCTGCCAAAAATGCCGAGCAGCTGCAGCAGGCTGAGGAACAGATTGTAGATCGAGACGAACAGGGTGATGGTCGCCATGATGTAGTTGTTTTCGCCACCGTGGATGATCGCGCTGGTCTGATACAGAATCACCGCCGAAGAAAACAGTACGAATCCGGCGGAAATAGCCAACTGCAGACCGCTGATCTGGATGAAGAAGCTGGCCACGACAGCACACAGCAGAACGATGAAACCCGCCATGATGAAGCCCGACAGGAAGCTGAAGTCCTTGCGGCTGAGAATGGCATATGCCGAGAGACCAAAGAACACCAGCGCCGTCATGCCCAGCGCCATGGTGACCAACTGCCCGCCATTAGGCAGGGACAGGTACGCGTTCAGAATCGGACCGAGCGTATAGCCAAGGAAACCGGTGAAGGCGAAGGTGCTGACCAGACCCCACGCGGAGTTGCGCAGTTTGGTAGTCAGGAACAGCAATCCGTAAAAGCCAACCAGGGTGACGATCAGGCCCGGGTGCGGCAGGTTGAGGCTCATCGATGTAAAGGCCACCAGCGCGCTGAACGCCATGGTCATTGCCAACAGGGTATAGGTGTTGCGGAAAAGCTTGCTGACTTCCGCCTCGCTGACCGCAGCATGTTGATATGCGCTAGGTCGCTGTTGTGTATTCATGTGCAAACTCTCCAAATGGTAACGATTGATGGTCCTTCAAGACTGCAATTGATCATACCGGCTGGTGGTGGCAAATCAAGTCACAGCCGCTCCAACAGGCGTTTTACAGACTGATGCTTTGTCACAGATTGCGTCAGACCCAACCAGCGCAGCCGAAGCGGCCAGCCCACGAGCAAAGCATTCAGTTAACGCTTTAGACCATTGACTGAATTCAAGTTTCCGGTAGTATTGCCCGCCGTGGAGGGATGGCAGAGCGGTTGAATGCACCGGTCTTGAAAACCGGCGAAGGTGAAAGCCTTCCCAGGGTTCGAATCCCTGTCCCTCCGCCAATCAATGAAAGCCCGGCTTATGCCGGGCTTTTTCGTTTGTCGGCAGGTTACTCGTGAGAACTCTCGTTCGACTCTGTGATTACCATTCCACGCCGATCTTGCCGAAGTGGCCGCCACTGCTTTCGTGGTTGAACGCATCGGCAAGCTTCTCGAGCGGAAAACGGCTATCGATCACGGGCCGGATGCCACTGCTGTTCAGCGCACGGATAAAGTCTTGTTGCTGGCGCCGGTTGCCCACTGTGATGCCCTGCAAGCGCACCTGCTTGCTCATCAGTGCAGCCGTCGGCACCTCGCCCGTCGCGCCGGTCAGAACACCAATCAGAGAAATATGCCCGCCAAAGCGTACCGCCTTGATCGACTGAGCAAGCGTGCCCGGCCCACCCACCTCGATCACATGATCCACACCGCGTCCACCGGTCCAGTTGTGTACGACTTTGCCCCAGTCTTTCTCCTCGCGATAGTTGACGGTGAAATCCGCGCCCAGATCCTTCGCACGCTTGAGCTTTTCCTCTGAAGACGAGGTAATCGCCACCGTCGCCCCCATAAGCTTGGCTATTTGCAGTGCCCAGATGGATACGCCACCGGTACCGAGCAACAGCACGACATCCCCGGCCTTGAGCTGACCATCGACCACCAGCGCGCGCCATGCCGTCAGGCCTGCTGTGGTAATGCACGCTGCTTCAACCGCGTCATAGCCCTGCGGGGCGTGGGTGAAGGCCGTGGCCGGCTGCACCACCACTTCCTGAGCGAAACCGTCGATGCCATCGCCGGGCACACGTCTGAATCCGCCAGCCACCGGCTCCCCGTCCTGCCAGTCAGGAAAGAAGCAGGAAACGACCATATCTCCAACAGCGAACTCGGTAACTCCAGCGCCAACGCTCTCGACGATCCCCGCACCGTCCGCCAAAGGAATGCGTCCATCCTCACTCGGGATATAACCGTTAACCACCGCCAGATCATGGAAATTGAGCGAGCTGCCATGTAACGCCACACGAATCTCGCCAGCGCCGGGTTGGCCCGGGTCGGGGCGCTCTGCCAGGGTGAGACTTTCCATAGCTCGTGGCGAACCTACGGTCATTACTTTCATGCTGCCTCCGGATAGTTGAATGGTTGCTTGCCGTTGAGGGAGAGTCTAGATCAAGGTGGGAAGGGAACCGTGGAGCCTGAAAAGTGAAATCGAGAGTAGGTGGCCGTCGCTGTCTTTTGCCGGAGAAGCCAGTTGTTTCGGCGTACTAGGCCATACCCTTGAGCCGAAACAGGCGCTTTAATGAGTATTCGAAGTGCCGGCTGACTTTGCTGGGTGAAGAAGGGCATGGCTTTGCGTACCTGATGCAGGGCAGGAGCTGCCACGTGAACGGCTGCGTGTAGGCGCCCAGGCGGCAGGGTTGACGGAAGGAGCTCTGGCGCTCCTTGATGCTTGAAAAATTGGACGTACACATGAACCTGACCGACGTTGTGATACTTGATGGGGCCCGTACCGCCATCGGCAGCTTTGGCGGCAGTCTCAGCGCCTTCAGTCCGGCTGAGCTGGGGACATTTGCGGCCAATGCGGCGATTGAACGCGCCGGTGTGGCGGCGGAAGATATCGATCACGCGGTGTTCGGGCATATCATCCCAACAGGTCCCGAGGACGCTTACGTCGCGCGCCACATCGCGCTCAATGTGGGCATGCCGACCGGTTCGGCAGCGCTTAATGTCAATCGTCTGTGTGGTTCGGCGGTTCAGTCGGTCATCAGCGCCGCTCAGATGATCGTCATGGGCGACAGCCGTATTGCCCTGGCTGGCGGGACGGAATGCATGAGCCAGGGTGCCTACATGCTGCCGAATGCGCGGAAAGGACTGCGCATGGGCGATGGCAAGGTAGTAGACATGACCGTGGGCATTTTGAGCGATCCGTTCGGCAGCGGTCATATGGGCCTGACCGCGGAACGAATCGCCGCACAGTACGGCCTGACCCGCGCCGACCTGGACGCGTTTGCCGCCGAGAGTCAGGTTCGCGCTGGACGCGCCATCGCCAATGGCCATTTCAAAAGGCAGATCGTGCCGGTTCCGGTCAAGCAGGGCCGCAACGAGTGCATGTTCCATACCGATGAGCATGTCCGTCCCGATACGACTATCGACAGCCTGGCCAAGCTCAAGCCGGCCTTCAAGCAGGACGGGGTAGTCACTCCCGGTAACGCATCGGGCATCAATGACGGTGCCGCGGCACTGGTACTTACCAGTGCCGCAGAAGCGCGCAATCGGGGCTTGAAGCCCCGGGCTCGTTTGGTCGGTTATGCATTCTGCGGTGTGAACCCCGATGTCATGGGCCTGGGCCCGATTCCGGCAGTCGAAAAACTGCTGACGAAAACCGGATTGGCGATAGGTGATCTCGATGTGATCGAGTCCAACGAAGCCTTTGCCGCCCAGGCGCTGGCTGTCAGCAGGTCGTTGCGGTTGCCTGCGGAAAAGGTCAATCCCAACGGCGGCGCGATCGCCCTGGGGCACCCCGTCGGCGCGACGGGTTCGATTTTGATCATCAAGGCGATGGCCGAGCTGGACCGAGTCGAGGGTCGCTACGGTCTGATCACCATGTGTATCGGCGGTGGCCAGGGAATTGCTCTGATGATCGAAAGGCTCGGTTAAAGATTGCCTTTGAAATCGAGGAACAATCGACGTCCGGGATATCGCAGCGGTAGTAACTTGGGAGCGTCCGGGCCGGGGAGGGTGCTGCAAACGGAAGCGTGCCGCGTGATGCTCGACCAGATGGTGCGAACCTCGATCCTCAAAGGTGAAGTTATCCGTCTGGACTGCACCCTGCGCATGGCCCCCTCGCTAACGGTAGGCTTTTACAGGAGAACACCTTGATGCAATCGGTGAGCAAGCAGGAAGTGGATCTGTTCCGTGATTCGGTGATCAAACTGCTGCATGACGAGGTTGCGCCGCATTATGAAGCCTGGGAAAAAGCGTCCATCGTACCGCGCACGCTTTGGAACACACTGGGCGATGCCGGCCTGCTGTGTGTAGACCTGCAGGAGGGTTGCGGCGGCTGTGCTGCGCCGTTTCGTTTTTCGGTCGTGGTGGTGGAGGAACTGGCGCGCATGGGATTCGGGGCCCTGGCGACCAATGTCATGGTGCATTCGGACATCGTCGCGCCTTACCTAAACCATCTAGGCACGGAAGAACAAAAGCAGCGGTGGCTGCCGGGTATGGCATCTGGCGCAACCGTAGGCGCCATCGCCATGACTGAACCCGGGACAGGTAGTGATCTGCAGGCGATGCGGACCAGTGCCACCAAGGATGGCAACGACTACGTTCTGAATGGCTCAAAAACCTTCATCACCAATGGTCAGCACGCCGATCTGGTCGTCGTCGCCGCGAAAACCGACCCGGCAGCCGGGGCGAAGGGCATCAGCCTGTTTCTGGTCGACGCATCGCTGCCGGGCTTCAGCCGAGGCCGCAATCTCGCCAAGATCGGGCAGCATAGCGGCGACACGTCGGAACTGTTTTTCTCGAATCTGCGTGTACCTGCGTCAGCGTTGCTGGGTGAGGAAGGACGGGGCTTCGTGTATCTAATGCAAGAGCTGCCGCGCGAGCGACTCATGATCGGCGCGCTTGGCGTTGCCGCCGCACGGGGCGCGCTGGATATGACCATTGCCTATGTTCAGGAGCGTGAGCTGTTCGGGCAGAAGCTTTCGCAACTGCAGAACACCCGCTTCGAGCTCGCACGTATGGAGACTGAATGTCGTATCAATGCGGCATTCGTAGATCAATGCATCGAACAGTACCAACGCGGCGAGCTGGATGCAGCCACCGCCTCGATGGCCAAGTACAGCGCGACTGAAATGCAGTGCCGGGTTAGCGATGGGTGTCTTCAGTTATTTGGCGGCTATGGATATTCCAGCGAGTATCCCATCTCGCGCGCCTTCGTGGATGCACGCGTACAGCGCATCTACGGCGGTACGTCGGAAGTGATGAAGGAGGTCATTGCGCGGTCGCTGCTCGGCAAGGCCTGACCCTCGAAAAGGAGGCTCGCCGGAAGTGCCTGTCAGAAGTAGCGATACTCTGCTGACGATAGTCCATTCAGGCGGCGTTCTGCGACATTTCCAGTCCGCTCACCACTACGCCATCTGCGTTCGCGGACTCGCCTGACAAGATTTCAAAGCTACTCTCTAAGCGCACAATGAAGACTCGTGTAGGCTATGGCGTTTGTCTTATACACCTATACATCTCCGCCAGGATTTACCCATGCGTCTCGCTGCATTCATTGACCAGAACCTCGAACCCATTTTGCGGGAGTGGGAAAGGTTCGCCAGAACGATTGATGCGCCCGGGAAAGAGCTGGATGCCGACGCTCTGCGCGACCATGCTGGTGACATTCTCCGCACTGTTGCAGCGGATTTGCGCACCTGGCAGTCGCCACATGAACGAACCGAGAAAGCGCAGGGACATGCAGAACCGTCAGATTCACAGACCGCAGCCGAAACCCATGCGGTGACGCGCTTGCTGGCCGGGTTTTCACTCGATCAGATGGTCTCCGAGTACCGAGCGCTCCGAGCCAGCGTTCTCAGACTCTGGATGGAGGGGGTCAAAGGCGGGGTCGAACTCGAGATAGACGATGTCATTAGGTTCAATGAGGCGATCGACCAGGCTCTGGCAGAGTCCATCGGCGGATACTCACGTGCGCTCGAAGCATCGCGGAATGTGTTCCTCGGCGTTCTCGGGCACGATCTGCGGGGGCCCCTCGGTGCCATATCGCTAGGTGCCGAAGCGCTGGCTCGCACGGACCAGCTTGGCGAGAAGCCCCGGAAGATCTGTTCGATGATTCAGAGCAGCGTCAGACGATTGAGCCGGATCGTAGGCGACTTGCTCGACTTCACACGGTCGCAGCTTCCTTCAGGCATTCCGGTCAGGCGCGAGGAAATCGACCTGGTTCCCGTCTGCGAGAGCATTGTCGAGGAGGTCAAGGCGTTCCACGTCAAGGCCGATATTCAGCTGCAGACCGCTCCAACTGCGACAGGTTGGTTCGACAGCGCTCGGCTGGAACAAGTCTTTTCCAACCTGATTAGCAACGCGGTACAGCATGGGGACAGACGATCAGAAATTACCGTGACGCTCGGCGCCGAAGCCGAGGAGGTCGTCTTTTCGGTCCGTAACGGAGGAGCGCCAATCCCGGCGGACGCGTTGCCCTTCATTTTCAATCCAATGGGTCGTTATTCTCAGCATGCGCAGGAAGACACCGGACCGATTGCAGGCCTGGGGCTAGGCTTGTACATCGCCTCTGAAATCGTCACTGCCCACAGCGGTTCGATCGACGTCACCTCAACCGCAGAGGAGGGCACGATATTCGTCGTCCGGCTTCCGTGCGCAGGTGCCAGCTAGCGTTCTCTCCAACTGGAGATCGCTTCGGTGCCCGCACTCGGCGCCCGGGGATGCCAGCATGTAAGCTTTCTCGTACACGTTGTGGTGGCAAATGACTATTTCACCCTATTCCGCTTCCGCATAGTATCGATCGTGTTGAAGCGAGGCAGGAAGCCTCCAGATGGAATCGGGCTGGCGCCGGGAAGCGAGCCTGTCATGGACGAGCAGGGACGACGTGGCAGGGATGATCTCAAGGACAGGAGATCGATGGCAGGGAGCCAGGCATCAGGGACGAGCAGAAATAACTGAAAAAACCTCGCTTAGGCGGGGTTTTTTCAGTTCTGGCCCGAACAGCGTTGATAGCTCCAGATCCCTGGGCCCTGCCCAAGCGGAAGCCAAGGAAAGAATCGGTGTCGTTCTCGCGCAAGTAACTCAGGGCTGGCTGCGGCGTCCCGCCTCCCCGCTGTGGTTCGTTCGAGTCCTGCTCGGCTGCCGACTCACCGCAGCCCGTGCATTGGAGGCAAATCGAGCACGCAACTGATTGAGTCAAGGTAGGCGTTCGAGAGGCGGATGGATCGAGCCCGACGGTCCTACCGGAGCCAGTTCTGCCGAGAAAATACTCTTGGCGAGCCGGGATAGTCAGCTTCATACTGCTCGGAAAGGGAGCGCCACCGTGGTGGAGCCCTGTCCCATGCATGAGGTAGGAAATGGTTCGATCACGTCCAATCGTCTCGACGGGCAATCCCGGTTTTGACACGGTCCTGAAAGGTGGGCTTCCCAGCAACCGGCTTTACCTGCTCGAAGGAACGCCGGGCTCGGGGAAAACGACGCTGGGTCTGCAATTCCTATTGACCGGGGTAGCGGCTGGCGAGCCGGTGCTCTACATCACGCTTTCGGAAACCGCGGAAGAGTTGGAAAGCGTCGCCCATTCGCACGGCTGGTCACTGGACGGCATTAATCTGTTCGAATTCGCTTCCACCGCTGAAGTGCTGGGCGAGAGTTACGAGCAATCCATTCTGCACCCCTGGGAAGCCGAGCTGGGGAACACCATCAGGCTCATCCAGGAGCGGGTGGATGCGTTGCAGCCGAAGAGACTGGTATTCGACAGTCTTTCGGAAATGCGCCTTCTCGCTCAGGATCCCCTGCGGTATAGACGTCAGGTACTTGCGCTCAAGCAATATTTTGCCGGCCGCGACATCACTGTCCTGCTGGTGGATGACCTGACCGGTGCAGGCGGTGAGCAAGACAATCATCTGCACAGTCTGTGTCACGGGGTGGTTACCCTCGAGCGGCTGACGCTTGATTTCGGCCCCGCGCGAAGGCGTTTGCAGATCCAGAAACTCCGCGGTGTCGACTTCACCGCGGGCTTCCATGACTTCACCATTCGCAAGGGCGGGCTGGAGGTCTATCCACGACTGATCGCTGCCGGGCGCCATGTCGAATTCACCGGTGAAGCGGTGAAGAGCGGCATCCCTGAGCTCGACAATCTCCTGTTCGGCGGGCCTATGCGGGGCACCAGTACGCTTGTTTCGGGCCCGGCGGGCGCCGGGAAAACCACGCTGGCGCTGGTTTACGTGGCCGCCGCGTGTCGCCGCGGAGAGCGATGCACCATCTATGAATTCGACGAGCGTGTAACCACGCTGATCTCCCGTGCGGACAGCATGGGCCTGAACTTCACGGGCTTCCTCGAGAACGGCTTGCTGGTGATTCAGCAAATTGACCCGGCCGAGATTTCTCCCGGCGAGTTCGCCTGGCGTGTTCGCTCCGAGGTCGAAGATCGGGGCTGCACGATGATCGTGGTCGACAGCCTGAACGGCTACCTGGCGGCCATGCCCCAGGAGCAGCAGCTTATCCTGCAGATGCATGAGCTGCTTTCCTACCTCAGTCAGCATGGTGTGGTGACCTTCCTGATCAATCCGCAGCATGGACTGCTGGGCTCCATGGCGACCAATCTGGACATCTCCTATGTTGCCGATTCGGTGATTTTGATTCGCTTTTTCGAAGCGCAGGGGCGTCTGCGTAAGGCGATCTCCATCCTGAAGCATCGCGCCGGCGCACACGAAGACGCTATCCGTGAGCTTCGGATCGATTCCCAGGGCGTGCGTGTAGGTGAGCCGTTGAGCGACTTCCGCGGAGTATTAACCGGAACACCGGAATATTTCGGAGCCGATCGTCCGCTAATGGAAGAGCGATAGCGTGACGGTTGAGCAACAAGCGCAAGCCAGGACCCTGTCGATCGTCGCGCCGTTCAAAGGCGACGCGCTCAGCATGGAAAGGCTTTTCGGCGAAAGATACTCGCTCCAGATCCATCAGGACCTTTCTTCCCTGTCCGCGGCCCTGGGTTCGGGCACAGGTCTGATACTCCTGACGGAAGAATCGCTCCTGGGGGATGCCTCTGCCCTCGACGAGGCCCTGGGGCGACAGCCGAGCTGGTCCGACATCCCGATCATTCTGCTGGCTTCGAACAACGGACGCTCGGGGCGTGATACCGAAATCGCCAGGCGCCGGCTTCCACGATCGGCAGGCTACGTGGTGGTGCTCGAACGGCCGCTTAGCTCCGCCTCGCTCCTGAGCGCCGTTGCCGCTGCATGGGGCTCCCGCGAACGCCAGTTCGAGATGCGCGATCGTCTTGCCGAACTGGCCGAGGAGCGGGGCCGGATGCGGATTCTTCTGGAAAACGTCCCGGTCGGCATCTGTTTCATGGATGGCGAGGGTCGGTCGGTCATCAGCAATCCCCTGTACCGGCATTACGTGCCGGGAGGCATCATTCCTTCCATGCAGTCTGAAACCGACTCTAGCTGGGTGGGGTTGGACGCGGACGGCAGAAAGCTCGAGCCTCATATGTTTCCAGGCGCCAAGGCGCTCAGGGGCGAATCGGGCGCCAGGGTCGATTTCTGTCACAGTCTTGAAGATGGCGACGAGTCATGGATGCGCGTCAGCGCAGTGCCGCTCTATGGCAATGACCGAAAGATCATCGGTGCAGCAGCAGTCATCGTCGACATCAATGAAGAGAAGCAGGCCGAACTGTCGCTGCGACGCTTCAATGAGGAGCTTGAGACTCAGGTACAAGCCCGGACGCAGGCGCTGAATGCCGCAATCGAGCAGTTGAAGACAGAAAGCGATGAGCGAGCGCGTGCAGAGGAGCAACTGCGACAGTCACTGAAAATGGAAGCGGTGGGTCAGCTCACCGGCGGTATCGCCCACGACTTCAACAATATGCTGACCGGTGTCATCAGCGCGCTTGAACTGATCAAGATGCGCATGGCGAAGGGCAATACCGACGATGTACTGCGCTTTATGGATGCGGCCAACAGTTCCGCCCAGCGTGCCGCGTCCTTGACCCAGCGCTTGTTGGCGTTCTCCAGACGGCAGCCGCTGGATGCCAAGCCGCTGTCGATCAATCATCTCGCCGTGGCCCTGAAGGATCTCTTGCAGCGAACCGTGTCCGAACAGATCGCTCTGAAGCTTGATCTTTGTGAGGACGATCCCTGGGTCAACGCTGACGCAAACCAGTTGGAGAACGCCATTCTCAACCTGGCGATCAACGCCCGCGATGCCATGCCTGATGGCGGCGAGCTGTCGATTCGTACTCGTATCGTCAATACGCAGGTTACCCCCGCCCTGGTCTGCGTTGAGGTGATAGATACCGGTTGCGGGATTCCCGAGGCCGTGCTGACGAAAGTCACTGAACCGTTCTTCACGACCAAGCCAATCGGTCAGGGCACCGGGCTTGGCTTGTCGATGGTGTTCGGCTTTGCCCAACAAAGTAACGGCCGCCTGTCGATCGACAGCGTGCCGGGTGTCGGCACTACCGTTTCGATTTGTCTGCCAGAGCATCCGAAGGTCGAAACAGACTCGTTGTCGCCCCAACAGCGGGCGGCGTCGGGCAGAGGGCAGGCGGTTCTGCTGGTCGAGGACGATGAATCGGTACGTCTGATCAATCAGGAAGTGCTCGAGGAACTGGGCTATCAAGTCTGCGTAGCACGGGATGGCGAGGAGGCATTGGAGTGCTTCCATAAGCTTGAGCACGTTGACCTGCTGATTACCGACGTGGGTTTGCCGGGGATGAACGGCCGCCAGCTAGCAGAGGTTATCCAGCAACTGCAGCCGCGCCTGCCGGTATTGTTCCTGACGGGCTACGCAGAAAGCGCCATGGATCAGACCGACTTTCTCGGCCCTTACATGCAGCTGCTGACCAAGCCGTTTACGCTGGATGCATTGGCGAGCCGGGTGGCAACCATGCTTGCGTACCCAGCGCTTCATTCCGGCTACGATGCAGACACCCGCATGGGCTAGCCGAGCCGTCTCTGTGCGCTGCGGTTTAGCGATCTGACCCTGCGCTGCAGCGCAGGGTGAGCATCAACCCTTACGCGGCGGAGGCTGCCATCCGCATCCAGAGCACACTTTATGGCGCCGCCCATTCACCCGCTGCTTGATGATCCGGCTAAAACAATGCGGGCATCGTCGGAACCGCCATACCTGCCGAACCGCGACACCGCAGAGGGTGCTAATCGCACTGCTCGTAGCTTCCGACTCTCCATGACAACCTCGGTTCTTGCTGAACGCCCCTGATGCGACTTTGGTCCCAGTAGGCGTCCCGAGACCCGCACCAGACCGACATTCGGTGCCGAACTAGCTGGGAGCAAACCAGTCACAGCCTCGACTGTTCAAGCAAACGGGGACTATGTGGATAACGTCGATCTCGCGGTGTTGCGCAGCGCCCGCGACTGGATGCATCAGGGCCATCCGGTCGTGCTATATACCGTCATCGAAACCTGGGGGAGCGCGCCGCGGCCGGTCGGCTCGCTGCTCGCCTTGCGTAGCGACGGCCGAGTCGAAGGATCCGTGTCCGGCGGGTGTATCGAGGACGATTTGCTGCGCTCGGCCGAGCATGCTCAGAGTGGCTGCAAGATCATCAGTTACGGTGTAAGCCAGGAGGAATCGGCGCGCTTCGGCCTGCCGTGCGGCGGGACCGTCCGACTGTTGTGCGAATCGTTGGGCGACAGTCGCTGGGTCGAGGACGTTGTTGCTCGCTGCGAGCAACATGAACGTGTGATCCGACAGGTCGACATCGCTACAGGACAGGTGTCGCTGGTGTCTGCACGCGGCGGTGAAAAGCTCCGGTTCGACGGGACCACTCTGTACGCGCCTTACGGCCCGGCCTGGCGACTGATGCTGGTCGGTGCCGGACAGCTCTCGCGCTATGTGGCGGAGCTTGCCGGCGCGCTCGGATTCGAAGTATTTGTCTGCGACCCACGCCCCGGCTACGAACATGACTGGGCTGCGGCCGGCGTACGCTTCATCGGGGGCATGCCGGATGATGCCGTCGCACAGCTTGGCCTGGACGCTCATACCGCGGTGGTCGCCTTGACCCATGACCCGGTCCTGGATGATCTTGCCTTGCTCCAGGCGTTGCGCTCGGATGCGCTGTATGTCGGTGCCCTTGGCTCACGGCGCAACAACGAGCGCCGCCGCACAAGGTTGATCGAGCTGGGTCTCACCGAGGCCGAAGTGAAGCGCCTGCATGGTCCCATAGGCTTGCCTATCGGTAGCCGTACCCCACCCGAAATCGCGCTTTCGTTGATGGCCGAGGTCGTAGCCATCCGTAACGGGGCTCAGCAACAGTCACCTGGGGCGCTGCGCTGTGCCTAATCCCAACGAAGGCATCTGCGCCCTGGTGTTGTCTGCCGGGCAGGGGAGCCGTTATCGCGCCCATCATGACCAGGACAAGCTGCTCGCAGCCAGTTTCAGCGACGCTGATTCTCCCCCAGTGCTTGAGGCAACCCTGACCGCTTTGCGTGGCGTTGCCGAGCGCACGGTCGTCGTCGTCAGGGCGGACAATCACCCGCTTCGCCAATGGCTCGCCTCAAACGCCGGCGCACTTCAGGCCGAGGTGTTTGCAGTCCAGACCAACGGACTGGGCCACAGCCTGGCCCAGGCGGTCGCTCGTTTCCCGGCCCGTCGCGGCTGGCTGGTCGCCCTTGGCGACATGCCGTATGTCACACGGGACTCGCTTTTCAAGGTCGTCGCGGAGATCAACGAATCGAACGTGGTGGTGCCGACCTTCAACGGCCAGCGCGGGCATCCGCGTGGCATCGGCACAGCGCACTGGGCCGCATTGCTCGAACTGGACGGTGACGCCGGTGCTCAAACGCTGTTCTCCGGTGAGCAACCGATCGTGGAGGTAGCACTAGACGATCCAGGCGTGCTGCAGGATATCGACCGTCCGGGAGATAGGCGTTCATCGGCTGAATAGGCAGATACAGCGAGCCGATGGGGGCAGATCGAAGTTGAACGTACCCGCAATCCGAAGAGTCGTAGCCCTTAGTTCGCCCAGGGAAGGCACACACCATACAGCCAACCGTGAGGCCGCCATGACCGATAATAAACAACCCGAGACAGGCCGCTCTGCCTGCGCGATCAGCCTTGACCTGAACGGCCAGCGCCGCGAGATCGAGGTGCATCCCTGGACCACATTGCTCGACTTGCTTCGGGAACAACTGAGCCTGACCGGCACCAAGAAGGGCTGTGACCACGGCCAGTGCGGCGCCTGCACCGTGTTGCGAGACGGTGTTCGCATCAACTCCTGTCTTACTTTGGCCGTCATGGTCGATGGGGCTTCGATCACAACCATCGAAGGGCTGGCCGACGGGGAGAAGCTCCATCCCATGCAGTCCGCGTTCGTCGAGCATGACGCCTTCCAGTGCGGCTACTGCACGCCTGGGCAGATATGCTCGGCTGTGGGTATGGTCAACGAGGGGCGGGCGCACAGCCCTGACGAGATCCGCGAACAGATGAGCGGAAACATCTGTCGCTGCGGAGCGTACCCGAACATCCTCAGCGCCATCGAGGCGGCAATGTCCGAGACGCAGACCCCGTTGGGGAAAGACGCTACCGCGCCGCAGTCAGCGAGGGAGGTGCGCTCATGAATCCCTTCAGCTACGCACGGCCGCAGCAGGTCGATGAAGCCATCCGCCTTTTCCAGCCAGACAGCCGTTACATCGCCGGCGGTACCAACCTGCTGGATCTGATGAAGGAGAACGTTGAGCGACCCACGCAGCTGATCGACATTACCCGGTTGCCGTTGCGGGGCATCGAGGAAACCGCAGAGGGCGGACTACTTATCGGAGCGCTGGTGAGCAACTCGGATCTCGCCTGGCACCCCGCGGTGGAAGAGCGTTATCCGCTGCTTTCACAAGCGATACTCGCCGGCGCCTCGGCTCAGCTACGCAATATGGCCAGCACCGGGGGCAACCTGCTTCAACGGACCCGCTGCTACTACTTCTACGACAGCACCACACCGTGCAACAAGCGCGAGCCGGGCAGCGGCTGCGGCGCACGCGAGGGGCTGAACCGCATGCACGCAATACTCGGACACAGCGAACACTGCATTGCCGTGCACCCATCTGACATGTGTATTGCACTCGCCGCGCTGAATGCCACGGTGCATGTGCAGGGTCCACAGGGCGAAAGGCGCCTGCCCATGAGCGGATTCCACCGGTTACCGGGTGACCACCCCGAACGCGACAACAATCTGCTCGATGGCGAGCTGATCACAGCGGTGGAGCTGCCTGCGGAAGATTATTCGAGCCACAGCGCCTACCTGAAAGTGCGCGATCGTGCCTCCTACGCGTTTGCGATTGTCTCGGTCGCCGCCGCGCTGGATTTCGATGGCGACACTATCCGCAGCGCCCGCCTGGCTCTGGGCGGCGTCGCGCACAAACCGTGGCGCGATCCGCAAGCCGAAGCAGCGCTGGTTGGAAAGAAAGCCGACGAGTCCGCTTTTGATGCCGCTGCCGATATTCTGTTGCACGGAGCAGTCGGCTTCGATCACAACACCTTCAAGATCGATCTTGCGCGCCGGGCCATCGTCCGCGCCTTGAGCGATTCAGCCAAAGGAGCCGCCCGATGAACACTGCTACATCTCCCTTCGGCCAGCCAGTCAGCCGTGTCGACGGTCCGCTCAAGGTGACCGGCCAGGCGCACTACGCCGGCGAGTTTCAGGTGCCGGACCTGCTGTACGGCAGCGTAGTGAACAGCACCATCGCGCGCGGCCGGATCGTGTCGATCGATGCCAGCGCAGCGCAGGCGGTGCCGGGCGTGCAGCTGGTGCTGACACATGAAAACCGGCCTCCCATTGCCAGTTATGACGAGCCCTACGAGGACGAAGACGCGGCCGACGGCTCACCGTTTCGCCCGCTATTCAACGACCGCATCCTCTACAACGGTCAGCCGATTGCGCTGGTGGTGGCGGACAACCTCGAACTGGCCCGCTATGCGGGGAGCCTGGTGCAGGTGCAATACCAGGCCGAAGCGCATCAGACCGATCTCATGGCAGCCCTTGAACAGGATCACGCCGCACCGGGCGAGCTGCCCGCGCCGCGCGGAGATGTCGATGCGGCGCTGAGCGCTGCCGAGGTCCGCGTGGACGTGCAATACAGCACTCCGGTGGAACACCATAACCCCATGGAGCCACATGCTTCGACCGTGCATTACCTTGGCGACGGGGCGCTGGAGATTTACGACAAGACCCAGGGCGTGCAGAACTGCATGCATTACCTGGAAGGCATCTTTGGCATGGAAGGGCGCATACGGGTCATTTCGCCATTCGTTGGCGGCGCGTTCGGCTCGGGGTTGCGGCCGCAATACCAGCTGCCCCTTGCCGTGATGGCAGCTCTCAAGCTCAAGCGCTCGGTGCGGGTCACGCTCAAGCGGCAACAGATGTTTACCTTCGGCTACCGCCCGCGCACCGTTCAACGGTTGTCGCTCGGCGCGTGCGCTGACGGGACCTTGCAGGCCCTTACTCATCAGGCTATCGGCCAGACGTCGCGCTTCGAGGACTTCACCGAACACGAGGTCGAGTGGTCCGGCATGCTGTATCAATGCCCCAACGTCAGGCTGGACTACCGGCTGGTGCCGCTGGACGTATACACGCCGCTGGATATGCGCGCGCCCGGCGCCGCGATCGGCGTCTTCGCGCTGGAGTCGGCGATCGACGAAATGGCGTACGCGGTCGGTATGGACCCGCTTGCGTTTCGCTTGAAAAATTACGCAGAGCGTAATCAGAACGAAGACAAACCGTTCTCCAGCAAAGCCCTGCGCGAATGTTACGAGCAGGGTGCGGAACGCTTTGGCTGGTATCGCCGTTCGCAGGCCCCACGCAGCATGCGAGACGGCGACAAGCTGATCGGTTGGGGAATGTGCACCGGTGTCTGGGAAGCCATGCAGATGCCGGCCAGTGCCAAGGCGCGTATCGAACCCGGCGGCAAGCTGGTCGTCAGTAGCGCCACCGCCGACATCGGTACCGGGACCTATACGGTGATGACGCAAATAGCCGCCGCTGCGATGGGTCTGCCGATGGATCGGGTCGAATTCAGGCTCGGCGATTCGAGCCTGTCCAAGGCTCCGCTTGAAGGCGGGTCGGCTACCGTGTCCTCGGTCGGTAGTGCCGTGCAGCAGGCGTGTCAGGCACTGCACCAGAAATTGCTCGACGCAGCCCAGCAATCTCCGGCGTCACCGTTTACCGGCGTGCGGGTGGAGGATCTTGAATTCAGCGATGGCATGATGCGCGCCAACGGCAGACCGGATGCAGTCGTCGCGCTGGAAACGATCCTTGCTGTCAGCGGAGCCCTCGAGGCGGAAGTCGATTCAGGACCGGGCGAAGAGCGGGACGCGTATTCGATGGCCACGCATTCAGCGGTGTTCGTCGAGGTGCGGGTTGACGAGACGCTCGGCACCGTCAAGGTCAGCCGCGCCGTGAGTGCGGTGGCGGCAGGGCGGGTGGTCAATCCGAAGACGGCCGGCAACCAGATCGTCGGTGGTCTTGTCTGGGGTATCGGTATGGCACTGCACGAGGAAACTCAGATCGATCACCAGCTTGGCCGTTACATGAATCACAATCTCGCGGAATATCATGTGCCTGTGAACGCCGACATTGGTGAGCTCGACGTTTTCTTCGTCGAGGAGCATGACGAGGTGGTCAATGCGCTCGGTTCGAAAGGTGTCGGCGAAATCGGCATAGTCGGAGTCGCTGCGGCAGTCGCCAATGCCGTCTACCATGCGACTGGCAAGCGTGTACGCGACCTGCCCATCACAATGGACAAACTTCTCTAACTCAGCTCAACGCGACCGGTGCGCACCAGGGACGGATCGTTGCGCCTGTGTGACGCCGCACCGGTTTGCATCTGGCGCACTCATGCTAAGATCGTCCGCCGGCTCGGGAGCGGTGAACAGCTCAACAGGGACCCGGCGCGACTGTCTTAAAGGAGTGCGGAGCGCGCATGAAAGTCCTGGTCACCGGCGTAGCCGGTTTTATCGGCTTTCACACAGCCAGGCGGCTGTGTGCGGAAGGCTATGACGTCGTCGGGCTCGACAATCTCAATGATTACTACAGTGTCGAGCTCAAGCGGGCACGTCTCAACGAGCTCGAAGCACTAGCGCAGTTCAGTTTCTACCTGATCGATATCGCCGACCCGGCCGCGCTCCTGGCCCTCTTCGCCGACCATCGCTTCGATCGAGTGATCCATCTGGCCGCGCAGGCTGGGGTGCGCTATTCCCTCGACAACCCCACCGCGTACGTGCAGTCGAACCTCATCGGATTCGTCAATCTGCTCGAAGCCTGTCGGGCGTTTCCCTGTGAGCACCTGGTATACGCTTCGAGCAGTTCGGTCTATGGCATGAGTGCGAAGCTCCCGTTCTCGACCGACGATGTCGTCAGCAAGCCTGCTTCGTTCTATGCAGCGACCAAGTCAGCCAACGAACTCATGGCTTACACCTACGCGCATCTGTATGGGCTGCCGGTAAGCGGGCTGCGCTTTTTTACCGTTTACGGCCCCTGGGGCCGACCGGACATGGCGCTGTTCAAGTTTACCCGGTCGATTCTCGACGGGCAGCCGATCGATATCTACAACAACGGCGCCATGTCTCGCGATTTCACCTACATCGATGACATCGTCGAGGGCATCTTTCGCCTGCAGGCGCTACCGCCCGCAGGCCGGGCGGAGGCGATCGACCAGGCGCCGGCACGGGTGATCAATATCGGTCGCGGGTCGCCGGTACGACTGCTCGATTTCGTCGACTATCTGGAAAAGGCTCTGGATCGGCCTGCGGTCAAGCGCTTCCTGCCACTGCAGCCAGGCGACATCCCCGAAACCTGCGCTGACGTCAGCGACATCGCCGAACTGACCGGTTGGCAGCCCAGCACCACTTTAGAACAGGGCCTGGCGGAATTCGTCGGCTGGTACCGGTCGTACTATGCAATCTGACGTCAGCAATCCCCACGCCAATGGACTGTCCATGCACAACACGATCGATGTCTCGGTACTGATTCCTGCGAAAAACGAAGCTGCCAACCTTGGTCCGCTGCTGGCGGAGATCCAGGCCGCACTCAGTGGGGAGCGGTACGAGGTGATCGTCGTCGACGATGGGAGCACTGACGGTACGCTTGATGCGTTGACCGCGCTCCGGCAGGCCGGTTTCCACGAACTGCGCATACTCAGCCACCGGGTTTCCCTTGGCCAGAGCACGTCGATCTACCATGCCGCCCATAAGGCTAACGGGCGCTGGCTGGCCACGCTCGATGGCGACGGGCAGAACGACCCGGCCGACATCCCCGGGATGCTTGCGTGCGTACGCGACGGCGACGGCGCTTCGTCAGAGATCAAACTGGTGGCCGGGCATCGCGTCCACCGCCAGGACACAGCCAGCAAACGCTGGGCCTCGCGATTTGCCAATGGCCTGCGTCGCAGATTGCTGCGTGACGCGACGCCGGATACCGGCTGCGGCATCAAGTTGATCGAGCGTCGGGCGTTTCTCGCTTTGCCGTATTTCGACCATATGCATCGCTTCATACCCGCGCTGATTCAGCGTCACGGTGGAAAGATGCTGGTTCATCCAGTCAACCACCGGCCTCGGGGTGCCGGTACATCGAAGTACGGCAATCTTGATCGCGCACTGGTCGGCATCCTGGATCTTGTCGGCGTCTGGTGGTTGATCCGGCGGACCCGTCTAGAGGTAACGCCGGTCGAATACGAAGGGGAGGCGTGATGGCCAAAGAGACACTATGGCTTGCGGTCGGGTTCGCCGGGCAGCTGGCTTTCACCGGTCGTTTCGCCTTGCAGTGGCTGTATAGCGAATACAAGAAACGCAGCATTATCCCGCTCGGCTTCTGGTATCTCAGCCTGGTGGGAAGTGCGTTGTTGCTCGCCTACGCAATCTATCGGCGCGATCCGGTATTCATCGTCGGGCAATCCTTCGGCTTCATCGTGTATATCCGCAATCTGCAATTGATTCGAAAGCGTCACCAGTTGGAGCAGAGCCGTGCGGAGGGCCGCGATGAGGTCTAGCCGTGCGACCGATTTGCTCTGGGTCGCTGCGCTAGCGTTACTGATGATCGGAGCAGGGCTGGGTCTGCGTCAGCCGCAGAACGTCGATGAAGAACGCTTCCTTGGCGTGGCTCTGGAAATGATGCAGAACCACTCCTGGCTTATTCCGCATCGCGCCGGAGAAATCTATCCTGACAAGCCGCCGCTGTTCATGTGGGCTGTCGCTTTCTTCACCTGGTTGACCGGCCTGCCGCACGTCGCCCTGTATCTGCCGGCTTTACTGGCGGGAATCATCACCAGCCTATGTCTTTACGATCTCGGTTGGCGCCTGTGGAACCGGCAGACTGGGGTGATCGCCGTGCTGTTGTATCTGGCGAGCTACCAGACTTACAGCATTCACCGTACCGGGCAGATCGATGGGTTTCTCTCGCTGTGGATCGCCATCGGTTTGTACGGCATGGTCCGGCATCTGCTGCTTGGTCCTGCCTGGCGCTGGTATTACGTAGGTTGCTTCGCGATGGGCCTGGGGGTCATAAGCAAGGGCGTGGGCTTTCTGCCCATTCTCATGTTGATCCCGTATGCATTTGCCGTACGCCGCGGCTGGATGCCAGTTGTGCCGATGCCGGGCAATGCTGCGCGCTGGTTGCTGGGAATCGGATGCATGTTGCTGGCAGTCAGTATCTGGTTGGTACCGTTATTGCTTTCGGTGTATCTCGCCCAGGCGCCGGAGAGCATCGCCTATGTGAAGGAAATTCTGTTCAAGCAGACGGCGGAGCGGTATGTCAACGCCTGGCATCATCCTGAACCCTTCTGGTTTTTCTTCGTGGAAGTTATTCCTAAGTACTGGCTACCCATCTTCCTCGCGCTGCCCTGGCTGATCCCGGCCTGGTACCGCGAGTTGCGCCGGCGCGACGCGCGTCTGCTGTTGCTTCTGGGCTGGGTAGTGCTGGTGCTGTTGTTCTTCTCGCTCAGCACGGGCAAGCGCAAGATCTATATCTACCCGGCCTTGCCCGCGCTGGTTCTGGCAACTGCGCCTCTGGTGCCGATGCTGTTGCAGCGCTGGTTCGGCCAGCGGCCGCGGCTGCGCCGCATCGCGATCTGGATTGCCGGGGTCTGGTTTGCATTGTGGTGTGCCAGAGGCTTCGTCGAGCCGCTGGTTGAAGGAGCCAACCCTCATGAGGAGGTCATGCATGAGGCGGCCGAGCGCAGCGCCGGCGCACCCCTGGCGATCATCCACTGGCGCGAAGGTCATTGGCTGTTCGCCCGGCAGCCGATCGTCCATTTCCGATTCGCCAGCGGCGCCGGTTCGGACCCGTTGGTAGGCTGGCTACGCCAAAATCCCGAAGGCTACGGGCTCGTACCTGCCTCGGAGCTGGACGTCTGCTTTGATCGTGACCAGGCAGCCAGTCTGGGCGAAACGTCCCGGGCGGACTGGTTCCTGGTCAGCGCTGCTGCTGATTCAGGCCGCTGCGAGGGACGTCTCGCAGATGAGACCTATCGCTTTCGATGGGAGTGACCAAGCCGCTCCTATTCAGAGCATTTCCTTGAATTTCCTGTATAGAAATCCTGCCACTTTGCGCGGGAACGGTTTGTAATTGAGTTTTTTGATAAGCGGGTTCATTTCGTTTCTGAAATGCTCAAAATCGCCGCGTCGCTTGGCCTCGGAAAAAGCGATGTGGGACTGATCCCGCAGCTCGACGCGTGTGCGATAGATCGACTTTCGAGCATCGTTCAGTTCGTCCGAGGGTTCGACGCGCTTTTTCGGATACCACTCGCCCGCGGCTTGGCTGTCGTGCAGGCGCACTGCCAGCCCCTCGTTCCGATGACGGATCCCACCCAGCTGAGACTCGACGACGTCTTCCGGTGCTGCCGGGGTCAGATCGAGCCGGCCGTCGGCTCGAGCAGCTTCGATGATGTCGTGCAAGGCCTTGTTACGAACCACTACGACACTGTTGCCCTTGTGATCCTTCATGTACGCGGGCAACCAGGCATCACCAATCGCGATATCTGCCGTCTCCACGATGACGTCGTCGCAATAATCACAGGCTTTATATTTGAAAAAGTTGTAACCCCAGTTTCCGCCAAACAGCTCCTTGGAAGAGCGCATTTGCGAAAGCTTGCCGCTCCTGTCGGTCGCGATCACGCCTTTATCGTTGGCCTGTCGATTGGGAATCTTGCCGCGAAAATCGATGCCGGCCAAATCGTTTGGCTCAACGCCTAGCTGCCATCCGAGTGCTTCTGCGAAAGCAGTCGACTTCAAATGACCGCAGATGATCCCGGCCACATACTTAATACGGTTTTTGAGCACATCGTCGGTTTCGGTCAGGTTTCTGAGCATCTTTGCAAAGCATGGCACAGCCGTAACCGCGTAGGTGCCCGGCTGCGCTTTGATCCTCTGGAGCGCTTCGTACAGCGTGACCGGATAGTAGGCTGATTTGGAACCGTCGATGACCGCTTCTGCATTATCGAATATCCGGTATTCGTAAAGCTCCGCCTTGTCGCCAGCGGCCACCTGAACCACGTAATCCACATGCCCTCCGGAAAGCAATTCCGTGAGCAACCATTTACCCATGCCGCCGGAGCTGCCGAATTCCCTGAACTGGCCCGCGGAGACATTGCCGATGTAGCACTCCAGATACTTGCCAACGTATTCGTGGCCCGGCATCGATTCGCCAAAGATCTCGCGGGCCAGTGTCGTTTCGTCTTTGCCGGCCGACGTGAATGGGCAGGCTGTGTCGACTGCGTCGTTATCCTGCGCCTGCTTGTCAGCGGAAGCTTGCAACATGCCAAATTCGTCGAAGCCGATGTGGTACTTATCCGGCGCGAGGTAGGCACACGCCCCGCATCCGATGCATAGTCCGCCAGGAATTACCTTTTCTTCAACGATACTCATCTCAAATCTCTTGTGTGCGGATAGTCGGGAGACCTATCGCTGTCTTTCGGTTCGGATGGATTAGGCTGTCTTGAAGCGTCTTCTCGCTGCGCTGGGGGCGGCCCGTTAGAAGCAGCACATCGACGACAGGTGAATAGCGCTTTGCTCGCCGATGATGAGCCACACGACGCTTCGACTCTGCGAGGGTGGCCCAAAGTATCAGTCAGGACAAGCACAAGCATCGAACGTTCAAACTCTTGCAAGGGAATGTAGACCCCGTCGCAAAGCGTGTGCAAGGCCGGCGCAAATTCGAACTCAAGGTTTTGACGTTGAACTTTTGACCTCCGGCTAGGGTCTGCAACTGCTCGTGTACGGCGTAGCCAACATTGCGTTTACGCTAGGCATTCTCCAAGCCGTCTGCGCCTTTCTTGCGATGAGTACGAGCATGGCAGCAGATCTGGCCCTGGGCCCTGGGCCCTGGCAATGCGGCGACGCCTACCGGACTCGGTACAAGCGTTTTAGCAAGGCGCCATGTTTAACTACATTAGGGATGAGGAATGGGTAGCGGAAAAACCAGCGAATTACGGAAATACCTGTTCAACTCTGGCTGGCTGTTACTCGACAAAATTCTGATGCTTGGGGCTGGGTTAGCCGCCAGTCTGATCGTGGCACGCTTCCTCGGCCCCGAGGATTTCGGCTATCTCAATTACGCTCTGGCGCTTGTCGCTCTTTTACAGATTGTTTGTCATCTCGGCATGACCGGACTGCTGGTCAAGGAACTGAGGGTCCGTCCCGAAGAGGAGGATCGTATCCTCTCGTCGGTATTCGTGCTGAAAGTCGGCGCTGCAGTGTTGGCTTACGGTCTGATGCTGCTGATCTGGTTCGCTGACGATGATCACCGCATGGCCGTCCTGCCCCTGGTCGGGATAATGCTGATTTTCACGCCATTCGAGATGCTCAACGACTGGTTTCAATCGCGGGTCAAAGCCAAATACGCGGCCGTGGCGGGCATGGTAGGGCAGATCGGCGGCAGCTCGCTCAAAATCATTGCAGCGGTGGCCGGGTTCGGCCTGGTAGCTGTCGCAGCTGCACACGTATCGATCATCGTGATTACCGTCGTACTGTTGTCGTTCTTCGCGTTTCGTCTCAAGCGCGGCTTCCGATTCGACTTCTCGTGGTCTTTGAGCAAAGAGTTACTGGGCAAAAGCTTCCTGATTTTTCTTGGCTCGCTCTCAGCGGTGATCTATCTGAAGGTCGATCAGATCATGCTTCAACATTTGGTGGGCGACAGCGCTGTGGGCCAGTACGCGGCTGCAGCGAAGCTGTCCGAAGCCTGGTATATCCTTCCTCAAGTCCTGATGGCTTCCATATTCCCGAAAATCATCGATATCAGCCATGGTGACAAGAGCAAGTTCAACGATTTCTTGCAGGTCACATTCGACTTGCTGTTTCTTGCGGCTCTAGGCTTGTCGCTTTTCGTTTTCCTCTTCTCTGACCTGATCATCGCCGTGCTGTATGGTGAGGCGTATTCAGAAGCAGCGATGGTACTGTCCATCCATATTTTCGCTTCGGTTTTCGTGTTCATGCGAGCGCTGTTCAGCAAGTGGATCATTCTTGAAGAGGTTTTCATTTTTTCCCTGATCACCCAGGGTCTGGGTGCCTTCAGCAACGTCCTGCTGAACTACTGGCTGATCCAATCCCACGGCGCTGTGGGCGCAGCCATTGCCACGCTCGTCTCGTATTCGATAGCAAGTTATTTCAGCCTGTTACTTTCCAAGAAAACTCGCGGAATATTCTGGATGATGACTCGAAGCATCTTTCTGCATGCGTTTTTAAGCGTCCCCGCCCAGATTCGTAATTTCAGGAGGTCATGACATGTATGTAGAAGTCCGCAAGGCCGGTTTCGTCAACAAGGGTGCAGAACTGATGCTGCACGCGGTTTTACAACAGCTGGCAGAACGTTACCCGGATGCCAAGCGGGTAATGGAGCCGGGTCGCCCTGCCAGTCCGTATCCCTACGCCAAGCGCTCCGAACTCGGTCTCTACCAGAAAGCCTGGCTTTGGCGCAAAGGAGTCCCCTTCGGTGATCTGGCGCGTCTGGTGCCCGCCGGAATACGTGAACAGTACGGTGTAGTCCTCGACAGCGAGATCGATGTTGTGCTCGATGCGGCTGGCTTCGCCTATAGCGACCAGTGGGGGCCTGAGCTGTCCGAGGAGCTGGCACGGTCGGCGCGGCGTTGGCACGCGCGTGGCACCAAAGTCATCCTCCTACCTCAGGCTTTCGGTCCTTTCACGGATCAGCGCAGCAAGGACGCGGTCAAGGCCTTCGTCGAGCATTGTGACCTGATCTATACCCGCGAGCAGATCTCGTACGAACATCTGACCGGTGTAGTGGGGGAGATGGACAAGATTCGTCTCAGCCCAGACTTCACCAATCTGGTCGAAGGCGTGGTGCCGAAGGATTTCGATGCCGGGCGCAACCGGGTCTGCCTGGTGCCCAACTACCGCATGCTCGACAAGACCGACAACAGCGTTGCGGGCGGCTACGTGCCTTTCATGCAACGGGTGGCGAAGATGTTATCCGAACGCGGCGCGCAGCCGTTCCTTCTGGTACACGAGGGCGAGAACGATTACCGCCTGGCTCAGCAAATTGCCGAAGCCGGTGGCGGACTTCCGATCATTCAGGAATCGGACCCGCTCAAGATCAAGGGTATCCTCGGACAGTGCCAGGGCACGGTTGGTAGTCGCTTCCATGGCCTGGTCAGTGCCTTGTCACAGGGGGTGCCGTCCCTGGCGACCGGTTGGAGCCACAAGTACCGGATGTTGTTTGCCGACTACGGGTTCGAGGAAGGCGTTCTGAATATCGATATTTCAGACGCCGATCTCGCCGGCGCATTGAACCACATCACCGACCCGCAACGTCACGCGCAGCTCTCCGCCCAGCTCAACGATCACTCTTCTGCGCTCAAGGAAAAATCCCATGCGATGTGGCGCGAGGTGTTCGGCGTCATGGATCGTTGCCGGGCTGCTCAATCAGCCGTAGCCAGCAGGGAACCGACGCCCGCCTGAAAAGCTCTGAGCAAGTAGCACGCGCGCCCATTTCGGCGCGTGCACGGCAGAGGTGGGCTCTATGTATCGGATTATTCTCGCATTCCTCGTTCTGCTGCTGGGCGGGGCGCTGATCATTGGCGGCGGCTGGCTTGGTTGGCTGGGCGGTTCGTGGTTTTTTCTCATCCTTGGGCTGGTCGTACTCGCGTCCGCTTTGCTCCTGCTTGGACATCGCCCTCTGGCGTTATCGGTTTACGCTGCCGCGATACTGCTCACGCTGATCTGGTCGCTATGGGAGGTCGGAGCGGATTGGTGGGCCCTTGCGCCTCGAGGCGGACTGCTGTTCGTCCTGGGCGTGCTGTTACTCTTGCCGCCGATGGTACGGAGTCTTGATCACGCTGATGCGCGCCCGGGATACGGTCCCCACTCCGCCGCATTGGCCGCTTCGCTGGTGATTTCCGCTCTGGTAGGGGTCTATGCGCTCTTCCAGAATCCCCATGACGTGACGGGGCAGTTTTCCAGCGACCGGATGAATGCCGAGCCCGCTGCGCAGGTTGCAGGGGAGGTGCCCGACGAAGAGTGGCATGCCTACGGACGCACATCTGCGGGCCAGCGTTATTCTCCACTGGCACAGATCACGTCGGACAATCTCGATGAGATGGAGGAAGTATGGCGCTACCGGACCGGCGAGATCCGCGATCCTGAAGACGATCCGGTCGAGACCACGTATGAAGCCACCCCTCTGATCGTAGATAACCGCCTCTATGTGTGCACGCCCTTTGGGACCGTGATCGCGCTCGATCCGGTGAGCGGCGAAGAACTATGGGTCTTCGATCCGAATTTGCGTAAGCCGCCGCGCGAGACGACTCAACACATGAGTTGCCGCGGTGTGTCCTATTACGGCGGCGGAGCCGCAGCGCAGAACGGTGCAGCTTCGACCCAGGATCCCCAGGATCCCCAGGAGCGGGTGCGGCTCAGCGCCGAAAGCGTGACGCAGGATGCCGCCGGCGTACCGCAGAACGTAGTGACCGGGCAGGCGGAGCGAGGTGAGCCAAACCCGAACGTGGTGCATCAGCCGGCTCAGCCCCCAGTGGACATGCCGGCGCAATGCCAACGACGTCTGTACTACTCGACGCCCGACGGTCGGCTGATATCGCTCAGCGCGGAAACTGGCGAGATCTGCCCCGGCTTCGGCGGCGAGGATGGCACGGTGAATCTCTGGGCAAACATGCCCAACATCACTCCTGGCTCGGTCTACTCCACATCGCCCCCGGTAATCACCGATCGCCTGGTGATCGTTGGCGGCGCCATCAACGACAACGTGTCGACGACGTCTCCCTCCGGAGCGATCCGCGCATTCGATCTGAACACCGGGGAGCTGGTCTGGAACTTTGACGCGGGCAATCCGGAGGCCACCCAGCCGATATCGGATGGCGAGACCTATACTGCCAATTCGCCGAACAGCTGGAGTATCGCCAGCTACGACCCGGACCTGCGCCTGGTCTATTTGCCCATGGGCGTCCCATCGCCTGATCAGTACGGCGCCAACCGCACCGAAAATCAGGAACGGTTCGCCAACACCATCCTCGCCCTTGATGCCGATACCGGCGAGATTGCGTGGGAATTCCAGGGCGTACACCACGATCTGTGGGACTACGATATGCCGGCGCAGCCGTCGCTGGTCGATCTGACCTTGAACGGGCAGCGGGTACCGGCGCTGATCACTCCGACCAAACAGGGCGATATATTCGTACTGAATCGCGAGACCGGTGAGCCTGTATACGCCGTGGAAGAACGACCCGCACCGGATGGCGCGGTCGACGGTGACTGGACGGCACCGACGCAGCCCGCATCAGCCATTTCGTTCAGGCCTGATCCGCTGGAAGAGAAGGACATGTGGGGCGCTACGCTGATCGATCAGATGATGTGCCGCATCAGTTTCAATCAGCTGGCCTACGAAGGCATCTATACGCCGCCTTCCCATGACGGAACGCTGGTGTATCCAGGCAACTTCGGTGTGTTCAATTGGGGTTCGCTAGCGGTGGACCCGCATCGTCAGATAGCCTTCGCCATGCCGGTTTATCTGGCTTTCACCTCCGAGTTCGAGCCGCGCCCCGATGCGTTCGAGCGCGTAGTAAGCAAGGAAGGCGATCCGGTCATCAACGAAAACTTCGGCGCGCCGTATGCCGTCAAGCTGGGGGCGTTTCAATCGCCGATCGGATTGCCCTGTCAGCAACCTCCGTGGGGTTATATCGCCGGTGTTGATCTCGCCACGGGCGAGACGGTGTACAAGCACGTCAATGGTACCGTACGGGATCTGTCACCAATCCCGTTGCCTTTCGAAATGGGCGTTCCGGGTATTGGCGGGCCGATCGTGACGCGCGGCGGCGTCGCGTTCCTCAGCGGAACCTTGGATTACTACGTGCGCGGATACGACCTGGCGACCGGCGAGGAGCGCTGGAAAGCGCGGCTGCCAGCAGGTGGCCAGGCCACGCCAGCGACTTATCAGGGTGAGGACGGGCGTCAGTACGTCGTGGTGGTCGCGGGAGGGCATGGCTCAACCGGCACAGCCGCAGGCGATTACATCATTGCCTATGCGCTACCTCAGTAGGCAACTCATACCATGGTCGCAGGGACGCGACCAGCTTGACGTTATTTATTATATATTTATAAATCAGATAGATACGACATATATCTCTCCTAACGCATGAATCCAGGGCCCAGCCTTCAGACGAAAGTCTTAGTCTCGTGATGCCCGTCCCGGTGCTACCGTGAACATGCGATAAAAACAACAATTGGAGATGGTTATGTCCTTATCTAGAGAAGACGCGGCGCGCGGCTACTGGAAGGAAAACCTGCGACTCATGCTGATCTTGCTGATCATTTGGTTCGCGGTGTCTTTCGGGGCTGGAATTTTGTTCGTCGACCTGCTTGATAACATTCAGTTCTTCGGCTTCCCGCTGGGATTCTGGTTTGCTCAGCAGGGCTCCATTTATACCTTCGTAGTGCTCATCTTCGTTTACGTGGTGCGGATGAACACGCTCGATCGTAAATACGATTTCCACGAAGAATAATAAAAGGAGCTGTGCAATGGAAACCCAAACCCTTATCTACCTGATGGTAGGCGCGACCTTCGCGCTGTACATCGGGATCGCTATCTGGTCGCGAGCCGGGAGCACCAGTGAATATTATGTAGCCAGCAAGGGTGTACATCCGATCGCCAACGGCATGGCCACCGGCGCCGACTGGATGTCCGCGGCGTCTTTCATCTCCATGGCCGGTATAATCTCCTTCACCGGTTACGACGGCAGTGTGTACCTGATGGGCTGGACAGGGGGCTACGTGCTCCTGGCCATGTGCCTGGCGCCTTACCTGCGCAAGTTCGGCAAATTCACCGTGCCGGAGTTTGTCGGCGAACGTTACTACTCGCAAACCGCACGTGTAGTGGCGGTCATTTGCGTGATCTTCGTCTCCTTCACCTATGTTGCCGGGCAGATGCGCGGTGTCGGTATCGTGTTCTCGCGTTACCTCGAAGTGGACATTAACCTCGGCGTTCTGATCGGCATGGCGATCGTGTTTTTTTATGCCGTACTGGGCGGTATGAAAGGGATCACCTATACGCAGGTTGCTCAATATTGCGTGATGATCTTTGCCTACATGGTCCCGGCGATCTACATTTCGCTGATGATCACCGGCAATCCGATCCCGCAGCTTGGCTTCGGTAGCGATGTGGTGGGTACCGATACGTCGGTTCTCGAACGCCTCAACGGGCTGGGTGCAGAGCTGGGCTTCAGTGAATATACCGATGGCAGCAAGTCGACCATCGACGTGTTCTTCATCACCATGGCGCTGATGGTTGGCACCGCAGGTCTGCCACACGTAATCGTTCGCTTTTTCACCACACCGACCGTCCGGGATGCTCGTAAATCAGCAGGTTACGCTCTTCTCTTCATCGCAATTCTCTACACCACTGCGCCTGCCGTAGCGGCTTTCGCTCGGACCAACCTGCTGACCAGCGTGCCCAATACCGCCTACCAGGAAATTCCTGACTGGTTCGCTACCTGGGAAACCGCAGGACTGATCGGCTGGCTCGACAAGAACGATGACGGCATCGTCCAGTATGCCCCTGGTGCACCTTTCGTAGGCGCTCCGAACTTTGCAGGGGAAACAGGCGAATACGGTCAGCGTGTCGTCACCAACGAGCCCACCGACAACGCGAACGAGCTGTACGTCGACCGCGACATCATGGTTCTGGCCAATCCGGAAATCGCCGAACTGCCTGGCTGGGTTGTGGCGTTGATCGCTGCCGGTGGCCTGGCTGCAGCGCTGTCGACCGCTGCGGGTCTGCTGCTGGTGATCTCGACTTCGGTATCGCATGACCTGCTCAAGAGCAACATGATGCCGAACATCACCGAGAAACAGGAACTGCTTGCGGCACGCGTGGCAGCGGGGGTTGCCATCGTCATCGCCGGCTTGTTCGGCATCTACCCGCCAGCGTTCGTGGCACAGGTGGTTGCCTTCGCGTTTGGCCTGGCTGCGGCCTCGTTCTTCCCGGTCGGTCATCGTCATGGGGATTTTCTCCAAGCGGATGAACAAGGAAGGCGCTATCGCAGGCATGATCGTCGGTCTGACCTTCACCTTCTGCTACATCGTGTTCTTCAAGTTCATCAGCCCGGAAATGGATAATGCCGAGTACTGGTGGTTCGGCGTGTCGCCGGAAGGCATCGGCACACTGGGCATGATCTTCAACTTCATCGCTGCCGTGGCAGTGGCCAGCTTCACCAAAGCACCGCCAGAGCGTATTCAGGTACTGATTGAGGACATTCGTGTCCCACGCGGTGCCGGCACTGCCGTTGCCCACTAACCGGAAGTAGCTGTAACAAAAACGCCCCGACTGGTTCGGGGCGTTTTTGCGTTTGGCGTGGGTCTCGCTCGCTTTAGAATCGATACGTCAGCTGAGTCGACAGCCCGTGCGCGCTGTTACGGTACTCGGCCTGATACGCCGGCTCGTTGACCTCTGCGGTGTCCTCATGCAGATAGGCGTAAGCCGCGTCGATAGTGACGTCGTCGCTCAGGCGCCAGCCGGCACCAAACGACAGAACCCGACGATTCCCTACGGGAATCCGCACGGTACGGTCTGTGTCGGTGGTCGGCGAGCGATCCCAGGCGAAACCTGTACGCAGCACCCAGCTCGGGTTGAGCTGGTAGGACGCACCCAGCGCGAACGACCAGGTGTCGGACCAGTTCTGCTCTTCACGCACGGTAGCGAGGTTCGCGGGCGCCGCATCGTTCTCGACCACGATCTCCTGCAGACGGCTCCAGCGCATCCAGGTCAGACCGCCGTACAGTGTCCATTGATCATCCACCTCATAGGTCAGCGAGGTGTCGACGGACTCGGGCGAGGTGAAATCCAGTTCAGCATCGTACTGCCCGTTTAGCGCCGCTACCGGGAAACCTGAGACCTTGGTGCGACCTTCGAGCGTGTAATCGACCTTAGAACGATACGTCAGTCCCCAACTCAGCGCCTCGGTCACGTCGACCAGCACGCCTGCGTTGAAACCATAGCCGATGTCGTCGCCCAGAATACTCACGCGGCCGTCAGGCAAGGCTACGGGTGTGGCAGGGGGCACGAAGGGCACGGCACGGGTCAGCTTGCCGTCGATCCGGTTGATGGTCGGACCGAAGCCTACGCTGACGCGATCGTTGATCTTGTAGCTCAAAGTGGGTTGAAAGGTGACCACGCGTACCGAGCTGTACTCACCGTAGTAGCGGCCCTGGAATGCGTTTTCATAGTCACTGATCACACCGAAAGGCACGTAGATACCGAAGCCTGCATGCCAGCGATCATTCAGTGGCGTTACGAAATAGCCGAAGGGTACCGGAGTGAACGGCACCATATCGCCCTCGTTGCTGCCAGGGAAAGCGCCGGTGGCGTCACTGATATCGGTCTTGGCGTCGATCAGCGCCAGGCCACCGCTGATCTCGGTACGATCGAGCTGAGACATGCCGGCCGGGTTGCCGAAAACGGTACTGGCGTCCAGTACCGAGGAAGACCGACCGGCGAACCCGGTGCCCATGCTACTGGCGCTTTGTTCGTTGATCGCCAGACCATTAGCCATGACCGGCGAAGACACCACAGCGACGGCGGCGGCGAGAGTTGTCTTGAACCACGTACGTCTGACCATTGAAAGCTCCACGTTGTCGAGGGCGCGGACGGTAGCAAATAGCTCGATCCCGGGCCAGCGAAGCGTGGCTTTTTTTCGGCAAACGTGGCGAGACGAATTGCCGCATGCCTGTGCAGCAACGGTCTTTCGTCAGAGCGAGCCGGAACGGCTGCGCTGTAATCGGCGCCAGTCAGCCAGACGTGTATGCAGGTCCTGCAAGGTGTGAATACCTTGACCGCGAGCCCGGCTTAGCAGGATCAAGGCGATCTCCGCCGTCGCCAAGGCATCAGCCGCCGCATGGTGGCGCTGGCTGTTGTTCAGTCGAAAGTGCGCGAGCCAGTCATCCAGACCGCCACGGCCGACGTCAACGTCGGGACACAGCATCGGCGCCACCTCGGCCACGTCGATAAACCTGTGTTGCAGGCGCACACCAAGCTCGTGTCTCAGGCTGCGAGCGAGCATTCGCTGATCGAACGGCGCATGGAAGGCCAGAAAGATGCACTGATCGGCAAACTCCATGAAGTCCAGCAACGCACCCGGTGGAGCGGTGCCACGCGCTAGCTCGCTCGGCGCAATGCCGTGGATCAGTATCGACTCGGTGATCGGTTGGTCGATCCGACACAGCGTGCGCTCGTACTGGCTGCCAAGATCGATCGCCCCGTCTTCGATCACCACTGCGCCGATGGACAGCACCTTGTCGCGCTGGGTGTTTAGCCCGCTGGTTTCGAGGTCCACGACCACGATCCTAAGCTGATCGAGCGGCGTCTCATCTATCGGTTGGGGGGAGGGCAGGGCGTCGCGGCGGGCCCGCTGAGCTTCGCTGAGCTTGCTGGCACGGAACCCCGACATCCACGCCAGAGGACTCATAGCTGATACCTCAGCATCAGACTTGCCTGCAATCGCCGCGCCTGTCGAAACGACTCGCGAAGAATACGACGATCGAGGTTATTGAGTGTGTCAGGGTCGATGCGGTTACTGAACGGGGCACCTTCACGGTCCTGTGCCTGGTGTTGCTGCATGCGAATCAGCTGGATGAAGTGATAGGCCTCTTCATACGCAGCCGCATCGAGTGGCAGGATTGCGCCAGCCGTCCGCAACCGCCGCAGCCGCTCCAGGGTGTTGCACTCAGCGATACCGTGGGCGAGAGCGAGAACCCGGGCGCCGTCTACGAAGGGCGTCAGACCTTGAGTCTTGAGATCCAGCGTGTCTTTCTCGACGCCGCTCCGGGCGACCACGAAATCACGAAAGCGTCCGATCGGCGGGCGATGGGTGAGCGCGGTCTGTGCCAGCATGCGCTGAAACAAAGAATTCCCCCTGATCCGCTCGAGCACGCGAGCAAACATGGCCTTAGCATCAGCCTGGTCGCCCCATACGACGCGAAAATCGAAATAGATGGACGAATTGAGCAGGTTGACTGGCGTCGTGGTGCGGATGAACTGCTCAAAGCGCTCCTGCCATTCCTGAACGGAGAGACACAGATTCGGGTTGCTGGCCATGATGTTGCCCTTGCACAAGCTGAATCCGCAGGTGGCGAGCGCCTGGTTGATGCGCTCCGCTAGAGGCAATAACCGGCGGCGGTACATCTCGGCCTGTTGCGGTGACTCAGCGGCGAAGAGAATGCCATTGTCCTGGTCGGTATGCAGCGTCTGTTCCTGCCGACCTTCGCTACCGAAGCAGAGCCAGGTAAAGGGCACGCCAGGATCCCCGTGTTCCTCGATGCAGAGTTCGATGACCCGGCAGACGGTGTGGTCGTTCAGCAACGTGATGATGTGCGTGATCTGCGCAGTGGAGGCCCCATGCGCCAACATATTGTCCACCAGTCTGCGAATATCGGCGCGTAAGGCCGCCAGCGTGCTCAGTTGCCCGGCCTGGCGCACGGTGCGCGCAAGATGAACCAGATCTACTCGTTGCAACGAGAACAGGTCGCGCTCCGATACCACCCCGACCAGACGACCCTGCTCCACGACGCAGATGTGTGCGATGTGACGGCTGGTCATGGCAGTAGCCGCATCGAAAGCCGACGCCTCGGGCGGCAGATGGAAGGGAGCGGGGGTCATTACCGAATCGACCGGACCGTCGAGATTGCGAGTCTCGTCTGCTATCACGCTGCGCAGGTCACGCAGCGTGAAGATGCCCTGAGGGCGTCGTTGCCCATCAACGACCACGATGCTACCGACACTGGCCTCGTTCATCTCCCGCACCGCCTGGCGAACCGATGTATAGGGCATGCAGGTGACCGGGCTACGCACGGCGATGTCTGCCAGACGGGTGTCGAGCGAATACTGAGCCCCGAGCGTTTCTGCCGCCTGCGCCTGGGCCTGTTGATTGACCTGGTCGAGCAGGCTGCTCACACCGCGCAGGGCAAAATCACGAAACGGCAATGACATGCTGAACAACCGGACGAAGTCATTGCGCGGCAGCAACAGGCAAAAGGTGTCATCGCCTGCCAGGTGTTCGGTGCGCGTGGAGCGCTCGCCGAGCAAGGCCGCGAGGGGAAAGCACTCGCCGGCACTGATCTCGAAGGTGGTGTCGGGATGGTCCTGTCCGGCGATCATCCGCTCCCCCCGCACCAGGCCCTGCTTGACGATATAGAAGTACTGAACCGGGCCGTCCTGCGGGCGGATGATGGAGTCGCCTGTCGCGTAAAAGCGTAGTTGGCAATGTTCCACCAGCCAGGCGAGGTGCGACGTTTCCATGAGGTTGAACGGCGGATAGTTGAGCAGGAATGTAATAGTGCCGTGCACGTTCTGCATCACGGCGGTTTTGCCGGCCTGCGTGAAGGCGTCTGTACTCATGGGCAAGACCTTATTGTTGGTGTCCGCAGTGTGAGCGCGGGTGCATGGGGCTCCCATCCGACGTAAGTCTAGTTCCCTTTCGGTTTGTAGGGTCTAGGCTGATCGGATAACAAGGAGACGCGCCCATGAATCGCACCTACCATGACGACTATCTACAATCCTGCCGGCAGCCCGGACATTTCTGGGCAGACAAGGCGTCTCTGATCGACTGGCACACGGCTCCCACTCAGGTTCTGACGCAGGACGACGGGCAGTTCCGCTGGTTCTCCGATGGCCTTCTCAATACGTCCTACCTGGCGCTGGATGGCCATGTTGCCGCAGGGCGGGGCGAACAGACAGCTATCATCTACGACTCGCCGGTAACGGGTATCAAGCGGAACATCAGCTACGCCGGGCTCCTGGAAGACGTAGCGTGTTGCGCTGGTATGCTCCGCGGGCTCGGGGTCAGGCGCGGCGATCGGGTCATTATTTACATGCCGATGGTGCCAGAGGCGGTTGTCGCGATGCTCGCCTGTGCGCGACTGGGCGCTGTGCACTGTGTCGTGTTCGGTGGATTCGCCGCGCACGAGCTTGCTGTTCGCATCGATGACGCCGGTGCCGATGTTCTGGTGACTGCCTCGTGCGGTATCGAGGTCGACCGCACCATCTCCTACAAGCCGCTGGTCGACGCCGCGATGGCGAAGGCCGAACATGCGATCCGGCACTGCGTGGTACTCCAGCGTCCGCGGTGTCTGGCAGAGATGCAAAACGGGCGAGACGTGGACTGGGCGACGGCCATGGCCGCCGCTGAGCCAGTCGACGCTGTACCGGTAAAAGCGACCGATCCACTGTATATCCTCTATACCTCCGGGACCACCGGCAAACCCAAGGGCGTCGTGCGCGATCACGGTGGACACGCGGTGGCGATGCGCTTCAGCATGTCCGCTGTTTATGGCGTGGGCCCCGGTGACGTGTTCTGGGCAGCATCCGATGTCGGCTGGGTGGTCGGTCATTCGTATATCGTTTACGGCCCGCTGCTGGCCGGCTGCACCACGGTGCTGTACGAAGGCAAACCGGTGCGTACGCCTGATGCCGGCAGCTTTTGGCGGGTGTGTGCTGAACATGGGGTAAAGACCTTATTCGCCGCACCCACGGCCTTTCGAGCCATTCGCAAGGAAGATCCGGAAGCCAAGCTGGCCCGAAACCACGATCTGAGCCGGCTGGAACGCATCTATCTCGCTGGGGAGCGGCTCGATCCACCAACCTGGAAATGGCTGCAGGAGCATTTCCAGCGGCCAGTCATCGACCACTGGTGGCAGACCGAGACGGGCTGGGCGATCGCCGCGAATCCTGCGGGATACGAACTTCAACCGGTCAAGCCGGGCTCGGCGACCTGGCCCATGCCGGGGTTCGAAGTAGCGGTGCTCGACGACGACGGTCGGATGCTGGAGGCCGGAGCCCAGGGCAACATTTGCCTGCGTCTGCCCATGCCGCCGGGATGCCTGACCGGAATCTGGGGCGATTCAGAACGCTTCCATGACGGCTACCTGGCCCGGTTCGCGGGGTATTATCAATCGGGCGACGCCGGTTATATCGATGAAGAAGGCTACCTGTTCGTAATGGGGCGCACGGATGACATCATCAACGTTGCCGGGCACAGACTGTCGACAGGCGAGATGGAGGAAGTACTCGGTGCACACCCTGCGGTCGCTGAATGTGCGGTGATCGGCATTCCGGACGAACTGAAAGGCGAATTGCCACTAGGGCTGGTAGTCTTGAAGGACGGAGTGGACAGGGATGCTGCAAAGCTCAACGATGAGCTGGTACTGGCGGTCAGGCAGGAAATCGGAGCCGTTGCCTGTTTTCGGCGCGCGCTGGTGGTGAACAGATTGCCGAAGACGCGATCAGGCAAGATTCTGCGTCGAATCATGCGTCAGATGGCGGCAGGTGAAAGCTACACGGTGCCTTCCACCATAGATGACCCGGCATGTCTGGCCGAGTTGGCCATACAATTGGAGGCCCTGCAGCTGAACGTCGCGAGCTGATCGTCCGATAGACGCCTTCCCGGTGTGGTTGGTCGTTTCGCTGGGCGCGCCAATTTGCTAAGGTTGCCCCCATTGAATAACGGAATATGCTCCTACATGTTCCGCTCCTTGTTGCCGGATGACAGGGGGCACAAGAAGCTGTCCGGTATTGGCGAAGGGGTCCGAATTGATCAAGGTACTCGTGGTTGATGACCATGATCTGGTACGCATGGGGATCACCCGCATGCTGAGCGATGTGCCGGGCCTGACGGTGGTCGGTGAAGCGGATTGCGGCGAATCGGCGCTCGATCAGGCGCGCAAGCTCAAACCGGACGTCGTGTTGATGGACGTGCGCATGCCGGGCATCGGCGGGCTCGAAGCCACTCGCAAGATCACTTCGCACGACAAGCACATCAAGGTCATCGCCGTCACGGTCTGTGACGAAGAACCTTTTCCTACCAGACTGATGCAGGCAGGCGCGTCCGGATACGTTACCAAGGGTGCGGCGCTCGACGAGATGGTCAGTGCCATCCGCAAGGTCGCTGCCGGCCAACGGTACATGAGCCCGGACGTCGCCCAACTGCTGATATCCAAGCTCTACGATCCGTCGAGCGACTGCCCGTTCGACTCGCTCTCTGACCGAGAGATGCAGATCGCCCTGATGATCGTCGGTTGCGAAAAAGTACAGAGTATTTCGGACAAGTTGTGCCTCAGTCCAAAAACGGTGAACACCTACCGCTATCGTATTTTCGAGAAACTCAGCATCACCAGCGACGTGGAGCTGGCTCTTCTGGCTGTGCGTCACGGCATGGTCGATGCCGCCCCGAATTGAGCATGAATCACAGCGTTTTCGATCCCCAGGCGTTTCTTTCCACCGCGAGCAGTAAACCCGGCGTGTACCGGATGCTCGACGAGCAGGGCGAACTGCTCTACGTCGGCAAGGCACGCAACCTCAAAAAGCGGCTGGCCAGTTATTTCCGCAAGACAGGCTTGAGCCCCAAGACCGAGGCTCTGGTGGCGCGCATCCGTGCGATAGACACCACCATCACGGCCAACGAGACCGAGGCGTTGCTACTTGAGCAAAGCCTGATCAAAGCCTCACGGCCGCCATACAACATTCTGCTGCGCGACGACAAATCCTATCCTTACGTCTTTCTCAGCCAGGACGATTTTCCGCGATTGGGGCTGCACCGTGGCACCAAGAGGGCGAAGGGCAGGTACTTTGGGCCGTATCCGAGCGCTGGTGCCATTCGGGAGAGCCTGAATCTCCTCCAAAAGGCGTTCAAGGTTCGCCAATGTGAGGACAGTTACTACCGCAACCGCACCCGGCCCTGTCTGCAATATCAGATCAAGCGCTGTAAGGGTCCGTGTGTGGGCTTGGTAGACCCGCAGGAATACGCCGAGGACGTACGCCACTCCGTCATGTTTCTTGAGGGACGCAGTAACGCGCTGGCCAGCGAGCTGACGCGGACGATGGAAAGCGCCGCGGAAAACCTCGACTTTGAACGCGCCGCCGAAGTGCGCGACCAGATCGGCATCCTGCGGCGCGTGCAGGACCAGCAAAGCATGGATACCGAGCAAGGTAACGTGGACATCGTCGCTGCGGCCGTCTCACCCGGAGGCGCCTGCGTCCATGTGGTCATGGTGCGCCAGGGGAGGGTACTTGGCAGCAAGAACCACTTTCCCCGCATCGGCATCGAACACACGCCGGGGGAGGTCGTCGCCGCCTTTCTTCCGCAATACTACCTGGGCGGTGCCGAACGCGAGCTGCCCGGCGAAATCATCGTCAACGCAGTGCACGAAGATCTAGAGGTTATTGCCGAAGCGCTCGCCGTGGCGCGCGGCTTCGGCGTGACGATCAGTCACCGGGTCCGCGGTACGCGCAGCCGCTGGCAGCAGCTGGCGGTCACCAACGCCGAAGCTGCGCTGAGCGGGATGCTCGCCAATCGACAGAACATGCAGACGCGCTTCGATATGCTGCAGGAAGCGCTCGGCCTGGATGAAATGCCCACGCGCCTGGAATGTTTCGACATCAGCCATTCCAGCGGCGAAGCCACCGTTGCCTCCTGCGTCGTTTTCGGCCCGGAAGGACCGCTCAAAAGCGATTACCGCCGTTACAACATCGAAGGCGTGACCGCCGGTGATGATTACGCTGCCATGCGCCAGGCGCTGAGCCGACGCTTCAACAAGGTCAAGGAAGGCGAGGGCAAGCTGCCGGATATTCTGCTGATCGACGGCGGCAAAGGCCAGATGGGTATGGCCCTCGAAGTGCTTGGCGAGCTGATGATTCATGACCTGACCGTCGTCGGCGTCGCCAAGGGCATCACACGTAAGCCGGGTCTGGAAACGCTGTATCTGAACGAAACCAACAATGAGCTGGTATTGCCGGGGCACTCGCCCGCGCTTCACCTGATTCAGCAGATCCGCGACGAAGCGCACCGTTTCGCCATCACCGGGCATCGGCAGCGTCGCGGCAAGACGCGCAACACGTCGACGCTCGAAGGGATCGAAGGGGTAGGGCCGAAGCGTCGGCGCGAGCTGCTCAAGCACTTCGGCGGGCTACAGGAACTCTGCCGGGCGAGCGCCGTCGAGATCGCCAAGGTACCGGGGATCAGTAAAAAACTTGCGGAACAGATTTATGCGGTTCTGCATAGCGACTAGAATGCCTACAAAGCCGATAGTCGAGACTACATGAACATTCCGAACATACTCACGCTCCTGCGGGTTGCGTTGATCCCGATTTTCATCGTTCTGTATTACCTTCCCTTTGGCTGGAGTTACCTGGCTGCGTCGATCGTTTTTACCTTCGCCAGCCTCACCGACTGGCTCGACGGCTACCTTGCGCGCAAGCTTGAGCAGAGCACGCCCTTTGGCGCATTCCTCGATCCTGTGGCGGACAAACTGATGGTTGCCGTGGCGCTGGTTCTGCTGGTGCAAAGCCATGCCAACTTCTGGGTCACGGCTCCAGCGGCGGTGGTCATCGGGCGCGAAATCGTCATTTCGGCGCTGCGTGAATGGATGGCCGAGATCGGTGCGCGCGGCAAGGTGGCGGTATCCAGGCTCGGCAAGTACAAGACTGCCGCGCAGATGGTGGCTCTGGTCGTGCTACTAGCCAACCCGCCGGTGATGACCAATTGGGTCATCCTCGGTTATGCGCTTTTGATGGTTTCAGCGGTGCTGACGTTATGGTCAATGTACGTTTATCTACGCGCCGCGTGGCCGTACATGAGCATGGAAAGTGTTCAAAAAAGCGACAAATAACTTTTTCTGAATCAATGACTTGACAGAGCGCTCGAGCAGGATAGAATGGGCGCCGTTCCAAAGCGGGAATAGCTCAGTTGGTAGAGCACGACCTTGCCAAGGTCGGGGTCGCGAGTTCGAGTCTCGTTTCCCGCTCCAGTTTTTTGTCATACCGGTTTCGCCGGTCTGGCAGCCCCCTTAGAGGCCGGGTGGCAGAGTGGTCATGCAGCGGATTGCAAATCCGTGTACGCCGGTTCGATTCCGACCTCGGCCTCCATTATTCAGTTTTACGGTACCTGTCAGCCCGGATGGCGAAACTGGTAGACGCAAGGGACTTAAAATCCCTCGGAGGCAACTCCGTGCCGGTTCGATTCCGGCTCCGGGCACCATCCGTTGTAGCGCTCCCACATCCCATCGCTCCGTACCGCGTTCCGTTTTATCCTTTTAGCTTTCTGCTGATCCAAGCCGAGCCCTCCCGCAGCTCAACCCTCCCTGTGTCGTAGCACCCTCGTCGCGCATTCAAGGAACCCTTGGCGCGTCTTCCTGCCGAATGTTCATGCGCAACCGAACGAGGCGCTACGAAACGACCAGAGGAGGAAACCGTGAACAGCAAGTCTTCCATGTCGCTCCCTGCCGCCGCGTTGGTCGGAGCCATCTCGCTCGCGCTTCCAATGCAATCCTTTGCCCAGAAAACGCAGCAGCCAGCTCAACCGTCGACAGTTTCGATCATCGTCGGACATAGCGTTATCGATGCGCTGGACGACGTACGAGACTCTACGGCTGAGTTCATCGACGCTTTGCTCGATGCTGGCGACCGGCTCGGTATCGACAACTGGCCTGAGCGCAAGACGACGCTGGAACAGATACGCCAGCAATTGGACGATATGGGGCGCGAGCTGGATGAGAAAGCCGATTCCACCGATGCAGCTTGGCTCAGCTGGTTGGGGGATGACGACTCCGGCGTCACCGTGAACCGGCAGATTCGCAACCTTGGCGATCACCTCTCGCAGATTTCAGCGATGTTGGGTGGTAGCTGGGATACACGCAATCTGGACATCGTCGTCGGCCATCAGCTTCTCGACCAGCTCGATGAGCTGCGCGAAAGCACTGCCGATCTCGTCAACGCGCTTGACGATGCTGGCTCGGACTACGGCTGGGCCTATGATCCGCAACAGATCAAGCAGGCGAGAACGGCACTGGACCGTATGGAGCAGAATCTCAATCGCAAGCGGGAGGGGGGCGACGCCGACATGCGGATATTCCTGCGCGAACAGGAGTACCACGTACTCGCCCACGAAAACATCGAAACCATAGCCCAGGTTCTTCGAAGCTTGTTGCAACCGGAACAGAGTTCGTCACGGTAGTGGCTATCAGGCCTTGCGTCCGGTCGCGGGGCGCTGCGATCCAGCCAACCTTGTTTTGGGGTCGCCAGGCGGGCCGTCACCTTAGTGGGCGACTGGCATGAGTCTGCTAGCCCTTCGCGGAATGGGCTGGTCTGCCGTGACGAGGCAGACGCTGCGTGCGTTCGCTGAGGATCGCATGCAGACCTACGCCGCTGCGCTCGCGTTTCGCATCGTATTCGCGATGTTTCCGTTTCTGGTCCTTCTGATCGCCATCCTCGGCTTCCTGGGCGTACCGGAGTTTTTCGACTGGCTGCGGCAACAGGCTGCCCTGGCGCTGCCCAGTGCGGTAATGGAGCAGGTCGACCCGATCATCGATGAGCTGAGCACCAGGCGAGGCGGCGTCCTGCTCATCGGTGTCGTGGTTGCACTGTGGACAGCCGCGCTTGCGATCCGCGATCTCATGTTCGCTATGAATAATGTCTACGACGTGGAGGAAAGCCGTCCGTTCTGGAAAATTGCCTGCATAACCGTCGGCACCACGCTCACGATCACGCTGATGTTGCTCTGCACGGCAGCTGTGATGATGCTTGGCCCGGAAGTCACCGAGCGGCTTGTCGATCTGTTCGATCGGGGCGAGCGAGTCGCCTGGATATGGCGGTGGCTGCGCTGGCCAGTAATCCTGATTTTGCTGCTGCTCGTGGTAGCGCTGCTTTACTACGTCACGCCCGATGTCGAGCAAAGCTTCCGCTTCGTGTCGCCAGGATCCTTGCTTGCGGTTCCGGTCTGGATCCTCTCTTCAATCGGATTCAGCTTCTACGTGCGCAACTTCGGCGACTACGGCGCGCTTTACGGCGGATTAGGGGCAATCATCGTTTTGCTGCTGTATTTCTACGTCTCCGCGCTGGTGCTCCTGCTCGGCGCCGAGGTCAATGCCGTTATCGAGCACGGCGCGGGCCGCGGGAAGCAGGATGGAGCCCGGTCTCCGTCGCGGTAGCGGTTCAACAACAAGGAAACCCATGGACGCCCTTACCGAACCAGGATTACTGGTTAGCATGTTGCTGGTAGCGGTCTGCGCGGTGGTGATTTGCCTCGCCGGGGTAAAGCTGGCCACCGTGGTCGACCAGCTGGCCGATCGTACCGGAATGGGCGAAGCGCTGGCCGGCGCGCTGCTTCTAGGCATGGCGACCTCGCTGGCCGGCATCGTGTTGTCGGTCACTGCCGCCTCCCGCGGCCAGGCGGAACTGGCAATGAGCAACGCGGTAGGCGGCATCGCTGTGCAAACGCTGTTTCTGACAGTAGCGGACATGACTCTGCGCCGCGTCAATCTGGAGCACGCAGCGGCCTCGCTCGGGAACATGCTGCAGGGAACGCTGCTGCTGTGTCTGCTCGCGATCATCATGGTGGGCGCGTTTGCGCCGGAATACACGATATGGTCGGTGCATCCGGCAACCATCGTCCTGTTCGGCGGCTATCTGTATGGCTTGCACGTTATTCGCTCCGGCCAGGCTGCGGACATGTGGCAGCCGACGCAAACGGCCGAGACGCGGGAGGACCGGCCTGCAGAGGATTCGGCCAGCCACTCCCTTGCGAGCCTGTGGTGCTGGTTCCTGGGTCTGGCATCGTTGCTCGGCATCTCCGGCTGGATCCTGCATCACGCAGCAACGGCCATCGCCAGCCAGACGGCAATCGGCGAAGCGGCGGTCGGCATCCTGCTTACCTCCATCGTCACGTCGTTGCCCGAATTGGTCACCGCGGTCGCCGCTGCCAGGCGCGGCGCGCTCACGCTGGCGGTCGGCGGGATCATCGGCGGGAACGCATTCGACACGCTGTTCGCGGCCGCCTCGGACGTAGCCTATCGCGAAGGGTCGATCTATCACGCGGTCTCGGATTCGGTCCTGCTCTGGGTAGCGCTGTCGATTGTCATGACCGGTGTGCTGCTGATGGGACTGATCCGGCGGGAGAAGCGCGGGCTCGGCGAGATCGGTTTCGAAAGCGTCAGCCTGATCCTGATTTATGCGGCCGGGGTAGGGATGGTGCTTATGAGAGACCTGCCTTAGCGACGTACAAACCCGAACTCTTTTGTACAACTACCGTCACAGGTTGCAGACCATACGTTTCAGGAGGCAGCCATGGGGATCTTCGATACACGCGGGGTAGGCTTCGTCGAGCTATGCAAACGCACGTTCAAGGCGTTCGGCGACGACGATATGTCGACCTATGCGGCAGCGCTCGCGTATCGAGCATTGTTCGCCCTGTTTCCCTTTCTGCTGTTCCTGATAGCGCTGCTGGGCTTTTTGCATGTACCGCAATTTTTCGACTGGCTCCGTCAGCAGGCGGCGATGGCTTTGCCTTCCCAGGCGCTGGAGCAGGTCAATCCGGTCATAGACCAGTTGCAGAGCCAGAACACCGGGGTCATGTCCATCGGTGTGCTGATTGCGATCTGGACTGCATCGGTTGGCGTACGCTCGCTGATCAACGCCATGAACAAGGCCTATGGCGTGGATGAGGGCAGGCCGATCTGGAAGCTGTTCATTCTCTCGATTCTTTACACAATCGGCATTGCGATCATGTTGCTGGCCGTCGCCGGCCTGATGATTCTCGGGCCACAGGCCGTACAGTGGCTGGCCGACCGTGTCGGAATCGGTAGCCTGTTCGTGACGATCTGGACCTGGGTACGCTGGCCGGCGATCGTACTCCTATTGATGCTGGTCGTTGCGGTGGTCAATTATCTGATGCCCGACGTCAAACAGCAGTTTCGCTTCATTACGCCGGGTTCGGCAGTCGCTGTCATCGTGTGGATCGTCGCCTCCATCGCCTTCGGCCTGTACGTGAGGAATTTCGGCAACTACGACGCGACCTACGGCAGCATCGGCGCGATTATCATTTTGCTGTTCTATTTCTATATCTCCTCGGCAGTATTATTGCTCGGAGTCGAGATGAATGCGGTGATCGAACATGCTTCGGCCGATGGCAAGAATCCGGGGCAAAAGGAAGCGGTGACTTAAGCCTGGCTGCTACTCGCGAGCCAAAAGCGTCGCGTGATCGGGTATGCTGACGCCTTTCGGATAGCAGCGAGAACGAGCATGGCAGAATATGATTTCGATCTCTTCGTGATTGGCGCGGGATCGGGTGGCGTGCGTGCGAGCCGAATGGCCGCAACCTTCGGTGCGCGGGTGGCGGTCGCAGAAGACCTGTACCTGGGCGGCACCTGCGTCAATGTCGGTTGCGTCCCGAAAAAACTCTTCGCTTATGCCGCGCATTTCTCCGAGGACTTTGAAGACGCTCGTGGGTATGGCTGGAATCTGCAGGACGCAGGGTTCGACTGGCAGCGCCTGGTCGACAACAAGAACGCTGAAATCACCCGCCTCAACGGTATCTATCACAATCTGCTGACGTCGGCAGGCGTGCAGGTAATCAACGGCCGCGCTCGTTTCGTTGACTCGCACACTGTGGCCGTCGCCGACCAGACCTACACCGCCGAGCGCGTGCTCATCGCAACCGGCGGCTGGCCGCATATCCCCGATTTTCCCGGTAATGAGCATGTCATCAGCTCGAACGACGTGTTCTATCTCAAGCATTTGCCGAGACGAACCCTGGTAGTCGGCGGTGGCTACATCGCAACGGAGTTCGCCAGCATCTTCCATGGGCTTGGCTGCGAAGTGACCCAGTTCTACCGGGGCGATCTCTTTTTGCGGGGGTTCGATCGCGGAGTTCGTGAGCACGTCGCCTTGACGCTGCGAGCCAAGGGTCTTGACCTTCGTTTCGAGACCGATGTGGAACGGGTCGACAAACAGCCGGACGGCACCTTCGACGTCACGTTGAAAGACGGCGGTTCCATTCAAACCGATCTGGTGCTCTATGCAACCGGGCGCCGCCCGAACCTGGCCGGTTTGGGCCTGAATAACACACACGCCACGCTGGACGAGAAAGGCTTCGTCAAGGTCGACGATCAGTACCAGACCGATGATCCGGCTATCTTCGCCATTGGCGACGTGACCCACACTGTACAGCTTACGCCGGTGGCATTGGCCGAGGGCATGGCCCTGGCACGAAGGCTATACAAGCCGGAGGAGTACCATCCGGTCGACTACAACGACATAGCCACCGCGGTGTTCTGTATCCCCAACATCGGCACGCTGGGCATGACCGAAGACGAAGCACGCAGCCGCGGCCACAAACTCAAGGTATTCGAGAGTCGCTTCCGCGCCATGCGCAACACGTTGGCCGGTCGACCCGAGCAAAGCTTCATGAAGTTGCTGGTCGACAAGGACACCGACCGCATACTGGGTGTGCATATGGTCGGGCCCGAAGCCGGGGAAATTATTCAGGGGCTGGCCGTCGCGGTAAAGGCGGGGGCAACCAAGGCGATATTCGACGCTACGCTGGGTATTCATCCCACCGCTGCGGAAGAATTCGTTACCATGCGCACCCCGGTGAGGGTCGACTGAGCCTCCGCGCCGGCCCTGTTTGCGGCGGAGTATAAGGATGACCTGGTTTTACGCGTTCGATTTGTTCGGTGTGGCGGTTTTTGCCATCACCGGAGCCCTGATGGCCGGGCGTAAATCCATGGACCTGTTCGGGGTGCTGGTGATTGCCCTGGTCACTGCACTAGGTGGCGGCACGCTACGTGACGCCATACTGGACAATCACCCTGTGAGCTGGATCCGCAATGAATGGTACATCGTCGTTGCGGTGCTGGCTGCGCTGGGCACGATCGCCTGGGTACGTTTCACCCGCCCAATACCCGAGTTGGGTTTACTGGTGGCCGATGCCTTCGGGCTGGCGGTCTTTACCGTTATTGGCACCCAGGTGGCCATGCAGCAGGACGTCCCGGTTAGCGCCGCTGTGATCATGGGTCTTATGACGGGCGTTGCCGGCGGGGTCATGCGCGACATCATCTGCAACGAGATCCCGCTCATCTTCCACAAGGAAATCTACGCCACTGCGTGCATCGCGGGGTCGCTGGTGTATATCGTATTGCATGCACTCCCGACTCCCCCAGGCGTGGATGTGACTATCTCCATGCTGGCAGTGCTCGGAATCCGTCTGGCGGCCATTCGCTGGCATTTGCAACTGCCGCGCTTCCACTTGCTTGACCGGGACCGCCACGACTGATCAGTGATGGTGCCCGGCTTGCGGCGCATCGTCCTGAACGTCGATCTGCACCTCTACGTCTCCGGCCTGCTCGAAGCGCAGCGTAAGGGGGTAACTCGCGCCAGCGGCCAGCGGCTCGTTCAGATTGAACAGCATGATGTGGTAACCGCCCGGTGCGAAATCCACTTGCTGACCGGGTTCGATGACTACGTCATCGACACGCTGCATGCGCATGACACCTTCGGTGTGTGTGTGTTGATGTACCTCCGCACGTTCGGCGATCGGCGTGCTCACGCCGACAAGCCGGGCGGCCTGGCCTCCGCGGTTTTCAATGCTCATATATGCCGCACCGGTTGGCGCAACCGGTGGGAGCGCACGGGACCAGGCGCGGGATATGTGCAGGTCGTCAAGCTGGCTTTGCCCTGCCATCACGCTACCGGTACTGGAGAGGAGGAGGGCAAGAACTAGTGTCAGGCGGGTCATCGGAAACTCCGTTGATGGCGATGAACGAAGCTTACCCTGCGCTATCGGACAGCAACAGCAATGTTTGAACCACGTCTTGATTTTGAAATAAACCCTCTATTCACGTCGAATCAAATCGCTTGTGATAGGTCTGTGTACGCAGTCGACACGAAATCGCGCTGGGATTGGCACGTGGGTTGGAGAAGTGTGAGGCGGTTAACTCAAAACTGCTGCGTCATGGCTGTTCGCCAGCATTCAAATACCGCACACTGTAGCGCGAGGGAATGGCAGGTTGTTGAGTCAGGGACGCATCCCAAGTCGGCGAGTGAGACATGAACGAAAGACGAAAACTGGAGCGTCACAGCGTGAGCAGCAGCCTCGAAGTATACGACCTCGACACCGGTACATTACTGGGCCGAGTAGTCGATCTGCACATTGAAGGGTTGATGTTGTTAAGCGACAAGCCGATCGAGATGTTCAAGTCATACGCTTTGCAGATCAATCTTCCGATGACCCTGAATGGCATAACCGAATTCTGCCTGGATGCGGAAAGTTTGTGGAACCGCGAAAGCATCGGCGGCGGACAGTTCTGGACAGGCCTGCAGTTTACTCGCGTGCCGGACGACTCCCGCGGCTGCATCGAAAAGATGGTCGCCAGCCGCTAGATCTGGTCGGCGAGGGGCTCAAGCGAGCCCTATGCGCGTCAGGTGATTGTCCCAGCGCTGATCCTGTGAACCGAGGAGTACCGCCTCGTCCCGCTGCGGATCTACCCGGTACAGCCCCCCACGTCCCGACGAAACGACGAATGTCTCGCCGTCGACGAGCACACCGGCCACATCCGGTACCGCGACCAGTCTCTGCAAGGTTCCGCTGCTGTAGTCGAATACGGCTACAAGGTTGCCGCGCGGAGCGGTGATTGCAGCGAGACCACTGGAAGAATCCAGGGCCACACTGGCGACGTAGTTACGCAGCTGCCGCTGGACCCCGTCTTCAAAGGTAATTTCCCGGTAAGTCTGTTGCTTGCTGTCGAGCACCCCGATCAGAGGAGGTGTATCCCACTCGGGTCCTTCGTACTGATAGCCGACCACCACCATACCGCGCGAATCGACGTCCAGGTGGTGCGCGCTGAGCTGATGATTCGAAGGTGTGTGGCGCTGCAGGATCTTGCCGCTCAGCCGGTCCATCAAGACTACCGCCGGCTGCATCGTATCAAGATTGAGCTTGATGCGTTCGTAGTCCGGGTGCGTGAGGATACCGCCCATGGCGATGACCAGGCTGGAGCCGTCCGGCATCAGTCGGATCTCATGCGGATCGATTCCGCCGACCGGGTAGACATCGATCAGACCGTAGCCGGACCGTGCGTCATACACGCATATCTGGCCTTCTCCGCTGGGGATGTGATTCGCCGTCGCGTAAAGTAGCCCGCCATCCGGGCTGAATGCCCCATGGCCGAAGAAATGATAGTCGGTCGCGGCCTCGATATGTGCGCGCACTTGGCCGTTCGCTATATCGAGCACATGAAAAAATCGACCCGGCCGACGGTCGAAAATGACCGCCTCGCCAGACCCGGGCCGCTGACAGCCACCATGACAGCGCTGAGTGACGGGAAAATCGACCCCGGTTGCGTCGGCACCGTGGCCCAAGTGAATAAAATGCCGTCCTGATGTATCGTCCACGGCACTAAGAATGCGGCCGACCGGGGTAGCGGCACGGGCCTGACGAATGGACCAGGGGAGGGCACTCAAAGCGATACCGCTTAGCAGGGCGCAGAGGACGTCTCGTCGCGTCGTCATCTCAATCACCATCGCTGGAATTGAAGCCTTTCACCACGCCCAACTCAGGCGCGATCGAGGTAGACAGCTGAGTGGTCAGTCGCTCAACGTCGAGAAACAACAGTTGAAGCTGACGATAGCCTGCGTCGTCTTCCAGGAGCGAGCGCATGTCGGGCGGGAGCCGATCGAGTCGCTCCAACGTGCCATCGAGCTGTTGTGAAAAGCGCTTGTACAGCGCCTGACGCTCTTCTCCCTGCAGGCGCAGCGCCAGGCCAGGCAGGAAAAGATCGCGCAAGCCGGTGAGCGAGGCGCGTACGGCGGCCAGGGACTGCCCACTTCGCCAGGCATCGGCAAGATACGGATTCTTGCGACCCTTGCCTCCGGCACCAATCGGCGCACCCAGGCGCCGGTCCTTCATCTGTTCCAGTGCATGCATGGCCGCCAGCACGGTGTCGTCGGCATAGGCTGGTTGCTCGACATAATGGGGACGAAACTGTTGCCAGTCGGAAGTCAGGCGTCGCGCGTTGGCCTCGATCCGCTGCGTGACAGTCGTCAACAAGCTGCAGGCTCGATCGGTGGGAAGCGCATCTTCGCGCTGCTGTTGTTGCTCATCGAAGAGCAAGTATTCGATAGCCGGAAAGCCCTTCACTGCTACGCTGTCCGAGCCTATCGATTCGCCGGTGATCTCTCTCTCGCTCGCAAGCCAACCGCGGGCCTTTTTGCCCACCAGATTCTTCGGATCCGGCCAGAACTGAAACTGCCAGGTCAAGCTGTCCTGCTGAATGGGACCGAACTCGACGAAGCGAACACGCTGCCAGGCCAGGAAGGCGTCTCGCCAGGCTTGCTCCAGTGAATCCCGAGTGAGGGCAGTGGAAGTGTCTTGCTCGCAGTAGCTATGAGCAGCCTGGGCCAACGAAGCACTGGATGCGCTCAGGTCTGCATAACCGCTGCCGATCTCGTCGTGCCAGCGTTCAAGGGCGCCTGCGTCTGCGAAGGCAAAGGGGCTGACGCAGCAGCCGATCAGCCCGAGGCACAACAAGCCGAGGCGGGGGATTTTCGAACCGGAGAACACGGCAAGCTCCTTACAGAGAGTTGAGAAACTGCAACATCGCGTTGCGCTTGGTTGCATCAAGCTCGCGGTAAGCATCGGCTGCCGGACGCGCTTCTCCGTCGTGCCAGAGGATGGCTTGCTCAAGCGTTTCGGCGCGTCCGTCATGAAGGTATCCGGCGGCAGGATTCACCGTCGTGGCGAGTCCAAGGCCCCAGAGCGGCGGAGTACGCCATTCGTTTCCATCGGCCAGAAACTCGCCACGACCATCAGCCAATCCTGGCCCCATGTCATGAAGCAACAAGTCGGTGTATGGCCAGATTTCCTGCAGGGACAGGTCGGGTCGGTCGGCGACTACACCGGTGACGTGACGGGGCGTGTGGCAGGCGGCGCAACCGGCCTCGTTGAAGGCGGCGGCGCCCGCTTTCACTTCTGATTTGTCCATGTCGCGGCGTATCGGCACCGCAAGACTACTGGCATAGAACGCGACGAAGTTTGCCACTTCATCGCTGACCTCGAACTCGCCACCATGGGGGAAGCGTTCGCATCCCTGGCTCTGGGTACAGTCGGTGAAAGGCGCAAGCGCAGAGGTGATGCCCATGTCTCCGGCGAAGGCGCCCATACTTTGCTGCATGATATTCGGTTCGCCTGCCTTCCAGCCGAAGCGTCCCAGGACGGTTTGTTCCGAGGCGCGGTCCCATACTTTATTGGTCCGTCCGGAAATCCCATTGCCATCGCTATCGTCGGGATCCGCATTGGTCAGCAGGTCCTGCTCGGGTATAGCTGCAAGCAGACCAAGCCCGATCATCGGCGGAGCCACCCTGGGCGAAATCTGTACATCATTGGCCAACGGGCCATAGTTGGGGTTCTCGATCCGGTATATCGGCCTGCGCATGGCAACGAGAGAACCGTCGGCCAGTTCTTCCTCGAAGCGCTCCCATTCCACGACCAACTCGGCTTCAGCTTTCGAACCGGGAATGGCGGCGGTTTGTAGCTGACTGCCGTATACGGGTTCCGGTACGAAACCATGGCGTTCGAGCAATTCCCGATCTTTTTCACCACGCGGCGGTATAGCCAAGCGCAGGAACAGAGAGACCGAACTCAGAGTTTCGCCAGGCGGATTTCCACGGCCATCCTTGATGTGGCAGCCCTGGCATGAATTGGTGTTGAACAATGGGCCCAGTCCGTCCCGTGCATCGGTGCTGGCCGGTGCGACGACCCAGGGATTGCGGAAAAAACTGTTGCCCACGCTGAAATCCAGCCGCTTGGTCATCGGCAGATTAGCCTGGGGGAGGGAATAGGCGTTCTGATTAGCCAGCCCTATGCTCCCATCGCCACCGGATTTAGGCGACTGCTGCGTCGGCGGGCTGGACATCGCCTCACAGGCCAGACTCAGCGCCGCCACTCCGAACAGCAGGTGAAGTTTCTTCATTGACGTACCGATTTACGAGGTTGGCCGTCAGATGGTACGCGGTTTACCGAGTGCGACATTGATCTGCGGCAATCTGAAGCAGCACCGTCATGCCCGGGCGGCCCAGGTCATGACGGTGTTATCTTCAGTACTTAGAAGGAGTGACCTGCGTCGTCAGGTTCGAGCGACTCCACGCCAACCTTCGCAGCCACTGCTTCGATCGAACCAGTCTGCTCGACCAGAGCGTTGATGGCGTTGTTTATCAGCTCGTGACCGCGCTCATTCTCCGGAGCGATCATCATGTCGAACGGCATCGGTTCTGATTCTGCTTCCGCCGCTTTCTTCATTTCGCCAAGCGCCTGCATCGACTGTTCCAACTCTAAGCGCAGCTTATGGTCCAGTTCGGTATCAGTCTGGGCGACCAGATCGGACAGAGAGGCGCCTTCGACGACCTCGCCATCGACCCGCTCATAACGTCCGAGGTATACGTTCTGAATACCCAGCCCGTTGTAATAATGCGAGTTATGGGTGTTATCGCTGAAACAGTCGTGCTCGTCCTCATACGAGTTGGCCTCCAGCGCGACCTTCATGCGTTCCCCGGCAAGCTCACCCAATGAAAGCGAACCCATGCCAAACAGCATTCGCTGATGAGCTTCTTCCGGCTTCAGTTCAAGCAGTTCGGCACGGTAGTTCTCGTTCTTCCCAGGTGCCCATTGCTGCACCATCCATTCCAGGTCTTGCACCAACAAGTCTGTCGCCGCATCGATGTATTCCGCCCGGCGATCACAGTTACCGTTGGTGCATTCGTCGCCCTTGGCGTAGTCGGTAGCCGGTCTATCACCATTCCCACGCTCGAAACCGTTGCGGTCCTGGCCCCAGAGCAGGAATTCGATCGCGTGGTAACCGGTCGCCACGTTCGCCTCCGAGCCACCGACCTCGTTGAGTTCGGCGAGCAGTTCAGGTGTTAACTCGCTTACGTCGTGGGTGGTACCACCGATATTGATTTCCTGGCTGGCGATGATGTTGGCATTGGCGCCGTCATTCCCCATCTCGTGCTCGTAACCGTCGTTGGCGACATAGTCGATGAGGCCTTCATCGAGCGGCCAGGCATTCAATTGACCTTCCCATTCGTCGACCACTGGATTACCGAAGCGAAACACTTCGGATTGCTGGTAAGGCACCCGTGCCTGCTTCCAAGCCTCGCGTGCTGCCTGCAGGGTCTCCTGATTCGGATTGGCGATCAGCTCGTCTACCGCCTTGTCGAGACGTTGTGCTGTGGTCAACGCGTCCTGATAGGTGGCGTAGGCGATGTCGGCGTACGTTTCGACGACTGCTTCGCGGTTCACGCCAGACTCAGCGGACGTAGCAGGATCTGCCGATACGGTAGCGTCCGCCTCGACCTGACTGACCTGCGGCTCGGGCGGGGTGTCTTCAGGGCGATCACAAGCAACTAGCAACCAGCTGGCAGATACCACGACAGCAAGCGATTTCAATGGGAAACGAACAACCATGTCGAGCCATCCTTTTTTTGGTAATGATATTTATTCTCGATGGATTATAGGTCTGCTGTAACGTTTTGCAATAAGCGAGAGCGATTCATCTGAATACGAAGCGTTCGCGTTTGCAAATACCGGACCGGGCGGCAATACTCGTTGCATCACTCAAAGAAGAGGTGCGTCATGCGTCGACCAGTAACCCAGATGGCAGGCTCCAGCGAGGCGATTTGCCGAACCTGGCAGGTACTGCGTGCCCCCGGCAGCCTGGATACCAGAGCTTCGTGCCGGAACGAGCAGGCGACCCACTCGAAGCCGACAAGGCAGCAAGGGACAGCGAGCTAAGCTTACCGGCTTGAACTATCTGTTGCGACGTCTGCCTTAGTTGCAGGCAAACGACGCAAACGGAGAGTGTTATGTCAGACCATGTGTACAAGAAAATCGAAATCGTCGGCTCGTCCACGACCAGCATCGACGATGCGATCCGAACGGCCATCGCCAAATGCAGCCAGACCGTGAAAAATGTCGAGTGGTTCGAAGTGGCAGAGACCCGTGGCCATGTGACCGATGGTCAGGTGGCGCACTTTCAGGTGGTTCTGAAGGTAGGGTTCCGTATCGGCTCCGACGCTTGATCCGGCAGGTCGCAGGCGGCTCCCGTATGCCGTCTGCGACCTCCATACCTCTGAAAGCCCCGTTCCAGAGAGTCCGCTTCGCTTGCATGTTGTTTGGCAGAGACTAGGTTCTGAAGTGCAACTTCGCTATTTCACACCCAGAGGAGCCTCATCATGCAAGTGAAAGATCTCATGACTTCCCGCCCCGAATTCATTCCGACTGACACGACAATCCGTGAAGTGGCCATGCGCATGCAGCGCGATGACCTCGGCTTCGCGCCGGTAGCCGAGGGCGAAAAACTGGTGGGCGTGATCACCGATCGCGATCTGGCAGTCCGGGCGCTGGCTAACGGCAAGTCACCGGACGACACGGTCGGTTCGGTAATGACCAGCGATGTGCGCTATTGCTTTGAAGATGATGATGTCATCAACGTCTTGCAGAACATGGAACAGGAGCAGGTCCAGCGCATGATCGTGCTGAACAATCAGGACTCCAAAGACTTCGTCGGCGTGGTGTCCCTTAGCGACATGGCAGATAATTGCAAAGACGCTGACATGGCCAAGCAGATCGTCGACTGTTGCCGCCATTATCACTGATACCAGAGCGGGGTGCTCGCAGTCGGGCGCCTCGTTTCAATCGCACTCGAAGGAGTACCGAATGCTCATGGATGAAGCGGCTTCGCTCCCTGAAAACATTCAGCTAGTTCGCAATGAGCATGGTCGGGCATTCCTCGACATTTCACATCCTCGCGTCAAGGCTCGGATAGCCTTGCAAGGCGCACATATCACATCTTGCGTACCGACGGGGCAGGGGGATCTACTCTGGATGAGCCCCGAAAATGATGCGCGCCCCGATAGGCCAATACGTGGCGGTATACCCATCTGCTGGCCATATTTCGGCAACGAACGTCCAGGACCAAGCCATGGCATCGCGCGAACCAGCGACTGGAGGCTCACTGGCGCTGTGGATACCGGTGACATGATTCGGCTCTCGCTCGAGTTGCCAAGAGGGATTATCAAACACCATCTGCCGGATGATGACTGGCAGCTGCAGGTGGAGTTCGAACTGGGCAGCAGCTTGAGTATCGCCTTGCGGACGACGAATAGCGGTGGGCGAGCTCAAGTTCTTAGCCAGGCACTGCATAGTTATCTACCTGTGCGCGACATCCATGAGACTCGGCTATGGGGGCTCGAAGGTGCCGAATTCTTTGATCAGCTGACCGGTGTGGATCACCACCGCCAGCAGGGTCCGGTCACGTTTTCCGGCGAGGTGGATCGCATTTACCACGGCCATGCGTCTGCCATTCAACTGGATGACAGCAGCCAGCATTATCTCGTCGTCACGCGGGAAGGCAGTGAGTCGGTCGTGATCTGGAATCCATGGACCGATAAAAGCCAGCGGCTTGGACAATTCCCAGCGGACGGTTACAAGACGATGGTCTGCATCGAGGCGGCAAATGCAGGACCTGACCATCGGGTTCTGGCGCCTGGCGAGAGTCACACCCTGGTAACGCAGATATCACGCGTGTGACGTGCCGACTAAGCGCAGGAATCTGTCGAGTTCATTGCAGAGGCGCAAGATAGACGCTTGCAAAGGTTGTAACGCGCGGCTGGGCTTGGTTAACTCTCGGGCACAACAACAAGGGAGCCCGACCCATGCCAGTCGAATTACGCGTAGATGTAAACAATGCCGGACGACGAACTTTGTTGCTCCGTCGAGCCGGAGAACACGATTGGAGCGAGGTAGCTGAAGCAGGACTCATGTCCAACCCGGATCCGAGCGATTTTTACCGGCGCACAGCAGGCTACATAGGCAACATCGCCTCCAAAGGCGTTAAGGTTCACTACAGCGACGCGGTACGATAGATTGCGTGCTTCGGTAAGCTCGCGCTGAAGCCAATGGGGAGGGAACCCCGAAAGAACCCCAGATACCAATCCACCCAACGATCCCGTCGTCGTAATACCCTATTTAACATAATATAGATTATGCGAACCCTTGGACGTTCTGGTTCGAGCCACTATGATCCTGCTTGATGCGCGCAAGAACGCTGAAATCATCTGGCAGTCGCTTCATTACCGCAGTTAGCAAGCGCTGAACTATCAAGGTATCCGCTTTGCTCTGATAAAGCTGCATCTGCACCAATTGACGCCACCCTGATTGGTGGCTCCCCAAGTCACGAGGCACGACATGCGGGCTGTTTCCCAAACGCCAGATCCTTCGACTATTTACCAACTACTCGCTCGTGCTTGCCAGCGCGCTTTCCAGTCCAGGCGTTCGCCCTCTGCTGTCGTCACCCCGATCGGTCCTGTGTCTTGATTAGACATTCATGTCGAGTGACAGCTCGACGAACCTAAGGAGTCATGCTTAGAAAGGCAACGCCGGGTATCTCGATATCTGGCACATTATCTTTCAGAAAATCACCCAGCCGGTTTATATAAGCTTCTTTAGGGCTTCCTTTAGGCCAGACAAGGTAATAACCATCCCCAGTACTGACTGCCTTCTTGCAAGGCAGCTCCAAGACGCCGCTCTGCACTTCAGAGGCCACCATGCTTAAATCTCCTATCGAGACCCCATGCCCTTGTATCGCCGCCAACACACCTTGTTCCAGTGTGTCGAACACCAGGCCTCCGTGCGTATTGATCCCGCCTGTAATATTGAGTCGTGATAGCCATCTTTTCCAGTCTCGTCTATCTGGAGATGGATGGATGATCGTAGCGTTAATCAGGTCTTGTTCTGCCTTTATATACCTGCTCAAGTCAGGCGAACAAATAGGTATCAACCACTCGTCGATTAGCTTGATCATTCCTAGATTTCTTCCGAAATGGCCATTACCAAGCAATATTGCACAATCGTAAGGCTCAGAGTAGAAATCCACTGTATCGACATCCATCCAGACGCTGTTCAAGTGCACCTCTTCGGATGGGTTGTCCCTCTTGTAATTTCTCAGACTGTTGAGAAGCCATCTTACGGTCAACGATGTGGGAGCTTTCAGGCGTACTCTTGTACGGCTGTCTTTAAACAGGTAGCAGGCATTCTCTATGGTCCTGAAACCCTCGCTTAGCTCTTGCGAAAGTATTCTCCCCTGTTCAGTCAGTTGAACCTTTGGCCCTTTTCTCTCAAATAGCTGACAGCCTAATACTGCCTCGAGATTCTTGATGTGCCGGCTGACAGCTCCTTGAGTGAGAGATAAGTCTTCCGCTGCTCGCGTGAACGAGTTTGTTCGTGCAGCGACCTCGAACGCCCTTAGTGCGTAGAGTGGAGGCAAGCTTCCGGACATCGAAAACTCCTGATGATGACTTTGACTCACAGTATCCCTCCGCTTTATCCGTTTTTCAATCCCGTCGGCCTCGGCGAACATGGCGTGGCAGGCAAGAAGCTATTCAAACCATGGAACAAAGTCATGCTCACTGATGCTGGACAGGTGGTTCTGTACCGAGGCAATGGATGTCCCGCGAGAGCAGGAAGCCGGCACGACAATTGGATGCTGGATGCAGTAGAAGGCTTCGAATCGACCTTGGATGAAGCAGACTTTCCTTGCTTGTTTGGTAAAAAGGCGCATAAGCAAAATTCGATAAAGTTTCTTTTTGTGCGGGAAAACTGCATTCAGCGAGACTTGATCGAAGGTGTGACGCAGTATCTGAATTTCGTTAAAAGCACTGAGCTTAAGCACAGACTGTACTCACCCTTGGTTATTTTTTTCCAGAACAGCTTTAAAGAAAACTTGAAGGCTGAGCACGAGTTTTCTTGGCAGGCAATTCAATACCTGCATGATAACGATGCGTACGCCTGGCCCGAAGGCGTCGCACAGTCGCCCGACTCCCCTCAGTTCACGTTCTGCTTCCACGGCGTTCAGCTATTCATAAATATAAGCTGCCCTAGCCATTTAAAGATGCAAAGTAGAAACCTCGGAAAGCAGGTTACCTTTGTTATAAACCCCAGAGAGAATTTTGATCATGTGGCGGGCGCAGACACCATAAGCGGCATAAAAATACGGGAAAAAATACGAGGTCGGGTTAAGCAATTCAACGATGGCCTCTCTCCACCCACCCTGGGTTTCTATGGGGATGATGATAGCCTGGAATGGCGGCAATATCAGCTAGAGGAACCAGGCGGACTATATGCTTCAGTTTGCCCACTTAAAATCCGCTCCAATTGGATCGATAAACAGGTCGCATTATGGAAACCTCAATACTAGCTGCTTACGTTGTGTCAGTAATGCTTTTGGTAGCAACGCCAGGGCCCGTTGTAGCTTTGGTTATCAACACCAGTGTTAGGCAAGGCGCGAGGCAGGCGGTTTTTACAGCACTTGGCACCAATTGGGCTTCTCTCGTTCTAATAGCTGCCGCGGTATTAATACTTAGTGGAGCCATGTCGATTAGTCGAGAACTTATATCGGCGATGAGTCTGCTGGGGTGTTTATTCATAGCTTATATAGCTATCGACTCGTTGAGATCAACCACGCTCGCGGCGGAGCCCGACACTAAAACAGGTGTTGGCTTTACTGCTTCTACGAGGAGAAAAGGTGCGACGCTGAGTTGCCTGGCGAAAGGGTTTGCCGTGGCAATTTCAAATCCAAAAGATATTATATTTTTTGTGGCGTTTTTCCCGCAATTCATATCCATAACAAACACCTTTAGCGGAAGCGTTACGATTCTGACCGCCCTGTGGATAATGATAGACCTCGCGATACTAACGTCCTACATTTTCTTTATGCAGCATCGGATTGCGACAAAATATCAGAAGGTTATTTCTGTTATGTCCAGCACGACCTTGCTTGTTATTGCTGTACTCGGTTTTATTTACACTATATCCAATTGGTAACAAAGTTGTGTTCGAACCAACACAGACTATCTGCAGTCCTCGATTGAGAGAGTGAAGACAAATGGAACTGAAAGTGGAACGAGATGAGGAGAGCAGCTGGACGTTGTTTCAGCGCCGCTCCGGAGAATGGCACTGGTCGGTGGTCAACGGGGCCGGGCTAAGCGCCAACTCCAATCCAAGCGACTTTTATCGGCGGACGGCTGCATACCTGGGCCAGCTTGCAGCGCATGGCATCACGCTTCATTACCGCGACACTACGTGCAGCTAGGAGCCCCGGACGACTCGGATGCGGAATGGCTGTAAGGCTGTCCGTAAAAACCGCAGCAGCGGGAATCTTCGAATTTTCGTCCTCCGGCGCCAGCGTTCAACGCCTCGCGCATATGCGTCCCTGGACGCTCATGTCCCGGCGCCCTCCTTTCCCTTCTCATCTGGTCGCGTTCTCCCACCGCCTGCTGCAGCTGAATTTCGGACCCAGCTGCAGTCACTTACAGAAGTGTCCCGTCACGCCATGTAAGCCGATGCCCTCACGATTGCCAGCGATATACAGTTCACAGCGCTTTCTACCAAGCCTTACACCTTCCCTTCCAATTCCGCCGCCATCGCAGTAGAGGCGATCGTTCCTTCTCGCTCAAGCTAGCCACGTTGATGCGTTAACAAAGCATAGCTTTTGTGTGGGTATCCACCACCCCATTCAACCATCTACACTATCCGCTGTGGCCCCCCCCTGCCATGTATGGTTGTTCAATCCGCCCAAGGCCAAGGAGTCACGGGTTGCGCGTTTCATCCAAGCTCAGTTTGCATCTCCTCGCCTTCCTTTTGGGGTTTAGCGTTCTCTTGCTGCTTGCCTGGCAAGGCGCCCGCACCCAGCGCTCTCTACTCGATGCGAACGAATCGGTTCAACATAGCCTCGAGCTGATCACGGCTGCAAGAGAGATGTTCTCATCGATTCAGGACATCGAGACCGGTGAGCGCGGCTACGTGATTACCGGTGTTGAACGCTACCTGGAGCCTTATCTGGCAGCTCAGGCGCGGCTGGCCGAGCGTCGCCGCAAGCTTGGCCAGTTGCTGGCGATGTCCGGGGCGCCGCGCCCGGGCTGGATCGGAGATCTGGATCGATTGGTCGATCGTAAACTTGATATTTCCGATGCCAACATCGAGGCACGCATGGACAGCGGTCTGGCCGGTGCTGCGGATCGTCTGCTGGGTGCAGGTGGCAAAGACGCCATGGATCAGCTGCGACGCTTGTTTGCTGAACTGCAGTCGTCGGAACGAGCGAAGCTCGCCGCACAGAACCGCGCTGTTGATGCTCGCGTGCATCAGGCACGCTGGATCGCCTGGATTGGCGGATTGTTCGCTGCATGCTTGTTTTGTTGGGCCATCTGGCTCGTAGACAGAAGTCAGAAACGCGTCGACGATCAACGCCTCTTCCTGCGCAGTGTGGTCGATGCGGACGACAATTACATCTTCGTTACGGATTCCAGGCGCCGGCTTCTGCTTTGCAATGAGGCCTTTGCCGGCTTGTCACGAAGCCGGCCCGACGCATTGCAGGGCGAAGGCGTCGAAGATTTACCCCAATTCGACACGCTTTCCCCGCTGTTTGAAGGCGATGCCGAACTGCTTGAAGGCAAGCCTGAGTTACGCATAGCCGAGCTCGACCTGTTCATCGGCGGCCGGCAGATCTGCCTGCAAATATGCAAGCGCGCCTTCGAGCTGTCGGCCGGACATCGTCTGGTGCTGACGGTGGCCGTGGACATTTCGCTGAGACGCGAAATGGAGCGCATGAAGAATGAATTTATTTCGACTGTCAGCCACGAATTGCGTACGCCCTTGACCGCCATTCGCGGCGCACTAGGCATGTTGGTCAGCGGTACGCTCGGTACGGTAGATGAACAGCAGAAGCTTCTGCTCGACATCGCCCACAAGAACAGTGAGCGACTGGTTCGTCTGGTCAACGACATTCTTGACATCGAGAAGCTCGCTTCGGGGCGGCTGGCTTTCAACCTTTCGCCTCAGCCGCTATTGCCGCTGATAAATAATTCGCTGTCGACCAACCTTCCCTATGCGCGCGAGTTCGATGTCACCCTGCAGTTGGAGGCGCCAGGTGCGGACCCGGGGACAGTGCTGGTCGATGCAGATCGTTTCGCTCAGGTGATGGCCAATCTGCTGTCCAACGCGATCAAGCATTCGCCGCGGGGAGGCCTGGTGACGGTAACCGTTGACGAAAGTGAAGATAGCGTCCAAATCGGTGTCGTCGACCGTGGTCCCGGCGTACCGGAAGAGTTTCGTGGCCGCATTTTCGAGCGGTTCGCACAGGCAGATTCATCGAATGTTCGGCGTCTCGGCGGGACCGGGCTGGGATTGGCAATTACCCGCTCCCTGGTCGAACAGATGCACGGCTCCATCGGGTTCGAATCGGAACCTGACAAGGGCGCTCGTTTCTTTGTGCGTTTACCTCATGCGAACTCCCAGGTGACCGTTGCGACTCCGCAACCATTAGAGCAAGAGCCCTCGACGCAGAACGTTCGTTCTGTATTGGTGCTGGAGCCGGATGACAGCGCTGCGGATTTTCTTCTGACCATGCTAGCGCACCAGGGCTACGAGGTGATACGCGCACGTTCGGCTGGCGAGGCTCGTGAACTGCTCACGCACGGCCCTGTGCACGCACTGACGTTGAGCCCTACCCTGCGCGATGAAGATTGCATCGCATTTCTGCAGAACCTACGAGAGCAGGCCAGGTTTCGCCACTTGCCGATATTGGTTGTCAGCGTCGACCCAAGCCAGGAATCGGGTGATCGTCAAGGCGTGATGCGCGGCAGCGCGGTAGGCGTGATGGATTGGCTGAACAAGCCGATCGATCCGATGCGCGTACTCGACGTAGTCAAGGCTATCCTGCGGCCGGCCGGCGGCCGCCCTTCGATCCTCCACGTGGAGGACGATACCGATCTACGCACCTTGCTGGCCAACCTGCTGGCTCCCCTGGACGTCGACGTGGTGGGCGTAGGCAGTTTGGCAGAGGCACGTGAAGCCCTGACGCGGAGCCACCACGACCTGGCGATTCTCGATCTCATGTTGCCGGACGGCGACGGCTCGGAGCTCATTGGCGAGCTGGCGAAGGCTAGCCCACCCACCCCGGTCATCATATTCTCCGCGCTCGATTCACCCGTTGCTGAAAGCCGCCTGGTGCTCAAACGACTGGTCAAGTCTCGACATGAAAGCGACGAGCTGGCCTCGCTTATCCAGCAACTGCTCCATCACTGGCCGGCCGTGGATGCAGCCGCCCGAAACGAGGGCACTCCATGAACGAACAGGATAACTTGCACATTCTGGTCATCGAGGATGAGGAAGATATCGCTTTTCTCATCCGCTTCATGCTGGAGCGTCAGCAATACTCGGTCGACCACGCCGCAGATGGTAGGCAGGCCATGGACTATCTGGCCCAGTCGGCACCGCCTGATCTGGTGTTGATGGATATCATGCTGCCCTACCATGACGGCATCGAAATCATTCAGCGGCTCCGCAGTACGCCCGGCTGGGAATACCTGCCAGTGCTCATGCTGACTGCTAAAGCGCGCGAGGCCGATATCGTCAAGGCGCTTGAGCTGGGTGCGGATGATTACGTCACCAAGCCGTTTCAACCCGAAGAGCTCCTCGCTCGCATCAAGCGGCTGATTCGGAGGCCCCGTTGATATACCGCTCTACCCTGCTGCTGCTCGTTATTTTTGCTGGCCCCGTCGGTGCCGACGTACAGCAAGCCCGGACACAGGTGGACGCCGACAATCTGGCCGCCGCACGAGCGACGCTCGAACAGCAGCTGCGTTCTCAGCCAGATGACCAAAGTGTCCGCTTCCTGCTTGCTCGCGTTCTTGCCTGGCAGGGAGAAACCGCAGCGGCGATACCGCTGCTGGAACAGTTATCGCGCGAAACGCCGGGCAATGCCGATTATCTTCTCGCTCTGGGCCAGGCTCAGCTGTGGGACGGTCAGGTTCACGCAGCCATCGCCACGCTGGAAGCGGCTGCGTTTATCGCCCCGGACTACCCGGACATCGATAACGCTATGCGTCAGGCCCGGATGGCACTCAGCGCGCCGAGCAATCGCATCACCCTGTCCCAGCGCTCAGCTCGCCGCCGTCATGAACTCGAGGTGTCGCTGCGTCAGGATTGGCTGGACAGCGGGTTCGACAACTGGCGCCGGCAACGCCTGGACTATTTCTCTACCCAGGCCGAGGGAATCGCCTGGTACGGTGCGTTGCTACGCGAGCAGCGTTTTGGTGAGTGGGATGAGGGCGTCGAAGCTGGTGCGGTGTTCACGCTGGATCAGAACTGGAGTTTGCAGCCGGAGATCGGCTATCAGTTTTCTCCGTTTTTCCTGCCCGACTGGTACGCCGACTTGCGGCTTCAGCGCAGCCTTGCAAAGGGGTTTCTCGCTGCGGCAAGCCTCCGTCGCACGGAATACGCCACCAGCCGTGTAGAGCGTATCGGCTTGACGGCCGAACGTTACTGGGACGCCTGGCGGGGGAGCTACACCCTGAACGTGAGCGATGTATCCAACGCTGGAACTCCAGTCGGCCATAACGCTTCGCTCGACTACTACTACGCAGGGCTCAGTTACGCCGGACTCAGGCTGACAACCGGTGAAGAGGAAGCAATCGAAGGTTCGCAGCTGTTTACCAGCAGTGTTCGCGCTATGGGGCTGCAGGGTCGCCACTGGTTCGAGCCTGACTGGGCGCTGTCCTGGGAACTCGGGCACCACGAACAAGGCGACTATTACACCCGTCGGTGGCTGCAGATCGGGCTGCGGCATGCTTTCTGACACCGTCCTGGCTTGTCCGGCCTGGCTGTGTCGGAGCGATCTTCTGAGTGTATGGCGAGACTGGGTTCCCACGGAGCCCATGTTGCGCATCGCGGTCTATTCAGCCATCGTTTTGACCCTGATCACACTGGCGATCATGCTGCAGGTCGTCGCGTTATCGGAGCTTGGAAACCGTCGAGCCCGCCGGCGCAAGACATTCAATGAGAGCTGGCGGCCTTTTCTGGCGCTGTGCAGCATCAGCGATGGGCTGCCCTCGGCCCCCCCGAAGCTGGCCCGTCGAGACCGGTTGTGGTGGGTACTGCAATGGAACCGCCTGCAACAACATTTGCGTGGTACGGCACGGGAAAGGATGAATGCCGCGCTGGATGCGCTCGGCATGGGGCCTTACGTCCTCGAACTCTTGCGAGGAGGCGTACGTAAGCGACTGATTGCGCTCACCTGTTTGCGCTACTTCGGCAGTCTGCGTCACTGGGATGCGATTGCCGCATTGCTTGATCACCGAAACGCGATATTGGCGTTGGCGGCGGCGCAGACGCTCATCGCTATCGATGCGACACGAGCCATGGAGGTGGTGCTACCCATCGCCCTGAAGCGACAGGATTGGGCGCTGCCCCGGCTTGCTGCTCTCTGTCAGTACGCCGAACCCGCAGCTGTTACTCCCGCCCTGCTGGCCACGATGTATGCCGCCGACGAGCCCCAACGGCATCGCCTGGCGAGCTTGATGACCTTCGCGGAGCCACGGCTGACTGGCCCCTGGGCTCGTCTACAGCTAGACAGCGAAGCGGCTGCCGACCTGCTGCAGACCGCGTTGCGCTGTCTTGGCGCAATCAACGACCCAAGGGACCGCACGCGAATATTGGCTCAGTTTGACCACACCGATGCCAACGTTCGGCTCGTAGCGGTACAGACCTTTCGGTACCAGGCGGATCCAGACGACGCCGAGTGGCTGATTGGCATGCTCACCGACTTGAGTTGGTGGGTACGCCAGGCTGCGGCCGACGCCGTCGCCTCGCTACCCGGTTATAGCGATGCGAAGCTGCTGGAGCTTGCCGAGACTTTTCCCGACCGGTACGGCCAGGATGCACTGCGCCGTGTCATCGCGGAGCGACGCGAATGAGCTCCGGCTGGCATTGGTGGGTGCAGGTTGGGGTCATTGTCTATTTTCTGCTGCTCAACGGCACGTATCTGCTATTGAACCTGTTATCGATGGTCAGCCTGCTGGGCTACATCCGCCGGCATGCCGAGATTGGCGAAGCCGCCCCCTACCTCGGTGTCGAACCCGCTATCTCAGTGCTCATGCCGGCCTTCAACGAAGAAGCGACCATTCGTACCTCGGTACGCTCAATGTTGCAGTTGCAATACCCGGAGCTCGAAGTGATCGTCATCAACGATGGCTCGAAGGACAGCACGCTGGCGGTGCTGAGCGAGGAGTTTGACCTGCTCGCCTATCCGGAGCCTCTGCGCCAGGCGGTACCGCACAAGCCGGTGGTCGGCATCTACCGCTCGCGACGCTACCCCAATCTGAAAGTCCTCGACAAGGAAAACGGCGGTAAGGCCGATGCGCTGAACGCAGGCATCAATGCCGCACGCCATGGCTTGTTCTGCGGGGTGGACGCCGACTCGATCCTGCAGCGAGACAGCCTGCTGCGCGTCGTACAGCCATTTCTTGAAGACACCCACACGATCGCTGCGGGAGGCACCGTCCGCATCGCCAACGGCTCAACCGTACGTGGCGGCTTTCTGGTCAGCGCCGGTTTGCCCACGAACTGGATCGCGCGATTCCAGATCGTCGAATATCTGCGTGCCTTCCTGTTCGGCCGACTCGGCTGGTCTCCTTTGAATGCTGTGCTGATCATCTCCGGCGCGTTCGGTTTGTTCGATCGTGAGCGGGTCATGCAGGTAGGCGGCTACCGCAGCGACACGGTCGGCGAGGACATGGAGCTGGTGGTCCGGCTACACCGGCATCATCGTCTCAATCGCATTCCGTACTGTATTCGCTACTTGCCCGACCCCATATGCTGGACCGAAGCGCCGGAAGACATCGGTACCCTCGGCCGTCAGCGCAGCCGGTGGCAGCGCGGCCTCGCCGAGAGTCTGGCAGCTCACCCCCGACTCTGCTTCAGTACCCGCGGCGGAGCGCCCGGCTGGCTGGCCTGGCCGTTCATGGCAGTGTTCGAATGGTTGGGCCCGTTGATCGAACTGGCTGGTTACCTCTTCATGTTAGTCGGGCTGGCGATGGGCTGGATATCTCACACGGCCATGGCCATATTCCTGCTGGTAGCGATAGGTATGGGCATCTTGTTGTCAGTGAACGGCCTATTGCTGGAGACGATGTCGTTTCGCGTCTATAACCGGCGTCGCGACGTGTTAAGGCTGTTTGGCATGGCTGTACTGGAGAACTTCGGCTATCGCCAGCTCAATACCTTGTGGCGATGCAGGGGAATGTATCAGTGGTTCGCTCGGCGCAAGCACAGCTGGGGCACCATGCGTCGCAGTGGAAAGTGGGGCCAGTGAACCTGGCCCCTGATTTCTGACTCAGCTCAGGGCCGACAATGCTTTTTCGTAGTCGGGCTCGTTGGCGATCTCCGAGACGAGTTCGCTATGCACAACCTTGTCGTTCTCGTCGAGGACCACTACTGCCCGGGCCGACACTCCGGCTAGCGGACCATTTTCAATCTCGACGCCATAGTCGCGCAGGAAATCGCGGCCGCGCATGGTTGAGAGCGTCATGACGTTGTCGAGTCCTTCGGCGCCGCAGAAGCGCGACTGGGCGAAAGGCAGGTCGGCGGAGATGCACAACACGGCGGTGTTATCCAACTTGCTCGCCCGGCTGTTGAACTGCCGGACAGACATGGCGCAGGTTGGCGTATCGACGCTGGGGAAGATGTTGAGGATCTTGCGCTTGCCGCTCAGGCTGGCCAGGCTGACATCCGACAGATCCTTGGCCACCAGCGTGAACGCTGGTGCCTGAGCACCCACTTCGGGAAGCGAGCCGGCTACATTGATGGGATTGCCCTTGAGAGTGACGCTAGACATAACTGCTCCTTGTGAACGGCTGCGTTGCAGCCGATGGGTTGGTCGGGCTAGAAGTCGATACGATAGAAGAAATCCAGTGAACTCGCCAAGCCGCTGACCGCTTCGAGGTACAGTCTCTTGCTAAGATCGTATCGCAGAGCCAACTGGTTAGCTGGTTCGAACACGCCAACGCCGTAGCGCACGCTGAGGCGATCGGTAAGGTAACCGGCGGCGACCACTTGTGTCTCGGTGCCGCTGCCTTCGGTTTCCAGCTGGAAGTTCTGGATGCCCAGTGATTCGGCAATGTTTTGCGTAACAGGCCCGCTGCCTGCCATGCCCAGCGCGAGGGCTGCCTGACCCAGCATGTTATTGTCGCCGCTATCGCTTCCCAGCGGGCGACCGAGAATCAGGTAGGACAACGCCTGTTCCTGCGGCATGGCTGGCTCGGAAAATACCTCGGATTGTGGAGCTTCCGCACGGCCAGTCAGGCGCAGACCTGCTGTGACGTCGTCCACCTCACGCACTGCCTCGATGTTCAGAAAGGGCTGGCTGATGGGCCCGGCGAACAGTATCTGAGCGCGGCGTAGGGTCAGGCGCTGACCAAACCGCCGGAAGCGCCCGTTGAGGATATTCAGATCGCCGTTGGCTGTCAGTTCTTCATCGACTTGAATCCGCCCGCTCAGCCGACCGGTAAGACCGAAACCGGAGAACCGCAGCTGATCGCCAATGACCAGTTGAACCCGGGCGTCGATCTCCAGCGGCAGCTCGTCCTCCACGGTCTCTTCATCTTCGCCGACTATTACTTCGTCGGGCGATACCCGTACTGCCTGCTCGGGGAGTTCGCGAATGGTGATATTACCTTCCGGCACCGCGATCTTGCCGCGGACGCGCAAGCGGTTCTCCTGCAGGGACACGCGCAAATCGGGACTGACGATCAGATCGGCATAAGGCGCAACGATGACCGGCAGTGCACTGCCGGCAAGCGTGAGCGACAGGTTGAGTTCCGGCGCCCAGGTCACCTGTCCGGTAAGGCTGCCCTCACCGTTTGCGCCACTGCGCCAGTTCCCGTTGATGTCTGCAGTTTGCCCGTCAATCCCAACCCGCAGGTCGAGATCTTCGAAGCTCACCGGCAGCTCCGGCCCGGCAATCAAACCATCCTCCAACACGATCTCGCCGTTCACCGCGGGCTCGGTCAGCGTTCCACCGAGCTCACCCTGGCCTTGCAGTTCAGCCTCCAGCGTCGCCACCTGGGGTAGAAAAGGCTGCAGAAAGTTCAGACTGAACCCGTCCAGGCTGAAACTCCCGGAGAGCCGCTGTTCGCCAGCGGGGTCGTCGACGTTGGCCTGCACGTCCAGATCACCGAGCGTCTCGCCGGACAACAGCAGCCGATTACGCGCCTGCCCTGCGTCGAGCTCGCTGGTCAACTCGAGGTTCGAGTAATTGAAATCAAGTGTCTGCTCGGGATTGCTGACCGTAATTACGCCATCGCGACTGCTGACCACAATATTGGCGACCGGCTGGCCACCGGCGCGCTGGCTGAAATCGATATCGGCGTCCAGCTCGCCCAGCCAGGCAAAGTCCTCCGGCAGCCATTGCTCGAGCGAAGATAGGGGAAAGTTCGCCATTGCCAGGTCGATGTCACGGTCAGGCAGCAGCTGTTGCTGCCCGTCGAAGCAGAGACGGCCGCTCTCGTGCGCCCAACAATGTCCTTCAAGCGTGAGGCGCCCTGGCTGGAGTTGGTAACGGATCCCGGCGTCTTCTGCAAGCCGCCAGACCATGTCCTCGAAGGCAAGCTCACCAGCGGTTAGCGCACCTTGCCATGTCTCCTCATCAAGACTGCCCACTATGGTGGTGTCCGCTTGTAGCTGGCCGCCTGAAAGGTCCAGGTCGAGAGCATGCCGCGCCTTGTCCCCGTCCAGGTCAAGCGTCAGGTTGCCCAGCCAGGTTTCGCCAGTCCGGATGCGATTGGCCTGCAGCGTCAAATCCATCGGTAGCGTTTCAGATAGCGTGACGGTGCCGTTGGCTGTGAGCTCGCCGAGGCCCATGTCCGCATAGCCCAGTTCGTTGCCATCCAGTTGCAGGACCAGGGTAGGTTCGGACGGGTCGCCAGTGGCGTTGACGGTGCCCTGGAGCGTGCCAGTCAATCCCGGCCATAGCGTCGCCAGGTTGCTCAGATCGATATCCAGGTCCGCAGCGATGCGCTCGCCCCAGGCGCCTTGACCGGTGATGCGGTTGGGACCTTGACGGAGTATGAGGTCAGAGACGGTGAAGGTACCCTCTTCGCTCTGCAGCTCACCGCTGAGCTTAAGGGGCTGCTCCCGTAGCGTTCCTTCAAGGTTCCAGTCCGCTTCGAACCGAGGGCCGTCATCGGTGATGCGACCGGTACTGCTTACCGGTCCGTTGAGTCGGCCTGGCAAGTCTGCGACGAACACCCCAGGGTCAAGATTTTCAAGCTGAAGCTGAGCATCCCAGTTCAATTCTTCTGCCAGTCCGACCACCGCCTGTCCCCGGGCGCTTCCAGCCGGGGTGGAAATGTACAGGTTGCTGACTGTCACCTGCTCGGGGGTGCCCTGTGCTGTAAGTGTAATGTCCGCCGGCTGCCCGGCCACGCCAGTGAGCGATGTGGTCAGCTCCGCTCGAAATTCCTCCCCGCGCAGGCTGGCGTCAGCCTCGAGCCGGTTGATGTCCAGTTCGCCCGTCTCGACCGGATACAGCCACTGCCAGGGGAACACCTCCATGAGTAGCGTCGCGTCTGCACTCGGTGTCTCCGCCCACTCGGCAACCGCATCGAGGGAAAGATGTCGCTCCGGCGCGTCGGCGACGGACAACCGTAGCGTCAGTTCAGGCAATCGGGTCTGTTGTACTAACGCGTCGAGAGCAAGGCGGACGTCCCCCCCTTGGCCTGGCAGGGTTGCCGTGGCGCGCACGTCGATCCCCTGATCCAGGTTGCCTTCGGCGTTGATCTGCCACTCTTCAAGCGTAAGCGTTTCCGGAAGCGTATCCAGCACAAGGAAGGGCTCGCCTCGCCACTCAAGATTTACAGGAAGATCAGGCTCCAACGGCTGGACGATCCCCTCCAGACTTCCGTCGACGTAGCCCCGGGTGCGCAGGTCGATAGCGAGACGCTCCAGGCTGCCACCCAGTCGCAAGCTGGCGCTGAGCGGCTGGTCATTGACCGGCGGAGCGTCGACGTCGGCTTTAACCATCAACGGCCAGTCCCCTGAGGTGCGTAGCTCGCCGTCCAGCGACCAGCTGAGATCGGGGCCTTGACCGACAAATTCGATGACTGTCAGCTGATCGCCGCGCATACGAGCAACGAGCACGACTTCGTTGAGCAGCGGGTCCTGTTCGTTCAAGGTGAGGCTGCCGACACGCAATCTGTCCAGCTGAATCGCTATAGGCAGGTTTATATCGGGCAGCGAAACCGGCTGCCCTTCATCCGCTGGCTCTTCTTCCTCAACCACTGCCTCCGGGTCGGTCTGTACCACGATACTGCCAATATCGATATGCTCGATGCAGAGTCGGCGATCGGCAAGACAACGTGTTTCCCAGTCGGATGAGACGTCGCGTACCACCACGTGAATGCCATCGTCCTGCCAGACGATGCGATCGAATTGGAAGCCCTCCCACAGCGTCCCGCCCGTGTGATCGAGCTGCAGCCTGGGCTCCAGGCCTTCAATGCGCTCAATCAGCCATGCGTTGACCCCTTCGCTAGTGAGCAACAGACCTAGCACGATTGGGATCAACGCCAGAATCAGCAGCCCGCGCAACAGCACCTTGACGAAAAACCAGATCACAGCTCAGGCCCCATGGCGAAATGGATTCTGAACCCTTCTTCCGGGTCGCTAACGGACTTGGCGACATCGATCCGGATCGGACCCACTGGCGAAACCCAGCGAATACCCACGCCAACACTGGTCTTGAGCGGGTCACTCAGCGAATCGACGGCGTTGCCGTGGTCGACAAAGACCGCACCACGCCAGTTGTCGATGAACTCGTACTGGTATTCCAGACTGCCAGCCACCAGGTACTGACCCCCGATGTGCTCACCGGTCTCGTCAACGGGTGATAGTGTCCTGTAGTCATACCCTCGTACGCTCTGATCGCCGCCGGCGAAGAAGCGCAGCGTAGGTGGCACGCTATCGAAATCGCTGGTCACCATGCCGCCAAGTTGCGTACGAACGAGCATGCGGTGCCGTTCTTTTACAGTGTACAGACCGCGTGCGGCGGCGCTCGCATGGATCAGATCGATATCGGAGACGAGCCCTTCCTTCGCGCCCTGAAGCTCGAATCTGAGGCTATAGCCCTTCGCCGGATCGACGCTCCCGTCGCTGTGGGTCTTCTGGAACGAAATGCTCGGCAGCAGCAGCGTGCTGTTCCCTTCATCGTTGCCGATAGTGAAGCGCTCGTGAAGCAGGCGAAGACCGATGCCGCGCTCCCAGCCGTCTTCGAGGCGCCTCTGGTGCAACCCACCTATGGTGAAGTTGACCGTATCGACATCCTCAACAGTGTCGCGCAGCAGCCCGGTGAACAGCCGCAGGTTGCTCGACTGCGGAGGGGTCAACGGAATCTGATAAAAACCGGTGAGTTCCTGACGGGGCGCTGAGAGCTCAAGCTCCGCACCGCGGCTATGCCCCTTTGCATTGAGGTAATGCTGACGCCAATCCACACGCAGCCGCGGCCCCACGTCTGTGGAAAAGCCGGCTCCAAGGCCCAGCGAATTCGGCTCGCGCTCTTCCAGATAAACGCGTACCGGTATCCGCAGATCCTCCGCCTCTTCGGCCGGCGCGGTTACCTGCACCGTATCGAAATAACCACTTGCGAGAAGATCGCGATTGAGCTCGGCGAGCAGATCCGAGTTATACGGAACCCCAGGCTCGAATAGCACCATGCGATCGAGGAGATCTTCATTGAAGGGGGTTTCGGAAAAAGACACCTGGCCGAGGCGATAGCGTTGTCCGGTGTCGTAGCGAAGCTGGATATCGGCGTACTGGGCGTCCGGATTGACCACTAGTCGGTTTCGCGTGAATTCTCCGGAGAAGTAACCGTAGCGCAACGCCTGGTTGGAGAGCAGTGTCTTGAGCGACTCGTAATTGCCGTGATTGAGCACGGCGCCGGGTTTCAGCTGCCCTGTTTCCGGGACCCGAAAAGGGTCGGTGCCCTGCCCTTCACCTCCGATGGCTATGGTGACTTCGCGTAAACGTACCGGCTCGCCTAGCTGAACCGAAAGACTCAATATGGGGTCATCTTCGGGGCCGGTGACCTCGGGTCGGACCGTAACATCGTAATAGCCCAAAGCTCGGGCGGCATCGATCGCCTGCTCACGGCTGTGTCTTGCCAGCCTCCACATGGTGCGATGATCCGGCGCCTCGACCGGCCCGATGAACGCGCGGATGTTGTCTCGTACTTTATCGTTGGCGGGTTCGACATCAACCACCAGTTCTGCCTGGCAGACTGCCGACCATGCGAGCAGGCTGATCAGGAGTAACGGACGCGCCATGTTTTTTGTCTTCCGGCATCAAATTGGCAGGCGTAATGCTAACATGCGCAAGCGAAACGGCTCGGGCCCAGGTACATTCGCTTGCAGACGTTCCTGCATTGTGTATCGTGTTTCCCTTGCGCTGGTCCCGACCGATACTGACCAGAATACAGGACCACCATGAAATTCGTTTCTTTCAATATCAACGGGTTGCGGGCCAGACCTCACCAGCTTGCCGAATTGGTTGAGCGCCATGATCCTGATGTGATCGGCCTCCAGGAAACCAAGGTCGACGATACGTCATTCCCTTACGATGACGTCGCTTCCCTGGGTTATCACGTACATTTCCACGGACAAAAGGGCCACTACGGTGTGGCGTTACTCACTCGGGCACAGCCAGCCTGGGTAGCCAAGGGATTACCAACTGACACGCCCGAAGCACAATGCCGGTTGATTTCCGCCGAGGTGCCCGGCCCGGATGGCAAACCGGTCATCGTCTTCAATGGATACTTTCCACAAGGTGAGAGCCGGGACCATCCGGTCAAGTTCCCTGCCAAGACGCGTTTCTACGCGGATCTGCAGTCACACCTGGAGCAGAGTTTCAGCCCGGATGCGCGCCTGGTCGTCATGGGCGATATCAATATTTCGCCCGAGGATTGTGATATCGGCATCGGTGCTGATAATGCGCGCCGCTGGCTTCGCACCGGAAAATGCAGCTTCCTTCCGGAGGAGCGTGCCTGGCTTCAACGACTGAAAGACTGGGGTCTGGTAGACACGTTTCGTCGCCAATACCCCGATGTGGCGGACCGCTTCAGCTGGTTCGATTACCGTAGCCGTGGCTTCGAGGCCGAGCCCAAACGGGGCTTGCGTATCGATCTGGTCATGGCCAGCAAAGGGCTGATAGACAGCTGCGTTGAGGCGGGTATCGACTACGATATCCGCGGCATGGAGAAGCCGTCCGACCATGCTCCAGTCTGGGCGCGCTTCGCCCTCTAAAGCTTTCTCTCGTGCATAAAAAACCCGCCTTTCGGCGGGTTTTTTTATTACCGGTCTGCTCAGGCCAGCTCTTCTTCCATGACATCCAGCACCAGCTCGTCGTCACGCAGACTGACATGAACCGTGCCGCCATTTTCGGCGAGCTCGCCAAACAGAATTTGCTCGGCCAATGGTCGCTTGATCTTGTCCTGGATCAGGCGAGCCATGGGACGTGCGCCCATGAGCGGATCGTAGCCATGCTCGGCAAGCCAATCACGCGCGCTCTCATCGACATCCAGAAGCACGTGTTTGTCTTCCAATTGCGCCTGCAGTTCGGTGAGGAACTTGTCCACCACGAACTTGATGCTTTCGTGGCTAAGACGACCGAACTGGATGATGGTGTCGAGACGGTTGCGGAACTCCGGCGTGAAGGTCTTCTTGATGACCTCCATCGCGTCAGTGCTGTGATCCTGCTTGGTGAAGCCGATCGAAGCACGGCTCATCGATTCGGCGCCGGCATTGGTGGTCAACACGATGATCACGTTGCGGAAGTCCGCCTTGCGCCCGTTGTTATCGGTCAGCGTACCGTGGTCCATGACCTGCAGTAGCAGGTTGAAGACCTCTGGATGCGCTTTCTCAATTTCGTCGAGCAGCAACACACAGTGCGGGCTCTTGTTGATCGCTTCGGTCAGCAGTCCGCCCTGGTCGAAACCAACATAGCCGGGAGGCGCACCGATCAGGCGCGACACGGTATGACGCTCCATGTACTCGGACATGTCGAAGCGCAGCAGCTCGACACCCAGGCTCTTGGCCAACTGGCGCGTCACTTCAGTCTTGCCGACGCCCGTCGGCCCAGAGAACAGGAACGAACCGACCGGCTTGTCGGCCGACTTCAGACCCGCCCGGGACAGCTTGATCGCCGTTGAGAGCGCGTCGATCGCGTTGTCCTGACCGAACACGACCAGCTTCAAGTCGCGCTCGAGATTCTGCAGCAATTCCTTGTCGCTTGAGGAAACGTGCTTCGGAGGGATTCGCGCAATCTTGGCCACGATCGCTTCGACCTCGCTCACGTCGATGCGCTCGGCGCGCTCCTCGACCGGCTTGAGCCGCTGATAGGCGCCGGCTTCGTCAATGACGTCGATTGCCTTGTCCGGCATGTGTCGGTCGTTGATATAGCGCGCAGCCAGTTCTGCGGCGACCTTCAGCGCCTCGTCGGTGTAAGGGATGCCGTGATGCTCTTCGAACCGGCTTTTCAGGCCTCGGAGGATCTGTATCGTATCTTCGATGGAAGGTTCGACTACGTCGACCTTCTGGAAGCGACGCGCAAGCGCGCGGTCCTTCTCGAAGATGCCGCGGAACTCCTGGAAGGTCGTCGAGCCTATGCAGCGCAACTCGCCCGAAGACAGCAACGGCTTGAGCAGGTTGGACGCATCCATCACACCGCCGGAAGCTGCCCCGGCACCGATAATGGTGTGAATTTCATCGATGAACAGGATCGCCTGCGGACGCTTTTTCAGCGCCTTGAGCAAAGCCTTGAAGCGCTTTTCGAAATCGCCCCGGTACTTTGTACCTGCCAGCAGCGCACCGAGATCCAGCGAATACACCACGGCCTCAGCGAGAATGTCCGGCACTTCACCATCGACGATACGTTTGGCCAGCCCTTCGGCAATCGCCGTCTTGCCCACCCCCGCCTCGCCAACCAGCAAGGGGTTGTTCTTGCGACGACGCACAAGAATCTGAGCGACACGCTCGACCTCCGAGGCCCGTCCGACCAGCGGATCGATACGGCCCTGCCGTGCCTGCTCATTCAGGTTGCTGGCATAGCTTTCCAGCGGATTGTTCGCCGCGGTGGCTTCACCACCCTCTTCGTCCATCGGCTCCTGATCAGGCTGCGCCTGCTCGGACTCGCCCGACACCTTGGAGATGCCATGGGAAATGTAATTGACGATATCGATGCGGGCGATCTGCTGCTGCTTCAGGAAAAAGACAGCCTGGCTTTCCTGTTCGCTGAAGATCGCAACGAGCACGTTGGCTCCGCTTACTTCGCCCTTCCCGGAGCTTTGCACGTGAAAAACGGCGCGCTGCAACACCCGCTGAAAACCCAGCGTCGGCTGCGTCTCACGCTCGTGATCGTGCTTGGGGATCAGCGGCGTGGTGGAATCGATAAATTCGGTCAGTTCGCGGCGCAAACGCTCCAGATCGGCTCCGCAGGCGCGCATGACGGAGACAGCTGCCTGGTTGTCCAGCAAAGCAAGCAGCAAGTGCTCGACGGTCATGAATTCGTGGCGCTTGTTGCGCGCATCTTTGAACGCCAGGTTCAGGGTGATCTCGAGATCTCTATTGAGCATTTTGCCACCTCATAGTGCGACAAGAGTCGCTTCGTTACGCTTCCCGTTGTATCTGACACATCAACGGGTGCTGGCATTCCCTCGCGTACTCATTTACCTGCGCGGCCTTGGTTTCAGCTACATCCCGAGTATAGACACCACAAACCGCCCTACCTTCCGTGTGGACCTTCAACATTACTTGGGTCGCTGCTTCGCGATTCAAGAGGAAGAAGCTTTCAAGCACCTCTACCACGAAGTCCATGGGAGTGAAATCGTCGTTCAGCATAACAACCTGATAACGAGCAGGCGGCTTAAGTTCCGGCTTGCTGGTTTCCAGCGCCAGACCGTCCTCTTCTTCGCGTCCGGGCTCATCTGGCCCCTGATTCGAGGTTAGTAGAATTCTCATCTTTGGAAACATTTCAAGCTTCGCTTGTCGCAGGGTATGTGGAGTCATCCTGTCAGGAAACTGCGTACTGGTACACAGCTTGCCAGAGGTCAACTTGACTTACGGTGATTCAATGTTAAAAAGTGTAAATGATGCATGACAGGTCGGCTATGCTGTTTTACGTCCGGACATGCAGCCACTTTCGGTAAACCCTTCATGGATAAGCAGAGGATGTTGTAATGGAGAATGGTAAGGTCAAATGGTTCAATAACGCCAAAGGCTACGGTTTCATCGTAGCAGATGGACGCAGTGAAGACCTTTTTGCCCACTACTCGGCAATCCAGATGGATGGTTACCGAACGCTCAAGGCTGGCCAGCCCGTGCAGTTCGACATCATCCAGGGGCCGAAGGGTCTGCATGCCGTGAATATTCAGGCTGCCGAGTCCAGCGTCGTGTCCCCAAGCCGCGAGGAGGCGATGACCGCTCAGTAACCGCGGACATCTCTTGCTTCGACTGCTGCCCCACCAAAACAAATGAAGCCGGCTTATGCCGGCTTCATTTCGTACCCTGACATCGCTGCTCAGCTCATGCTGGCGATGATGTCCTGGCCGAACTCCGAGCACTTGCGCAGCTTAGCGCCATCCATCAGGCGCTCGAAGTCATAGGTCACGGTCTTGTTGGCAATCGCGCCGTTCACGCCGTTGATGATGAGATCTGCCGCCTCGACCCAACCCATATGGCGCAGCATCATTTCAGCGGACAGGATCAGCGAGCCCGGGTTGACCTTGTCTTGACCTGCATACTTCGGGGCGGTGCCGTGGGTTGCCTCGAACATGGCGACCGAATCGGACAGGTTGGCACCGGGAGCAATACCGATGCCGCCTACTTCTGCCGCCAGCGCGTCCGAAAGATAATCGCCGTTGAGGTTCAGCGTGGCGATCACATCGTACTCGGCGGGACGCAGCAGGATCTGCTGCAGCATGGCGTCGGCGATGACGTCTTTCACCACAATGTTCTTGCCGGTTGTCGGGTTCTTGAACTGCATCCACGGACCACCGTCGAGCAGCTCGGCGCCGAACTCGTCACGGGCGATCTCATAGCCCCAGTCCTTGAACGCACCTTCGGTAAATTTCATGATGTTGCCCTTGTGTACCAGGGTCACCGAATCACGATCGTTATCCACTGCGTACTGCAGAGCTTTGCGAACCAGGCGCTTGGTACCAGCTTCGGAAACCGGCTTGATGCCGATGCCGCACATATCGGTAAAGCGGATCTTGGTAACACCCATTTCCTCGGTGAGGAATTTGATGACCTTTTCCGCCTCAGCTGTGCCGGCTTTCCATTCGACACCAGCGTAAATGTCTTCAGAGTTCTCACGGAAGATGACCATGTCCACGTCGCCAGGCTTCTTGACCGGGCTCGGAACACCTTCAAACCAGCGAACCGGACGCTGGCAGACGTACAGATCGAGCTGTTGACGCAGCGCAACGTTCAACGAACGAATGCCGCCACCTACTGGAGTAGTCAGAGGCCCTTTGATCGATACGACGTAATCCTTCACAGCGTGCAGCGTTTCTTCAGGCAGCCAGGTGTCCTGGTCATACACCTGAGTTGCCTTTTCGCCCGCGAATACTTCCATCCAGGAGATCTTGCGCTTGCCGCCGTAGGCTTTTTCCACAGCCGCATCGACCACATCGATCATGACCGGAGAAATGTCCACGCCGATCCCGTCACCTTCGATGTACGGGATGACCGGGTTTTCCGGCACGTTCAGGGTCAGGTCGGCATTTACGGTAATTTTGTCGCCGCTAGCCGGCACCTGGATCTTTTGGTATCCCATGTTTGACTCCGTTGTGTTGTCGTTGTCGTACTGGCCTCGGGGGTAACCGAAGCCCGCGAATACGGATGTGTTGGTGGCCGTATTGTTGTAGTTTTCCTACACGTTGTCACGTGTTTTTGCGCTCAGGACCGAGGCATGTTTTTTCAAGCCTTTGCTTTAATTGTCTTGATTGCGACAGACAAGCCCAAGGCTATGAATTATGTAGTCTCACTACATAATCCACTACATACGGTAATACGAGCATCCTAGCGCGTTTTTCGATCAAATCCAGCCTGCCGGCGCTACGCCTGTCCGGTTCACCCGCAGGCAGGTTTTGCGCTACTCTATGCCACTTGATGGGGAGCCACTCTCAATGCGATTTCTACCGCACGTAACCGTGGCAACCATCGTGGAAGATGCTGGTCGCTTCCTGATGGTTGAAGAATACCGCGACAACCGCATCGTTTTAAATCAACCCGCCGGTCATCTGGAAGCCGACGAAAGTCTTATCGAGGCTGCGCGCCGTGAGGTGCTGGAAGAAACCGCCTGGCATGTTGAAATTACGGGGCTCGTAGGGCTGTACCTGTTCAAGGCGGACAACGGCACTACCTACCAGCGCACCTGTTTCCACGCTCGTGCCCTGTCGATCCAAGACGGCCGCAAGCTCGACGATGGCATCCTGCGTGCCCTCTGGATGACGCCGCAGGAAATCGAGCAGCGCCACGCTGATCTGCGTAGCCCGCTGGTACTGGGTTGCATCCAGGATTACCTGAACAAACCACTTTATTCACTGGACTTGATTCGCTGAAATGACTTTTTCACCATCCAAGCAGCCCGCCGAGACACGGATCATCGTCGGCATGTCAGGCGGTGTCGATTCTTCGGTTTCGGCGGCCTTGCTCCTGGAACAGGGCTATCAGGTCGAAGGCCTGTTCATGAAGAACTGGGACGAGGATGACGGCACCGAGTACTGCACCGCCAAGGAAGACCTGGCCGATGCGCAAGCGGTCTCCGACAGGCTGGGCATCAAGCTGCACACTGCCAATTTCGCCGCCGAATACTGGGATAACGTCTTCGAGCATTTTCTGGCGGAGTACAAGGCCGGTCGCACGCCCAACCCGGACATCCTCTGCAACCGGGAAATAAAGTTCAAAGCCTTCCTTGATTACGCGGTCATGCTCGGGGCGGATCTCATCGCCACTGGCCACTACGTGCGTCGCGCGGATCGCGACGGGGCAACATTGCTGCTGCGCGGCGTGGATAACAACAAGGATCAGAGCTATTTTCTGCATGCTGTCGCCGGCGAACAGATCGCCCGCACATTGTTTCCCGTGGGTGAGCTCGAGAAGCCCGAAGTCCGCCGGATCGCTGAGAAATATCAGCTGGCAACTGCGCGCAAAAAGGACTCCACCGGGATCTGTTTCATTGGCGAGCGCCGCTTCAGCGACTTTCTCAAGCAGTATCTTCCCGCACAGCCGGGCGACATCGAAACCACCGAAGGCGAAGTCATCGGCCGTCATCATGGCTTGATGTACCACACCATCGGACAGCGACAGGGTCTCGGCATCGGTGGCATGCAGAACGCCAGCGACGAGCCATGGTACGTGCTGCGCAAGGATCTGGAACGCAACGTGCTCGTGGTCGGCCAGGGCAACGCGCACCCCTGCCTGTTTGCCGACGCATTGGAGGTATCGGATATCTTCTGGGTCAATCCGGTGCAGGAGACGTTGCCACTTCGGCTGACGGCCAAGGTTCGCTACCGGCAGCCCGACCAGGCGTGCACGCTGGAGCGCACCGAGAGCGGCTTCCTGGTGCGCTTCGACGAGCCTCAGCGAGCTGTCACGCCGGGACAGTCGGTGGTGCTTTACCTTGGTGAAATCTGCCTGGGAGGCGGCGTGATCGAGTCCGCCCTCAGCAACGCTACGGAGCATGCAGCTTGACCCCCACAGAGGAACAGGTCGTTGCGCTGGGCGCGGTATTCGAGGCGGCTCTTCAGGTCGACAAGCTCGCTCGCAGCGGGCAATACGTCGAGGGCTCGGTCCATTGCCTGGTTCGCAGCATCTTCGAGCGCAACCCGGACGACGTAAAGCAGATCTATGGTGGCTCTTTTCTCCCCCTGCGCCAGGGACTGATGGCGCTCGAGGCCATGCTCGAACGGGACACCGCAGCGCTGCAGCGTGAAGCGCTGCGCTATGTCATGAACCTGCTCGCGCTCGAGCGGCAGCTGGCCAAGCGTGACGACATGCTTACCGTGCTGGGGCAACGCCTCGATCAGGTCGAGAAGCAAACCGAACATTTCGGCCTGCTGCACGACAACGTCATGGCAGGCCTCGGCAGCACCTATCAGGACACGTTGAGCACGCTTCGGCTGCGCATCCAGGTACACGGCGACATGCGTCACCTGCAACAACCGGACAACGCCAACCGCATCCGCGCTCTACTCCTGGCCGGGATCCGCTCCGCGCGCCTGTGGCGACAGCTGGGAGGGCACCGCTGGCAGATGCTGGTTTCGCGCCGCAAGCTTCTCGATGCGGTGCGGAACATCGGCTATGGTTGAGGCGGTACGGCTGGACCAACCGCGACGCGGCGCTGCGCTGCTCGCCACCTCGGCTCTGCTGTTCGCGATAATGGGCGTGCTGATCCGCGAGGTGTCCGAGACCGTCAATAACGAAACCGTGGTGTTCTTCCGCAATCTGGTCGGGGTGTTCTTCTTCCTGCCGATGATCGCCTACCGCGGATTCGGTCCTTTCCGCACCAAGCGCCTGACCAACCATTTCCTGCGAACGTTCTACGGTCTTGGGGCGATGTATTGTTTCTTTTACGCTATCGCCCATCTACCCCTGGCCGACGCTATGGTGTTCACCTACGCAGCACCGGTCTTCACTCCGGTTCTCGCCTGGTGGTGGCTGAAAGAGTCGTTGACCACCCGGATGATGTCCATGGTGCTGCTTGGCTTCGTCGGCGTTCTGCTGGTAGCCAAGCCCACGGGCGCATTGTTCGAGGCCAAGGCGCTGGCGGGCGTCGGCGCCAGTCTGCTGGCTGCCTGTGCTTTCGTGTCTATTCGGGCAATGAGCAATAGTGAACCGGCTAGTCGCATCGTCTTCTATTTTTCGACCTTTTCCGCGCTGCTCTCGTCAATCCCGCTCCTCTGGGCCTGGCAGCCGTTGAGTGTGCGCGAGCTCGGGTTGCTGCTCGCAGTCGGCCTGGTCGCCACCACCAGCCAGCTGGTCATGTCCAAGGCCTATGCGCTGGCGCCACCTGGCAAGATCGGGCCGCTAAGCTATCTGGCGATCGTTTTCTCGGGACTGTTCGCCTGGCTGCTTTGGAATGAGATGCCCGGTTTATCCTCCTGGATGGGCGCTGGTTTGATCTTCGCCTCGACACTAATCAGCATGACCATGCCAGCGAGCCGGCCAAAAAAAGCACGAACTGATGTATGATTTGGCCCCTTTCTGCCAGCACATTGACGAGACCCTCTTATGCAACTCACCTCCCTGACTGCCGTCTCCCCGGTTGACGGTCGATACGGTAGCAAGACCGCCAGCCTGCGCAGCATTTTCAGTGAATACGGCCTGATTCGTTTCCGCGTGCAGGTGGAGGTCCGGTGGCTGCAATGTCTGGCCGCCCATCCTGGCGTCCCCGAAGTGCAGCCGCTCTCTGAGCAGGCCAACAAGCTGCTCGACACGCTGGCCGAGGACTTCAAGCTGGAGTGGGCCGAACGTATCAAGGAGATCGAGCGCACCACCAATCATGACGTCAAGGCGGTTGAATACCTGCTCAAGGAGCAGGTCGCCGGCATGGACGAGCTGAATGCTGTAAACGAGTTCATTCACTTCGCCTGCACATCTGAAGACATTAACAACCTGTCGCATGCGTTGATGCTGCGCAGCGGGCGGGACGAGGTGCTGGTGCCGCTGATGCAGCGCATTGCCGACGGCATCCGTGAGCTCGCGGTAAAGCATGCGGACGTACCCATGCTCTCCCGTACGCACGGTCAGCCAGCCTCCCCCACTACGTTGGGCAAGGAGATGGCCAATGTGGTCTACCGACTGGAACGCCAGATCCAGCAGATCGCAACCATCCCTCTGTTGGGCAAGATCAACGGCGCCGTGGGCAACTACAACGCACACCTCTCCGCGTATCCGGATGTGGATTGGGAGGCCAACGCGCGACAGTTCATCGAAGGGACCCTCGGACTAGCGTTCAATCCCTACACCACTCAGATCGAGCCTCACGACTACATTGCCGAGCTATTCGATGCTGTCGCGCGTTTCAACACCATCCTGATCGACTTCGATCGTGACGTGTGGGGTTACATTTCGCTTGGTTACTTCAAGCAGAGAACCGTCGCCGGAGAAATCGGTTCGTCTACGATGCCGCACAAGGTCAATCCGATCGATTTCGAGAACTCGGAGGGCAACCTCGGCATCGCCAACGCAATCATGCAGCATCTGGCCTCCAAGCTGCCGATCTCGCGCTGGCAGCGCGATCTTACCGACTCCACGGTGCTGCGTAATCTGGGCGTCGGCTTCGCTCATAGCGTGATCGCATACGAGTCCACTCTCAAGGGAATCAGCAAGTTGGAGCTGAATGCTCAACGTATTGCTGAGGATCTGGACAACTGCTGGGAAGTACTAGCCGAACCCATCCAGACCGTGATGCGCCGCTATGCGGTGCCTCAAGCCTATGAGAAGCTCAAGGAGCTGACCCGCGGCAAAGGTATTACCCCGGACGCCCTGCTGGCCTTTGTCGACGCCCTGGAAATCCCAGAAGATGCCAAGCGTGAGTTGAAGGCGCTCACCCCGGCCAGTTACATCGGTAATGCTACCGACCAGGCTCGCCGCATCTGATAGCCCTGCGAATCTACGCGAGGCCATACGGCGACGTTGCAGGACGTCGCCGTTTTTGTTGAAGCCAACCGAACTCCCATCGAGGTATGCCATGACCACTTCTACTCCATCCGCGCTTGGGGGCCTATCGGCCGACCAGTTCCTCCGTGAGTACTGGCAGAAAAAGCCGTTGCTGATCAGGCAGGCATTCCCTGAGTTCGAAAATCCGTTATCGCCCGACGAGCTCGCAGGCCTCTCGCTGGAGGACGAAGTCGAGTCACGGATCGTCCTGGAGCACGGCCAGCAGCCGTGGGAACTACGCCGTGGCCCGTTCAGCGAGGATGACTTCAAAACTCTGCCTGAACGAGACTGGACATTGCTGGTGCAGGCCGTAGACCAATTCGTACCTGAGGTCGGCGAGCTGCTCAAGGCGTTCGGATTTTTACCCCGCTGGCGGCTGGATGACGTCATGATCAGCTACGCCTCCCCTGGCGGCAGCGTGGGTCCGCACTACGATAACTATGATGTGTTCCTGCTCCAGGGGCACGGGCGTCGACGCTGGAAGGTGGGACAATACTGCTCGGCAGACACCGCCATGCTGGATCACCCGGACCTGCGCATCCTGGCCAACTTCGATCAGCGAGACGAATGGGTTCTGGAGCCGGGAGACATGCTCTATCTGCCGCCTGGCCTCGCGCACTACGGTGTTGCCGAAGACGAATGCATGACGTACTCGATCGGCTTTCGCGCCCCCAGTCACCAGGACATTCTTGCGCATTTCACCGACTTCCTCGGTCAGTACATGAGCGACCAGGAACGCTATAGCGACGCGGGGATGGATGCCCCTACCGATGCTGCTGCGATCGACGACGCTACTGTCGACCGGTTGCGTGACACCGTTCTGGAACTGGTCGATGATCGCGCGGCGCTCGCCGTGTGGTTTGGCCGCTTCATGACCGAGCCCAAGTATCCTGAAATGGTCCAGGCCCAGCCGGTCGAGTCCGACGAGTTGCTGGAAGCGGTTCAGGATGGCCACGCGCTGGTGCGCAACCCCAGCGCGCGGCTGGCATACCGGCTCGAAGCGGGTGACGACCTGATTCTGTTTGCTAGCGGGGAACACTGCCTGTTGTCGGCTTCCCTGTTGCCTCTCGCTCAACTAATCTGCAATGAAGATTATCTCGATCCTGAAGCGCTGCTGGCATGGCATGACAACGAGGACGGCTGGACATTGATCGAACAGCTGTTTGCCAAGGGAGACCTGTTACTGGAAGACGATGATGGCTGAAACACTGGTTCAGGTGGTCGCCTGGGCAACCTGCGAGGCACTACGCAGCATTCGTCACACGGTGTTCATCGATGAACAAAACATTGCTCCAGAACTGGAATGGGACGCCGACGACGCACGGGCGGTGCATTTTCTGCTGGTGCGCACCGGCGAGGCTGCCGGCACCGCCAGGCTTCTACCTGACGGGCACATCGGCCGAGTCGCCATCCTCCGCCAGTATCGGGGACTCGGACTGGGCGAACTGCTCATGCGCGAAGTGATGAGTCATGCGCGCACGCTGGGGCACAGGCGCCTGCTGCTGTCGGCGCAGACCTACGCTCTGGATTTCTATCGTCGACTGGGCTACCAGGCGAAAGGCGAAGAATACCTTGAGGCGGGCATACCACACTGCGCCATGGTCTGGGAGGTTGACGACGCAACCCTACCTCCAATCGACTTCGCTTCGCCAGGCCGCTTCGCCATACACAATCCCGAAGAGCCGCCGCGCCAACGGTTCGTCGCCGACCTGTCCCATCGTCTAGGCGAAGGCCGAAGCATCATCGAATGCGACGAATACGACCTGCGCGTTCATGCCTGCCACATGACACAGCAGACCCGCCGCAACTTGGCGGTACACGCTGCTGACCAGGCGGGTTGGTTATTCAGCCAACGCTACTTCATCGACAGCTGCGAACAGATGGTGCTTGCACAGCCGAAGTCCCGGATCCGGGTATTGCTGCAGGACGTACCGAAAGATTTTGCCCTTGGCCATAGTCTCGCCAAGTTCGCTCAACGCTTCCCCAGCATGTGCGAGATCCGACGCATTCATCCACACCTGCCGCGCGAGCCGCAGGTTTATCTCCTGGCAGATAACCAAGGAATTCTGATGTTGCCCCAGCGCCAAACGCGCAAAGGCTTCGTTCGCTACCAGAGCCCGGACCAGGTTCGCCGCTGGAAAGGAAGTTTCGAAGAGCTTTGGGCGAGCAGCCAAAGCGATCCGGCCTTAAGGAGATTCCTGTTATGAAAACACCAACCGCTGGATGCGTATTGGCTGCCTGGCTATTTGCTTCAGGTCTCCAGGCCGCCCCGACTACCGAAGTGATTTCACTGAACCATACCCTGGCCGAGTCGCTCCTCCCCGCGATTGAGCCGATACTGAGCGAGGATGAGCGAATATCCGCTTACGGCAACCAGCTGATCCTGCGTGCGGAGCCGAACCGGATTACCACCATCCGTGAAGCCATCTCGACGCTTGATCAGCAACCGAGTCGTCTACGAATCAGCGTGGCGAATACCGAAGCGATTGACCAGACACAACGCGGCTATCAGGTGAATGGCCGCATCGCAGGCGGGGGTGTCGAGGTCACCACAGGCGACAGCCGCAACGGCAACCAGACACGGATCATCCGTCGAGAGACGCGGGGTGCTACCGACGGGGTGCGGCAGATAACCGCCAACGAAGGGTACCCGGTGATGATCCAGCGCGGCAGTAGCGTACCTGTCACCACGACCACCTCGAACGCCTACGGGCAAGTCTTGCAACAGACCGAATATCGTGACGTGGCAGAGGGTTTTTACGCTACGGTTCGAATCAACGGCAACCTGGCCACGATCTATCTGAACGCCAACAATGACCGTGTCAATCGAAGCGATAATCGAATTATCGACATCCAGCGCGCCGACACGGTTGTCACTGCCCCGCTTGGGGAATGGGTGACGGTCGCGGGCATCGACGACTCCGAATCCATTAACGACACCGGCATCGGCAAGCGAATCTCGACGCGCGGCACTAACCAGAGCAGCCTTCGGCTCAAGGTCGAACGCCTCGATTAGGCGTGTAGTGCGACGAGAAAAACACTACATGCAGATTGACTTCTCCTCGCTTTGGTCCCATTATTGCGTCGCTCCCGCTAGCCAGAGCCCTCGAAAGAGGTGCTTCGAATCGTCTCCCCAACCACCGGAACGATTCGTGTCCTGACAGCCCACAAGGCAGATTGACGAGGTTGCGACTGGAACGAAGTTGTCCTGAGGGACGGGGAAGCGATTCAAACGTATCAGCCTGAGTGACGGATCAGTATTTGCTGTCGAACCTGCTCGCGCGGCTTCACTGCAGACACACGTCATCCACTCTGTTCGTCTTTTTATCCCCCCTCCTCCGTGTCACCTTCATCCGCGCAACCTTTTTAGCCTTTCGCTGTCTCACACGGCGCACCGGCGGGTTCAAGGTCGCAATCGTGCAGAACCAATCGCAAACTTGAAGGATTGACCATGTCAGCTTACGAAAATGAGATCAAGGCTGTTGCCGCGCTGAAAGAAGCCGCTGGTAGCACCTGGAGCGCAATCAACCCGGAATACGCTGCTCGCATGCGTATCCAGAACCGCTTCAAGACCGGTCTGGACATCGCGAAGTACACCGCCGCCATCATGCGCAAGGACATGGCCGAATACGACGCCGACACCAGCGCTTACACCCAGTCGCTGGGTTGCTGGCACGGCTTCATCGGTCAGCAGAAGCTGATCTCCATCAAGAAGCACCTGAAGACTACCAACAAGCGTTACCTGTATCTGTCCGGCTGGATGGTTGCTGCGCTGCGTTCCGAATTCGGTCCGCTGCCTGACCAGTCCATGCACGAGAAGACTTCCGTTGCCGACCTGATCGAAGAGCTGTACACCTTCCTGCGTCAGGCTGACGCTCGTGAACTGGACCTGCTGTTCCTCGACCTGGACGCCGCCCGCAAAGCTGGCGACAAGTCGAAGGAAGCTGAAATTCAGGCCAAGATCGACAACTACGAAACTCACGTTGTGCCGATCATCGCCGACATCGACGCTGGCTTCGGTAACCCGGAAGCAACCTACCTGCTGGCCAAGAAGATGATTGAAGCAGGCGCCGCCTGTATTCAGATCGAAAACCAGGTTTCCGACGAGAAGCAGTGCGGTCACCAGGATGGCAAGGTAACCGTTCCGCACTCCGACTTCCTGGCCAAGATCAACGCTGTGCGTTACGCGTTCCTCGAGCTGGGTGTTGACGACGGCGTCATCGTTGCCCGTACCGACTCCCTGGGCGCCGGCCTGACCAAGGCTATCGCTGTTACCAACGAGCCGGGCGACCTGGGCGACCAGTACAACAGCTTCCTCGATGGCGACTACATCGAGAATGCTTCTGACATCGACAACGGCGACGTGGTCATCAAGGCAAACGGCAAGCTGCTCAAGCCCAAGCGCCTGGCCTCCGGCCTGTTCCAGTTCCGCAAGGACACTGGTGTAGAGCGCGTGGTTCTGGACTGCATCACTTCCCTGCAAAACGGTGCCGACCTGCTGTGGATCGAAACCGAGAAGCCGCATGTTGGTCAGATCGCAGAGATGGTCAACAAGATCCGCGAAGTCGTGCCGGACGCCAAGCTGGTTTACAACAACAGCCCGTCGTTCAACTGGACTCTGAACTTCCGCCAGCAGGTATTCGATGCCATGCAGCAGGAAGGCAAGGACGTTTCCCAGTACGATCGCGCCAAGCTGATGAGCGTCGAGTACGACGAAACCGAACTGGCCCAGCTGGCTGACGAGAAGATCCGTACCTTCCAGAAGGACGCTGCTCGCGAAGCGGGTATCTTCCACCACCTGATCACTCTGCCCACGTACCACACTGCTGCGCTGTCTACCGACAACCTGGCAAAAGGTTACTTCGCAGAAGAAGGTATGCTGGCCTACGTCAAGGGCGTTCAGCGTCAGGAAATCCGCCAGGGTATCGCGTGCGTCAAGCACCAGAACATGGCTGGTTCCGACATCGGCGACAACCACAAGGAATACTTTGCTGGTGAAGCCGCGCTGAAAGCAGGCGGTGCTGACAACACCATGAACCAGTTCTAAGGACTGGTTCCCGGGAGTAATCCCGGAGCTGAAAGGCCACCTTCGGGTGGCCTTTTTTATTGCCGCTTTGGCTGCACAGCGGCGTCAGGTCGCGTAGAATGCGCGCTCGAATTTATCTCCTCGCTGCGGCGAGCTTCGCTTTCGTATTCAAATCAGGTTAGAAGTATGGCCCGCCTCCACCTCGAATTTCCCGAAGACCAGTTCTACTTCACTACGCAACTGACTGTCCGGATTACCGACATCAATGCCGGCAAGCATCTGGCCAACGATTCCATGATCTCGATGATCTCGGAAGCACGCGCTCGGTTTCTCTACCAGTTCGGAATCGAAGAAGTCAGCGAGAACGACACTGGCATCATCGTTACAGACCTGGCGACCACTTACAAACGTGAGGCCTTCGCGCGCGATCCACTGATCTTTGAAGTTGGTCTTATGGATTTGAACAAGTATGGCGGAGACATCATCTTCCGGATCACCAAGGCAGTAGGCGGCGAGCTGGTTGCCTTGGCAAAATCAGGCTTCGTGTTCTACGACTTTACTACGTCTCGTGTCGCTCCCATGCCGGAGGATTTCCGATTGCGCTTCCCGGGGGTCAACTACGTAGCCAGTGTCGGTTAACACCCAGGCATAAAAAAACCCGGTCAATGACCGGGTTTTTTTCAGGGTAGGTGCGCTATTAGCGAACCTCTACCTGCGTTTCAACATCAGCTTCAACGCGGCGGTTCATCTGACGGCCTTCCTCGGTGCTGTTGTCAGCGATCGGGCGGGATTCGCCATGACCAACTGCTTCCAGACGCGAACCATCAACGCCTTCGTCGATCAGAGCCTGGCGGACCGACTGAGCACGCTCTTTGGACAGACGCTGGTTGTACTGTTCGCTACCAACGGAGTCAGTGTGACCTTCAACGGTAGTCGATACAGACGGGTAGCTCTTCATGAACTCGGCGAGGCTACGGATATCGTCGCGGAACTCAGGACGGATCGTTGCCTTGTCGAAATCGAACTTCACGTCAAGCTCAACGCGAACGTTCTGCATTTCCGGCTCAGGAGCCGGTGCAGGCGCAGGGGCCGGAGCCGGTGTCGGCGCGGCTTGGGCAACCTGAGCAGTGCTGCTGCCGAAATTCAGGCCGAGACCTACGCCTGCCATCCACTCGGTATTGGAGTGGTCGAGACCGTAGAGCACGTCAACGCCGGCGCGAACGAAGAAGTTTTCGTTCAGGTAGTTTTTGACACCCGCACCGGCGGTGAGCATGGTGGTCTTGTCACGACCGTCACGATCCCACTGATCGAGTTCCTGATGGCCTACACCACCAGACAGATAGGGGCGTACAGCGCCTTCGCCAAAATGATAAACGGCTTTCAACGTAGCCAGGCGGCCATCGATGTCTTCGCCAGTGACGTCGCTATCCAGGTTGCGGTATGTGCCCAAACCCAGGTTCAACGAAACATCATCCGAGAGAAAATAGCCCAAACCACCGCCGACCAGCGTGCCGTGGCTCAGATCATGAACGCTGTCGTCGGTGAAGTAGCGCTGTGCAAAGGCTTCCGCTTCCACGGAACCTGCACGGCTCACTTCGCCGCCACCCATGCCGTATTGCGCCATCGCGGGCAGGGCAGAAGCCGAAATGACTGCGCCAACAACGAGACCAACAGTATTCTTCAAATTCATCATTCAATCCCCGTTTAATCCATTAGGATGTTTAGGTTTGCGCAAAACACGAAGCGAGTATAACAGAAATATAACAATCTCAATACCGAACGCTTCTAAAGAGGCGCGTCTATATGCTTTCGCAACTTTTCCAACGCCCGCTTGTAACGCATCTTGGTCGCACTCAGTCCCATGCGCATGATATCGGCGATCTCTTGGAACTCGAGCTCCGCGACGAAGCGCAACACGAGTATCTCGCGATCCACCGGATTTACATGGACCAGCCACCGATCTAGCCCACCGCGGGAGGTGAGTGGCTCTTCCGGTTCTTGAGCCTCTTCCTGCGATTCCAGACTAAGTGCATCGAAAAGCCGTTTTTTGCGCTTCTCCTTCCTGTACTGAGTGATGCACTCATTATAGGTGATGCTATACAACCATGTTTTGAACTTTGCCTTGCCTTCGAACTGCTTAAGGCCATGTAAAACCTTGAGCATTACTTCCTGACAGACATCGTCAGCGTCTCTTTCGTTCCCTAGGTAACGGGCGCAAACATTGAAAAGTGTGCGCTGGTACCGCCGCATAAGCTCCTCGTAGGCGACAGTGGTGTGAAACAGCTCTCCCGCTGCCCGCGTGGCGAGTTCTTCATCCGACAAATCTGCCGGGGTATACCGTGTCCGGGGGACGCTATGGCTAGTCAAAACGGATCGCCGACATCAGGGTTAACGAATCAACGCGAAACGCGCTGGTCGAGCAAGCTCGTATTGGGAATCGACACGACGCGCCCTTCATCATCCACTAGCGAGGTTTTGACCGTCCCGATTTCATCGATTACACCTTCGGCATCGCCAACGTGAATGCGATCGCCGACCTCGTACAGCTCGCGTACGTAAATGCCGGCGAGAATCTGCGTAACGACCGATCTGCTACCGAGTCCGAGGGCGAGCGCTGCTGCGGCTCCGAACGAGATGAGCACAATTGCCACTACCGTGTTGAGCAGCTCCGTTTCGATCTGTAATTGACCGATAACCAACGAAGCCGTGATGATGACCAGCAGGCCCTGCGCCAGGCGACCCAGCCCAGCAGCATAATCAATACCAATGCTTTCGCCGGCACCACGCACTACGCCATTGGCGAAGTGCGAGAGCAACAGGCCCGCCACGAGGATCAGCGCCGCACCAAACACCTTGGGCAGATAGAGTACGAAGGCATCGAGCGTGGACGACACACGGGCCAGCCCCAGCGATTCCGCAGCCGAAATCAGGAAAGTCAGAACGATGAACCAGTAAACCACCTTGCCTATCAATGCCGAGGGCGAGCTGGTTATACCGCTACGCGCCAGAAGCTTGCTCACCCCTACCCCGGCCAGCAACCTGTCCATGCCCAGTTTGGCCAGGCCCTTGCTCAACACCGCATCAATCAGCTTCGCCACCAAAAAGCCAAGAATGACAATGACGATAGCCGCGACCAAGTCTGGTATGAACGAAGCGACTTTGGTCCACATGGTAGTCATGGCTGCGACGAAACTTTGACTCCAGGTATCCAGTTCCATGATCAGTCCTTCCTCTCTGTAGTCGTTGCTGTTTCGTCTTCGCTCGCGTTTCTGCCGAGCGAATTCCGCGAGTGATGCGTTCCCGCTTCGGAAAGCACCACACCCCAGCGGGAAAATAGCGTCAATAGATCGAGCACACCGCCGCGTACGTGGGCCTTGTGTAGCACCCGCTCGAGACGCTGATCGTCTTGCCCAACATTCTGCTGGTCCGCGCGCATCAAACTGCGCAACCGATCTTCCAATGGATCGCTCACGTTTGCCGCCTCCTCTAATGGATACTACTGACAGACGCACCGAAACCGGGCGATGTCACCATCGTCCGGTTTCGGTTTCCTGCGATTGGAGATCTGGTCCGGGGATTACTCCGGCATGGAGAGCGCGGTTGGTGACACGATAATGCCGTTGTTATCGGCATACACGAATTCACCGGGGCGGAAGGTCACGCCGGCGAACGTCACCGGCATGTTCAAATCACCGATTCCGCGCTTGTCGGTCTTCATCGGATGGCTGGCCAGCGCCTGAATCCCTAGCGGAGTCTGCACAAGGACATCCACGTCACGCACACAACCGTAAACTATGATGCCTTCCCAGCCGTTTCTGGCGGCTTTCTCGGCAAGCATGTCGCCTAGAAGCGCGCGGCGCAGCGAGCCACCACCGTCGACGACCATAACCTTTCCGGTACCGTCCTCGTCGACCTGCTCCTTGACCACGGAATTATCTTCGAAGCATTTGACGGTAACAATCTGCCCGCCGAACGAGTCGTGGCCGCCGAAATTGCTGAACATCGGCTCGACGACCAGAACGTCGGGATAGGCGTCGCACAGATCGGGCGTGACGTAATGCATGGCTTTCTCCTTGAGTCAGTTCAGACGTTGTTTTCCGCGAGGAAGAACCAGGTATCCATCACCGAATCAGGATTGAGCGATACGCTTTCGATGCCCTGCTCCATCAGCCATTTCGCCAGGTCCGGATGATCGGAAGGACCCTGACCGCAAATGCCGATGTACTTGTCGGCCTTCCGGCAGGCACTGATCGCGTTTGACAACAGCTTCTTGACTGCGGCATTACGCTCGTCGAACAGGTGCGCGATGATCCCAGAATCGCGGTCCAGCCCAAGCGTCAGCTGGGTCAGGTCGTTCGAGCCGATGGAAAAGCCATCGAAGTGCTCAAGGAACTCGTCGGCGAGTAGCGCGTTCGCTGGCAACTCGCACATCATGATCAACCGCAGGCCGTTGTCACCGCGCTTCAGACCGTTCTCGCCCAGCAACTCGACAACCTGAGCCGCCTCGCCCACGGTGCGTACGAAAGGCACCATGATTTCGACATTGGTCAGTCCCATCTCGTCGCGCACCCGCTTCATCGCACGGCATTCGAGTTCGAAGCAGTCGCGGAAGGATTCGCTGATGTAGCGCGAAGCACCACGGAAACCCAGCATGGGGTTCTCTTCCTCGGGCTCGTACAGCCGGCCGCCGATCAGGTTGGCGTACTCGTTGGACTTGAAGTCCGACAGGCGCACGATGACCTTCTTTGGCCAGAAAGCCGCAGCCAACGTGCTGACACCTTCGACCAGTTTGTCGACGTAGAAATCAACCGGGCTGGCGTACCCGGCGATACGCTTCTGCACGCTGTCCTTCACATCGTCAGGCAGGCTTTCGAAGTTCAGCAGCGCTTTCGGATGCACGCCGATCATCCGGTTGATGATGAATTCCAGACGTGCCAGGCCGACGCCTTCGTTGGGCAGGTTGGCGAAATCGAAAGCACGATCAGGGTTGCCCACGTTCATCATGATCTTGAACGGCAACTCCGGCATGGCGTCGACGCTGTTCTTGCGCACGTCGAAAGACAGCTGACCGGCATAGATCAAACCGGTATCGCCTTCGGCGCAGGACACGGTCACTTCCTGGCCATCCTTGAGTTCGCTGGTAGCGTTGCCGCAGCCGACCACAGCAGGGATGCCCAGCTCGCGAGCGATGATCGCCGCGTGACATGTACGGCCGCCGCGATTGGTCACGATGGCGCTGGCGCGCTTCATGACCGGTTCCCAATCCGGATCGGTCATGTCGGAGACGAGTACGTCGCCTGGCATCACCTTGTCCATCTCGGCAACGTCGTTGACGATCTTTACCTTGCCCGAACCGATACGCTGGCCGATGGCGCGGCCTTCGACCAGAATCTGACCCTTTTCCTTGAGCAGGTAACGCTCCATGACATTGCCCGTGGTGCGGCTTTTGACCGTCTCGGGTCGAGCCTGAACGATGTATAGCTTGCCATCATCACCGTCCTTGGCCCATTCGATATCCATCGGACGCTGGTAATGCTTTTCGATGATCAGCGCCTGCTTCGCCAGGTTGACCACTTCCTCGTCGCTCAGGCAGAAGCGTGCGCGATCGGCGCGATCGACGTCGACGGTCTTGACCGAGAGGCCAGCGGAAGCCACTTCGCCATACACCATCTTGATCGCCTTGCTACCCAGATTGCGCCGCAGGATCGACGGGCGACCGGCTTCCAGCGTGGGCTTGTGGACGTAGAACTCGTCAGGATTCACTGCGCCCTGCACGACGGTTTCACCAAGTCCGTAGGCGCCGGTGATGAATACCACGTCGCGGAATCCGGACTCGGTGTCCAGCGTGAACATTACGCCGGCAGTGCCTGTTTCCGACCGCACCATGCGCTGGATACCCGCGGACAGCGCTACCAGCCTGTGGTCGAAGCCCTGATGCACGCGATAGGAAATGGCGCGATCATTGAAGAGCGATGCGAAGACCTCCTTGACCGCGCGGATAACGTTGTCGACGCCGCGGATATTAAGGAAGGTTTCCTGCTGGCCGGCGAAAGAGGCATCGGGAAGATCTTCGGCGGTAGCGGAAGAACGGACGGCGACAGCGAGGTTATCGTTACCATCGGAGAGTTTGGCGAAAGAGTCGCGGATCGCCTGATCCAGCGGTGCCGGAAATTCGGTCTCCATGACCCATTGACGAATCTGGGTGCCAGTGCGGGCGAGAGCCGCCACGTCATCAACGTCCAGTGCATCGAGAGCGGTGTGGATGCGGTCGTTCAGACCGCTTTGTTCGAGGAATTCACGGAAGGCATCTGCTGTAGTGGCGAAACCACCCGGGACCGACACCCCGGCGTTGGCCAGATTGCTGATCATTTCTCCCAGTGAGGCATTCTTCCCGCCTACACGCTCAACGTCTCCAGCACCTAGCTGTTCGAAGGACACTACGTACTCTAACAAGGTGATCTCTCCGTAAATCAATGAATTGAGTAGCGCATCCGGCTGACCATCTGGCCTGCATGTCACAAATGCGCCACAATGCCGAAAGTGAAGCCCGACAGGGTTCCCGATACCGCTGCACTCAGCCAATCACGACATATCTCAAGGCTACGCGCATGAAACGCACCGCTTTCTTCATATCCGATGGCACTGGCATCACCGCCGAATCTCTCGGCCAGAGCCTGTTGTCCCAGTTTGAGAACATCGAGTTCACAAAGCGGCTGCGTCCCTATGTGGACACCATCGAAAAAGCGCACGACATGGTACAACAAATCAACACGGCTGCCGAGCAGGACGGGGTTCGCCCGATCATCTTCGACACCGTTGTCAACTCGGATATCCGAAAAGTGTTGGCCACGAGCAACGGGTACATCGTAGACATCTTTTCTACCTTTCTTGCTCCGCTTGAAATGGAATTAGGTGATGGTTCTTCCTATTCCGTCGGTAAATCGCACTCGATTCAGCACAATGCGCACTATAAAGACCGCATCGACGCGGTACATTTCGCCATGGATAACGACGACGGTGCGCGTACCCTCCACTACAGCGAAGCGGATGTAATCCTGGTCGGTGTGTCGCGCTGCGGCAAGACGCCAACGTGCCTGTACATGGCGCTCAAATACGGTATACGCGCGGCCAACTATCCGCTGACCGAAGAAGACATGGAACGTTTGCAGCTGCCGCCGGCGCTGCGCGAACACAAGGAAAAACTGTTCGGCCTGACTATCGATGCCGAACGACTCGCCAGTATCCGCCACGAGCGTCGGCCAAACAGCCGTTACGCCAGCTTCGCCCAATGCGAGTTCGAAGTGCGAGAGGTGGAGAATCTGTTTCGCCGCGAGAACATTTCGAACATCAACTCGACGCATTTCTCGGTCGAAGAAATTTCAGCGAAGATCCTCGTTCACAAGGGCATCGAACGGCGGCTGAAATAAACTGACGTCGAACTGTTGCGCTGCAGCGCTACTGCCACTGTATCGCTGCAACGCATCGAGGTTCGCATATCCTGTCGGTTTCTCGGATTGACAGGTCTCACCGATGAGTAACACCCTCCCGCCTGCCCGTGTTCGCCTCGCCGACTTCAGCGTTTCGGCTTTCGTCGCCGGTCTGGTTGCAGTCATGACAGGCTATACCAGCTCGCTGGCCCTGATGGTGCAGGCGGGCACTGCCGCGGGACTTGACGAGCACCAGGTCGGGTCGTGGATCTGGGCCATTTCGATCGCCATGGGACTATGCACCTTGGCGCTGACCTTGCGCTACCGGCTGCCGATAGTGGTCGCCTGGTCCACGCCCGGTGCGGCACTCCTGATCACCGCCCTCCCCGGGGTCCCTTACGCAGAAGCGATCGGCGCCTTCATCGCTTGTGGCCTCTTGCTTACCCTGACTGGTCTCAGCAGTCACCTGGCGCACCTGACACGCCAATTACCCTCGGCGCTTGCCGCTGCCCTGTTGGCGGGGATCCTGTTCCGTATCGCCAGCGACGTGTTCACCGCTGCAGAGCAAGACGCGCTTCTGGTGCTGTCGATGCTCGCGGCGTTCTTTCTCGCCAAACGTCGCTCCCAAACCATGGCGATTCTTGCCGCGCTCGGGACAGGCTGCGTGCTGGTCTGGCTCACTGACGGTTCGACGATGCCCGACATCGACTGGGTCCCGACGCAGCCAAGCTGGACGGTTCCCGCGTTCTCCGCAAGCGCGATCATCAGCATAGGCCTACCGCTGTACGTCGTGGCGATGGCATCTCAGAATCTGCCGGGCCTTGCCGTCCTTCGCGCTGATGGCTACAGCGTCGAACCCCAGCCGCTGATTGCCACGACCGGCCTGGCTTCGATGCTCTTCGCAGCACTCGGCTCGCATGGCGTCAATCTGGCCGCCATCAGCGCGGCCCTGTGTACCGGGCCAGGCGCACACCCAGATCCCGGTCGACGTTACCCTGCTGCCCTGACCTTCGGCCTGGCCGCCATAATCGTCGGATGCTTCGCCGGCCCGCTTACCGCAGCGTTCATGACCCTCCCCACGGCATTGGTGATGTCAGTGGCGGGACTGGCGTTGCTGGGATCCATCGGCAACGGTCTCACCCAGGCTATGGCCGACGCAAGGCGGCGCGAAGCAGCGCTGATCACGTTCATGGTCACCGCGTCCGGCATGACCTTATGGTCGATCGGTTCGGCATTCTGGGGGCTCGTCGCCGGGCTGCTCGTTCTGGCTTTGAATTCGCGGCCAGGAAGCTGATCGGAACACGTCCTGCTCTGGACGGTCACAGCTGTAACCCTGCTTGCAACAAGCAGATCATCTGCATCGCTAGAGGAGCTTACAATGGACATCGTCCGCCTTATCTTCGCCATCATCCTGCCCCCCGTCGGGGTTTTCATGCAGGTCGGTCTCAGCGGCGCGTTCTGGCTGAACATCCTGCTGACGCTGCTCGGCTATGTTCCGGGCATCATTCACGCCGTATACATCATTCTCAAGCGTTGACCAGCCGCGCCTACTCGCAGCGCTAATCCTTCCTGACTGTAACCAGGCGTTACGCAGTCGTTGCGGAGTGCGTTTGCCCAGCTTAATCTCTGGGCAAACCAAGGGGGCTGCATGAAGAAACTTCTGGCGTCACTGCTATTACTGGCGAGCACAGCGCACGCCGCAGAATCGATGCATATCGATGTCTATCGCGATCCCAATTGCGGATGCTGCAAGGCGTGGATCGCCCACCTGACCGATAGCGGCTTCATTGTGACCGATCATGTCACCAGCGATATGATCGAACTCAAGCAGAAGCTGAGGGTGCCGACGGATCTCGCGTCCTGTCATACCGGGGTCGTCATGGGTCGCTTCGTCGAAGGGCACGTTCC